>JBDSEV010000054.1:0-10913 GCA_039919885.1 Chitinophagaceae bacterium
TTAAAAAAAACGACCCCCCCGGAAATGAATGCCTGATGAGTATATGGCGGCCGGAACTAACCGTAGGCTGGCTAATACAAGGTTTAATTATGCCCTTAAAATTTAGTTGGATAACAAGTGGTCAGCAGTAAAATAATTGCAGCTGGATCATTGAAGCCGAGAAGCAAGCCAATTAGCATTTTATTTTGGGACGCTATTATCAGACTTTAGAAACAGCCAGTTGTTGAATGGTGTCCACTGTGTAAAAGCGTAGTTGCAGATGGGGAGATAAATAATCAAATTACATCACGGTTGCCTGAGCAGGTCCACAAAAAAAGCGGCGGGCTGGTATCAATCGGCCAGCAAATAATGAATGCTTCGTATTTTATCAATAGCCACTTTCAGGTTTTTTTCAGCTTCTGCAAAAGAAACATTTTCAACCAGTTTATTTTCAATCTTGGTATATTGAATCCACAGCAGTACCGAAGCCAGTATCTGGCCTACGTCGTTTTGCAGGGTATCTGCTACCAGCAAGCGTTCAGCTTGCATTCGAAGTAATTGCTCAGTTGTTTCCAGGTCGGGCAGCTCCATAAGGTTTGTTTTCATATTAGTACGGGGTCAATATCGGTACGTTGACCGAATACCATGCCCGAAAAAAAACCCTTGTTTATCATGGATTTACACAATATATCGTGCCGGCGACTGTCCCAAATCCGGAGAAGTCGTCCATCATTGGTAGCTGTTTCGCTCAAATTCTGCGCGGGATTAATCTTGTAAACGACCAGTCTGCCAGTTCATTTCCCGGCTATTAAAAACTACAAGGCTGCATGGTTGAATGCCTTATTTTAGCTGGATAAATTCAGTCAGGCAGCCATTTGCTGCCCCTGCTGCGCTACGAAAACTATTTGCCATGCCCATTGTTGTACATTCCGCTGACTTCAAATAATTTATATATTTAAACTATCAAAACCATTACAATGATTGAAACAAAAGCATATGCTGCACAGACTGAGACAACCCCGCTCGCGCCCTGGACATTTGACCGGCGCGATGTTGGCCCTCATGATGTACAGTTTGACATTTTATTTTGTGGCGTTTGCCATTCCGACCTTCACCAGATAACAAATGATTGGTTCCCCGGCATATTCCCGATGGTTCCCGGCCACGAAATTGTAGGCCGCATCGTAAAAGTAGGCGACCATGTAAAGCATTTTAAAGTGGGTGATCTGGCTGGTACCGGCTGTATGGTAGACTCTTGCCAGGAATGTGAAAACTGCAAAAAAGATCTGGAGCAGTACTGCCTCAAAGGCAATACCCAAACGTACAACAGTTATGAGCGTGACGGAAAAACCCCCACGTACGGCGGCTATTCCAATACCATTGTTGTACGCGAAGAATTTGTACTGCATCTGTCTGATAAACTAGACCTGGCTGCCACCGCGCCGCTCTTATGCGCTGGCATCACCACCTATTCACCGCTTAAACATTGGAAAGTAGGCAAGGGCCACAAACTGGCGGTGCTGGGTCTTGGAGGCCTTGGACATATGGGCGTTAAATTTGGAGTTGCATTTGGGGCCGACGTAACGGTCTTAAGTACTTCGCCAAAAAAAGAAGCGGATGCAAAAGCATTGGGTGCGCATCATTTTGTGGTAACCACCGACCCTGCGCAGATTGAAGCAGCAAAAGGCAGTTTTGATTTTATCCTGGATACCGTATCGGCGGTGCATGATTTTAACATGTACCTGTCATTGTTGAAAACAGATGGCACCCACATTTGCGTGGGTGTTCCACCAGACCCTGCACCTATTGCCGCGTTCAGCCTACTGGGTGGACGTAAAAGCCTGGCCGGATCTGGTATCGGCGGCATAAAAGAAACACAGGAAATGCTTGATTTCTGCGCTGCCAACAACATTGTGTCTGATATTGAGATAATCAATATAAAAGATATCCAGACCGCGTACGAGCGCATGGTCAAAGGGGATGTGCGTTATCGCTTTGTAATAGACATGGCCACGTTGTAATCAACGCACAATTAATCCTTGGTTTGATGATACTTTGTAAGCCCGGCACTACCCTGCCGGGCTTTTTATAATTGGCGGTTATTAAAATCATGGCCTACAATTAAATTTTGTAATTTAAAAAATGAAAACTTTCATAATGGCCTTGCTTTTCGGGTTTAATTTTCTTTTGTCCGGTGCAACCGCTTCGGCGCAGCCAAAAACAAACCCAAACTTTGAACTTTATGTTTTAATAGGACAGTCGAACATGGCCGGCCGTGGGCCGCTCACGGATGAACTGAAACAGGAAGGTAATGACAGCGTCTTTGTTTTCAACAAGCAAGCGCAATGGATCATTGCCAGGCATCCCCTGCATTTTGATAAACCTGCAATTGTGGGGGTTGGACCAGGATTGATGTTTGGTATTGAAATGGCAAAAGCAACACCCGGCAAACGGATAGGGCTCATTCCCTGCGCTGTTGGTGGTACGCCCATTGAACACTGGCTGCCTGGAGCTTTTGATAGTGCGACCAATACGCATCCATGGGACGATGCAGCCGCGAGGATTACGCGTGCTATGCAGTATGGCACTATTAAAGGCGTTATCTGGCACCAGGGCGAAGCAAACAGCAATGCAGCTGCTGCGGAAACCTATGCGGTGCAACTTGCAGCACTCATTCACCGCATCCGGACTTTAGCAGGCAATCCAAACCTTCCTTTCGTTGCTGGAGAGCTGGGGCCATTTTTGGCCACGAGCGGAAACATAAATGCTCAGCTGAAAAAAATTCCAGGCCTCGCAGATCATACTGCGGTGGCTGCTGCGGAAGGGCTGACGGACAAAGGCGATAAATTACATTTTGATGCCAGGTCTGCGAACGAACTGGGAAAAAGGTATGCTGCAAGGATGCTGGAGCTACAGCAACGTTCAAATTAAAACGCACAAAACCACGCGCTATTCTCTTTGACACAGTATATTTTAACATTCATAAATACCGCTACATCCACATCAACTGATGATACTAAATAATACTTCTTCAATAACCGGCAGCGATAAAGATTTTTCGGGAATTCATCGTTCGCTTTTAGGCTTGTATGGTTTTTCAGCACCGCAACTGGAACATTTTACAAACAGGCTGACATTTAAAAAACTTAAGCGAAAAAGCCTCCTGGTAAAACCCCGTCAAATTTCTACTAGTCTCTGCTTTATCAACACTGGAAGTTTACGGTTTTACACGCATACAGAACGGGGCGAGCTGACGATAAATTTTTTTACCGAACACCAATGGGCGGCAGACATGGAAAGTTTTATGCTACAGCAACCCTCTAACAATTATATTGAAGCATTTGAAGATTCAGACATTGCATCGATTTCTCTATCAAACATTCATGAACTGATGGACAGCTATCCTTGTTTCCGTATGTTAAATGCATTACTGGTAAAACTGGCGATTCCCACTACTCATTTGGCCACCATCAGTACAAAGAATCCCGACCTGCGTTACAAAGAACTATTACTGAAACACCCGGACTGGATAAACCGTTTTCCTCAAATGCAAATAGCATCTTATTTAGGAATGACGCCAGCAACACTGAGCCGGGTTAGGGCAAGGATTACCTGATTTATTGCTTATAATCAATTTTAATCCCCTCTTACAACCGCAATTTTGTATGAAATAAAATTAAAAGCAATGGAACAAACCGCCCGCTCAATCCGTCCGTTCATTGGTGCCAAAGACTACGCATTGTCGCAAAGCTTCTACCGCGATGCAGGTTTCACGGAAACCATCATTTCGCATGACATGTCGTTGTATACGCTCGATCAAACCGGGTTTTACTTACAAAAAGCCTATGTAAAAGACTGGATAGACAATACAATGATTTTTTTAGAAGTGCAGGACGTGGACCTATATTTAAAGCAATTACAGGGGCTGGATTTGGTGAGCAAATACCCCGGTGTAAAACTGACTGCAATCAGGGACTATGACTGGGGAAGGGAATGTTTTATGCACGATCCTTCGGGCGTACTCTGGCATTTTGGACAGTTCAGTAATCGCTGAGATTAACAACACCTGCTGCAACGCTAACCTGGTTAACCTGACATATGAACGAAAATTTAACAGCTGTAAAAATATTGGTTGACGGCTTCGCCAATAAAATCAATGCGCCCGAAAACCTGCTGCCAACGTATGGGCAGTCGGTAGACGGGGCGCACCCGCATATTGAGGTTGATACAGCCGGTAGATTTTATTATGTTATTGTTGAGCGGGGCGTAGAATTGAAAAGAGTGATGGCCAGTGATACCGACGATTTGTTGTATACAATATTTTCGGATATCTGTTTTTCGATGGCCGTGCGGTTTGAATTGAAAAACCGGCAGGCCGGCGAAGACGGCCGCAGGCAAATTTTTTCGAAACAGGAACAGCTACTAACCGCGCTTCATCCCCACTGGAAAAAAATAATCAGCGCTGCGCACCAGGCTATCCTACGCGCTCACCCGTTTGATGATATGGCGCTGACAAGAGCGGAATATTGTAAAAAACTGGCTGGCCAGGGGCAAGGCAGCCAGGCTGCCTGGGAAGCTGCTTGCGAACAATATCCCTTGCCGCAGTCCGGCTAAGTGCTCAAGTAGCGCCTTCGCCACAGGCATGCGAATTTTCATTACGGCCAACGTTCCTGTCATTTTCCGGCACTACCAAAAAGGCCGCACAGGCAGCGGTCATTTCTAACTTGTAAATATGGAACCAGGCACAGATAGCGGGTTCGCGCGCAGCGATATAAACTAGATGGGCTTCGCAGAAAAACAGTGGTGAATTTATCCTGCCACTCGATTCAATAATAGCTGTCACGCAAGCCAACGCATTGCCTCTATGAATACTATCTATAACCATTTGTCGCAATCAGTACCTAAAGTTGTCGCAACAAGCCGGCCATTGAATAATCTTCATTGCCTAATTTTAGATTGCGGCGTTCACATTGCCGAAGAATGGTTTTAAAAAGTAATAATTGCCGGAGGCGAAACACTATGAGAAAAATAATTGTATTGTCGATGATTACACTGGATGGCGTGATGCAGGCACCCGGTGGGCCTGAAGAAGATCCTTCAGGTGGTTTTAAATATGGCGGCTGGGTGGCGCCGTACGCTGACGAAATTTATGACAGGATGGTGCAAGAAGAAGTTAAACCTGCAGACTACCTCCTGGGCAGAACAACATTTGGAATTTGGGCGGCCTACTGGCCTGCGCATGGAGACTTTTGGCCGGCTATAAATGAAGGAACCAAATACGTGTTTTCGAAACGAATGAAAAAATCGGACCCACAGGTTACGGGTTGGAAGCATTCAGTAGTTATAAAAACCGTGTCAAATATCAAAAAACTTAAAAATTCGCCCGGCGCTGACCTGCAGGTCTGGGGTAGCAGTGAACTTGTTCAGCTGCTGCTTAAAAATGATCTTGTAGACGAACTCCGGCTCAAAATTCACCCGCTCACGTTGGGCAAAGGAAAAAAACTCTTCGGCAAAGGCGCGATTCCGGCGGCATTTACATTAATAGCAAGCACAGTTACAACAACCGGCGTTATCATTGCCCATTACCAGCGAGCCGGAAAAGTTGAGACAGGTGCGGTCAACGCTTAACGAAAGATAAACGATGAAATGATTGTCTCACCAAGCGGGCGGAAAGCATAACCACGGCACACACCAGGCATTTCAAAAAAAAGTTTGGTCAAACAAATTGGAAACAAAAATGCACTAATTTACGCGCAATCATTGCACAGTAAATAGGTTATACTGATAACGTGTGGTTTTTTGCATAAGCAGCAAGCGAAGCAGCTACCTACCCAACCCGTTTTCCTTAAAATTACACAAATGAAAAAAACGCTATTGGTATTCTTGGTTGTTATTGCCTCTTTTTTATCAGGTTTCGCATTCAACAAAATCATTACAAGACAAAATAAGAAAATAGCAAACATGAAAAAAGTAACGGGCATTGGGGGAATCTTTTTTAAATGCAAAGATCCAAAAGCGGTAACAGCATGGTACCAAAAACACCTTGGGTTAAACACAAATCCATATGGGGCCACTTTTGAATGGTTTGAAGGTGCAGACAGCACAAAAAAGGGACAAACACAATGGACACCGTTTGCCGAAACGACCAAATACTTCGAACCCTCAGCAAAGGATTTTATGATAAATTACAGGGTTGAAAACCTTGAAGCATTGGTTGCAGAACTAAAAAAAGATGGAGTAACAATCGTTGACAGTATCGAAACCTATGATTACGGCAAATTTGTGCATATCCTGGACGCAGAAGGAAACAAAGTTCAATTGTGGGAACCGAAAGACTGAGTACGAAGCAATCATCCATATAAGCTCCGGAAGCTTATTTTTTACCTATAAACAGCCATGATTTACTTTACACAATTGATTTATATCAGGGAAGGCCAGGAAAAAATCTTCCACCAATTTGAGGACATTGCAATTCCTGCAATTTGTAAATATAACGGCCGCCTGTTGCTTCGAATCAGACCTGATGCAACCGCTTTTATTGAACATTCAATTGAACGTCCTTATGAAATACATCTTGTTGAATTTGACGATGTGCAGGACTTCGTAAATTTTTCGCAGGACAAAGAACGCATCAAATTTCTTCATCTTAAGGAACAGTCAATAAAAGCATCCATACTGATTCAGGGAACAAAGGTTTGATGAAAGAAAGCGCGCGAACACAATGAAGGGTGACCAGTAAAGTGCAATGGTCATACTACCGGATTGTCCAGGTAAGCGCGACAACCGCCAGGATTGTCGACTGGAATAAATCTTTATCAACGTCTAAGTAACTAATTGATAATTATTGAAATTGATCTCACTTAAAATGGCAAAAAAAGGACTTTGGATTTTATTTGGACTATTATCAGTGGTTGTCGGTCTTTATCCTACGATATATCTCTTTGCGGAGAGGAAATTTGGAATATTGGAGTCAAAATCGACTGAACTCCTGGCAAACATACTCTGGAACGTCGGCTTTTACATGCACATCAGTTTCGGAGGAATTGCATTGCTTATTGGCTGGACACAATTCATTTCAAAAATCAGAATTTACAAACCGAAAATACATACCCAAATTGGCAAAATCTATGTGGTTTCAGTTTTATTAAGTTCCATAACGGGCATCTTCATTGGCTTCTTTGCAACCGGCGGCCTTGTCGCGTCTTTGGGTTTTATTTGTTTGAGCACTACCTGGCTTTATACGACCGTAATGGGCTATATATCGATCAGAAATCAGAAAATATATGAACATCAAAAAATGATGGTATACAGTTATGCTGCTTGTTTTGCTGCCGTGACCCTGAGAATATGGCTTCCAATTCTGACAATTTATTTTGGAAATTTTGTAACTGCATATCGTATCGTAGCCTGGTTGAGCTGGGTACCAAATTTAATTGTGGCCTACCTGTTTACCAGGTTGTTTATAAAACATGAATTGCCAGCACCGGGATAATCGGAAAAGACGTTGCCAGTTATCTTTAGCTATAGAAACGCAATGGATGGCGTATCTGCAGCACCGCTCATAAAACCAACGTGCTGCATTCAAATACCCCAGATTAGTTCATTATTTTCCAAAGGCCCGCTTTCAGAGCGGGTTTTTTATTTCAATTAAACTGTGCACGCTCTGCAAATCACCCTCACTGATAAGGTTTGCTTGGCATTTGCAAGCACACTTCCAGCAGCGATTTTGCATGAAAAGAAAATGGCGCTTCTTTAAAATTTCAGGCAAGTAGCGTTAAACCGCTCCGGCCGGCTCTTCCAACCAGGTAGTTAAACAGGCCAGTTACACGCCATAACCTCCAGCGGCACATTGTGGTTTACCAAAATTGTTTCAGCGCTGCACCTTTACGGGGAATAACAAATTAAACCATTAAAAAATTATTTTATGAAGTTCAAATTTATACTCCCCATTGCCGTGCTGGTTATCGCATTTTCCGGTTGTAAAAAAGATGATTCTTACCCGCTTAATCCCTTGTATGACCTTGACGTTCAACTTCGGAGCAACGGAAAAAATACCGGAGGGTTTATTGAGTTTCGCCAGAACCCTGATACAGCCCGGGTAATCACGCTAAACACCTGGGTTAAGAATCTTTTACCAAATCATTCTTACCTGTTGCAACGCGCAGTAAACCCAATAGCAGACGTTACGGGCTGCTCAAGCAATGCATGGCTTACACTCGGCGAAGGGTTACAACCAAAGTCAATCGTGACCAATGCACATGGAGATGGAAATGTAAAATTATGGCGGGATATCACAGGAATAGCCCGGGGAACAGCGTTTCATATCCGCTTCCAAATACTCGATGAAGCAACCCTGGCACCTGTTTTAACCAGCGATTGTTTTGATTATACAGTGCGGTAGAACCTCACCCATATATTTAAAAGGGTTGCTATTGGCGGGCATACATTATTCGCCGTCAATCACCACCAGATTATACAGGGCAGGCAGGTTGGAAATAAGGTGCTGGAATTACACCTGAACTAGCCGGCAAGCATTAAAGAATCAGCTGGTACAATTACCAGTTGATTCTTTATAAAACAATATTACTATGTCATCGCTTTTCTATTACTCCCGTTATTATGGATGACGGGCAACGAATCTAAGTTCACATTAATTGCATAACTTTCAACTGAAACTGCAGGTTCCTATACACATAAAGCTGCAATTAATTCTACCGGGTAACTAAAAAGCCATTAAATGAAATTTAAATGGTGCTTATTCACTTTATTGGTTCCCTTTCTCTGCCTGTCACAAAGCAATCGAATTGATAGCCTGAAACATTTGACAATTGCTTTAAAAGACAGCAGCCGTATTGATTGTTTAAATAAACTAAGCAGTGAATACTACGTAAACGCTCTGAGCGAAACCTATCTTAACGTACAAACGGATACCGCCATCTTGTTTGCATCACAAGCCCATAACGAAGCAGTTAAACTTCATTACAACAGGGGTATTGCCGAAGCATTACAAAACCTGGGTGAAATAGCCCGGGACAGGGATGATTTTGTAGCGGCAGAAAAATATTTCCGCCAGTCAATACCTTTGTTCGAAAAAATACATGACCTGGAAAAATATAGTTGGGCGAACGTTACACTGGGCTGGAGCCTGCACAGGCAATGTAAATTTGCTGCGGCAAAACAAGCATATGAACGGGCTATGCATTATGTCATTAAATTGGATGACAAAAAAACACAGTCCAGTATATTAAGAATGATCTCTTACACGTACAGCGAACGTGGATACAATGAAAAGGCGTTTGAATACTTATTGCAAGCAATCGGCATTACATTTAAAATAAATGATGCCCGTGGCGTAATTTCTTCACCGGAAGTAATGGGCAATTTATACAAGGATGCAGGAGAAACCGAAACAGCGCTGACTTACTACCGCATGGCCGCACAAAATGCACAAAAAACCAACATACCTGTCCGGTGCAATAAGATAATGGGTGATATTGCGCTATTGAATGATCAATTGGATTCAGCAAAATATTATTACAATGCGTCACACCATTTTTTAATGCTCATGACGAATGATAGCACCGTAAGATTAAGGCACCTCGCGTATGTAAGTTTGTATTTGGGTGAGATTTATCTGAAGGAACATAAATATGAATTGGCGATTGAAAAATTTAAACTGCCGCTATTATTTTTTGGCCGGGGAAATGACATAAACGGCGTAATGAGAACATTAGAACCCCTTGCCAGGTGCTATCAAATGAAACAAAATCTTACTGTTTCGTTTTCTTATGCAAGGCGTTTACTTGAAATAGCACTGCCAACCGGTGCCAGGCCATTTATCCGGGACGCATATAAATTCTACTGGGAAATATATGACCGGCAGCAGAAAAAAGACAGCGCTTATAAATACAGTATAAAATATATAGCAATAAAAGATTCCATCCTGAGTGATAAATACCGCAGAAATATCGCACTGTCAGAAATGCGATCGCAGGGTGACCAGCAAAAAACAAAAATAAGTTTATTACTGAAAGGCCAGCAGCTCAACCAGGAAAAACTATTGGTACAACAGCAAAAATTAAAAAGCGAATCGCTGATCAGGTATTTTCTTATTGCTACCACCGGTACTTTTGTGTTGATTGGTATTTTTATTTTCAGAAACACCAATCTTAAACGGAAAAATGAAAAACAGCAGCTGGAGCACCAGTTACAATTGCAACAACTGGAAAATAAAAAAAATGAAATTGAATTCCTGCAGCAGGCTACCGAACTTGAAATGCAAGCCCTGCGCGCACAAATGAACCCCCATTTTATTTTTAACTGCCTCAGCTCCATCAACAGGTTTATCCTGATAAACAAAACCGAAGAAGCTTCGGATTACCTTACTAAATTTTCCCGTTTAATACGCATGGCCTTACACAACTCCGAAAAACCTTTGATAACACTTGAAAATGAATTAGAGGCACTTCGGCTTTACCTGGATTTGGAAAGACTAAGGTTTAAGAACGCTTTTGACTACAGTATCACTTTTATTAATACCATCGACATCAACGCAGTCTATATTCCTCCGATGCTGATGCAGCCGTTTGCTGAAAATGCAATTTGGCATGGCTTGATGCACAAAAAAGGCATTGGTTGCCTGGAAATTCAGCTCAGCGCGGGCGATAAAATATTAACCTGTGTTATTAAAGACAATGGTATTGGCAGAAATATGGCCGCCGCTTTAAATAGCCGATCGGCAGAAAAAGAAAAGTCAATGGGTGTAAATATTACAGCAGGCAGATTGGCACTTTTAAAAAAATCAAAAAATGAAACCGCAGTTTTAAGAATTGAAGACTTGATGGATGGAGATGGCGGGGGCTGCGGCACCAAAGTCGTGATCTCTATACCCTACAAAGATCTCTCGGAAGCTGTTGCATGAAATGACTAAAACA
>JBDSEV010000015.1:0-139105 GCA_039919885.1 Chitinophagaceae bacterium
CGTCTTCACCTTGCAAAAATTGGTGTGGTGCTGGATGAACTTACAACAGAACAGTCGGCCTACCTCGGTATTCCAAAAGCTGGTCCGTTTAAACCAGAACATTACAGGTATTAATTTCCAAAACGGAAACGAATAGTAAAACCCGTTCTGCCACAGCAGGACGGGTTTTCTTTTTAACGGCTGACAATACGTGTGCAGACCAATGATCGTATTATTTTTTTGAATACACCGGGAACAACCACCTGTACAAAAAATTGCCTGTACAGAAATGCACTGTTAAGGATTCGCTTACAAAACCGTTTTGGCTTCCTTAATTACACAGGCAATGGTAGTTTGCAGCATTTGCTGCTGGTCTGGTACCAGGCTAATGATATAGGGTTTGGGATTGCTGCCCGTTGTTAGCTGGATAGAAACAATTTTTTTTGCAGCCAGCTTTTGTAAAGGCGAAGGCGTATACATTGAATTTTTGAAAATAAGATGAAAAATACCATCACAGTTCATCGACCCATAATTTTTGAATTGCGATTTTAATTTGCCGCCTTCAAAAACGATGGTCAGTTCGGTCTCTTCATCAAGGCAACGAACGGCGTTGGCGGTCAGCACAAAAAAGAAATCAATTTCTTTGTTATTCACGTCTATCGATAAAGTATTACCCTGCAGATCTATAAATCCAGTACTCAACGTAGGTTTGCTGGTCATCGCATCGTTTCCTTTTTTTAGCACGCAATCCTGGGCAGTTGCAGCAAATGGTAAAAAACAGATCAAAAAAACGATGTACTTCATACTTTGTTTTCATTAAAAATAATACCTGGGCGCAGCATAACCAATAACCGGTTGTTAAAATAGTATAGTTTTACCAAACCGATGCCTCAAAAAAATAAAAAAACGGCTTATCATATACTCATCCTGGGCCTGCTTTCTGCAATCGGCCCTTTTTCTATTGATATGTACCTGCCGGGCTTTCCGGGAATTGCAAGAGATTTGCATACCACGGTAGGAAATGTTTCTTTGTCATTGTCCAGTTTTTTTATAGGAATATCTGCAGGACAGTTTATATACGGGCCTTTGCTGGACAGGTTTGGCCGGAAACGCCCGCTTTACATTGGCCTCACCGTCTATGTGCTGGCATCTATCGGCTGTGCCATGAGTACCTCTATCAACGCGCTGATCGCTTTGCGTTTCCTGCAGGCCCTGGGCAGTTGCGCCGGCATAGTGGCCGCAAGGGCAATGGTGCGGGATATCTTTGCGGTGGAAGACAATGCAAAAGTATTTTCACTGCTGATGCTGGTAATCGGCGTCTCGCCTATTATTGCGCCTACACTGGGCGGCTACATTTCGGCGGCATTTGGCTGGAAATACATTTTTATACTTCTATCACTGATGGTTACGGGCATACTGGTGGCGGTGCATTTTACACTGGCTGAAACCCGTGCTCCGGATACCTCACGTTCGCTTAAACCCATTTCTATCATCAGAAATTTTATAGCAGTATTGAAAGATCCCCAATTTTATACCTATGCATTTACCGGGGCGGTCGCCTCGGCTGGCCTTTACGCCTATATCGCGGGTTCGCCCCATGTATTTATGGAACTGTTCAAAGTAACCGAAAAGCAATATGGATGGATTTTCGCGCTCATAGCCCTTGGTTTAATCGGCGCCAGCCAAATCAATACCGTGTTGCTTAAAAATTATAGCAGCCAGCAGATTATTAACGTGGCCTTGTGCTGCCAAAGCATTACTGGTTTACTCTTATTTATTGGCACCGCTACTGGTTTCCTGGAACTGTTCAGCACCATATTTTTTATTTTTATTTTTTTGTCCTGCCAGGGTTTTACTTTTCCGAACTCTTCCGCGCTTTCGCTGGCACCTTTCAGTAAAAATGCGGGCACCGCTTCCGCACTACTGGGTGGTATCCAGATGAGTATCGGCGCGTTTACTTCGGCCATGGTAAGCATACTGCAGAACCATACCGCCTTACCCATGACGGGTGTAATGGCGTGTTGCGCGGTGCTTAGCTTTATACTGGTGATGGCGGGCAACCGTATCATTCGTTACCGTACCAATATATTGGACGTAGAAGCGCAATCAGCAGATATGATCAGCAGCAGCTGATATGAGGCCGGACGATTGGCGCAGGCTGCCAACGCAGGCCAATTTGACTCAGTACTTTGTGTGAACAACTTTAACAGCCTGAACTGTTAATGAAAAGCCTTTTTAGCATAAAATTTGTTGCTGGATACCGGGTTGTTTAACTATTAATTTATCTTAGATCATGCATATCCAATTTATAAAAAATATACAGTTTACAAGGCTCATAAAAGCAGATGGTCACCTGCGGGAATTTAATTTCAGAAAATTAACCGGTTTCCAGGATGAGCTCTTTACAGTAGACGTGAGCGACGACCGCGGTAACCGCATCATGTTCCGCATGCGCAAAGAAGATGGCATATGGAAGATTGTAGCGCAGCCTTTGCCTGAATGGGTAGCAAAAAATGAGGGTACCTTCAATGATGTGATTGAGGAAGAACTTCGTACGGTTTAATCATTCTCCCGGTTTTAGTTATTATCGCTGTCTGCCACGTAAGAAAATGCAGTAAATTTTTGTGTACGTTATCCGGATACACGGGTAAAGATCTTGCCTGCTCAATCAAAATTCTCCTATTGGCCGTGTTTCTACAAGCTGATGCTTCCATGCCAGACGGGCATGCGCGTACGCGCGAAGTATTGCGCATCAGGATACCACCGTATAATCAGCTTAATTTGCTACAGCAGTAAGTTATTTTACCGGTGATTGATCCACGGACCAATTGTCTGTCCGGAAAGGGGTTAAAGGCAGCCCTTCAGTGGACAATACATTTCCAACCAGCGTGTTACCGAAGCCATAGCGGATAAACACCGGTTGCTTCACCTGTTTGTTCCAAAGTACAATTTTGCCTTTTTCCACCTTGCCTGCTGCGGGTAGCCAGTTTTCCGTTTCGCCGGAAATATAAAAACCCGTTAATCCTTCCTTATTTTGAAAACCGTTGGGCGCGTTGTCTATGCTGAGCATTATTTTATTGCCTTTGGTTTCTTTGCTCTTGTACACAGGATTCTTATATACCACATCCGTCTTGTGATAGGTGTCTGCCAATGCCCAGTTTGCCAGGCGATTGCCCACCGTCCGTTTGTGCGATGGATGTATATTGGTAACTGAATCAATTAAATCCGTTATAACTACCATACCTACATTGCGGTGTGCCATTGTTTTTGTCTGTGCTTCCTGCAACAGCGCGCCGATATTATTGCTGCCATACTTATAGGGTGCTATCTGGACATAGTAAAACGGAATTTCCTTTTTCCACGCCAGCCGCCAGGCATCAATCATGGTGGTAAACAATTTACCATACGTATCATTGGTGCTGGTATTGCTTTCACCCTGGTACCAGATGGCCCCTGCAATGCTAAAAGGCGTTACCGGTGCCACCATGGCGTTGTAGGCAATGCCCGGTGCATTGGGCCATCCCGCCGCAGGTGTCAATTTTGCAGCAGCTGTTTTTAAAACAATATCGCTGCTCACCAGTTCCTCCGGCGTCCATACTTCAGCCGGTGTACCGCCCCAACTGGTATTGATTAACCCGATTGGGATATTCAGCTGCTGCTGTAAATGTTTCCCAAAAAAATAACCAACTGCACTAAAGCTTTTCAACGTATTGGAATCACAAACAACCCAGGTTGCTTTTGTATCCTCCTGCAAGGTAGCTGCGGTAGCTTTGGGTATTTGGAAAAAGCGAATATTAGGATTGGCAGCAGTTGCCATTTCTGTCCGCGTATCTTTTTCACCCTTATTATAGCTCCATTCCATATTGGATTGGCCGGAACAAACCCATACTTCGCCAATCAGTACATTTTGTAAGGTGATTGTTTTGCTCCTCCCCGCAATGGTAATGTTGTAGGGGCCGCCGGCTGCCGGCGTTTTTACTTTCAGTTTCCATTTGGCACCATTGCTGGTAACAACAGAATCCGTTTTATTGTCCCAGGCAGTAGTCACGAAAATTTTCTCCCCGGGCCCCGCCCATCCCCATATTGCTACCGAATCATTTTGCTGTAACACCATATCAGACGCAATCACCGCCGGTAACCGGAGCTGCGCTGACAGCTTCCCCCCAATACAACAACTGCATATAAAAATTATGACAATGGATTTAATTTTCATTTTCTGATAATTTGTTTAAAAATAAGGGAGCAGGCGCAATAAACAAGACGCCCGATGGTTACTTTCTTGAATAATCATCTGCGCCGCGGCTGATGACTTCACCAACCACGCGCTCCTATGCTTTTTATTTACTACTTTTAACGGGCCCGTGTACCGGGTTTCTGTTTCCACAAACTACCTGCATGATACCCGATGTAAAACAGGATGCACTTTTTGATCATTACAGCAGCATCCCGCATTTTTATGATGAATTATTAGATGCCGATGGCAATCCCCGGCCCAACTGGAAAACATTTTTTCAATCTTTTAGCAAACTGGGCAACGAAGAAATTATGAGCCGCAGCCAGGACATGCTGCGCCTGCTGAAAGAAAACGGCGTTACCTATAACATCTACGACGACCCGGCCGGGCTTAACCGCCCCTGGAAATTGGACCTCCTCCCCTTTTTGATCAATAAAGAAGAATGGCAAAAAATTGAATCCGGTTTAATACAACGGGCACGCCTGCTAGACCTGGTACTCAAAGATATTTACGGCAACCAGGAACTCATTAAGCTGGGCCTGTTGCCCATGGAACTGGTCTACAACCATGCTGGCTTTTTACGCCAGTGCTGCGGCATTAAACAACCTGGCCAGCACAACCTTATTTTTTACGCGGCTGATATTGCCCGGAGTGCCGACGGAAAAATTTGGATAGTCAACGACCGCACACAGGCGCCCTCCGGATCGGGCTACGCACTGGAAAACCGGATGGCCATGGCCCGTATATTGCCCGAACTGTTTAACGGATTAAAAGTGCGCCGCCTCTCCACTTATTTCAATGCTTTACGAAATGCACTCATCGAGATTGCCCCCGGAAAAAATCCCAATCCCCGCATTGTAATACTTACCCCGGGACCGAACAATGAAACTTATTTTGAACATTCTTTTCTGGCTTCCTTTCTTGGTTATACATTGGTACAGGGTAATGATTTGATGGTAAAAGACAATTATGTATGGCTGAAAACACTAAGCGGACTGGAAAAAGTAGATGTCATTCTGCGCAGGGTAGATGATGTGTATTGTGACCCGCTGGAATTAAGGGAAGACTCACAGTTAGGGGTACCCGGTTTAGTGCACGTATTGCGTTGTGGCAACGTAAGTATTGCCAACCCACTGGGCAGCAGCGTGCTGGAAAACCCCGGCCTGATGCCCTTCTTAAATAATATCGCTAAACATTTGCTTGGCGAGGAACTCATCCTGCCCACCATTGCTTCCTGGTGGTGCGGGCAACCGGAAGAAATGACGTACGTACTCGATAACATCAAATCGTTGGTCATTAAAAAGATTTTTAAAGACAGTACCCGCAGTACTTCCATTGATGGGGCATCCTTAAGTACAAAACAGGTAGCAGCATTAAAAGAACGGATAAAAGCACATCCTGCTATTTACGTGGGACAAGAAAAAATAAAGTTTTCTTCCACCCCTTCCCTGGTAACCGGCAAAGTTGAACCGCGCAATGCGTTGTTCAGAAGTTTCCTTGTGAGCAGTAATGAAGGGTACATTGCCATGACAGGCGGACTAACGCGCACTACCGCCAACCCCGGCAATTTTATTATCAGCAACCAGCAAGGCGGCATTAGTAAAGACACCTGGATCATTTCTCCTGAACCGGGTCGCATTTTAAACGTGCGCAAAGAACTGGAACGAAATTATATGTCTACCCACAGTGGCGCCTTACCCAGCCACACTGCAGAAAATCTTTTTTGGGTGGGCCGTTACACAGAACGGGTTTTAGGCAACGCGCGTTTTTTGCGTACGGTGATGCAGTTTATTGCAGAAGGTAACAACCTGCTTGCCGATAATGAGACCCAGTCTGAACAAAACCTGTTGATGGCACTCACCCATTTTACCAATACTTACCCGGGTTTTACCGCAGGCGATGATGATGAAAAATTTAAGTATCCCTGGAAAGAATTGCGCGATACTTTGTTCAATGAAAAAAGACCAAACAGCCTTAGCGCTAACTTATTATTGTTTAAAAAAGCCGTCTATTCGGTACGCGATCATTGGTCTACCGATACCTGGCGGGTATTGCGCAGCATTGAAGAAGAATGGGCAAACGTAGATGCTGCTCCCGCCACAGGGCATCACCGCATGCTGAGCGCGCTGGACAACCTGATTACTTCTATGGTAGCCTTTATCGGCTTGAACCGCGAAAGCATTTCACGCGAACAGGGCTGGGTGATGCTGGACACAGGTCGCAAAATGGAACAAAGCCTGTTGCTCATTACCATGCTGTTGTCATCGCTGGTAAAAAAGCACGACGACCAGACAGCGTATGATTTACAGGAAGCGATATTGGTGAGTAATGAAAGTCTCGTGAATTACCGGTACAAATACAGGGCGCATATACAACTGCCGCTGGTACTGGACCTGATGCTGCTGGATCCGAATAATCCGCGTTCGCTGATCTACCAGTTAGACCGGCTGAAAGCCTACCTGTCGCAGCTCCCGAAATCGCAGTCGGCACATACACTGGCAGAACATGAGCGCCTGGTACTGGAGGCCTATACGTTGCTGAAGCTGGCCGACAAAGACGCACTGGCCATTTGTGACATTGACACATCGCGGTATGAAAACCTGCATACTTTTTTGTCGGCGATGCATGCGTTGCTGCTGGCCATTCCGGGGGCCGTTTCGAAAATATATTTTAAACATGCCACAACGCAGAAACAATTATTTTCCGCAGACATTGCTTCAACTACAAATACCTGATATACCTTTCTTTTGCTATATAAAATTATACATACCACCAGTTATACTTACAATGAGCCTGTGATTATCTGCCACAATATCGCCAGGCTGGTACCACGATCATTTGATAAACAGCGGTGCAAAAAATCGTTGGTCAGCATTAGCCCGCAGCCCGGCGCCATGAATGAGTACGAAGATTTTTTTGGCAACAAGCTGCTGTATTTTGCTATCCAGGAGGAACACCGTAACCTCACTGTTACGGTTACTTCCGAAGTAGAAAAAATTAACCAGGACAACCCCGAAATTAATTTATATGCGGCTGTGCCGTGGCAGGAAGTAAACGCACTGGCGAAACAGTCTGCAAGCGCCTGGCTGGACGTACACCAGTTTATACCGGAAACGCCGTTTACCACCGCTACGCCAGGGATACTGGCTTATGCCATGGAATCATTTACTGAAGGCAGACCGATGTTTGACGCCACCCATCATTTAATGCAGCGCATCTACCACGATTTTGAATTCAGGCCAGGCTTTACTACCATCTCCACGCCACTGTCGGAAGTAATGCGTGCGAGAAAAGGCGTTTGCCAGGATTTTGCTCACCTCGCCATTGGCTGTGTACGTTCAGTTGGCTTACCGGCCCGTTATATCAGCGGTTATCTTGAAACCGTTGCCCCGCCCGGAAAGGAAAAACTAACCGGTACCGATGCCTCGCACGCCTGGTTTTCGGTTTATATCCCTTTCATGGGTTGGGTAGACTTTGACCCCACCAACAATCAGCTACCCGGTGTACAACATATAACGGCCTGCTGGGGCAGGGATTATGCCGATATAGCCCCCCTGAAAGGTGTCATCATCAATAGCGGTCCCCACCAATTGGCGGTATCTGTTGATGTAAGAAGGGTTACCTGACGAGCAACGGTACAATTGTATTGGTGTAGCAGCAAGTGTTCTAACCAACCGGCAATCCAGGCAAAAACTTGAAATACATTGTCAGTTGCGGGAACACGTTTATTTCTCTACATTTCCCCGAAATTTACATATCCTTAGAAAAGCTTACGCATACTTTTAAAAGGAATGATCGAAACTGTCCGCCATTAAGCCTTATCCCAAACGCAGGCAAAGTTAGAAGGTCATGCGTAAACACCGACGGCGCACCTGCGTACCCGCAGTTGCGCACAAACAAACATTCATCAACGATTACATTATTACCATGAAACAACTCTTGCCCACATTGCTGTTTTTATCTTTTTGTCAACTGCAGGCACAGCAACCTCCTGTAGGAATTTTTGACAACCATACGGACATCGGTCATCCTAAAAACGCCGGTTCCGCTGCGTATGATTCAGTCACCCAAAGCTACCAGCTGAAAGGTGCCGGCTATAACATTTGGTTCGAACGGGATGAACTGCACTATGCATATAAAAAACTGAAAGGCGATTTTATACTGACCGCCAATTTTGCCTTCGATGGGAAAGGCACCGATGCCCATCGCAAAATAGGATGGATGGTGCGGGAATCACTCAACGACAATGCAGCTCATATGAGCGCCGTTGCACACGGCGACGGGCTAACTGTTTTGCAATGGCGCGTGCTACGGGGTGCTTTTATGAGGGACCCGCAAGATGAAATTTTTCCATCAAAGAAGCACTACCAAATACTACAGTTGGAAAGAAAAGGGAAAACAATGATACTGCGGGCAGCTCAGGTGAATGAACCGTTGCAGCTAATTGGCACACACGAAATGCCCGACATGCCGGATTCCGTTTATGCAGGCCTTTTTATTTGCTCCCATAACCCGGCGGTAATTGAAACAGCCAGGATTTGGAATGTGCGCATAGACAAACCCGTTACAGCAACCTATAATCCTTATAAGCAGGGTTGGTTGGGAAGCCGGCTCGAAACGATTGACCTGGCAAATTTGGAAAGAAAAATTGTTTATCAATCCAAAACCGGTTTTGAAGCCCCCAACTGGATGCCGGATGGAAAAAAATTACTTATTAACCAGGGCGGCTCACTGTATACCGTAGCACTCGCAGGCGGCCCACCAGAAAAACTGAATACCGGTACTGCAAATAAACTGAACAACGACCATGGCATTTCATTCGATAAGAAAAAAATTGCAATCAGTCACCAGCGGACGGGTTTGCCGGGCAATGGATCTACTGTATATGTGTTGCCCATAGAAGGCGGTGAACCAAAACTGGTAACTCCAAAAACGCCCTCCTATTTTCACGGATGGACAACCGACGATAAGGAAGTTTTGTATGTAGCGCAACGGGACAGCCTGCCGGTATTCAACATTTATAAAAGCAACGTAGCAACCGGTAAAGAATTGCAACTAACATTCAACAAAAGTGGGCATGTAGACGGACCGGAAGCATCGCCCGACGGAAAATATATTTATTACAATGGCAGCCAGACGGGCACCATGCATATTTACCGGATGAAGCCGAATGGCAGCGGCAGCGAACAACTGACGTTTGATGAATACAATAACTGGTTCCCGCATATTTCACCGGACGGTAAATGGATAGTATTTATTTCATTTTTACCGGATACCGATCCTAATGATCACCCGCCTTATAAACGAGTGATGCTGCGACTAATGCCGGTTGCGGGCGGTGCACCCAAAGTAATTGCTTATTTGTATGGCGGGCAGGGAACACTCAATGTTGCCTCCTGGTCTCCCGACAGTAAGAAAATTGCATTTGTAAGCAATGCAGAGAAGTTTGATGAATAATTGCTGCTGATTTAGTGCCTCGACTGTACCGGTATTTCTTCATGCTTCAGGTAACGCATGAGCGCGTCATTCACGTAATGGAGCATGTCTTCGTTGCTTGCTTTCCTGCAAAATTCATAGCTGGGCCGGTAACGAATCATAAAAACCATTAAAGAATCTCCACGCAGGTTGGTCAGGTTAGCCACGTAACGCCGGCTAAAACTATAATCCACGAAATCCTGTTCTTCCTGGTACTGCAGGTTCCTGTTCATTTTCCTATCCTTTGAGCGCCTGGAAAAAAAACCGATGGGGCTTAATGCAATACCCACCCCATTCGACGGACCGCTCCTGGAAATCATATCTTTTTTAGACCTATCGTAAAAAGCACCATAGCCTTCCCTGCGGCTCAGCGAATCTGCGAGGTAGTTCGGGCCCCTTACCGTAACATTCTTCAACAGGTTATTTTTTAGGGTCATCGAAATATCATAACCCGCATCAATCATATAGTTCAGCACCTTAATGGTATCCGGCAAATAGCCTACCGACGTGAATACAATCTTATCGCCTTCCTGTGCAGCAATTGCATAGTCGCCTTCCCCGGTGGACAAGACATACAATTTTTTGCTGATGTTATAGATAGTAGTAGAAGGCAATAAAGAATCGGTTGTGAGATCGTAAATCTTTCCTTTCAGCAGGGGCTGTGCGGTTGCCTTGTTAACCAAACAACCCAAAATAAAAAAAATCATTATAATCCGCATAAATGATCAGCCAAATTAAACATCCTATTTCGCTGCGTTGCTGTCACCAGCAAAAGATTTTGTTAAAAAGCAACGCTTACACCGCTTTTGATTTACCGTGTTCACCGGCATTCAAAGCAAATAAGAGACCAGCTTAAGTAATGGTGCATATAAAACAAGTGCCGGCCATCAGTTGGGAATGAATTTCCAGGCCATGGTGGAATCTAATAGCAGCCTGCACTATAATTTATGCCTGTGTTGTTATTATTTTATAAAATATTCCTGGCCTGGCGCTTTTCTAACTACCCCACTAAAAGATTTTGTAACGGCCAGCTGATCGGCTGCTTCTTTTTTTACATTGATGTGGATGGTGGTGCCTTCATCCGCCTGGGCAAGGTTCGGAAATCCCTCTACAGTTTTACTTTTTTTCAGTGCCAGTTTCATTTGCAGGTAACCTTCCCGGGTGGGATGATCCGTCATTCCAACAATTTTTCCTTCGATACCCGCGTAATTTTCAATAATAGCTACCATAAGATGTTATTTAGCGGTTCCATAATACAGCCACCTGGCAATGGCCCCGGAGATATCCTGCCCTGTATGTTGCTGGTAATAACTATAACCTGGTGAAGGATTTACTTCAAAGCAATAGTATTCGTTTTCATCAGTTAAAAAAAGATCTATACCGCATAAAGTTAAGCCTAAGCTTTCTGACAATTGAAAGCAGGCTTTTTCAATTTTTTTAGGTAAGCGGAAAACAGTCAGCGCCGCAGTTTTATTTTCTCTCCCGGCATAGCGGTAATCGGTTACATCCGATTCAATCCTGGTAGCAAAAAGCACATCCCCTACTACATGCACGCGTATATTGGTGCCGGTTAATTTTTGTTGAAACTGGGTAGCGAGGTATTGAATTTTATGCAGTATTCCCTCATCTGCCGGTTGCAGTTCCTTTACAATCGAACGAACTGAACTCACCGATTTATAAATCAGCGCCGGATACATTTGCTGAAACTGACGCAACGCGCCGCTATCAGTGGTAATACAGGTAGGCGGAATTTTCAATCCGGCCTCTTTTATCAGTTGCGCCTGGAATGGTTTGGAAATATTGCTGCTCATTGTCCAGGGTGCGTTGAGAATGCGCACGGCTGTAATATCCATCCAGTACAATAACTGCTGGTGCAGCAAGCCAGATTTCTGCACACTGTCTGCGCCAATATACCGGAGCGACTGCGGGTCTGCATGCGGCATCGCCAGGTAATCCATGGTTCGGAAATAGATGCCTGAAAACTTCTCCAGATCATAATCCGTGTCGTTCATCTGCAATGTTGCTGAAAAACGATTGTTTACAAAACCAATGGCAAGATTACAATGGTGCAGCGCGCGCTGGTCCAATACCAGGTAGGGTATCCCCGCTTTTTCTGCAGAAAGAATCGCCATTTCCAAGGGCGATTCTGACGGTATGCCCATGAACAACAACATCAGTTTTTATTTTTTGAAGTAAGTAATAACGAAAAAGCCTCCAGCGCAGGCTCACTTAATACGGGCGGCCTTGTATTGACGGCATACAGCTTATATGTTTTATTTACTTCGGCAAGGCTAATCTCGTAGACCGTCCTCCCAATAAGGCTTGAAAATAAATTTACCTGCGCCTGCATTTTTTCAGGAATACCAATGCCGGAAAAAAACTTTTTGCCCACTACTTCCAGTTTAACAATGCTGGTAAAAGGCTCATTGTACATAACAGGTTTGTTTTCCCAAACCAGGTGGCGAGTGCGCTTGTGCCAGGCGACCATCGTTTTTTTGCGGGGCGATACCGCAGTGAGGGCTTTCGGCTGTTGCCAACGCGGAGACGAAGTGAATGTATTTTCCAGTACCTCCAGGCCCGCTTTCACCGCCATTGCATAGAAAAATAATGCGTTGTCCGTATTATTAATGTGCCGCGTGTGCATACCATCCACTACTTTCTCTTT
The DNA here is from genome assembly GCA_039919885.1 of Chitinophagaceae bacterium. Lineage (GTDB taxonomy): Bacteria > Bacteroidota > Bacteroidia > Chitinophagales > Chitinophagaceae > JACMLD01. The sequence goes on from JBDSEV010000015.1 coordinate 12,354, forward strand.
AACTGACCGCAGAAAACTAATGTACAACGCATACATTTCCATTTCAGCATATGATCGGTCAACCGGGTTTATAAAATGAACCAGCTGGAAATACGGGATTCGGTGAACGACGTTTTTTATCATCGCCGGTTCAATAATAAAGCCATCACGCAAATGGATCCGTGTAAAAAATTTGCCGTCGCTGCCTGCTTCGTGCAACCAGGAAGCAAACGCAAGGTCTGTATCCGTCACCACCCGCAGGTTTCTTTCTCCTTGATGGAACAGCAAATTGTACAGCGCGCCGCCAACAATGTCACTGGAAAGACAGAAAATAAGTGTGTGCATAAATAACTCGTTGTTAAATGTGCGTTCCGGCCATTCAGTTGCCCCGGGGCATTATTGCACGTTACATAGAAAATCAACCCGGCATTACCGTTATACCGGCAAATGACGGGTTGATTACAATTTCTACCGATCCAAAAAATCTATACTGGAAAATTTATTCATCATTGTCGTCTTCCCCCAGCAATGCCCCCTGCGATAAATCCGGCCGCTTCGACTGATCAATAAATGGCTGAACGAATCCTAATTGTGCTTCCAGCTGCGCCAGTCTTTGTTCTACCGATAAATGACCACCGCCGCCCAATAATCCACCCGGCCGTCCCAGGCCACCTTCGGAAATTTTTTCAGTAAATTTATCGCCTGGCTTTTCTACCAACGTTTTATCATGCGCAATGCCTTTATCATTTACCAGGTGTTTGTCCGCTTGTTTTTCTATTTCTTTTATTTCTATCTTTTCCTGCTTCAGTTCTTTGGAAATTTCTTTGTCTTTGGTAAGATCCTTCAAGGTTTCTTTTATATCTTTCGATTTTACAATACCGCATTTTACATTCAGGTCGGCATGCATCACAGCTGCGGGCGCACTAATATTGATTACTCCTACGCAAGTATTGGACCCTGCATATGATTTTGAATTGGGTATGGTTGTATTATCAAATTTTTTATTGTTGGCCGTGCCAGGGAAACAATCGCCCGCATCGCCCCTGTTGTGATTGGTTTCCAGATCTTTTTTTCCATCGGCCTGCATTAATGCTACTTTATAGTGCGCTTCGTTGCTGTTGCTCGCAATGGCATCGTCTATATGCCACACCAACAACCCGCTATTGGGCAAAAATTTATCAAACAAGGTTTTCTGCCGGTTCTCTACCAGGAAATATTCATTGCTGGAACTGCCGTTCTTAAACAGTTTATGCACTTTAAAACCGGATTTTACATCCTCAATGGGCACGTTGCTCTGGTTATTTGCCTGGTTTACGGTGGTCACCCAACCTTGCTGGCATTTGCACCAAGCACTGGGATGGGCAGGTGTAAGCCCGTTATTGTTCCAGCTGCCTGACGCCATCAGGCACCAGTTACCGATACCTTCGCTGGAGTTATCTGTATCATACAAATCCGGAAAGCCAAACAGCAGGTGGCCGAGTTCATGGGCACAGACGCCTAGTTTACAATCTTCAGGAACCGTGAGGTAAGAAAATATTTTGGTGGTGCCATCTGCGGTATACGCGCCACCGGGCAACGTCCATTTATGCGACCATATATCGTTACCGCTGCCAGTTACCTCTCCGCCGGTACCTGCATGAATGACCACATAAGCATCAACAAATCCATCACCATCGTTATCATATAGCGCATAGTTTACTGCCGGGTTCGACTTTACCGCAGCATCTTTGGCCATTGTACGTGCATTGGGTACCGCGCTTCCGGTGCCGGATTCGCCATGGGCGTATTGCGCCATTGTAAGCGGCATGCGGTAAGTACCCACTACCTGTCCCTGGATATCTACCATCCCGTGGGTTACTTCCCGAAAATACTCGCGCACGCTGCCGGTTGAAAGTGACCCCAGCGAAAAGAACAACTCTTCAAAATGCGCTTTTGTTTTTGTCATCACCTTATCAGAAAAATCTACCAGCACTACTATAACGCGGACCGTTCCACGCAAAGGCGCACGATTTAAACCGGCAGACCTTGCCACGGATGCAGTGGTGCCCACGGGAAACATGGTGCCGGGATAAATAAGGCCATCATTAAAGCCAACGGGCTGGGGATCGCGAAATCCTATTTTGCCGGAAAGAATGCCACGGGACGCAGTGACTTTTAATTTTTTTATCTCGTCATCAATTTTCTTTTTCAGCTCAGGCGCGGGTGAGATCATACAACGGGTGCCATCATCTGTTTGCTGCGCCGCCCTATGAATTTTTGTAATCTCGTCCAGCAAAGAAGGTTTTGTTTTTTTGTGCATGATTGACAGTTTATAGTTTTAAAGAATAAGATAAATCTCAATTATAGCCGGCCGCCGGATCAGTTGACCGGCCACCAAACATATTGCAGCAGCCTTGCGCTGAATAATTGTTCTCAGGCACAACCACGAATGAAATTAGCTGCACAGAACAAAATGCAACTCCAGGACGCTGCTGCTTAACGGTCAGCAAGCGAAATTGTGCTACGGTATAAACTATCAGAGTGGGAACGAATAAAAGGGGATTGAAAATTAGAACTTTTTTTTTATTATCCAACTATTTTTTGTTTTATTAACAGCTGCAATTTACCTGTTAGCAATGGACGGAACAATACCCTTTACCGGGTATTATTGTACCAACTACACAAACTGGGACAAAAAAATTCCCTGCAACTTTGATATTGCAGGGAACTTAACAACCATTCGGGTCTATTTATTTAACGGGAAGATTTGGAAGCAGATCGCTTTACGCGCGATGCTATCTTCCTAGTAGTAATAAAATAAATTATTATTTCATTCCTTTCTTAATGTCTTTTATACGCATGTAATGGTGCTCGAGCGTAGGTATCGTATTGTCAATAAATGCTTTTACTGCACCATCAGAAACTTTACCGGAAGCTTTTTTAAACATCTCAACGGTTTCATCATGACCTTTTACCATTGCATTTACATAGGCCTTGTCGAAGTCAGCGCCGGTTTTTTTGCTTAATTCATCACCTTTTTTCTGTTCTTCAGCATCAGGTTCTGCCGGTAAAGTTACATTGCGTTCTGCTGCAAGTGCTTTTACTTTTTCATTGGCTGCACTGTGGTCAGCTATCATCATATCAGCAAAATGCTGCACAGCGGTATCTTTTGCTTTTTCTTTAGCCAATTGTGCCAGTTTTACTTCTGCCATTCCACCATTCGCTGCTTTAACCAGGAAAGCCGTGGTTTCTTCATCTGTCTTAATTGGTTCTCTTACAGTTGAAGGAGAGTCAGTTTTTACTTCGTTGATAGAATCTGCTTTTTCAACACTATCTTTTGTTGATTCGTTGTTGCTGCATGAGGCCAGTAATATACCCGCCGCTGCAAAGGGGATCAAAATCTTTTTCATAATATGTATTATTTTCCCATGACGAAGAAATTTTCGTGCCAGCCCTCCATTTCCCTAAACAAAAACTTGTTCAGGCGTGTGATGGGCATGAATTTCCACAAAAATTATTTAATTTTTTTAAAAGCGTAGTTGCCTTTGATACACCTATTCAGGAATTCTCCTTTGGACGGGGCCTTTTGCATCAGCTCATACACGGCGGCCGGTACTTTTTTGTATTGATAAATTGCGCCGGATACAAATACCACTTCCAGGCTTCGTTTTGACGGTTCATACGCCATTGTTGCGATTACGGAAGATAGCATGTGGTATACTTTTTTTGATGATTCATTTATCCATCCCCTACCATCCTGCGTTGCCGGAAGTAATGTGATAAACCCGGAACCCGCCGGCCGGCAGTGAAAAATCTTGTCTTCTTGTTATTTTTAATAGCTTATCTGAAAAGAGCTCATTATAATTACCCGGCAATGCAGGATGATCGAGTGTAAAAGCTGCGGTTTCTTTTGAAAAATTCAAACACACCAATACCCTGTCCTGCTGCCGCCTGCACAGGTACACCAACACATCTGGATGCTGGCTTGGCAGCACAATTACAGCGGCACTTTCTTGTAAGCCCTTGTTTCTTTTACGGAATGACAACAGGGTATTATAAAAATCATTCAATGTTACCGGGCCTTCCCAGTCTATGAAGTCTTTTTCAAAAAAAGCCAACCGCTTGACGTTCGGTTTTTCCTGACCAGAATAGATGAGGGGTATGCCCGGCCAGGTACACGTAAACACGGCCATTGCCATAGCAGCCACGCCGTATTTTTCATACTCAGTACCGTAATAGCTATTCTCGTCGTGGTTGGTTGTAAAAAGCAATTTTCTTGAGCCTACAGGATACTTAGAATAATTATTCAGAATAGGAATAATAGCTGCCAGTGTAAGTTCCGCTTTCATGTATTTATCCATGGCACGCATGGCCTCCCACCCATAGGTTAGGTCAAAACATTCATGGTATTCAGGCACCTCACATTCAGCCAGCCAAAACAATGGCTTTACTGCATCACATTCGCCCCGTGCTTCTATCCAGAAATCAATGGGCACTGTCCTTGCCATGTCGCAACGAAAACCATCAATATCAAATTCCTTTACCCAATATTGCATCGATTGGATCATTTCAATGCGCATTTCAGGAATGGTATAGTTAAGGTCAATCACGTCCACCCATCCGTTTACATCCGTAAAGTTCCCTTTCTCATCTTTATGGTACCAATCGGGATATTTTGTTGTCCATTGATGATCATAACCCGTATGATTGGCTACCCAGTCGATGATAACCTTCATTCCAAAACTATGTGCAGTTGTTATCAGCAGTTTGAAGTCGTCCGTTGTGCCATAGGCAGCATCAATATCAGTATATGAACTTGCCGCATAGTAACTGCCGTAGGTACCCTGTCGTTTTTCTACGCTGATCGGTGTTATGGGCATCAGCCATAATATTTCTATACCCATTTTATGCAAACGGGGAATATGATTGATAAAGGCCTGCAGCGTGCCCTCTTTTGTATATTGCCGTACATTGACTTCGTAGATATTACTTCCATTGGCCCAGGAGATGATAGGGAATGCTATGCTCATGTTATTGTTGTAGGTGTATTGGCTTTAAGACAAGTACTGTACCATTTGTATTTCTATTTTGCTGGCCATTAATCAGATCCTCCGCTGCATAGCGCAAACGAAAGCCAGCTGGATTCGCTTTTGTGCAGAAATTTTCCCAGTCACCTGCATTTTTCATTTTCACAAAAAGTTGAGCGTACCGCGGGAAAACGTGCCGCAACAATGCCGCGGTAACCCCCGCTGTATCCGCTACGTTTCTTTCTCCATGCATTTAACAAAGCGGTACAAAATGTTTTAATAAAACGGCGGCCATTGATTGGATAAAGTGCTTCCATAAGCAAAATTCCGGGCATGCCATTTGGTGGTTTAATTACGGTATTTATTTTTATAGAGATGTTGCTTAACTATTGCGGCAGACGCCCGGCAAAAACCTATTTCGAAATTGCTTGGACAAATACCTTCTTTCAACAAGCAGGGATTGAAAAATGATTTAAATAAAAAAGCACTGCATGTCGCTATCGGCCTACAAAAAAAAGCGTTCGTTTAAAGAAACTCCCGAGCCCACCGGTGGCAAAGCGAATAAGGAACAACTGCATTTTGTAATTCAAAAGCATGCTGCATCGCACCTGCATTACGACTTCCGCCTTCAGATGGAAGGTGTTTTAAAAAGCTGGGCTGTTCCCAAAGGGCCCTCTACTGATCCAACGGTAAAGCGACTGGCCATGATGGTGGAAGACCACCCCTATGACTACCGTAATTTTGAAGGCATTATTCCAAAGGGGCAATATGGAGGCGGTACAGTGATTGTATGGGATGAAGGTGTTTATGATGCTGCCGAAGGCGATTTTAGCGATACTGCCTCCATGGAAAAGAACCTGCTGCAACAGCTACGCAAAGGCAAACTGGTATTTACGCTAAAAGGCAAAAAACTAAAAGGCGAATTTGCGCTGGTTAAATCATCTTACCAGGGAGAAAATGCCTGGTTGCTGATGAAAGTAAAAGATAAATATGCCAGGACAACCGATATTACAAAAAAAGAAAAATCGGTGCTTTCCGGTAAGACTATCAAACAAATGGAAAAAAGTCCCGACAAGGTATATGGACGCACCACTATTCTGCCAGGCAACACTAAGAAAGATGTAAAAACTTCCAAAAAAAAAATTGATAGCAAAGCAATTGGGGTAAAGGCCAAATTTCCTGCGGTGCTGCCGCCCATGCTAGCCACGCTGGTAGATAAACCATTTGATGCCGACAATTGGTTATATGAAGTGAAATGGGATGGATACCGCGCCGTTGCACACCTCAATAAAGGAAAAGTTGAACTTAAGTCCCGCAACAACAAATCATTCAATGAAAAATTTTATCCTGTTTATACTGCGCTGAAAGAACTTTCCATGAACGCCGTGCTGGATGGGGAAATTATCGCTTCCTCTGACGAAGGCCTTGCTGATTTTGGACAATTGCAAAACTGGCGTAGTGAAGCCGATGGACGCTTACTGTATTATGTTTTCGACCTGCTGTGGTATAACGGTTATTCACTGCTGGAGCTTTCCTTGCTTGAACGCAGGCAAAAATTAATTGAGATATTGCCTGCGCATGATTTGATCCGCGTGAGCCAAACCTTTGAAGCTAGCGGCACTGAATTTTTTAAAGCAGCCGCTGACATGCAACTGGAAGGCATTATGGCCAAGAAATCAGATAGCACCTACGAACCTGGCGCAAGAACCAAGGATTGGCTAAAAATAAAGGTTGGCCAGCGGCATGAGGTAGTTATTGGCGGCTATACGCAGAACGAGGGCAGTTCGAAAAAATTCAGCTCTCTGCTGGTAGGTGTATTTGAAAAAGGAAAATTCATTTATACCGGGAAAATAGGAACAGGATTTTCGGATGAGTTGCAGGTAGCGTTAATGAAAAAATTCAAACCACTGATCCGTAAAACCACTGCATTTAATTCACTACCGGATATTAACAAGCCATCGCGCTTTCGTCCCAATCCGCCAAACGCTACTGCTACCTGGCTGAAACCCGCACTGGTATGCGAAGTATCCTATACTGAAATGACCGGCGACGGCGTAATGCGCCATCCATCATTTGAAGGTATGCGGGAGGACAAAAAAGCGCAAGAGGTGCGAGCAGAAAAAGCCACAGCAGCTAAAAAACTGGTGAAGGGTTCTATATTGGATAAAAGTAAAGTGATAAAAAAAGAAGGGGTTGCTATCAGAAAATCATTGTTAAACCCAACTGAAGAAACACAGGTAAAAAAAATTAATGGTCATGATCTGAAATTTACTAACCTCAGCAAACTTTACTGGCCAAAAGAGAAAATTACCAAGCGGGATATGCTGAATTATTATTACCAGGTAGCGCCCTATATTTTCCCTTACCTCAGAGACAGGCCACAATCGATGAACCGCCATCCTGATGGAATCTCTGGCCAGAGTTTTTATTTTAAAGATGTAACCGGGAAAGCGCCGGCATGGGTAGAAACGTTCTTGTACCATAGCAGTGCGGATGAGCGGGATCGAAATTACCTGGTAGCGAAAGATGAAGCAAGTCTGCTGTACATGGCTTCACTGGGTTGCATAGAAATGAATCCATGGCACAGTAAGGTGGCCACTGAAGATTATCCGGACTGGTGCATTATAGATCTGGATCCGGGTAAAACAAGTTTTGAGCAGGTAATTGAAGCAGCCAGGGTAACCAAGAGTGTATTGGACAGCATGGGCATAACTGGCTATCCAAAAACCAGCGGTTCCAGCGGCATCCATATTTATATTCCACTGGGTGCGAAATATACGTATGAACAGTCAAAAGAATTCGCCCGCCTGATTGCCAGGATGGTAAACGACGAAATTCCAACTTTCACCAGTATACAACGCGCGGTGAAAGACCGCAAGGGTAAAATGTATATTGATTTTTTACAGAACCGCCCGCAGGCAACTGTTTCAGCGCCGTATTCACTACGGCCAAAACCAGGCGCCACCGTATCAATGCCACTCTTTTGGGAAGAAGTAAAAAAAGGTTTAAAGATGAGCCACTTCAATATTCACAATGCGATGGCGCGCATCAAAACAAACGGTGATATATTTAAACCGGTCCTTGGCAAAGGCATCAATATCAAAAAAGCAATCGGCCAGGTGCAGGAAACATAACCGGATAGCCTGGAGTTAGGATAGGATAAAGACAGCTGGTTTGCCGCAATGGTTTCATATGGCCATCTACCAAATCTGTGAACTATACAAACGCAAAGGATGAGGCATAATTTCCCTACCTGGCCAATCCAATACTCGCATTACGCAAGAAACATTCCGCATCTTCACGGAAAGTCGCAGTGGTTCCGCAGATCACCTGTCCGGAACAAATACCCTGAGCCCAGTGAAATCTTTCTTTTACCAGGCATAAATTGAAATGAATAGCGCCCTGGTTTAATGGCATGATATTACACTTACTAAATAAAAAAAAACTGCAGGATTGCAATACAAATGTTGCGACAAACCTGCCAACTGCCAGCCATGGAAGAAATATCGCAAAGAATTATTGACTTTAATAGAGATCGCCTGCCCGGACTGGTTCAATTAAAATATGAAGCGATGACGGAGAATCTCTTCAGGTTTTATCGCGGCACCAACCATGCCTTTTATGAAGACCTGGTAAAGACGGATGTAATTCCGTTTTCGCCGACTACCTGGATATCGGGCGATTTGCACCTCGAAAATTTTGGCACTTATAAAAGCGACAACCGCCTTGTATATTTTGATTTAAACGATTTTGATGAAGCTGTTCTCGCACCCGCTACCTGGGAACTGGTAAGGATTATTACGAGTATTTTCATCGCTTTTGAAACATTGCAGATAGACCAGAAAAAAGCGCTTAATATGGCGCAACTTTTTATAAAGACGTATGCCAATAAGCTGGCAGCGGGCAGACCCGACTATATTGAGCCGCAGACAGCCAAAGGCATTGTACAGGAATTTCTAACTGCCGTAAGCAAACGTAAGCAAAAAGAAATCCTGGAAAAAAGAACGGAGCTGAAAAAAAAGAAGTTGGAAGTACTGTCCGACGATCCCCGTCATTTTAGTCTCACAAAAGATTTAAAAGAAGCCCTGTTTCAACATATAACCGACTGGCTAAAAAATAATGGTGACAGTCCTTACAACTATAAAGTAACGGACGCAGTTTTTAGGTTTGCCGGCACCGGAAGCCTGGGGTTAAAACGATATGCAATGCTGTTGAAATCACTTAACGAAAATGGCGAAAAATATATCTTACTGGATATGAAGCAATCCACGCCGTCTTCGCTCATACCATATACAAGTATTCAACAGCCTTTGTGGAAATCTGAATCTGAGCGTATAGTAACCGTACAACATATTATGCAGAACAGGGCTCCGGCATTGCTTAGTACCACCATTTTCCAGGATGAACCTTTTGTTATACAGGAAATGCAGCCGGTAAAGGACAACATCAATTTTAAACTGATCAGGAAAGAGTACCGTAACATCTACCAGGTAATCGATGATATGGCGATGCTGACCGCATCCTCTCAATTAAGAAGTGCGGGGCGCCAGGGATCTGCCAACGCGGATGAATTGATTGCATTTGGTAAAACAGACCAGTGGCAGGAAAATATTCTAAATTATGCGATAGATTATGCGCACCAGGTAAAAAAATATTATATCCTTTTTTTAAAAGACTATAAAGCCGGCTTACTCAAACCAACAACCGGGTCAACGCCTGTAAAAAAAGCGGAAGCCCTGATTGTTGAAAATGTTCCTGGAAGCCACCGATAAGATTTTAAACAAATTACAAATTCCACTATAATCAACAAGGTCATGAAACAGTCAAACGATACCAAAAAATTAAGCCTGTCAGAAAGATTCGCCAATAGCATTACCAAGTTTACCGGTAGTACGGTGGCTTTTATTGGAGCAATGACGCTGGTGATTGTATGGGCCGCCACCGGTCCCTTTTTTCATTATTCAGAAACCTGGCAACTGGTCATCAATACGGGTACTACCATCATTACTTTCCTGATGGTATTCCTGATTCAGAAAGCGCAAAACAAAGATTCAATGGCTATACAATTAAAGCTGAACGAGCTCATTGCCGCACATGAATTTGCCAGTAACCGGCTGGTGGACGTAGAGCATATACCAGAAGCCGAATTGAAGATTATTCAGAAATATTACTCCCGACTCAGCAGCTTAACAAAAAATGAAGAGAGCCTGCAGCAGTCGCACTCAATTGACGAAGCAGACCATAATAGCCAGCGAAAAAAAGGAACGGAGGAACATATCACCAAAAACTTACAACCAAAAAAAGATACCGGCAAAAAGTCATAAAGCCACTTGCCTGTAGGTTATGGTTGTTTAGTAATAAAATAAACGGCGGATCTGGCCGTGACAAATAAAATTTCATTGTCTGTACCGCCCCATACCAGGTTAGAAGGTGTTTCGTCTAACACAATAAAGCCCAGTCTTTTTCCTTTCGTGGATACAATCAAGATGCCCTCATTTGTTGCGAGGTAAATATTGTCCGCCTTATCCGTCGTCATCCCATCTGCATTCTCGTCCAGGAAGACACCTTCATAGTCAATACTCCCGTCAGAAAACGATTTGTATTTAAGGATATACTTTTCATCGGGATGGTTACTGCTTACAAACAGGGTTTTCTCATCTGCTGAAAAAAATAACCCGTTCGGGTATTTCAACTCCTCTCCCACTAATTCTAATTTATTAAAATCATATTTGTAAATTCCTGCGCGGGGCTGAAACTTTTCAACGTTGAGCACCTGCGCTGACAAGCCATACGGCGGATCGGTAAAAAAGATGGTACCATCTGACCTGGCAATAATATCATTAGGGCTGTTAAAAGGCCTTCCTTTATACATACTCACCAGCACTTCTAACTCTTTTCTTTTATTGAGCAACGCAATGGCATGGTCGCCATGCTGGCAAATAAGTAAGTTATTGCTTTTATCAAAAGCAAGGCCGTTTGAACCTACCTGGTCAGAAAGATCATCAACGGCACTGTGATGCAACCCACTGTTTTCCAGGAAGACACTTAAAATGCCGGTTGTTGTTAATTTATAGATCCTATTGGCAGGTGTATCGCTGAAAAGAAAAAAATGTTCAGGGTGCCAGACTGGTCCCTCCGTAAATTTAAAACCTTTTGCAGGGCAACTGATAAGCGCATGTTTCAACCATCCCAAACTATTGTCATACACCGTTGCTTTCACATTTTTATCCGTGTGCCCCATTTCCATCGTGTGCATACTATTCATATTTATCGTATGTAACATTCAACTGTTTCCGTATTTCATCGAGTGTTTCACTCAATTGCAGGCTGAATGAATGCGAAAACAAGCTGCTTTCTATTTTACCGTCATCAATACATTGTAGAACTTCTTCCGTTTCAAATTGAAGGCCATGCCCCTCCCAATCCACAGGAAAATGTTGTTTTTCTTTATCATATACCTGCCATTCAATACCAGGCGATTTTTCGAACCATGGGTTCAATATTTTAATTACTCCTTTATCTCCCTCTATAATTGCAGGTTGATCAGTTTGGGTTATAATCGATGAATGCAGCAAAGCGTGTTGGCCTTGTTCGTAATGCATCAAGATGGCACAGGTTTCATCTACTCCTTTGTCGCTAAGTTTTCCCCCGGCAATAACGCCCGATGGTTTGCCTAACAATAATTGCGCAAGAAAAACCGGGTAAATTCCCAAATCGAGTAAGGAGCCTCCGCCCAGGTCGGGGTTGAAATAACGGTTGCTTTCATTTTTCGGCGCCTTATAGCCCATAGACGCTTTAATGGAAATTACATTACCAATGGCACCTTCTTTTATGATCGATAATACTTTTTGAATACCCGGCAGAAACCGAATCCACATGGCTTCCATCAGGAAACACTGGTACTTTTCAGACGCGGCGATTAATTTTTCACATTGCGTCGCATTGAGGGTCAAGGGCTTTTCACACAGTACATGTATGTTGTTTTCGAGACAAGCCAACGCCTCTTTAAAATGCATTGGATGTGGCGTGGAAATATAAACAATGTCAACGCGTGAATTTTTAATAAAAAGATCAAGATCTGTAAATCCGGCTGGCACATTAAATTCCTTATTGAATGCCTCTACATGCTCGGCACGGTTGCCCAGCACAGCTGCAATGCGTTGGGATGGATGGATGCGTTGCAAATCACGCGCAAAGTCGTGCGCAATGTTTCCAGGACCTATAATTCCCCAGTTAAGTGGGTTCATTTCCTTAATTTTTTGGTAACGCAGCGCGCTAAGTGAGCCTCTGCATGCGACAAAAAGAAATTGAAAATTAAACGATACAGTTTCTTCTTATGGCTTTGGCGAAGTGTTATGGATTATACTATTTGGATTTGAGCGACTGCATATCGATAACGTACCGGAAGCGAACTGTCTCATCTTTTATTTTATCAAAAGCTTCGTTCACCTGGTCAATATTTATCATTTGCACTTCCGGCAAAATATTATTTGCGGCACAAAAGTCAAGCACTTCCTGCGTTTCCGCAATCCCTCCTATCAAAGAACCACCAACACTTCTTCCCAATTTTGCTACTTCCATATTGTTGGTCGGCGCTTTATAGGGGCCCAGCAAACCAACCGTAACCAATGAACCCCTTGGTTTCAACAGGCATATATAGGGGTTAACATCAAAGCTGTAGGGTATAGTACAAAGAATAAAATCCATGCTGATATCGTGGGCTTCCATATCTTTCTTGTTTTCAGATACCACTACTTCGTCTGCACCGAGTTCCATGGCCGCGGTCCTTTTTTCCTCCTTGGTAGTAATGGCAACCACCTTAGCGCCCATTGCCTTAGCTATCATAACCGCCATATGACCCAGGCCGCCGATACCAACTATGCCTACTACATCACCTTCCTGTACGCCCCAGTGATTGAGTGGTGAAAAAGTAGTTACGCCTGCGCACAATATTGGCGCCGCAGCGCTAATGTCCAGTTCTTCAGGTATTCTTAATACGAATGCTTCTTTAGCTACAATATGTGTAGAATAACCGCCAAAGCTGTTAAACTTTGATGCGCCCGGATTAAAATATCCGTTGTAAGTCATGGTTGGCCCGTGCTCACCCTGGCAGTATTGCTCTTCTCCATCCTGGCAAGGCATGCATTGCTGGCAGGAATCTATCATGCAACCTACGCCTACAATATCGCCCGCGCTAAAGTTCTCCACGCTACTACCAACGGTTGTTACCCGTCCAATAATTTCATGGCCCGGCACACACGGATAGATGGTATTCTTCCAGTCATTGGCGACCTGGTGTACGTCTGAGTGGCAGACACCACAATACAACACTTCAATCAACACTTCATCCTGTCCTGGTGGATTTCGTTCAATGTCTATAGGGTGAAGTGTTTTTCCACCAATGAGAGCGCCGGACGCGCCATACCCTTTCACCATAATTTTTTTGGCAAGGCTGCCATAAATGCCGGTCGTTTCCTGCTCAGTAATTGTATTCATGCTAGGTTTTGATAAGGGTAAATAAATAAATCCATGTTGTCGTCAATAGTTAATGACTACTCAATTAAACCAATCATCGGCTAAGCAGGCACTTTGCGCGGTTTTTCTCTTTCCCAAAATCTATGCTGCGCGATGGCGTTGATAAAGCTGGTTGCCAGATTTTTCATATCACTATCTATTAATACGCCATCTTCTCTCGTCTTATCATCCAGTTTCTTGCTGAAGTAGGTGGCTTCCAATACCTGCAATGCAGATGTATGTACAGCGATTGCCTTACAATGCTTGTAAGATTCGTTTATAAAGTGAATTGCATCTGGTTCTGCTTCCAATGTTGCCGCACTGTTGGTACCGCCGGCCACGTAGACAGCATCATACAATACGGACGCTGCGGTTAACAAACTCTGATCAACTGGAATTTCGGCATCATTGGCTGCCTTTATGTAGCCAAGCTTCGGCGCAATAACATGCGTAACCGCACCAGCTGCTTCTAAAGCTTTTTTCATTTTTACCAGGCTTTGCTCATCCACTCCATCTGCCGCGAGTATCGCTATTTTACGGGTGCGAATGGTATCTTTTATAGTACCGGCCATGCTTAATGCCGCAGATTTATCTAAACTGCCACTGACTTTAATCGGTTGAAATTTTTTCGGATCTCCATCTGCCGGAATGCTGTGGTTGATGGGCGCTTCCAGTTTTTTAGGAACTTGCAAACCCAGGTTATACGCAACCGCAACTGCCAGCGATTTTTCAATCTGGCTGAGAATGCCCAGCATCCTGATGCGTATGGCAACGGTTTCTACTTTTCCTAATTCGAAGGACAGCGCATCAATGATATGATTTTTTTCCGGGTCCGACTGACTGTTAAAAAACAGCCGGGCCTGGCTGAAATGATCAAAAAAACTACGACTGCGTTCCCTGACTTTTACCGCATCGATTCTTTCCGGGTAGGAATTAAACCCCCCCTCTGACATTTTTGCCTGCACAGGTGACCCCGCATCAAGTGAATTGGGTGAATAACTAACCCGGCCTTTATTGATCTGTTGGCGCATCGGTCCATCGCGCTGGTTATTGTGAAGAGGCACAATGGGCCTGTTGATAGGGATTTCATGAAAATTTGGTCCGCCGAGGCGCAACAACTGCGTATCTGTATAGGAAAAAAGACGGCCTTGCAACAACGGATCGTTGGAAAAATCTATACCTGGTACCACATGGCCAACGTGAAAAGCAACCTGCTCCGTTTCCGCAAAAAAGTTATCGGGGTTCCGGTTAAGCGTCATCTTTCCGACGCGTTGCACTGGAACCAATTCTTCAGGAATCAATTTTGTTGGATCCAACAAATCGAATTCGAATTTATGTTCATCTTTTTCAGGTACAATTTGCACCCCCAATTCCCACTCCGGAAAAGCGCCTTTTTCAATGGCTTCCCACAGATCACGGCGGTGAAAATCCGGATCTTTGCCGGAAATGTTTTGTGCCTCATCCCATGCAACCGAATGAACACCCAGCAACGGTTTCCAGTGAAATTTTACAAAACAAGATTCACCTTTTGCATTCACCAGTCTGAATGTGTGCACACCAAATCCTTCCATCATTCGCAAACTGCGCGGCAATGCCCTATCGCTCATTGCCCACATAATCATATGGGCAGATTCCGGCATCAGCGAAATAAAATCCCAAAAAGTATCATGCGCAGAAGCAGCCTGTGGAATTTCATTGTGTGGTTCCGGCTTAACCGCGTGAATAAGGTCAGGAAATTTAATTGAATCCTGTATGAAAAACACCGGCATATTATTGCCAACCAGGTCAAAATTGCCTTCCTGGGTATAAAATTTTACTGCAAACCCTCTCACGTCACGCGCCAAATCACTGGACCCTCTGGAGCCAGCCACGGTAGAAAAACGCACAAATACGGGGGTTTCCGCAGCTACATCATTTAAAAAATCGGCCTTTGTAACAGGCGCTAGTGATTTATACAATTTGAACACCCCATGTGCAGCAGATCCGCGGGCGTGCACAATACGCTCCGGAATGCGCTCATGATCAAAATGCGTAATTTTTTCACGCAAAATAAAGTCTTCCAATAAGCTAGGTCCACGGTTACCTGCCTTTAACGAATTTTGGTCATCGTTGATCCGCAATCCGTGGTTGGTAGTCAGCAAACTGTTCTCATTGCTTGTAGTATTCGTTGCCAGGTCAGCTATCTTGTCGCTGGTGGTGCCCCCCTGGGAGGCCTTTTTCTTGGGTGATTGCATATAATATTTTGTGTGAATTGGATGAGCTGTAAATAGATGAACGTTAATAATTAAATTAAAAAGTATGCCATAAACCCGTTGGTAATTTCTACGAACAACGCATGTTATAAATGTCAACCCTGCAGTGTGACGACCGAACATCGCAGTGATATTCAACTGCGCTGCGCAAATACTTCCACAAAAAGATGCCTTGTGTGCAATCAATTTTATCGCCATGCCCGCGTCAATCCACACAGATACCCTCATTTTGTTTCCGCAAAAACGCCGTCGCCCTTTCATTCAACGCGCTCACCGTTGTGCACCGGTCTCCACAAACGATAGCAAACATTCTTCCGGCGTTTATTTTTTCCAGGGCGCAGTCGCCCCCTCTCCGGCCATGTTTGTGCTGAGCAAGACGACACAACCGCTTTTCAACTATTGTTTTCAATAGCTGCTAGTTCATCACACAGATTCGGGTCATCGGAATAAGTTATTTGTGTGCTGGCCGGCAATGGTGATCGTAACCAGGCGTTCGACAATTTCGAATGAAAAAGATTGTGTAAAGGATAATGCTAAGTGGCACGAATTTATCATTTATGCTAAACGCATTTCAAATCAACCCGTGCTAATAGTAAATACACAAAACAAGATGGAACAGATGACACTTTATGTAGGCGCAGTGGCGGGTATCTTTACCGGCGTCTCTATGTTACCGCAATTAATTAAGATCATAAAAGAAAAAAAAGCACAGGCCATCTCTTTTTTTATGCTGGTTGTTTTAATGACAGGATTAGCCGGCTGGATTTGGTATGGCATCCTGAAAAAAGATCTGCCGGTCATTTTCACCAATATCTTTTCTTTTATCATAAACGTATTGGTGGTCATTTTTTCTTACAAATACAAAAAGAACAACAAAGAAGAAAATGAATAAACCGCCATCTATGTAGAAATGATTCTACATAGAAAGAGGACGTCCCCTGTTTTTGTTCCGGCATATTTTTTTCAGTTTACACCACATCCCTTTTTTCATTTTAAAACTTGATTTATATGCCAGTAAAAATTAATGATGCTACCATTAACCGCCCGGAAGGAAGCAGGATAATTGATGCACCTGCGGTGTTAATCGATTTAAATGCTTTTGTTACACAGTTGAAAGAAGAAACGGCCTGGGGAAAAAACGACCGGAACGGCATTACTGTTTTTAAGACACCGGGTATGACGATTGTACTCACGGCCCTTCACAAGGGTGCGTCCATCGACGGGCTGCTAGTAGAAGGAATACTTACGCTACAGGTAATAGAAGGAAGCGTGAGCATAGACACAGAAGATAATTCTATGACGCTGTCAGCAAAACAAATGGTGGTGCTTCATCCCGCATCCAAACAAAATGTAACCGCGCAACAGGATGCCGTACTGCTGCTGACAAATACACATGTTTCCGGATAGCGGTTGAAAACAAGTAAAAAGCAGATCCCAAGGAAATCGTTCCACTGAAAATCAACGGCAGACAGGTGCTGCTTGCGTCTGTCAGATCCATCCGTTAAAAAAATACAATAGCATGGTAATCCCAGTATCAGCTGAATAAAATAGTGTGCACAAAAAGCCGGCACAAAATCCTATTTCTTTTTCCAGAAATGCCGCAAGTCCAGTGTGTATGGGTACGCGTTATTAGGAAGTTCCATTGGTGCGTCTGCGAGGTAGGGTACCCTGTCTTGCTCCACGGAATGCACACTCAGGTTTCCAACCGGTGCCGGCCGAAGTACATCCTGGGTGTGCGAGGTAGTACCAAATCGGCTGAATCTTCTGGATTCTGCTTCGTAACTATTAACAGGAAATGCGTCATAACTTCTTCCTCCGGGGTGGGCAACATAATACGTGCAACCGCCGATTGATCTGCTGTTCCAGGTGTCAATAATGTCGAATGTCAGTGGTGTATCAACCCCTATCGTGGGATGCAATGCCGAGGGCGGTTGCCAGGCACGGTATCGTACACCGCACACGTACTCTTCTTTAACAGCTGTTTCCCTTAAAGGCACCTGGTTGCCATTGCACAACAGGGTATAACGGGCACCATTCATTCCTTTTAATTTTACCTGCACTCTTTCCAGCGAAGAATCCACGAAGCGGGCAGTCCCCGTGCTTGACATTTCTTCACCCAGTACATGCCATGGTTCTATACCCATCCGCACTTCCATTTCTATACCGTGGAGCTTAACCGTTCCGTAATGCGGAAAGCGAAATTCAAAAAACGGTTCAAACCAGCTGATGTTGAACGCATAGCCGGCGTCATTCAGATCGCTAACTACGTCTTTCATATCCTGCTGCACATAGTGTGGCAACATGAATTTGTCGTGCAGTTCCGTACCCCATCTTACCAGGTTATGTTTGTAAGGTTTCTTCCAGAATTTTGCAATCAATGCACGTATCAATACCATCTGCACCAGGCTCATTTGTTTATGCGGCGGCATATCAAATGCACGAAATTCAAGAATGCCCAGCCTGCCTGCAGCGGTATCGGGTGAATACATTTTATCAATACAAAATTCAGAGCGGTGGGTGTTGCCCGTTATATCAGTTAGCAAATGCCTGAATATCCGATCCACTATCCAAAAAGGAACAAACCCGCTTTCTGGAACCTGGTCAAAGGCAATTTCCATTTCATACAATTTCTCATCGCGGCCTTCATCTATGCGTGGCGCCTGGCTGGTAGGTCCAATGAACGCGCTGGAGAATAAATAAGAGAGGCCGGGATGGTGCTGCCAGTAGGTAATCAGGCTGCGCAATACATCCGGCCGGCGCAATAGCGGGCTTTCTGAAGGAGAAGCGCCGCCGATGGTGATATGGTTGCCGCCGCCGGTACCCGTATGGCGGCCATCCAGCATAAACTTTTCTGTGCCCAGCCGCGATAAAAATGCCTGGTCGTACAATGTATCAATATTGTGTACCAGTTCTTTCCACGTTTTGGACGGATGAATGTTAACTTCAATAACACCCGGATCCGGCGATACCACCAGGCGTTCCATCCGGTAATCGCGCGGTGGTTCATAACCTTCAATGCGCACTGGCATACTCAATTTTTCTGCCGTTGCTTCTATTGAAGCCACCATGTCTAAATAATGCTCCAGGTAATCCATCGGTGGAAGAAATATATAGATAATTCCCTCTCTTGCTTCCACGCACAATGCTGTTTTGATAACCGGTATATCATAAAGCGGCTTAATTTCCTTTTCTTCCTCCTGCGGTTTTTTTTCCGGCTTTTTATGTTTATCAACGGCGGTCACTTTGTTATAGGCCAGTTTGGGTTTGGCGGCAGGATGCTGCGTAATTAAACCATACCGGCTGGCAATCGTTTCATGGTAGTGTTCCAGCTCCGGAAGATCATCGAACAAGCTACGCTCTATTTTTTGTGGTTCATCAGATTTTGCAATGGCTGCCAGCGAATCCAGCGGCAATCGCAAGCCAATGGGTGAATTGCCGGGCACCAGGAAAAGATGTTCCTTTTTAAAGACCCATTTATCACTTTGCCACTTATCATTGTTGTAGTTCCATTTAAGCGGCAGCACATAGCCGGCCGGGTTGCCCAGGCCTTGCTCCAGCAACTTTGCAAGTGTACGGCGTTCTATCGGATCTTTCAGACTCGATTGTAAGGGGTCAACATTAACCGGGAGTTTTCCTTCGGTCCATAAAAAATAAAATACATCTTCATAGGCGATACCTATGTTTTCCTCACTCACTGCCAGGTGTTTTGCCAGTTCATTCGCAAATGCGGCGGCGTGTTCGAAGCTGTACTTTTGTTTTATTTTTTCGTGGGCCACCAGCCGGATGTTTTTCCAGATGGGATAATTGTCTTTTCTCCAGAATAAACCATATTGCCACCGTGGCAGCGGCTCACCGGGGTACCATTTGCCCTGGCCGTAATGTATCATTCCGGTTGGGCCGAATTTTTCGCGCAGCCGGAAAATCAGGTCGTGGGACAGCGTACGTTTTAATTTTCCATCTGCCGCGGTATTCCATTCAGCGCCTTCCATATCGTCAATAGATACAAATGTGGGTTCGCCTCCCATGGTCATGCGCACATCGCCTTTTTCTAAATCTTCATCTACCAGTAAACCAGTAGCGTTGATGGCAGCCCATTGTGCTTCGGTATAGGGCTTGGTTACACGCGGGTCTTCGTGGATGCGGGTAACGGTATTGCTAAAGGTAAAAATGGTTTCACATTTATCAGTGGCGCCTACTACGGGTGCGGCACTGGCATAATCGGGTGTGCAAGCCAATGGTATATGACCTTCGCTGGCAAACAGACCGGATGTGGGGTCAAGACCAATCCAGCCAGCACCGGGCACGTACACTTCTGTCCATGCATGCAGGTCAGTAAAATCTTTTTCCGGCCCGGAAGGTCCATCCAGCGATTTTACATCTGCGGTTAGCTGTACCAGGTAGCCAGATACAAAACGCGCTGCCAGTCCGAGGTGACGAAAAACCTGCACCAGCAACCAGGCAGAATCCCTGCAGGAGCCCAGCGATTTGCTAAGCGTTTCTTCGCAGGTTTGTACGCCGACTTCCATGCGGATGGAATAATTGATGTCTTTATTTAATTTTTGGTTGATGTAGACGAGGAAATCATTGATCGTTTTTTCCGATTTATCGACACCCGCCAGCCACTGGGTTAGCAGGGGACCAGCTTCTTTTATTTCCAGGTAGGGAATCAATTCTTTCGGCAATTCCCCCTGGTATTCAAACGGAAAATTTTCTGCATATTCTTCCACAAAAAAATCAAACGGGTTAATGACCACCATATTGGCGATGACCTCAACCTCCACAGATAATTCGGTGGTTTTTTCAGGAAAAACAACCCTTGCCTGGTAATTGCCAAAGGGATCCTGTTGCCAGTTGATAAAATGATCTTTGGGTGTTACTTTAAAAGAATATGCTTCAATATTGGTGCGGGAATGAACCGCTGGGCGCAAACGAAAAATGTGGGGCGATAACGCTACCAGCCGGTCGTAACTATAGGTTGTTTTATGATTGATTGCAACGCGTATTGCCATAGGTTTAAAAAAATTATTTGGAACAATGAGGTGAGGTTGGGGCAATCGTTGGTGCTAAATATAAGGCTTTTTAACGGATGCGGATTGATTTGCCATATCGCTGCTAAACACTGTACGATGGTAGCTGGTTACAGGCGGCGCAATAAACAAGCGCGGCTCCTGCCATGGTAATAAAACTCGCGCAAAACCTTTATCTTACCATTTCAATAAATCAGCCTACAGTGAATATTAAGCTCCGCCTGATAATTTTAAATTTCCTGGAATTTTTCGTCTGGGGAGCCTGGCTGATTTCACTGGGCGGATATCTATTTTCACTGGGCTTTACCGGTGTTCAGATTGGCAGTATCTATGGTACCATGGGCGTTGCTTCACTGTTTGCCCCGGCATTGCTGGGCATTGTAGCTGATCGGTGGATAAACGCGGAGCGAGTACTGGGCCTTTGCCATATTATTGGAGCATTTCTTTTAATATGGGCTTCTACAGTACACGATTATAAAACGCTGTACGTCATTATGCTGCTTAATTCCGCTGTGTATATGCCAACAATCGCCCTAAACAATACGGTGTCTTATATCGCCCTGGAGAAAAAGGGCTACGATATCGTGACGATTTTTCCACCCATCAGGGTTTGGGGAACGGTAGGTTTTATCTGTGCCATGTGGGTAGTTGACCTGTTTGGATGGACCACCAGCCCGATGCAGTTTTATGTTAGCTCCGCAGCTGCTGTTGTAATGGGTCTTTATTCTTTTACTATTACAAAATGTCCGCCGGCAAAAACAAATGAAAAAAAGAGTCTTGCTTCTTCACTTGGCCTCGACGCGTTTGTGTTATTCAAACAAAAAAAAATGGTGATCTTTTTTGTATTTGCTATGTTGCTGGGGGCTGCACTTCAAATTACCAATACATTCGGCCTGCCATTTCTGAATGATTTTAACACAACGTATCCAACATCGTTTGCCGTAAAACATCCCAACCTTTTATCATCGGTAGCGCAGATATCTGAAACGCTGTTTATTCTTACTATCCCGTTTTTCCTGCAACGCTTTGGTATTAAAAAGGTAATGATCATGAGTATTTTTGCATGGGTGTTTCGCTTTGCTTTGTTTGGAATCGGCAATCCCGGCGCCGGGCTTCCTTTTTTAATTTTATCCATGATTGTATATGGTATGGCATTCGATTTCTTTAATATCTCCGGATCCCTTTTTGTAGAAAGGGAAGCCGATCTTAAAATAAGGGCCAGCGCACAGGGCGTATTTATGCTAATGACCAACGGCCTGGGTGCATTCTTTGGCGGGTTACTGAGCGGCTGGGTGGTAGACCATTTTACGGCTGTTGTAAATGGTGTAAACATCCGCGACTGGCAAAGCATCTGGTTTACGTTTGCGGCTTACGCACTGGTACTTGGCGTTTTGTTCCCGCTGGTATTTAAATACAAGCATGACCCCGCTAAAAATACGGCAGTTGCGCACTAGGTCATGTTAGCGTAACACCGGTATTTTTATTACACTGTTGCAGTACCATTTTATTTCGAGCGGTGTACCCGCATCCTTAATCGTTTCATCGCTCACATCTTTACCTGTGCCATAGTTTATCTGCCAGCCGGAAGTTTTATTGATACTGAGCACCACCACCAGTTTACTACCGGCGGCTATTTTTTTAGACGTAAAAAAAGAATTCGTGATTGGAATGGTTGCTACCTTACCCGGCTGCAGCAGGCGTCGCTTAGAACGGTCGCCCGAATAGCTGGCGCGGGTTAAAAACGTTCCCAGGCTAAAGTATTTTCCATCGGCCATCTGTTCATACATAGCGATATAAACATCCATGTCTTTTTTATTGATGGAAGCTTTTAAAGCGCCGATAAAAGAGCCGTTGATTTCAACCGCTTTTTCCATAGGCGTTGAAATAAAGCTGAGGCCATTTGACACGTCAATGATGCTATCGATAATGTCTCCGGACGTACTATAGGCGCTGTCACTGCGATCTTTAAAATCAACTTCCTGCCGGATATATTCCGCGCCCGCTAATTTTGTACCTGCTAGTTTATAATGCTGCGCTGAGCTGGTATTACTAAGATAGAAGCTAAGGGTATCATTGTTCATTTTACCCAGGGATGGGGCGTGTTTCCATTCATTTGTACCCATCACCTGGTAATTTATTTTGTCTTTCAGGAGCGCTGGCCTGGCACTATCTTTCAAAATATAATTAAACCACTGGTAAGTGAGGTTGGTGATGCTGATATTGGCAACGGAATCAATTTTGTAATTGCTAAGACTGGACGCAGGTAGTCCCTGGGCGCCTCCATGATCATAAGGACCAATGACCAGGAAATGGTTTGCATTCTTATTGTACAGGTGATGCTGATCAAAATAATACAAAGCGCCGAGTTGATCGGCATCGTAATAGCCCGTAGTAGTGAGTACCGGTATATTAATTTTTGAGAAATCATTTTTATACGCCACCATTTTTTGCCAATACGCATCGTAGGACGGATGCTGCAGCCACCGTTGGAAGATAGCGCTGGGCCTTTCATCAATGCTGTCCAGCGACCTGAATGATTTGCCGCTCACATACCATTGATTGAAGACCGATTTCCAGTGTACCGAATTATTAAAATCGGTAATATCAGTTTCTTTTGAATTGGTAACATAATGTATCCAGCGCAGCATATAACTCATGAACACATTGTTAGTCATAGGATAGTCAATACCGATGCCTACTGCCACCTGCGGAACGATTGTTTTTAAAGACGGGTGGATATTCTTTGCCGCGGCCCACTGACTGAAACCCAGGTAGCTGCCACCAAACATGCCGGTTTTGCCGTTGCTCCAAGACTGTTTACTGATCCACTCAATAATATCGTACGCATCGTTTGCATCATGCTCAAAAGGCTCAATGGCCTGGGGGCTCAATCTTTTGCCGCGCGTATTGGCCACTACCCCAACGTATCCTTTAAGCGCAGCTTCCTTGGCAACTGATTTATCGCGCGGACTGTTATAGATATTAAATACAAAAATGACCGGCAATTTACCGATAACGTCTTTTTTCCGTACTACCGTTGCAGCAACCACCGCACCATCTCTTGTTTTGATCAGCACACTATCCTCAATAAAAAATAGTTTGTTGTCCAACTCCGCCAGCAGCGGTATTGCCAGTGGAATAACCTGGCTGTATACATTGTAAGCATTATACGCTCTGCACAATACCCTCGCCTCTTCCAGGCTGAGGCTGTCTTTCCCCGCCTGGCTGCGCAATATTTTTTCAAGTCCTTCCCGCATTGATTTTATATCGGCACCAAAAAATCCTGATGCAGTAACCGCGGCCGCCTCGGGCAACATGCTGTACATCCGGGAGAATACGAAGGTATAAGATTGGGCAAAGGAGGTGGATTTTTCCGCCTGCCTGATCTTTGCCGTTGCATAAGTCTGAAACTGAAAACCAATCCCCTTTATACTTACCGTATCAGCATCTTTTAACAGGTTGCGCTGAGAATCCAGGGATTTAATGGCAGCTTCATACTGGCCCGCAACAAGCTGGTAACGGAAAACATTTTCTAAATAAGTAATTTTATCAGTCTCCTTGTACGCAATTATTACCTGCTTAGCCAAATCCGAAATGTTTTTACGCAGGGCCGCACTGTCTGTATAATACGCTTTGGGAAAATAAAAAGTCTGGGCCGGCGCATGAAGCACCATACAAATCAATGCAAAAGAAAAAAATGCTTTCATGATTACCTGGTTTACCCGTCCGCTGCAATACGGAGCGCTGTATTTCAAATATACAATGCGGTTTTTATTTTTTGACGGGGCCCCCATTTTTTCAATTTGATTTTCATGCTGAAAACTCTTCTTATTTGTACGCCCTGGTCGCGTAGCTCACCTGTCAATAAATAAAAAACCTGCTGCCTTTAAAAGCAGCAGGCAATAGAACGGTAAATCATTTTTTATTTGATCGCCGCAGCGCCGGCGGTTGCCACCGCATGGTCGTTATCAACCGTGCTGCCGGAGACACCGATGGCACCGATAATGTGCCCTTCCGCATTCTTGATGATAACGCCGCCGGGAAAGGTAATCAGCCCAGCATTGGAATGTTCAATATTATACAGTGGTTGCCCTGGTTGCACCAGCGGGGTTAGCGCGGCGGTATCCATCTGAAACCAGGCAGCCGTTTTAGCTTTCTTCCAGGAAATATCCACCGAGCCAATCCAGGCGCCATCCACGCGTGCAAACGCCACCAGGTTGCTACCGGTATCTACCACAGATATATTCATTTTAGTGCCCAATGCGGCTGCCTGTGTTTTGGCTGCTGCCACTGCTGCTTCTGCTTGTACCAATGTAATGTTCATACTTTATATTTTTTTATTTATGGAGATGATTGTTTCTGTAAAACGGGCAACGAAAATAGTTAGTAATTGAATAACCAATCAAAATAAAGGCCATAAACAAGCCGCGTGCAATCGTTGGGTTATAAAAAAACCCCCGGAGCAATCCGGGGGTTTGATATCGTCAGAACAAAAATTAAATGTGTTGCTCAATCTTCTTAACAAAGTTGGCTTTCGGTTGTGCGCCTACCAGTTTATCTACTACATTGCCATTTTTTACAAAAAGTATCGCCGGTATAGAAGTAATGCCATAATTGGTACTGAGTTGCGGATTGTGATCCACGTTTACTTTACCAATATTTACTTTGCCTGAATACTCTTTGCTTAATTCTTCAATAACCGGTCCGATTGCACGACAGGGACCACACCATTCTGCCCAAAAGTCTATTACTGTTAACTGAGCTGAGTCAAGGACCTCTGTTTTAAAGTTCGAATCGGTGAATTCTGCTGCCATAATATTTGATTTAGATGTAAAGTTATTATTGTTTTCGGGATAAGAACTGCAAAATTAACTCCAACTCCTACAACATGCTTTGCTGGCATAAAGTTGTGCATAAGTTGTCATTTTCTATATTGATTTACGTAAAAGCTGGCAAAAAGTCTTTAAAAAGTTAAAGAATTTAACGTCCGGTGTTGAATGACGTAGTTACACGCCCTGGCATTACCCACCATCCAGGTTCCCCAATGATGCTGGCCAACTAAACCGTTACCACATGAACATCCATTTCCGGGTTGTCTGCCAGGAAGAAGGCCATCTCATCATTCATTTCAAAACCACCATCCATGGTGAACATACCCACCTTCAGGTTGTGTTTGGGTTCCGTAATGGTAAACTTCAAGCCTGTCCGGCCCGGGAAAAGTTTTATGTTGTTTTCAAAAAACTGCAGCATGTTGTCATTCAGGTGCCTGGCTTCCAAATCAATAATTACTTGTTTGGTAAGCTGCTGTTTGATGCTTTCCAGCAACATGATGCGTTCTATCTTAAATTCAAACTCTGCTTTGTTATACCGTTGTTTAAAACTGCCGGTCACAAATAAATTCGTTCCTTTTTCCATGTAATTCCTGAAGCGATTATAATCTTCGCTCCAGAGCATGAATTCTGATTTACCGCTGTAATCTTCCAGCGTAATGGAACCAAAGTTTTTCCCCTGCCGGCTTACCCGGTGTTGTGCATCTATAATCAGCCCGGCGAGCCGCATGGGTTTATTGGGATTGGTTTGCGCTGTCACGCTTTGTTTAATTTCATTAAAGTCCTGCAGGTTGGTGATGCCGTAATGACTCATTTCAAACTTGAAATTGTCCAGCGGGTGACCACTCATGAACATGCCGGTTACTTCTTTCTCGTGATCCAGCAATTCAGTGAGTGACCATGGCTCGCATACCGGGATCTTGGGTATCGGCACATCCATTACTGCGGGCAAATCGCCAAATAAAGTGTTGGCATTGCCAAGCGATTGTGTCTGAAAGATATTGCCGAAGCGGATGATTTTTTCCAGCCCGGTAGAAATATCTCCCTGCGGTATATGAAAATAAATAGCCCGGTGCATTTCCGGAAAACAATCAAACCCGCCGGCATAGGCGAGGCTCTCCAGTGTTTTTTTATTAACGGTGCGCTGGTTGACGCGTTTGATAAAATCAAAAATGCTGGTGTAAGCACCCCGTTTGCCGCGCTCTTCAATGATCCCTTCCACCGCAGCTTCACCCACGCCTTTCAACCCGCCCAGTCCAAACCGAATTTCACCTTTACTGTTTACAGCAAAGCCACTGAGCGATTCATTGATATCAGGCCCAAGCACCTTTAACCCCATCCGCTTGCACTCTTCCATAAAGAAGGTGGTCTTTTCTATACTGCCCGCATTGTTTAACACCGCGGCCATATATTCTGAGGGATAATGTGCCTTTAGATAAGCGGTCTGGTAAGCTACGTATGCATAACAGGTGGAATGCGATTTATTAAACGCATATTGCGCAAATGCCTCCCAGTCTGTCCATATTTTTTCCAGTTTATCTGCCGCATGGCCTTTCGCGGTAGCGCCTTCAATAAATTGCTTTTTCATTTTATCCAGCACACTCTTCTGCTTTTTCCCCATGGCCTTACGCAGCACATCGGCATCTCCTTTGCTGAACCCGGCAATTTTCTGGGAAAGCAACATCACCTGTTCCTGATAAACCGTAATGCCGTAGGTGTCTTTAAGATCGTCCTCCATCACCGCCAGGTCATAACTTATCACTTCCCGGCCATGTTTGCGATCAATAAAATTTGGTATATACGCAATGGGACCGGGGCGGTACAATGCGTTCATGGCAATGAGGTCGTTAAACTTATCCGGCTTTAGATCACGCAGGTATTTTTGCATGCCGGCGCTTTCAAACTGAAAAGTAGCGTTGGTTTCGCCGCGCTGGTAAAGTTCAAACGTTTGCTGGTCGTCCAGCGGTATGGTATCAATGTCTATCGTAATGCCGTGGTTAAGTTTAATCAGCACCAACGCATTCTTAAGAATGGTCAGTGTTTTTAATCCCAGGAAGTCCATTTTAATAACACCCGCTTCTTCAATGATACTGCCTTCAATCTGCGTGAGCCACAACTCAGACTCTTTTGACGTAGCTACCGGAATAAGATCCGTGAGGTCTGTAGGTGCAATGATGATACCCGCAGCATGGATGCCTGTGCTGCGCACGGATCCTTCCAGCACCTCCGCTTCATGCAGTATACTGCTGAGCATATCTTTACCCGCATAGATCTCGCGCAGCTTTTTTACATTTTCCCAATCATCACCCTGCAACTGCTCTTTTTCTTCCAAAGACTTTGTGCCGTCTTTTGCATCTTTTATAAATAGGGGCGCATGCAGCAATCGCTTCAACGATACACCCGGGCGTTCCGGCACCAGTTTAGAAACGGCGCGACTTTCGGCCAGCGGCAAATCCATTACCCGTGCCACGTCTGCAATACTGCTTTTGGCGGCCATGGTGCCATAGGTAATAATCTGGGCAACCTGGTTTTTACCATATTTATTAACTACGTAATTAATTACTTTTTGCCTGCCCTCATCGTCAAAATCCGTATCAATATCCGGCATAGATTTACGATCCGGGTTCAAAAACCTTTCAAACAGTAAGTTGTATTTGATGGGGTCTATATTGGTGATGCCGATGCAAAAAGCCACCACGCTACCCGCCGCAGAACCCCTTCCCGGGCCAATGAACACGCCCATATCGCGCCCTGCCTTAATAAAATCGCTTACAATAAGAAAGTACCCGGCAAAACCCATGGTCTTTACAGTAAACAATTCAAAACGGATGCGTTCTTCAATTTCCGCGGTCATGTCTGTATACCTTGCTTTGGCGCCTTCCCAGGTCATGTGTTCCAGGTAGGCATCCTGCGTGGCATAACCGGGCGGCACCACAAAATTGGGCAGCAGGATGTCGCGTTTCAAATCAAGCAATTCAATTTTACTTACAATCTCATTGGTGTTATCGATTGCTTCCGGCAAATCCTCAAAGACGGTCTTCATCTCTGCCGTCTTCTTAAAATAAAACTGGTCGTTCGGAAAACCAAACCGTTTGTTCTTGTTCAGTATATCGTCGTCAGAAAATTCGCGGTTGGCCGGCGTCGCTTGTTTTTCGCCTGTATTGATACACAGTAAAATATCATGTGCATTAAAATCAGTCTGGTCAACATAATGAGAATCATTGGAAGCAATGACTTTAACATTGTATTTTTTTGCAAAGCGCAGCAATACTTTGTTTACTTTTTCCTGGTCGGGAATGCCATGGCGCTGCAGTTCTATGTAATAATCTTCCTGGAAGATATTCAGCCACCATTTAAATTCATTTTCTCCCTCCTGCTCGCCTTTTTTCAATATCATTTGGGGCACCAGCGCGCCGAGACAACAGGTAGTGGCTATCAATCCTTCG
This sequence comes from Chitinophagaceae bacterium, assembly GCA_039919885.1. Classification (GTDB taxonomy): domain Bacteria; phylum Bacteroidota; class Bacteroidia; order Chitinophagales; family Chitinophagaceae; genus JACMLD01. Next base: position 41,407 of record JBDSEV010000015.1, read on the forward strand.
TGGTGGCGATGGATAAGTTCTTTGTCGATACGCGGGTATTTGGAATACATTCCTTCTATATACCCCAGCGAAGTAAGCTTTACCAGGTTTTTATACCCCACATCATTTTTTGCGAGCAACACCTGGTGGTGCCGTGGATCTCTATCATCTTTGGCAAACTGTTTACGGTGGCGGTTCTCCGTTATATAAAATTCGCAGCCCACCACCGGCTTTATTTTTGGTTTGCCGTCGGGGCCTTTGTGGTTGTATGCTTCTTTCACAAATTCAAACACACCAAACATATTACCATGATCAGTAATGGCGAGTGCAGGCATATTGTCTGCGATGGCCTTTTTATATAAATTTTGAATGGAAGCGGCCCCATCCAGCAAAGAAAATTGCGTATGTACGTGTAGATGAGAAAATTGCATGGTTAGATTCCGGAAATTTTAGTTCTAAATACGTTCAGGCGATCGGGTGTATGGCATTGAAACATTTAATTAAACCAGCCAAAAGGCTTCGTTGCCTGACTTTTAGTTCACTTGCTGTTCAAAGGTTTGCACCCTATTAAAATACCCCCTCTATAACCTGCAATTAACAAACAAAGTTTTGTTGCAAATTGTGAGACTTGGCACAATATTTCCACAAAGCGTGCGTAACTATAATTGCTTAATTAAAGTTTCCCTATCCCTTATTAAATATTTTCACAATGCGTTGGTTATCAATCATCTTACTTATTATACTGATTTCTTCCTGCACCGCCTTAAAACCGGTTGTAGCAAGTAAGGCAGCGCCGGCGCGGACGCAGCCCCGCAACCAGCCAAAATTTATTGAAGACATCAGCAGTGAACCCTATGCTTCTACCACCAAAATAAAGCCAGCAAGCAATACTAACAATGCAGTAAGCAATACGTTCAGTATGGGCGGGAGTTCCCCGGCTATTTTTACTCCCATGCAATTTAAGTTCGCGATATTGATGGATTTGCCCGTTGAAGCGCTAAATAATTTGAAATTGTATTCGTTTATTGATGAATGGTATGGCACGCCTTATCGTTTCGGTGGCAGTACAAAACAAGGGGTTGACTGCTCTGCTTTTTCCAGCAGCCTGATGACAAATGTTTTTGGTGTGGGTTTGCCCCGCATGGCCAAAGACCAGTATACCGTTTGCGAACGTGTGAAAATGGATGATCTGGAAGAAGGCGACCTGGTATTTTTTCATACTACACGCAAAGGCATTTCTCATGTGGGCGTCTACCTCGGCAACAATAAGTTTGTGCATGCTTCTGTTAACTATGGCGTTACCATCAGTTCTTTAACAGACAGCTATTATTCAAAAACTTTCCGGGGCGGCGGAAGAACCCGGCAACGTTCCACTGCATCCGGAAATTAGCTAATCACCACCAGGATATCTTTCCAATAAATTATAGTCTGCAATCCCGCTGGGTACTAAAGCCACTTTTTCGGGGATATTTTGCTGCTCACTTTTTTTGTTGTGATATAGAAATTCCGATCGATCTTAAAATCGTCTTCATTAAACGCTTCGCTGAATTTCTGCGCCTGCCATTGGGTAGTTGGTTTTAACCACCAGTCTTTTCCCGCAAATACCTTCACCCGGAGATTGAAGCCTTCAATACAATTGGTCCACCTGTACATTAATACATTATTCTCTATTTTATATTCCAGCACCGGCACCTGCGTGGTACGCAGGTACTGATCAAATACTTTTGAGAAATCAATGCGCGATTGTTTACTGATATAAGCTTCCACCTGCCGGCTGGTAACGGTCTGGTGATAAAATGATTTGTTCAGGCCGCGCAGTATATTCCGGAAAGTTGAATCATTGTTTATTACCTGCCTGATGGTATGCAGCAGGTTGCCGCCTTTGTAATACATATCGCCGCTGCCTTCACGGTTAACGCCATACGGCCCGATGATAGGAACATTATTGACAATATTTTTTCTTGTGCCAATTACATAGTCGTTGCCCGCCTCCTTACCAAACTGACAATCGGTAAACAACGTTTCGGAATAATTGGTAAATCCTTCATGCAGCCACATATCAGCCAGGTCTTTGCTGGTAATGTTGTTCGCAAACCATTCGTGCCCGCTTTCATGCACAATAATAAAATCCCATTTCAATCCCCAACCCGATCCGGACAAGTCGCGCCCGAGATAACCATTCTGAAACTTGTTGCCGTAGGCCACCGCGCTCTGGTGTTCCATACCAAGGTGCGGCGACTCAACCAGTTTGTAACTATCTTCATAAAACGGGTAAGGGCCAAACCAATATTCAAAGCATTTCAACATCAGGGCTACCTGTTTAAACTGAATTTTGGCTTTATCAACGTTGTAATCGAGCACCCAGTAACTGCAGTCCAGCTTACCTTTTTCACCTTCAAAAACTTCTGTAAAATTTACATATTTCCCGATGTAAGGAATAATATTGTAGTTGTTGATGGGATTTACCACCTGCCATGTCCACGATGTAGTGCCGGGCATTGACGGATTCTTTATTTTTTCTTTTAACCGGCCGTTGCCTACTGCCACCAGCGTATCTGGTACAATCATGGTTAGCATTGCGCCACTGTCGGGCTCATCACTTTGTATGTCTTTGCATGGATACCATACGCTGGCCCCCAGCCCCTGGCATGCAACGCTCATCCAGGGATTTCCATTGCCGTCTTTTTTCCAAATCCAGCCGCCGTCCCATGGCGGGCGGGTAGCTTCTTTCGGTATTCCCGCAAAATCAATTGTTATTTGTTGCATACTTCCCACCGGCAATTTTTCCGGAAAGTCCACATGGTATACGTTGCCTTCCCTGTGAAAATTTAAGCTGCCTGACCGAAATGAGATAACGGTGATGGCCATCGGTTCCTGCATATCTATCTGCATCTTATTGCCAGCCGCCAGCACTTTAAAAATGATGGTATTACTGCCTTTGATACTTTTGGCATTGTAATCTGGCTGCACCGTAATGTTGTAATGCTGCACATCCCACCAGGTACGCTCCGGGTTCAGACTACCCCGCAATGTATCCTGGTGCGTAAAAGGCTGTTGCTGGTGCAATAGCTGCCCGCGCACCTGGCATAAAAAAAACAAGGTTATTAAACACATCCAAAGGCGCTTCCCTGATATATCCACGGTGTTTTAATTTTAGATTGCTAAATTTAGCCGTAGTTTTTTAAATATGCAGTTAAAAATATACATACGGTTACTCTTTTTGTTTGCTGGCTATTTATTTACGACCAGTTGCGGGCAGCAAGGAAGACGCGACAAAAAAATCTTTCACTACAACGAGGTCACCGGTATTGCCAGCCTGGATCCGGCATTTGCCAAAAACCAATCCGTTATGTGGGCGGTACACCAGTTGTATAACACACTGATTGAGACGGACGATAACCTGAACATGGTACCTTCATTGGCGAAAAGATGGGATGTTTCGGCCGACAGGAAAATGTACACTTTTCATTTGCGTACCGATGTTTTTTTTCATGACAATGATGCATTCGCCTCCGGTAAAGGAAGGAAACTTACTGCACAGGATGTTTTATACAGCTTTAACAGGATTATCGATAAAAATACGGCGAGCAGCGGTGGGTGGATCTTCAACAACCGCGTGGACAGCAGTGCAGGTTTTACCGCCATCGACGATTCCACTTTCCGGTTATTGCTCACGCGGCCGTTCAATCCTATACTGGGCCTGCTGAGTATGCAATATTGCTCGGTAGTACCAAAAGAAGTGGTAGACAAATATGGAAAAGATTTTCGGAACCATCCCTGCGGCACAGGGCCATTTAAAATGATAGCCTGGGAAGAAGGCCAGGCCATGGTGCTTTCAAAAAATGAACGCTATTTTGAAAAAGACAGCGTAGGTATCAGTCTGCCTTATCTCGACGGCATAAAAATTTCTTTTTATGATAGCAGGGCCACTGAATTTTTATTGTTCCAGCAGGGCCAGGTAGATTTTATCAATGACATCGATGCATCGTTTAAAGATGAGGTCATCAGCAAAAAAGGAGATTTGAAAGCAGTATGGAAAAACAAAATTGTTCTGGCAAAACATCCGTATCTCAATACTGAATACCTGGGTATACTGGTAGATACCGGCAATGCGCTGGTAAAAAATGCGCCGGTAAGGTTGAAAAAAATAAGGCAGGCCATCAACTATGGTTTCGACAGGCGAAAAATGATGTTGTACCTGCGCAATTCTATTGGCATACCGGCGGAAAGTGGTTTTATACCCGCGGGCTTTCCTTGCTTTGATACCACGCTTGTAAGAGGCTATACCTACAATCCCGCCAAAGCAAGACGGTTGGTAAAAGAGGCTGGATATGGCGACTATAATAAGTTTCCGATCATTAAACTACTCACCATTCCTATCTATGCAGATTTTGCGAGCTTTATTGCAAAAGAGCTGGAAGAAGCGGGTATTAAAGTGCAGGTTGAAGTGGTCCAAAAAAGTCTATTGCTGGAACAAACCGCCAAATCACAAGCTTTGTTTTTCCGGGGAAGTTGGATCGCCGATTATCCTGATGCGGAAAATTATCTAAGTGTTTTTTATAGCAAAAACCCCGCGCCACCAAATTATACCCGCTACAACAACCCGCAGTTTGATGAATTGTATGAACGAGCCCTAACGGAAATCAATGATACGCTAAAACAGGATCTGTACCGGCAAATGGATCGGCTAATTATTGAGGATGCGCCGGTGGTCCCGTTGTGGTACGATGAAGTTTTTCGCCTCGTAAATCCCCGGGTAAGAAATTTTAATGCAAACGGACTAAACCTGCTGGAATTGCGAACGGTACAACTTGATTAGTTTGTTGGAAGGGTCGCTGTCGCGTTCAGATAAACGTATACCGGTAACCGATAGAACAGCCAAGATGCCCGGGTTTTGCCGTAAGTCGATTGCTTACTACAATCCTTCTATTGCAAAAATGACTTCTTTCACCATTTGCTCAGTTACATCCAGGTGGGTAACCATCCTGATTTGTGTGGAAGAAATAGCGATGCAGCGGATATCATGTTCGCCCAGTTTCTCCACCAGGTCGTTTGTGGTATAGGGAGCAAGTACTTCAAAAATTATTATATTGGTTTCTACGGGCAGTATGTTGCCAACAAATGATTTTTTTTCGAGCGCCAGTGAGATTTGCCTTGCATGCAGGTGATCGAGTTCCAGCCTTTTTATATTGTGCTGTAGGGCGTACAAACCGGAAGCTGCCATAAAACCTGCCTGCCGCATACCCCCGCCAAAAATTTTTCGTATTCTTCGTGCCTGGCGAATAAATTTTTTATTGCCGATTAGAATACTGCCGATGGGGCATCCCAGGCCTTTGTTTAAGCAAATAGAGATGCTGTCAAACAATTGCCCGTATTGCTCCGGTGTTTCGCCGTTTGCAATCAGTGCGTTAAACAGCCGCGCCCCGTCCAGGTGAAAGGCAAGGCCAGCATCGTTGCAAACTGTTTTTATGTCCAGGATATCACTGCAATGGTAGCAGCTGCCACCACCCCGGTTGGCGGTATTTTCGAGGCACACCAGGGAAGTTCTCGCCTTGTGCACATCATCGGGGTTAATGGCGCTTTCTACCTGGGCTGCTTTTATGCGGCCCCGGTCACCCTCCATCAATTTCACTTGTGCACCTGAATTGAAAGCAATGCCGCCGCCTTCGTATAGATAAACATGACTGCTTTTCTCACAAATAACTTCGTCGCCTGGCAACGTGTGGCATTTAATTGCTATCTGGTTGCTCATGGTACCGGTAGGACAATAAATCGCCGCTTCCCGTCCAAACATTTCTGCCGCAAACGCTTCCAGCCGGTTTACGGTGGGGTCTTCTTCAAAAACATCATCGCCTACCTTTGCATGCATCATCGCATCCAGCATGCCTGCACCAGGCCGCGTAACAGTATCAGAGCGTAAATCAACCGGCATTATGTAAATTTTTATTTTTCAAAGTTAAACGGAATTACCAACCGGGCATGCGATTAATTCCCCAGCGTAATTTTTTTTATTTGATTTACAAACACAACGAACCAGTAATCGGCGGCGGAGGTCCTGGCAAATTTCAGCACTTTGGTTTTTTAACATTGTTAAAATCGGTATGCTTACAATTGGCTGACTAATTCATGATTCCTCAAAATAAAATATAGCGCGCGGGGGAAAAATGCCGCCCCTCAGGGATGATTGTCGCTTAATATTCTTTGCGACCAAATTGTCCGGCCCTATGGGCGTGAAAACACATCAAAGTCGCGGAACCTTGAGACCCGGCAAAAAAAGCATCGCAGCTAAATGATGGTCTTGGAATTCTATTAGCCCCATCGGGGCGACATTTTGGTAACAGCGATTCCAAAAGGTTATTGAGCCTCATCGGGGCGGCATTTTCGTTGGCAAATTTGTACTATCAGATACCCGTCAAATTTCCTTGCCAGTGGAGTAGGACAAATTTTCTCCCTGCGGGATTGACGGGGTAACAGTTTAGCCACCCGAGCATACCCTGGTATTTCATTTTAGTCTTTTCACGTATATTGCCCGGCAAATGATTATACAAATAAACAGGCATGAAAACAATCGGACTTATCGGTGGCATCAGCTGGCTTTCTTCTGCGGAATACTATCGCATCATAAACGAATTGGTAAACAAAAACCTCGGTGGTGTTAACTCCGCTAAAATAATTCTGTACTCGGTTAATTACGAAGAAATAAAAGCACTCACATTTGCGGGCGACTGGGATGGAATTACCAGCATGATAACCGGCATTGCACAACAACTGGAAAAATGCGGCGCCGACTGTATCTTGTTAGGCGCTAACACCATGCATAAAGTAGCCCCCGCTGTGCAAGCCGCTATTGCTGTGCCGCTAATTCATATCGCTGCGGCCACCGGCAGCGCCATCCAAAAAATGCAGCTCACCAAAATAGCTTTACTGGGAACAAAATATACTATGGAAATGGGTTTTTACCAGGCGCAACTGGAAAAATTTAATATAACGACGTTGCTTCCCGACGAAGCCGGCAGGCAATATGTGCACGATGCTATTTATAATGAAATGGGTAAAAACGTATTTCTTGCTTCCACCAAAGAAAAAATTCTTTCCATCATCGATCATGTACAGCGGGAGGGCGCGCAAGGCGTAATACTGGGCTGCACTGAAATTCCTTTACTGATAAAACAGTCCGATTGCAGTATCCCTGTTTTTGATACCACCATGATACATGCGGCGGCCGCGGTAGCATTTGCGCTGGGATAAAACAAAAAACCCGTTTTAATTTCCCGGTATTGCGTGCAGGATATTTTAGATATACGGTTTCGTCCGCTTATTTGTCTCCGTAATATTTTTTCGCCAGCAAATAATAGGGAGCGAAGAGATGATGCATAAAAATATTGGTGGAAGTAATCGGATAGATTTGATAATATGCCGCATCCGGCTGCAGCACAATGGGTACACCCGCGCGCTGGTAATTGTTATCGTGCACATACATCGGCTCCCGCAGCTGCGGCAATGTCTTTTTTACAAATTTGAAAACCAACCCACCCAGATTTCTTTCAAAACGCCGCTGCGCGTGCTGTACGCCATTTTTTAGGCGTTTGTATTTATACTTTAGCACCCATCTTACGGGAATGGGTTGATCTTTTAATTGACTATTTATATTGGTGAACGGGTTAAGGGGGTTAAAATCGGCAACGGTCTGCACGGAGAAAAGTGTTTCCGGTACCCAATCGGCGGCGTTGAGCACAGTGAACGCCCACCCGTTTCGGGTAATAAAATCAAAATCATATGCATAATATAGGTTCCCCACTTTTGGAGCGGCACTGCAGTAGGTTTTAAAAACGATGTCTTTGGGCAGACCGCCTTTTTCTGTAAGATAATAGAGGTAACTGCGGGTGAGCGTAGCCAGCGCTCCACCCTGGCTATGCCCGATAATAATAAATTCATGAATTCCTTTCGCGTAAGCGCGTTGCACCTGTTCAGTAATACCAGGCGCCAAGTGTGCAAGCCCGGTGAGCCAGCCAATATGAACGTGCGCCTTCTCATCGGCGGAAAGCTGGTAAACAAACTGTGTGCTGTCATTTATCTGCAGCGTACCGGTTGCCGGCACCATGGCAGCGTAATAGTTTTCTATCCAGCTGGGCAGTTCATTTACGGTGCCGCGCAAACTGATTACGCCTACTTTATTGTCGTTGCGGTACCACATATTCCAGCGATTGCGTAAACCCAGATCGGGCGACCGGTAGACATTAGTATAGTTGGCCGGAGCAGGAATTTTTAGATTGATTGCTGCCGTATCAAATCGTTGAAAATTAAGGGCCAGCATGTCCGTGTATTCGCTTCCATTAAACCCCGGCTGTAAATACTGCGTAAATACATTACAGTAGAGAAATGTAAGGGTTATCACCAGCGCGAACTTATTCATAAAAGTAATTTTGTTGATCAGAATATAAAATTAGGGCTACTGTACCAAAACAGCATGCTGTTACTAGATTATTCAGAAATAAAAAAGAAAAGAAAGAAGATTGAAATTGCGCTTTTGGTTAAGCGATGAAGACTGCCCGGGAAGGGTCTATAAAAAGAATGAGCCCTGTAGAAACAGGGCTCGTAACCAAAACTAACTGCTTATGAGAAAATCTTTATTTGAATTCGTTCGTTTAATTTGATATTGTAAATGTCGGTCGATAAAACTAAAAATAGTGTTAAGATATGTTAGCTGCTCGTTAACTTATTCTTCTTATAATGTAAAAGTACAGCCTCTAATTGGTTCTAAAAATACTACTTTACGGTAATTATTTCTCGCCCAGGGCGGTTGTATACGGAATCGTCAATTAAAACTGCCTGTATCTCAGCTGCTTTGCCAGCACAAAGTGCACCCAGGGATTTCCAGACCACCAGCTGTTGAAACGCCCCAGCATACATCCTATTGGCAATGACCAGGCGTATGACGGATATTACCCGGCCTTAGCACAATGAGGCTATCGTGCCGCAAAACAACTTCTATTGAGCCGCATTTATTGTGCGTGATTACCGGCGTAAGTGGGCAGCGGTATCGTTGGACGGGTATTTAAAACTCTTTTACTGAGCAATTCAGCGTCCTCTGTTACAACACTATCTATATTGCCTTTATAAATCGGAAAAAACGATTGCTCCAGTGCTGGCTATTATCGTTGAATGCCCACAAATCAAACGCTTTTTACACGAGTGAATGCCGCCGTTCGGCATGAGCCAGGTGACCATAAATAGAGATACCCAGTTGCGGTTACCAATATCAATCGCATAAACACGGTTTGTGCTAAAAATAAAGAACACTATAATTGGTGGTTGCAGAATATTAACCTTACACCCGTCCGTGTTTGAGCCCCTGGTATTTTACTATCATCAGCCAGGCGGCTATGATTAACGCAAGGATAAGAATAATGGCGGCATATACCCAACGCTGCTGCACCAGTTTCCGTCGTTGTCTTTTCTGTTTTTTCTGTTGCAATTTTTTATGCAGGTCACGGTTTATCTGTTCTACGTAAAAATGGATATCTTTTTTATCATGTACGTTTTCCAGCCCTTCCACGGCATCTTTCATGAAATCACTATCGGCCAGCTGCATCTCCACCTGGTGTTGCTCGTCTTCCGGCAGTTTACCTGCGAGGTAGTCCATCAACTGCTGGTTGTCGATGTCTTTACTGCTGGTGGACAATATGTTCAGTAGATCTTTATTCATGGCTTTTTATAATACGTTCCACCACAATTTTTAAATTTCGTTTGCCATTTTGGATATAGCTTTTTACCTGCATCATGGTAAACCCGGTCACATCCGCAATTTGGGTGTATGATTTTTTTTCCAGGTAAAACAAAGTTACACATTGTTTTTGCGCTGTACTGAGCTCTTCTATGGCCAATGTTACCGCGTCCAGCACCCGGTCTTTGTCAATATGCGCCTGCACAGATAATCCCTCTTCTTTAAATACCATGGTCTCCTCGTTCAGCACGGCGGGTGTTTTTCCATGCCTGTCACGAAGCCTCATCAGGCAATGGTTTTTAGCCACCATATAAATCCAGCTTTTAAAATATTCTACCTTGTATTTATGCAGTTCTGCAATAGCTTTTAAGAATACCTGCTGCACGCTGTCCTTTGCATCATCTTCATTTTTAAGGTATTTCATGCATACGCCAAAGAGCAGCATCGTGTACCGCTGCAACAGGAGGCCCAGCCAATGGTTATCCTTGTCTGCGTAAAAATTTTCAAGCAGTGTTGTATCTGATAGATGCTGGTAGCGGTCTGGATTCAAGCGTGTAAGTTTCTGTTGGTTAGATGCAGTAAAAAAGAAATTTCACAAACGCACAGCATTTTTAACAGCCCGACAGTAGCAAGAACACGGTTGCGCAGCAAATAATTCGCTGTATGGCAGGATAAAGCGCATGGCTTCCCGCCTGCCGACGGCGTGGTTGGAAACCCGAAGCCAACGGGAATAAGTCGTTTAATTATCAGTCAGTCAGCAGGTTCACTGGTTTAAAAGTCCGCTTGTAAAATGCCATGGCATCTTCGATTACTTTAAGCGCCTGGGTTTTATCGCCGAATTCCTCAACAATAACCGTCTTATTTTCTAGCTTTTTGTATTCTTCGAAAAAGTGCCGCAGTTCATCAAAAAAATGTTTGGGCAGCTCCTCTATATTACTGTAATGATTAACTGTAGGGTCATTGGCTGCTACGGCAATGATTTTATCATCGGCATCACCACCATCAATCATCTGCATAACGCCTACCACTTTGGCCTGCATGAGGCAAAGCGCCTGCACTGGCAAAGAAGTGAGGATAAGTATGTCAAGTGGATCCTTGTCGTCGCCATACGTCTGGGGAATAAATCCATAATTGCACGGATAGTGAAAAGAAGAATAAATAATACGGTCCAATTTAAGCATACCGCTCTCTTTATCAATCTCATATTTACAGCGCGAGCCCTGCGGAATTTCCACAACAGCATTAACTATTCTCGGGGCACTGTCTCCGGCTGTGATGCCATGCCATGGATGCGATACAACTTGCATATTTTTCATATTAACCTTACAAACGTACAAATGAATTCCGGGAAATGAAACTGAATTATTTTTTCCCGTTGCTTGCAAATATCATTTCCAGATCATTACAAGCATACCGCCAAAAATGAGCCCTGCACCCAGCAGTATTCTTGGCGTCATGGGTTCTTTCAGAAACAGGAAAGATAACAAAATGGTAAACAGCAGGCTGCCCTTGTCAATACTGCTTACTTCAGACACTTTGCCTATCTGGAGGGCGCGGTAATAAAACAACCAGGATGCCCCGGTAGCAAATGCGGATAAGACCAGGAAAAGCCAGTTATTTTTTGAGAGCCCCTGTACCTGTCCGCCAATGCCCCTTACAAAGACAATTCCCCAGGTAATTACTAAAATAATGGCAGTGCGGATGGCCGTAGCAAGGTCAGCGTTTACTTCTTTTAGGCCGGCTTTTGCAAAAATGGCGGTTAATGCCGCAAAGAACGCAGACAGTAAGGCAAACAGTAACCACTGTGGCATAATATTTTTTTAGCTGTTAAAATTCGGCGTCTACTTTAAAACCAAAAAGTTCACCTTTTTTCCAGCGCTTGTAATCTGTTTTATAATGCTTGCTGTTTCGTTTGGTAAGCGCAGGCTGATCCAGCCCATCCAAATCGGGGCTGCCGGCATTTATCCAGGCAGTGTACCAAAAATTTGCGGAAGCCCCCACTGCTACACGCAGTTGTTGCGCTACCATCCCGTTCAGCGCATCGTGGAAGGCCTTTGCATACTCATAGCTGTGTATCCACTGGTTGTATTTATTGCGTACCACCTTACCCTTACTATCCTTTACATACATCCTGGTGGTATCAAAACCCTGCCTGGCCGTTTTTTCTGCCCGCAGCAACGGATCCACCAGCAGGTGGCTGGCGGTAATGATACGCCATACTTCTTGCTGTATATCTTTTATATACACCGCATTGCCGGTGTATAAATTATACGTGCTTCCAAATTGTTCAGGCAGTTGTGATTCAAAAAACGAATGGATTCCCTGCTGGCGAGACAATTGCCCGTCGTGGTTGACCGCTGTATGCAGGGGCATCGTTGCGTCTCCAAGGTAATGTGCCAGGTCGGCGGCCAAAAAAAGAATTTCCGCCTTCTTCTTATCCTGGAAAGCTTTGGTTAGTTTTTGTGTTAATTCAATCAGGTACCACGGGAGGATGCCATTCTTATCAAGAAATTTGCTGTCGTATTTAGCCACCGCTTCTTTCATGCGCTGGGGAACGGTGTCCGAACCGTTCGACCGGAAATTCTCCAAATCAATGTAATGGCGGGCGAATTCCTGCTTGTCGCTGATGGCATATTTTCTTACATCCGGAATAACCGACTCCTCGGTGATGAAATCGATGTGGTTATAAAAAAAATGCCGCATACTATCCGGCAGCGCAAAAACAGCCGCATTGTTGATATGCTGGTGTCCCCAGGTGCCCCATGACAATAAAAAAATTACTACTGGTGCCGCAGCGGTGCACACGATAACGGACAATATGCTTTTTTTCATTGAATTGTTTTGCGGGTAATTACAGCAGGCCCACCAAGGTACTAACGTATATCCTGGAGGTCTACCAGCCAGTCACCTTTTGATTTTACAATGCCTATGGTAGTGGTATCTTTTTTATAGGAATTGGAAAAGATATAATCAAGGGTGGAATCGCTGGTTTGTTTGGTGGTGATAACAATGATATTGGCGGTTTTATGTCCTACCTTATCTTCCTGGTTCCACCCACTGTAATCGGTTTTCCATTTGTGCAGCAGCATTTCATTTGCACCCGCAGAATCTTTGTAGAGGTAAAAACTGGCTTTATCGTAGTTGCCATCCAGTGATGCCCGGATAAATTCCCTTGCAGCTTCCTGGGCATCTGCTGCTTTTGTGTAACCCGTATCACTGTTGCATGATAGAAAAGCCGCTACCGCAACAAATGCAATTATTTTTTTCATATTTTGTATTTCTGTACAAAACTATCTAAAATAGGCGGTTGATGACGTAAAGATATTCTATTAACAAAGCGTATACACGCAGCAAAAGGAAAGGCGCCTTTTGAGCGCCTTGTTTTAATAATTCCGGATTATTTATTACTGGTTTCCATCTTCTCTTATTTTTTCTTTATCGTATGCCCTGATAATGGCTTTTACGAGGCGATGCCGCACCACATCTTCTTCATCAAGTTTTATATGCGATATCCCATCTACGTCCTGCAATATCCGCACAGCTTTTTCCAGGCCACTGCGCTGGTTACGGGGTAAATCCACCTGGGTCATATCGCCCGTAATAATGGCTTTTGCATTGGAACCGATGCGGGTAAGGAACATCTTCAATTGCAGGTCGGTGGCGTTCTGTGCCTCATCCAGGATAATAAATGCATGATCCAGCGTGCGGCCGCGCATATAAGCCAACGGCGCTATTTCTATGGTACGGGTAGTCATATAATAGCCCAGCTTGTCGGCAGGTATCATATCATCCAGGGCGTCATACAAAGGGCGCAGGTAGGGGTCAATCTTCTCCTTTAAATCACCCGGGAGAAACCCAAGGCTTTCACCGGCTTCTACCGCCGGGCGCGTTAGTATTATTTTTTTTACGAGTTTATTTTTAAGTGCGCGTACTGCCAGTGCTACCGCAGTATATGTTTTGCCGGTACCGGCAGGTCCGATTGCAAATAAAATATCGTTTTTATCGATACCAGCCACCATATGTTTTTGGTTGGATGTCCTGGCGCGTACGGTTTTACCGTGCGGGCCAAACACCAGGATATCGTTTGGATTGCGATCAATAAAATTATCCACCACTTCGGCTTCATCGCCGCCTAATATTTGTTGAAAATAATTTTCGCTCATGTGTCCGTTCCTTTCCAGGTACTGTACAATGAGATCAATTTTTTCTTTGGCTGTTTCTACCTGCTCGGGGGAACCACTGAGTTTTACCTGTGTGCCGCGGCTTAAAACTTTTAAAAGGGGAAATTTCTTTTTGAGGATGTCCAGCTTACCGTTATTTACTCCAAAAAACTCTATCGGGTTTACTGACTCAAGGTTGATAATGGCTTCTGTCAATTCAGTTGGGTTTTTAAGCTGACGCCCGGAAAAATGGTGGTAAGGGCGAAATCTTTGATGAAATAATATTTTCAATTAATATCGTATCCGCCTCTCTCAAATATAAATCATGATACGATACATTACCTAAAATTAATTACTAACAATCTGTGGATAATCATACGATTCTATATTGTTACGTTAAAATAAAACCAATACGATCGCGACGATATTAGCAACAAAAAACAAACAGCTTTGTTCACCGATCTAATCAGTATTCGCTGCGCTACGGCATTATCTTTTATCATTTGTATCTGGTGTTCCTGCTTACCTTTGCAGCAGTAAAATACTACCAACATGAGCAGTGTAATGCAACTAGTACCCCTGGTAAAAAACGCGGACATTGCGTTGCAGCAGATAGGCGAAAAAATATTGGCCGGGGGGCGTATCAGTACCGCGGAAGGCCTGTTACTTTTCGAGAAAGGCAGCCTGTCCTGGCTGGGCGCGCTCGCTAATTATGTTCGGGAAAAGCGGCATGGCGATAAAACCTATTTTAACCGAAATTTTCATATTGAACCCACCAATGTCTGTGTTTTTTCCTGCGCGTTCTGCGCGTATTCCAAATTATATGCGCACCGCGAGGAAGGCTGGGAGCTCAGTACAGAACAGATGATGCACATTGTAAAAGGTTATGATAACAAACCCATTACAGAAGTACATATTGTAGGTGGCGTGCATCCCAAATTAAACCTGGCATTCTTTATAGACCTGATGAAGCAAATAAAAGCGCATCGTCCGTCACTGCATATAAAAGGATATACCGCGGTTGAACTGGATTATATGTTTCGAAAAGCCAAAGTTTCTGCGGAAGAAGGCATGCAATTATTGCACCAGGCGGGACTTGATTCATTGCCTGGAGGCGGGGCAGAAATATTTCACCCGGACATACGCCAGCAGATTTGCGCAGATAAAGTTGATGCCAATGGATGGCTGAATATACACCGCACGGCTCATCAGCTGGGCATGCACAGCAATGCCACCATGTTGTACGGTCATATTGAAAAATTTGAACACCGTATCGACCACATGGAGCGCCTCCGCCAATTACAGGACCAGACCGGGGGCTTCAACACTTTTATACCACTGAAATTCAGGAACAAGGACAATGACATGAGCAATGTGCCCGAAAGCACCGTAATAGAAGACATGCGCCTGTATGCAGTTGCGCGGTTGTACCTGGATAATTTCCCCCATCTTAAAGCCTACTGGCCTATGCTGGGCAGGCAAAATGCCCAATTATCACTTTCCTTCGGCGTGAATGACCTTGATGGCACCATTGATGATACCACAAAGATTTATTCTATGGCGGGTAGCGAAGAACAAACACCTTCCATGAGCACGGGAGAACTGGTAACACTTATCAAACAGGTAAAACGCCAGCCCGTAGAACGTGATACGCTGTACAATGAAATCAGGGATTACACCAATGTAGAAGTGAAAGATATTGAAGTAGATGCTTCTTTGAATTAAATTAGAAAGTCAAAAGTCAAAATTAAAAAGTCAAAATTCGTTTGCTTCGAATTGAAAGCTTCGGCTTTCTCCTTACGTTTAATTTATCATTGGCCTGCTTCTCAAAAGCTTTTTACTTTTTACTTTTAAATTTTGAATTGTTCCATCAGCACTCCGGTAAACTCAAAGGAATATTAATGGCCAGTCCGCCATCGCTGGTTTCCTTGTATTTGCTGTTCATATCAACCGCGGTATCCCACATGGTTTTTATTACTGCGTCCAGCGATACCTTGGCAAAATCCGGGGAGCTTTGAAGGGCCAGCTGCGCTGCAGTGATGGCTTTAATAGCACCCATCGTGTTGCGTTCTATACAGGGAACCTGCACCAGTCCACCGATGGGGTCGCAGGTAAGGCCCAGGTGATGCTCCATAGCAATCTCTGCTGCCATTAAACATTGCCTTTGGGTGCCCCCCATGCACTCCGTAAGGCCCGCAGCGGCCATGGCAGAAGAAACACCAATCTCTGCCTGGCAGCCGCCCATGGCAGCAGAAATAGTAGCGCCCTTTTTAAATATACTGCCGGTCTCTGCAGCAGTCAGCAAAAACTGCACAATTTTTTCTTCCTTGTATCCATCACAAAACGTGATATAATATTGCAGCACTGCCGGAATTACACCGGCCGCGCCATTGGTAGGCGCTGTTACCACCCGGCCAAAAGAAGCATTCACTTCATTCACTGCCAGCGCAAAACAGCTCACCCAGTCGAGCGTATATTTAAAATCGCTACCGCCTTTGCGAATGGCCAGCATCCATGAATTGTAATCCGTATAATTTTTTTGTGGGAGTAGTCGTTTATTGAGCGCCGCTGCGCGTCTTTTTACGTGCAGGCCCCCCGGCAGTATGCCTTCCTGGTGACAACCGCGGTACATACATGCCTTCATCGTATCCCATATTTCCAGGAGCCCGTTGCTTGTTTCTGCTTCCGTGCGCCAGGCAGACTCGTTCTCCAGCACCACTTCGCTAATCGATAAACCTTTCATGCACCAGTGCAGGAGATCGTCGGCCGTATTAACCGGAAAAGGCAATTGAATGGCATCACCCGCCTGCGCATCCTCCCCTTCTTTCTTTACAAAACCGCCGCCGATAGAGTAATACGTCTCGGCAAACTGTTCATTGTTTTTTGTAGTAGCCAAAAAACTGAGTGCATTGGAATGATAGGGCAATGTTTCGGTAACAAGAAAACTAATATCTTCTGCAGGGTTAAAATCAATTTCATGCCGGCCGTTCAGCACCAATTTTTTCATGGTGGTAATATCAGCAATTTTTGCATGTATATTTTCGGTATTAAACGTCACCGGATCCTCGCCGCTCAATCCCAGCATAACCGCGGTGTCCGTACCGTGGCCCTTACCCGTCTTTGCCAGCGAGCCATACAGCAACACCTGGAGATCGGTAATTTCCGCCAACAGCTTATTTTTCTCAAGTGATTGTAAAAAACGTTCCGCGGCCCGCCACGGACCCAGGGTATGCGAACTGGATGGCCCAATACCAATTTTAAAAATATCAAATACGGAGATGGCTTCGTGTGGCAATACTGACAGGTTTGCAGCAAAGGTACACAACCTTGCAACAGTTTGCTATTGACGGCACATTGAACGCACGGAGCGCTTATTGAAGCATGTTGAGATTCACCTGGCACAAGTGACTGCAATCAGACTACTGCAGGTCCACCAGTTCAATATCAAAAATCAGTATTGAATTGGCAGGAATAATAACGTTGTTATTCCTGTCTACCTGCGCAGACGCGCCATAGCCTAAAGATGGCGGAACATACAATGTAATACTACCGCCTTTTTTAAGCAGGGGAATACCTTTCTTCCAAGATTCTATTAAGGTAGCCAGTGGGAAAGCCGCCGGCGCTGTGGTGGTCTGATCAAAAATATTTCCATTGGTTAACATGCCTTTATAATTAACACTCACGTAAGAGCATATGGTAGGCGCACTGCTACCAGTACCCGGCCCTTTTATCTCATAGTAGAGTCCGCTGCAATGTTTGATGGCGGTTGTTATCCCAGCGCCGGACAAATACGTTTCCACCTGGGTTATTTCGCTGGCGGGTGCTTTAACGGCACAAGGGTCGTAATTACAATTATCATTTTTTTTATTACAGGCAGCTAAGCCAATAACAACAACAAACAGGGCGACAAGAATTTTCCTCATTTTCGTATAAAATTTTGCAAATATATCGGTAATGCACAGACCATTCCTAAAAGTCTTTTGCTGCACCTTCCTGATCTTTTTCTTTTGCTTCCTTTGCTTGCAGCTCACGGTAGTTTTGCTCGTTGATGTCCCACCGGTGGCGCCTGGAAAAAATGGCGACGAACACCAGGATGATCAGGGCAGCAATTACCAGTACCGTACCCGAACTATCATCCGCATGGCCCCTGGCCCACATATTGGCCCGTTTGTACCAGCCCGACGAAAAATTGAGGATGATGGGGATCACGAACACCAACCCGAGCGGAAGGCCCACCAGTAACTGGCGGAAAGTTTTTTTCTCTTTATCGCGGTGCTCTTTCCAGTACGCAACAAACTTCTTTTCACGCTCCGTAAGCATAAATATTATTTAGGCAAAAATACAATTTGGACGGGTAAGGCACGTTGTAGATTCTTTATTTGTTTGTAAGACAGCGATTTATTGTAATTTGGGCATAAAACTAACCGCGTGAAAGTAGATAATCTCCTAGGTCCATACCTCTATCAGCATAAAAAGCTTTCCCTGCCGGGCATTGGTGTGTTTACACTGGATGATAAAGCCATTTTGCCGGACGAAACTGCTAAAATAAAAACTGCAATAGAAGGAATTTCTTTCAGCGCCATTACCGGCCAGCAACTGGATGATTCTTTAATTCAATATATCAAAGATCAGACTGGAAAAATGAAAGCCCTTGCAGAAGCGGATTTGTACTCTTATATCGCCACTGCTTTCCAGTACCTGAACATCGGCAAACCTTTCTATTTTGAAGGCATCGGCACCTTGCAAAAGAACAAAGACAACGGCTACGCCTTCGCTGCCGGTACCGTAATACCGCAAAAGACAGAAGACATTCCGCATAAACACATTGAGACAAAACGAAAATCGGTTTCTGCGTACGGACATGCTGATACAACCGGCGGCGGCGGATTCAATACAGGAAAATTACTCGTGCCCATCGCGGTACTGGTTACACTGGCGCTGATTGGATGGGGAGGTTATTACCTGTATAATAAAAACACGGTGGAACCCGAACAACCCGCGCAGAACGTAGTGGCACCGGTGGTGTTACCAGAAAATCCGGATGCACTTGCCATAGATTCCACCGGCAAAAAACCAGATTCGGTTAGTATGCAACCCGCAACCGACAGCACGGCTGCCAAAGCTGCAAGTAAAACAACGCAGGCAATTCCTGGAAATGGCTATAAGTTCGTGTTTGAAACCACGGCTAAAAAAGCCAGGGCCGATAAACGTTATGAACAATTAAAAGGCATCGGCATTTTAAAAGAATATAACAACAAGGTAGCAATAGAGACCAATGACTCCCTTTCCTTTAAAATATACACCCTCGTTCCTTGTACACCGGCCGATACCGCCCGTGTTAAAGAGTTGCTGAATGCCTGGTATTATGGAAAAGCAGACATGAAAGTAAAAATTGAGCAATAAATGAAGCCAGCCGCTTACTGGATAAGCAAATTGCAACTTGCACAACATGTTGAAGGCGGCTCCTATAGCAGAACCTATTCCTCCCCACTAATATTGCCCCTGCACCAATTACCGCACCAGTTCAACGGGGCAAGACCGGTGGCCACCGCTATTTATTTTTTATTGGAGAACGGGCAATTCTCCGCCATGCACCGCATTGCTTCTGATAAAATGTGGCATTTTTATTACGGCGATCCCCTGGTAATTTACGAAATCGATCCGGCCGGAAACCTGGCAGAACAACTGCTGGGCAGTAATCCTGAAAAAAACGAAAATTTTCAATGCGTTGTAAAAGCAGGCAGCTGGTTTGGATCCCGAATCAAACAAGGTGGCAACTATTCCCTGGTGGGTTGTACCGTATCACCCGGGTTCGATTTTGAAGATTTTGAAATGGGTCGGCGGTCTGTATTGACAACATTATATCCGCAACACGGCGACATTATAACCATGCTAACCAGGGAAGACTGACAAGCAGATAAATGCATTAAAAACCACAATTTGTATGTGCGGCTGCTCCTGCAATTGTGTTTTTTTGTTACCCAACCATGCGTTACTATCCAAAACTTACTTGATGGCGGAAGCTTAGCAACTGAAATGCGGTGTTATTACAATGCAACTTTCATGATAGCAGCCAGGTGGAAGGCCCAGTCCGAGTATTCTTTACCGGAAAAATGCAATCCGTCTGCGGCCACCA
Organism: Chitinophagaceae bacterium; assembly: GCA_039919885.1. GTDB lineage: Bacteria > Bacteroidota > Bacteroidia > Chitinophagales > Chitinophagaceae > JACMLD01. The sequence goes on from JBDSEV010000015.1 coordinate 61,406, forward strand.
GGGAAGGATCATTGGCTGCTTTTCTAGAAGCCGTCGTTACATCCAGGTAATGCACCTTCAAATCATCCGCAATCAGTTTGTTGGCAACATTGAAAGCATCTATTTCAGTTGCAATTTTCTGCCGGTTGCTGCCAGTAGCAAAAGGCGTAACAGAATAATCGGGAATAGACAATACGAAAACGTGATCTGCTTTTCCATTGGCAAGCTGGATAGCGCGTTCCAGCAGCAACGTAAAATCTTCTTTATAGGCAGCAATGCTTTTACCCTGGTACTGGTTGTTGACACCTATTAGTAAACTCACCGCATCATAGTCGATTGCAACGGCTTTTTCTTTTACGGCATACAGCAGTTCGCTGCTCGTCCAGCCGTTCATAGCAATAATATCCACTTTAACGGGCATGCCTTGCGCCTTTAAAAGCACAGCGGTTTGCACCGGATACCGCTCCGCTTCAGCTACTGCCGTACCAATGGTGTAAGAATCGCCCAAAGCAAGGTATTTTTTAGCGCCACTGTCTGGCATACTGGTATTCATTTGCGTATTGCTGGCCATTCGGATGGCTGTTTTATTTTTTGTACAGGCGGCTGATAAAATTATGCCGCTGGCAAAAAGCAGACTGGTAAATAACAGGCGGTATAGCGTTGGTTTTACTTTTGTCGGTTCCATACCTGATCTACGGATAATCACGGAAATTGGTTCTGTTAAGGCTCCCCACGAAGTCTGCTTTTAAACACCGTTTTTACCAGTCGTTTTTCTTTTTCTAACCTGGAAATACCAGTATAAAGGAATACCCACGGCGGTGATGGCGAGTCCCAGCAAGGAGTTAATTACCGGGGCTTTTCCAGAATGGTAATTGCTGATGTCATTCCACACAGTGCTTAACACATAAAATGCCGCAAAAGCGATAAACAATCCTGCCAGCAATGGATAACCCCAGGCCTTGTATGGCCGGGCTGCATGGGGCATCTTCTTTCTTAAAATAAAGATGCCCACCGCTCCCATCAGGTAAGCGATCCACGAAATGAAAGTAAACATATCCGCCAGCATATCAAACGAACCGCTTACAATAAGAACGGATGCCCAGAGCCCATGCAGTAACAACGCGTTCCCGGGTGTGTTGAAACGCGGGTGTTCTTTGCCGGTCCATGTTAAAAAAAGTTTATCAATGCTCATGGCATAAGTAACCCTGGCCGTGGCCATGATATTGCCGTTGACGGCACCGAAGGTACAAATGACCACCATTGCAGCAACGATTGCGCCGCTGGTATTGCCCAACGCCACCGAAATGGCATCAGCCGCCACCAGTGAAGCGCCAGCCATTTTTTCTACCGGCAATACGTAGAGATAAGCCTGGTTTACCAGGATATAGGCAACCATGCATGCAGACACGCCGATGAATAAACTACGCGGAATGGTTTTCTGCGGATTGCTGATCTCGCCTCCTACAAATGTTATGTTTATCCATCCGTCATACGCCATAAACGCGCCGGTCAATGCGCCTATCAACCCACTTAATAAACCAATGCTTTCTTTTGGATGCATCGCACGAATAAAGTTTTCTGAGGAACCTTTGCCGGAAAAAAAAATGCCAAACACCAGTGCAGCGATCACCAGCATCTTTATTACGGTGGAAATGACCTGCAATGCACTGCCCGCACGTACGCTGATATAATTTAGGAAGGTTAAAGTAATAACAAGTGCTACGGCCAGTGCTTTTACGCCAAGGTTTTCCAACGGGTAAAGATTGCCCAGCAACGGCAGGTGGATGGCAATGGAATGTTCGGCAGCTGCGCCCAGCCTGGGCAACTGCAAAAAATAATCAGCGTACTGCGAACATACAAATGCAATGGCCGCCACGGCAGCTGTGTTGATAACAGCAAAAGCCGCCCATCCATATAAAAAGGCAATAAACCTGCCGTACATGTGTTTAAAATATACGTACTGGCCCCCGGTTTCCGGCAACATTGCACCTACTTCTGCATAAATCAGTGCGCCAATCAATGAAAACAACCCGGCTATTATCCAAACTGCGGTCATCCATAACGGTGAGCCTACCTGTGCGGCCATGGTAGCCGGTTTCATAAACACGCCTGAACCGATGATACTGCCAATAATAATAGAAACGGCCGGCCATAAGCCGATGGTTTTTTTGAGCTGCTGTTGGTCCATCATTGTATGCTGTGCGATGAAGATAAGAAACCGTTGAAATAATCGACCGCAATCTGTGAAATCAACTGTTTCGCAGCGTGGTTGGGTTAGGCGGCTAAAAAAGGACTACGTGAAATAAAACGCAGCTGAAGCATTAACTTTATTGGTATGAACCACCTATGGTCGCAGATAGTCGTCAATACGGTTTACCGAAAAAAAAGCAAACACCAGGCATTGTCTCCTTTTGAGCTGGCAAAAGGGGTGCGGGAATTTCGTTTGAATGTTTGGCGGCAGATCAAAGATGGCCTGCTCATTACGGCGGGTATTTTTTGCGCGGGTTTTGGACTTAAAAGCTTCCTGCTGCCTGCCAAATTTATTGATGGCGGCGCTACCGGCATTTCACTGATGATTTCGGAGCTCACGGTTTTAAAACTGCCGGTGGTGCTCGTACTTATAAATATTCCTTTTGTACTGCTGGGGTTGATTGTTATTGATAAAACATTTGCCATTAAAGCCAGCCTCGCCATCGTTGGCCTGGCCATCTGCACGGCATTTTTTCCGTTCCCCGATGTAACCCATGATAAATTGTTGGTGGCGGTCTTTGGCGGATTTTTTCTCGGTGCTGGTATCGGTTTATCCGTACGCGGCGGCGCTGTACTGGATGGCACAGAAGTACTGGCTATATTCCTGAGCCGAAGGTCTAGCCTTACCATCGGCGATATCATCCTTGCTTTCAATATTATTATATTTTGCGTTGCTGCGTGGTTGCTTTCGGTAGAGACGGCCCTGTACTCTGTACTCACTTACCTGGCCGCAGCCAAAACAGTCGATTTTATTATTGAGGGTATTGAGGAATATACAGGCGTTACCATTATATCCGTTAAGAATGATCTCATCCGCAAAATGATTACAGACGATATGGGCAGGGGCGTTACCGTATACCGTGGCAAAAGAGGATACGGCAAAAGTGGCGAAACTTATGACATCGACATTGTTTACACGGTGATAACAAGGCTGGAAGTAAGTAAATTAAATGCTGCGATTGAACGCATCGATCCACATGCATTTGTGGTGAGAAATTCTGTAAAAGATACCAAAGGAGGCATGATAAAGAAACGGCGATTGCATTAACTGGTATCGGTGGATGACCTGCCGGGCATAAACAATATTCCAGTAACTTCAACTTTAATTTATTTAAAACTTAAATCTACCAGGATGCAAAACCAATCCAGAAGAAAAGCAGTCAAATTACTGGCAGCAGGTAGTGGCGCACTACTGTTTGGCGCGGATCTGCTACTGCCCGGCATGCGTAAAAAAGAAAAGTTGGGTGTTGCATTGGTGGGACTTGGGTACTACAGTACTGATTTGCTGGCCCCGGCATTACAGCAAACAAAAAACTGCTGGTTGGCGGGCATTGTTACCGGCACCCCTTCCAAAGCCCTTGCTTGGAAAGAAAAATACAATATACCCGACAAGAACATTTACAATTACGAAAACTTTGATACCATCGCCAACAATCCGGACATTGATGTGGTGTATGTTGTATTACCGCCTTCTATGCACCGCGAGTACGTGATAAAAGCGGCCAATGCAGGCAAAGAGGTATGGTGTGAAAAACCAATGGCGATCAACGAAAAGGAATGCAGGGAAATGATTGATGCATGCAAGAAAAATAAAAAATCACTGGCCATAGGCTACCGGTTGCAGCATGAGCCCAATACAAAGGAATACAGGCGCATCGTAAACCAACACTTGTTGGGTAAGGTAAAGCAGGTCGACTGTGCCGCCGGTTACCGCGACAACCGGACGGATCACTGGAAGCAGAAAAAAGAAATGGGCGGTGGCGTGTCTTACGATATGGGTGTATACGCCATACAGGGCGCACGCCTGGGCACGGGCATGGAGCCCATTGCCATTGTAAGCGCAAAAACGTCTACTACACGTCCGGAAATTTATAAAAATGGATTAGACGAAACAATGGAAGCGACGTTGGAATTTCCGGGTGGCGTACTTGCGAACATAAAAGCAACCTTTGGCGAGGGTGTCAATTTCATGAATATTCAATGCGAGAAAGGCGATATTAAACTGGCGCCCTATTCCGACTACAACGGAATTAAAGGCACCAGTCCGCTGGGTGAAATCTATACCCCGTACGCGGTGCCCTCTCAGCAGGCAATGCAAATGGATGATGATGCGCTGGCCATCATGCAAAAAAAACCGATGCAGGTGCCGGGAGAAGAAGGGCTGCGTGATATACGAATTGTGGAGGCCATTTACAAAGCTGTCGCTACCGGTAAACGAGTTGATTTGAAATAATAGCCATGGTTCAATTGCTGGGCATACCTTATGATCATAATTCTTCTTTTTTAAGAGGGCCGGCTTTGGCACCCGCAAGAATAAGACTGATGGACAAAGAAGGGTCAGCCAATGCTTTTGCGGAAAACGGAAAGGAAATAAAAGAAGTCTTCACATATAACGACGCCGGTGATGTGGTGTTTGAAGACATTCAACCCGAAAAAGTATTCGCGGCAATTAAGAATAAAATGCGTCACCTGCTGCAAGCCGGTCATCAGGTTATGGCACTGGGTGGCGACCATTCCATCAGCTACCCGGTAATAGATGCTTATGCGGAAAAGTATCCTGGCTTACACGTGCTCCACCTGGATGCGCACACTGACTTGTACGATAATTTTGACAACAACCCATTTTCCCACGCATCTCCCTTTGCGCGGCTCCTGGAAACTGGAAAATTAGGCTCCCTCACGCAGGCAGGCATTCGTACTGCCACCGCGCACCACCATGCCCAGGCAAAAAAATATGGCGTGCGCATGATAGAAATGAAAAACATTGGTGTTAGTTTTTTAGAGCACTTGTCAGCACCTTTATATATTTCATTGGATCTGGACGTGCTGGATCCTGCCTTTGCGCCCGGTGTTTCACATCATGAACCCGGCGGCCTAAGTACAAGGGAACTGTTGAATATTATTGCACAAATTAACCTGCCGCTGGTGGGCGCAGATATAGTAGAATACAACCCGGTACGCGATGTTAATAATATGACTGCCATGGTTGCGTATAAATTAATGAAGGAACTGATCAGTAAAATGGTGCAATAGCAGTAACGTGTATGCGAATCCAGCAAACAGCGCACCTTGCACAAATTTCAATAGGAACTACGCCAGGTAATATTTTAATCGATCTGTTTACTCAACCCAGCAGATAGCGCAGGAGCGCGAATAAACCAAGTGCTACCATAATAAACCCAGGCAATTTTTTTAGCAGTTCACTTTTTTGCTGAATAATGGTCACCACTTTATTGGCCAGGTAGGCAACTGATACAAGCAGGGTAAAAACGCCCAATGATACACCGGCGAGATAACTGTGCAGTTGAAAATTAGTTGATAAATCTATCCAATGCTGACTTTTTAAAAAAGCAGTGACGCCCATCCAGAAAGGCATTGCAAGCGGATTAAGAATTCCAAGGGCAAGACCCCGCCGGAATCCGCTATTGTTGAAATGTTGGGTAAATGCAGAAGGTTGCGCTGCGGCCCGTATGGCAAGTATGCCAAGTGTAAGCATAACAACTGCCGCAATCAACTGAAAATTTCTAACTACCACCGGCGAGGCGGTAATAAACGCTTCAAATTTTACTGCCAGCCAGGCATACCCGTATTCTATAAACGCAGCGGCAGCCGCGAGCCTCAAGGCAACATGCGGTTTTTTATCAAGTCCAAGCTGAACTGCACTAAGGTTAATGGTGCCGGGTGTGAGCGAACCGGTAAAGCTGAAAAAGAAAGAAAAGAAAAAATTCACTTGTCAATTTTACCGGCTAGCGGGATAAAAGAGTAATCTGCAAATACCGGATACAACCAGCCGGTCACGGCCAGATCATTTTATTGTCAATTTTTTATCAGCAGCTTTCCACGCCTGTATGCCGCCCTCCAGGTTTACGATTTCCTTAAATCCATTGGCTGCGAGCCAATCGGCAGCTTTGCCACTGCGAATTCCGCTCAGGCAATATAAATAAACAGGAGCAGCCTTATCCAGTTTCTTCACTTGCTGCGCAAACTGTTTTTCATTTTGCCAGTCTGCATTCAGCGCGCCTTTAATATAACCTGACTTAAATTCCTCCGGGGTTCTTACATCCAGCAGTTGTGCGCCGCCGGCTTGAACCGCTTTTTCAAAATCGTTCACCGGTAACACAGTTTTTTGCTGGGCTATGCCGCCTAAAGCGAGCAGTATACACAAAACAAAGGTGGTGGCTGTTTTCATAATAGATCAGTTTAAATATTCAGCGCAGAATACTGCATGTAAACCTAGTCTTTTTACCAATTGAATCACAAATTCTACCTAAAAAAAACGCTGCGGCCTGCTTAACAGCGCATCTTACCCACCCTTGCTTTTCATAACGGTAAAGGAGTAGTCGCGCCCCGTTTTGCGGATGGCCCTGTATACGGCATTGGCCACATCACTTAAACTGATATTGCCCCTGTAGTTGTATTCGCCTTTGTTAACTTTATCCGGGCTCACCCATAAATTCTTCTTCTTTAAAATAGCGGGATCCTTTTCTATTGCCCTGTTCAGGGTTTCGTAATCGGTTTCTGCCGCACTGTGCAATTGTATTCTTGCTGTAAACTTAGACATCGCTGATAGATTAATTTCTATTATAAACTTGTTACAACGAAATGTATAAAAGGTTGAAAGGTTGCCTTGTTTTAGCAACTTATTATCAAATTCCCGGGCTGGTGAATGATTTACATAATGGTTGCGAAGATAAATCCGGGAAATAGCTGACCGGTTGGTTTATCGGCAACAACAGCATCCCGCAGATGCCCGGCACGCAGGTCTTGTTTCAGGGGAAAAATATGCCATTATTACGGGTTCAAACATACAGTCTACTGACTTAGTAGACAAATGTACGGCACATTAAGTGCTTTCCAAAAAAAGCTGTTAGAATAAATGCTTTTTACAGCCGCGAGTGTTTAATTTTGATAACATCCTGTAATAGCCGATTATTGCAGTTATCATAAAAAAGCAGCATGGAAAAGATTTATTTGAGCGACTCCGGACCAAAAGTTTCACCTGCCATCTATGGTTTTTACAGGTGGACAACAGAAGCACCCAATACCCAGCAATCAATGGAAAGAATTGTAAACCTATGCCTTGAACTGGGTATCAATACTTTTGACCACGCGGATATTTACGGCTCTTACCAGTGCGAAGAAATATTCGGGAACCTGATTAGCGCAAAATCTTTTAAGCGCGAGGACATTGTGCTGTTCACCAAATGCGGCCTCCGTTTACCCAACGCGTCAGAACCGGGCATCCGGGTAAAACACTATGATACTTCGAGGGAGCACATTCTTAAAAGCGTAGACAACTCCCTGCGCAAACTAAAAACCGACTACATCGATATTTTTCTCCTCGATCACCTGGATCCCTTCTCCAGCCTGGAAGAAACAGCCCTCACCCTTTCGCAACTAAAGGATTCCGGAAAGGTGAGAAATATCGGCGTCAGCAATTTTTCCGTTTTCCAGCACCAGCTGCTGGCGTCCTACCTGCGCGTACCAATCGTAACCAATCACATTGAACTCAACCTGCTCAATACTTCCGCACTGGACAACGGACAGGTGGATTATATCAAACAGCGGTACATGCGCCCACTTGCTTCTGCCCCACTCGCCGGCGGCAGAATAGCAACCGGAACAGACGAAGAGGCCATCAGGGTACGCAGAAAACTGGTTGAAATAGCAAAAAAATACGATGCAGATATTGAATCCATTGCAGTTGCCTGGCTGGTAAAATTTGGCGCCCTGCCGCTGATCGGTACCACCAATGAGCAACGTATCAGGAACATTGTGGACGCATTTAAAATAGACCTTGACAGGCAGGATTGGTACGAACTCTATGCCGCCTCCAGGGGTGAATTGTAAGCCCGCAGCCGCTTGCAATTATTCATACGCAAAAGAATATTCTTTACTAATAAACCGGGCAAAAATGCCCGGTTGACTGTCCTGACTTTTTACCACCGGGAGAAATCATACATTCCTGATTGTTTTCACCCTCCGTGAATGGGCGTCAGCTGCTCCCGAAAATTCCTGCTGCTACTGGTTAGTTTTTCAAATGTCTGTTCCAGATCAGCAATCAGGTCTTCCGCGTCTTCTAACCCTACCGACAACCGGACGAGGCTGTCTGTTACGCCGGCAGTCCGGCGTTTTTCTGCTGGTATCGATTTGTGGGTCATGCTGGCAGGGTGGCACAGCAAACTTTTAATACCACCGAGGCTTTCCGCCAGCTTGAACAACCCGGTGGCCGTAACAAACAAGTTTGCAGCAACTGCGGTATCTTCTTTCAGCGAAAAAGAAACAATACCACCGAAACCAGTTGCCTGCCTGGCCGCTACATCATGATTGGGATGGTTTGGCAGACCCGGGTAATAGACCTTCCCTACTGCGGGATGTTGCTGCAGCCAGTTGGCCACGGCCAAAGCATTTGCACAATGTTGTTTGATGCGCAGCGGCAGTGTTTCAATGCCGCGGATGAGCAACCAGCTGTCGAACGGGGATAGAATTGCACCGCATGCGTTTTGCAGAAATTTAATTTCATCACCCAATATCTTGTCTTTTGTAACTACACAACCTGCAATCAGGTCGCTGTGACCGCCCAGGTATTTGGTAGCTGAGTGTACAACGATATCAGCACCCAATAGCAGCGGCTGTTGCAACAGCGGTGTAGCAAAAGTATTGTCGACACACAGTAGGCATCCACTGGCCTTTGCTATTGTAGCAATCGCTGCAATGTCGGCTACTTTAAGGGTAGGATTAGTTGGGGTCTCCACCCAGATCAGTTTTGTCTTGCTGGTAATGGCGTTGAAAACATTTTCGGTGCTGGTGGCATCAACATAGACGACCGAGATCCCAAATTTTTCATACACACGGGAAAAGAGGCGAAAAGCCCCACCGTAAATATCGTCCACGGCAACAATTTCATCACCAGTTCGTAATAGTTTTACGACCGCGTCAACGGCTGCCAGTCCGCTGCTAAATGCAATGCCGGTATGGCCGTTTTCGAGTTTTGCAAGCAACTGTTCTGCTACTGCCCGGGTAGGATTATTGGTACGCGCATAATCATATCCTTTGTTTACACCAGGCGCTTCCTGTTCAAAAGTGGAGGTTTGGTAGATGGGCACTGAAATAGCACCGGTTAAAGGATCTACGGGAATACTGTGGATCAATTGTGTTGCGGTAATGCTCATACTTCATTGGTTTTTGTTTGATGAATAATATTGCTTACCAATGAAAGGCGGGTGCAATCGTACAGAAGGTTCAAAAAAAAACCCTTCTGATGATCGTCAGAAGGGTTAAAAATATAGTAGCACTAATTTTAAACACGGTACTGACTTATCGGTCCCGGTTTACTGTGAAATAAAACAGGATGGATTTGGCACCTTGCCGGTATTGCGCAACACAATTTTATTATGAAGTACAAATCCGGCAGGTTGTCAAGGCGTCTTTGGGCCATTACCCTCAGCCTTTCTTGATAAGTATGTAAAGAACTGGAACAAAAGTAAAGCGTATTCTTTATAAAAACAAACAATCACGATTAATTTCCTACAAAATTGGTAGACTTCTCAATTCAGACCTGCTGAAGCTGTATCATCCCTTATAATTGCAACTGGCGCCAACACCCGGATGGCCGGCAAAACCGGCGGTGGAAGTTTGATGATTTTTATATTTCAGTCACAGAATTGTCAGATTACAGCAAACGATGCTATTTTTTGGCTTATTCCCGAATTAGCAAATGCTTTTCCGCATTTAGCAACCGGCCGGTGGTAAAAAGAAGTTGTTTTGCATGAAATTTAAAAACTAAAGAGAATCAACAATGACTAAAGGCGTATTTAAGATAGCACTGGTAATAGCAGTTGTAAGCGGGTTAGCGGCATGTTCAAAAAACGACGATGCACCAACCATCCAGCCATACACCGTACCAACCACCTATGATTTCCAAAATGCAGACTATGCAGAAGCAACCGTTGCAGTTAACATGTGGTCTGGTTTTACCGGCTACCTGGGCAAAGGCAGCACAAGACAATTGAGCCAGGATACCGTAAATAACCTGTGGAACAATACAGGCAATTCCTTTACCACCGAATTTGTTACCAATCTGCCTAATACCGCCCAGCAATTAAACAGTGCTGGTTTTAACCTGGCGTCAAAAACAGCTGAGCCCCTGGTAATAAAAGCGTTCGCCGATTCCATGGTAAAAGTGAGCCAATATTATAATACGCCTGGCACAGAAGGCATTCCTGGAAAACAAGGCAGTCGTTTAGTCAACTATGCAGGCTATGAATTTAACCAGGGAGTAGCCAAAGGTTTAATGGGAGCGATGCAGCTCGCAAAAGTGATCCAGCATCTTGAAGCAAGCACAAAAGCAGATAATAATGCGGTGGTTGCAGGAAAAGGCACCGCTATGCAACATGAATGGGATATGGCGTTTGGTTATGTTGGTATTCCCAAAACATACGACACCGCAAAAGCCTATGCCAACACCGACACCGAAAGACCACTGGCGGTTGGCGGTTATTTTGCCGAAAGAGGAAAATACATAAAAGCAGGTGGCACTACATTTGAAGCTTTTCGTAAAGGACGTGCGGCCATCGGTGCGAAGGACTATGCCGTTAGGGATGCAGCGATGGTTACCATCAAACAAACCATAGAAAAGACAATGGCAGCAGCCTGTTATTATTACATTACCCATCCGCAGGCGATCACCGACCGGCCATCTCAGCTCCATGAATTATCAGAAGGGCGGAGCTTTATTACCGCGTTGAAATTCAGGGCATCCAACAGCCTGCTAAGCCCAGCTAATTATCAAACCCTGGTGGATATAATTGGTGTAAATCAAAGTGCGTATGGACTTATTAATGATGCCAGTTTCACGAAATTGAAACAGGCGCAGCAAATTTTGACAACTACTTATGGTCAGTTGCAACCGTAAAACTTCGTTTAGCAAATAAGTAAACCTCCCGGTATTTTTGCCGGGAGTTTTATTCATTTTACAGGATTCCGCTTAATTAAGTTTATTTGATTTTGAACGAACCTGAATGGTTGTGCAGAGCAGTGGGAACAGCGTAAGCTAAAATAATATTGGCTTTAAATGGGAAACAAAAAAATACTATGAGAAAGAAATTGTTAGTGCCGGCGATGTTGATTTTTGCCTTATCCGGCGGTATTTTTTGCAGCAAATCCGGTAATGATTCAAACGGCCCCGTTACAGGCAACGGTTTCGACAAAACGGCCATGCTAACGTATTATGCAGACCAGCTGATCATACCGGGATACGCTTCGTTACTGGAGAAAGCGAATAATTTTCAGACATTGTCAAATACCTTCCTGGCGGCCAGAACCCCGTCAAATCAGCAAGCTTTACTGGAAGCATACAAGCAACTGCATCTTCAATATACCCGCATAGAAGGTTTTAACCTGGGGCCAGCCGTTGTAGCAGCACTGGAGTCTTATGTTAATTTCAATGGTGGACTGGACTACAGTTTTGCCACCAGCGGAGAACTGACCGGTTTTTCGATAGACAGCACCACGATTGAAAACAATATTACGTCCGGCACCTACAATTTGACACTCTTTGTAAGAAGCTCGTTCTACGCACAGGGGTTTAGCGCTGTTAATTATCTATTTTTTGGCCCGAACGCAATTGAAAAATTTGCTGCCAATACAACGAACCGAGTAAAATATGCCAATGACGTAGTGAGCCGGATAAAATTATTGGTTGATCAAATCAATGCCAGCTGGACCAGTTACCGTGCAAATTTTATCGGCAATACAAAAACGGATGTGGGCAGCCCTATTGGCAATATCATCAACAACATGGCTTATCAATTGGATGTGTTGAAGGGTCCGCGCATCGGATGGCCTTTTGGCAAGCAATCGAACAACACGGCATTTCCAACAAAAGTAGAAGCTTATTTCGCTGGCAACTCGGCGGCGCTGGCGCAGGAAAACATCCGCAACCTTAAAAAAATATTTACCGCCAACGACTCGGGCAAGGGACTGTATGACTACCTGAAAGCTTTGAATAAAGAGACACTGGCGAACCAGGTAAAAAGCCAGTTTGATGTTGTTATTGCCAAACTGGAAGCACTACCCGATCCGCTGTCTAAAACCATCAGCACGGAACCGCAAAAAGTGGATGAAGCTTATAAAGAAATTCAAAAATTACTAACGCTGATAAAGACCGATGTTTCCTCAGCCACCGGCGTTCAAATTACATTCATGGACAATGATGGCGATTAACAGGTATTCCCTGCAAAAACCCGTATCCATTGCGCCATTGATTAGTTTCCGGATTGCATTTGGCCTGCTAATGTTTTTTAGCCTGGTTCGTTTTTGGTGGCGCGGTTGGATAGATACGGTTTATGTGCAGCCCAAATTTCACTTTACATACTGGGGTTTTGAATGGGTTAAACCCTTCGGCAGCACGGGTATGCATGTAGTGGTGGCAATTGTGGTGCTAAGTACTTTGCTGATTGTACTTGGACTATTCTATCGTATGGCCACTATCGTATTTTTTATTGGGTTTACCTACCTGGAACTGATTGACGTGACCACCTACCTTAACCACTATTACTTCATCAGTTTAGTAGCTTTTATAATGATATGGTTGCCGGCCGGCCGCAACTACGCAGTGGATATTTGTTTGAACCCTGCAAAAAAAAGCACACTGGTTCCTGTGTGGACCATTGGAATTATTTGCTTTCAACTGGCAGTGGTATATATTTTTGCCGGCCTGGCTAAATTAAATGCCGACTGGCTGTTGCGTGCAGAACCCATGCGTACCTGGCTACCTGCCAAAACCCATTTACCCATTGTTGGACAATACCTTTACCAGCCCTGGGTAGCTTATTTGTTTTCCTGGTTCGGTGCAGCCTATGACCTGTTCATTGTTTTTTTTATGCTGAATAAAAAAACAAGGCCAGTGGCGTATTGCTTTGTTATTGTGTTTCATATTGCCACGGCTATATTTTTTCCGGGTATCGGCATGTTTCCTTATGTAATGATAGTTAGCAGCCTGATCTTTTTTTCCGGCTCCTTTCATGAAAAATTGCTTTCCTTTTTTCCTTTTTATAAAGCGCAAAGCAAAACCAGGACCAGCAACGAGAGCATTTACCAGTATGCCAACCAAAGAATAATTAACTTTTTGCTGGTACTGTATATTTTCGTTCAGATAATGATCCCACTCAGGTTCCTGCTATACCCCGATCATTTATTCTGGAGTGAAGAAGGCTATCGGTTTTCGTGGAGGGTGATGCTGATGGAGAAATCGGGCGCAGCCTATTTTACGGTAAAAGATAAAAGCACGCATCAGTCAATGGAAGTTAACAACGCAGCATTTTTAACGCCGTTGCAGGAAAAAATGATGAGTACACAGCCGGACTTGATTCTTAAGTATGCGCATTTACTGGCAGACGCCTATAAAAAAAGGGAAATGATAAATCCAGAAGTATATGCTGAGGTCTATGTGGTGCTTAATGGCGATCCGTCGAGGCTCTTGATAGACTCTACCGTAAACCTTGCAGCTGAGCCGCTTAGCTGGAAACATTATACCTGGATACTTCCATATAAAAAAAGATGAAAAAGAAGATGAAAAAAATTTTGTTGCTGGTTATTTATGTTGGAATGTCAGCAGGCCTTGCGGCACAGGAATCATTAAGTATAAGCGGTACGGTAAGACTGGGCACTGAACCTGCTGTTAATGCAACGGTGCAAATCAATCCTGCGGGCACACAGAAAATTACCAACGACAATGGATTTTTCCGGTTTACCAGGCTGGATGCCGGCTCCTATGAAATTATTGTAACCATTGTTGGCTATGAGCCGTCCCGCCAAGACGTAGTGCTTACAGATAAAAACACCGTCCTGGATATTAATATTACAAAAATCAATGCGGTATCGCTTGCTGATGTAACCGTCAGGGGCAGCAAAAGCGAGTCGGTATCGGGCAAGCTTAAAGATGTATCGGGCACCGCAATCAATGCGGGCAAAAAAACGGAACTTATTAATCTAAGGAATATTAACGCCAACCTGGCCACCAATAATACCAGGCAGATATATGCCAGGATTCCGGGTTTAAATATTTGGGAATATGACAGGGGTGGTTTACAACTCGGCATCGGCGGCCGTGGCCTCAGCCCAAACCGATCGTCCAATTTTAATATACGGCAAAATGGTTATGATATCAGTGCAGATGCGTTGGGTTATCCGGAAAGTTATTATACACCATCGTCTGAAGCAATTGACCAAATCGAAATTATCCGCGGGGCAGCCAGCCTGCAATATGGCCCACAATTTGGTGGACTGGTTAATTTTAAAATGAAAGAGGGCCCGGCACACAAACCATTTGAATTTACAACCAGGCAGACCGGTGGTTCTTTTGGTTTCTTTAATTCGTTTAATAGTATTGGCGGAACAGTTGCAAAAAACAAATTGAATTATTACGCTTTTTACCAGTTTAAAAGAGATGACAGCTGGCGCCCCAACAGTCATTTTAACCAGCACAATGCTTATGTACATCTTGCATACGACCTCACGCCTAAGCTAACTATAACAGGAGAATATACGTTAATGAAATACCTGGCGCAGCAACCCGGCGGATTAACGGATGCACAGTTTAATGAAGACGCTTCCGTTTCAGTACGTGCACGAAACTGGTTTAAAGTAGACTGGAACCTGGTAAGCCTTAACCTGGATTATGCCATTAATAAAAACACCCGTTTCAACTGGAGAAATTATACGCTGCAGGGGGGCCGGGAAGCCCTGGGCATTTTATCTTACATTAACCGCCCGGATAATGGTGGTAACCGCGACTACCTGTCTGACAAGTATAGTAATTTTGGATCCGAGCTTCGGTTTATTCACCAGTACAAATTAATTAATGAACAAAAAAGTACATTCCTTGTGGGCGGCAGGTTATACAAGGGCCTCACCAACAGGAAGCAGGGGCAGGCAGGCGATGGCAGCGGTGCAGATTTTAGCTTCCTGGGACCGGAACCGGATCTGTCCGGCTTTCGCTTCCCCGGCACCAACCTGGCGGCATTTGCAGAAAATATATTTCAACTAAACCGGCACTGGAGTATTACACCGGGAATTCGTTTTGAACACATCAATACAAAAGCTGACGGGTATTACTATAAACAAAACATTTTTATAGCCAGCGAGCGAATTGCAGAGCATAAAACAAACCCGCGCTCTTTTGTTTTATTGGGCATCGGTACTTCGTGGAAGCTTGATAACGGCGCAGAGTTCTATGCAAATATTTCACAGAATTACCGCTCCATCAATTTTAATGATATACGTGTGGTTAATGCCAACGCAAAAGTAGATCCCGCACTCAGGGATGAAACCGGATACAATATTGACCTGGGCATTAGAGGACATTACAAGGGATGGTTGTATGCAGACCTCAGTGTGTTCTACCTAAAATACAACAACCGGATTGGTTCTATTTTTACCCGTGATACCAACTTCATGACGTATCGCCTGCGCACCAATGTTTCTGACAGCCGCAACCTGGGCCTGGAGCTTTTACTGGAAGGCGATATACTTAAAGCAGTAACGAATGGAGCCGCAAAATACAAGCTGAATGTTTATACAAATTTATCACTGATAGATGCGCGTTACATTAATACAAAAAATACTGCTATTGCCGACAAATTGGTAGAGAATGTGCCGCCCGTTTTATTCAGAACAGGGTTGTCTTTTGGCAATCCGCGTTTCAATATTACCTGGCAGTACTCTTACCAGGCCAAACAATATTCAGATGCCACCAATACAGAAATTACACCTACTGCGGTAGATGGTGCTGTGCCTGCATTTAATGTCATGGATTTGAGCCTTAGCTACAACTGGCGAAATTTTACCTTGTATACAGGCGCTAACAACCTGGCCAATACGAAATACTTTACCAGGAGAGCAGATGGTTACCCGGGCCCCGGCATACTTCCGGCCGATAAAAGAAACCTGTATGTAACGGTGCAGTATAAGCTATAGTTGCAGCGGGACAGCGTCGCGTACAAACTATTGTCATCACGCGCGTCTGATAAAATGCGGTACCAGGATCGCGGCCGGTCCTACCATTTTAGCAAAAACTTTCTAGGGAAAACTATTGCGTGGTGGATGCTGGTGGCAGTCCTGCGCTTGTTTTTGCGTACCGGTGTTCGTTCCACACCTGGCCGTTTTTAAAAATTGATTGTTCAAAAATGCCTTCTTTTTGATACCCATTTTTTTCCAGCACTTTCATGGAGGGAATATTGTGTTCAAATACACCGGCGAATAGCCGGATATAACCAAGACTGAAGCCATAGGCGGAAATAAGTTTTAGGGCTGTTGTTAAAATCCCTTTGTTCCAAAACGGCTCACCCAGCCAATACCCCACTTCCGCACTTTTGCGGTATACATCCAGCTGCGGAACCATGCCGATAACGCCGCAAAAATGATCCTGGTACACTATCGCAAACACGCATACAGGGCGTTGCGTTTTATTTAAATTTATAAAAAATGCCGCATCATTTTTCGTGTAGGGAAATGGAATCAAATCGCGCAGGTTACAGGTAATGCGTGGATTATTGAGCAGCATGGCCATTGGCCGAATGTCTGCATCATCGAGTGGTCTGAGTGTTACGAATGCTTCTGTAAACATGATGTTTGCCAACCGGCGGCTAAAGACCAGTTAGCAGGTGTCAAATATACAATACACACTGCTGGGCGATAACGGTAAAATTGCAAACCTCACCGGCGCCGAACGCATGCACACAATTAAGACAGCCAGCCGGATAGGTACTTTGCTATTTTCTCTGATTCTACCATAAATCCATCATGCCCGTAAGCAGAATCAATTTCTATTAGTGTTGCGCGCGGCATCTGTTGGGCCAGGTGGCGTTGTTCTTCCAGCGGGCAAAGAATATCGCTGCTAACGCCAATGATCAGGGTTGGCTGCAGTAGCTGTTGCAATACATGGTCAACGTTTCCACCCCTGCCCCTGGCAATATGGTGGCTGTCCATGGCCTTTGTAAGCAACCAGTAGCAAAAAGCGCTGAAACGTTTTACCAGTTTGTCGCCCTGGTAGTTGATATAAGAAGTCGCTTTGTAACCATCTAATTTTTCCGGGTCGGTATCTGTTTGGTTTCTTACCATAATGCCATAATTGCGGTAGGTTAGCATTCCAATCGCCCGGGCGGCCTTCAGCCCCTTGCTTCCTGCGGTAGCGGTGGCATCCAGCCAGGTGTTGTCTGCTTCAATGGCCAGCCGTTGCGCGGTATGTGTGGCAATACCCCAGGCACTTTCTGTAGCGGAAGTAGCCAGCAGGAAAAGACTTTTTACGCATGCTGATTCCATATACGCCCACTCCAAAGCCTGGTAGCCACCCATGCTGCCGCCTACCAGTAAATGAATGGTACTGATTCCCAGGTGGGCGCGAAGTAAAATGTGTGCTTTTACAATGTCCCGCACCGTTACCTGCGGAAAACTGCTGTAGTATGGTTGCCCGGTTACCGGATTGATACTGTGCGGGCCTGTGCTGCCATAACGGCTTCCAAGAATGTTGGCGCAAACAATAAAATAACGGGCTGGGTCCAGCACAAAGCCATCGCCTACTACCCCCTTCCACCACTCTGCAACAGCAGAATTAGCAGTAAGATGGTGGCAAATCCACACCACGTTGCTCTTGTCTGCATTGAGCGTACCGTAAGTATGGTAGGCCACGGCAATTTCGGGCAGCGACTGCCCGCTTTCCAGTTCAAAACCATCCGTATAATGAAAAAACTCCATCAAACAAGTATGCTGGTGAAATTGCAAAGTAAAGGGCTGCATGAGTTACATTTGCAAAAATTACTATAAATGATTCAAATAAATGTGCGCCGGGCGGATGGCGATTATGGATTTGAGGCCACCGATGCCAATGGCCACCTGGTAAAGATGGATACCAACCCGGAAGGCGGGGGAAACAATTTTGGTGTGCGGCCAATGCAACTGTTGTTAATGGGCCTCGGCGGCTGCAGCGGCATTGACATTGTATCTATTTTAAAAAAGCAACGGCAGCTTATTGAGGATTTTTCCATGAAGATAGAAGGTGATCGCTTTGCGGGAAAAGAACCTTCATTATGGGAAAAAGTGCACATTGTTTTTGAACTAACCGGTAAGATAGATCCGGAAAAAGCAAGAAAAGCCTGCGAACTTTCAATGGATAAATATTGCTCCGTAGCAGCTACCCTGCGTGGCGGTGAAACTGCTATTACCTGGGAAGTAAAAGTGAACGGTGTATAGACGCGCTTTGTTGCCATGGCCCTCGCCGGCAACCACATTACAAACCAGCGGACCAATAAAGAACAGGATCAATTACCGAATCAAACAAGCAACAGCAGCATGAAAGAACAACATCCAATAACAAAAGTCATCCGCACCCGTACAGAACGTACCAACGAGATGGAGCATTCGTCTCCACTTTTTCTTACCAGCAGTTTTGTGTTTGACGATGCGGAAAGCATGCGGGCGGCTTTTGCGGATGAAACCGATGATAATATTTACAGCCGTTTTAGTAATCCCAGCGTACAGGAATTCACAGACAGGGTATGTGCGTTGGAAGGCGCTGAGGCAGCATTTGCAACAGCATCGGGCATGAGCGCAATCTTTGCCAGCTTCATGACATTTCTTAAACAGGGCGATCACCTGTTGAGCTGTAACGCAATTTTTGGCAGCACCCACACCATTATAAAAAAATACCTGCCGAATTATGGTATTGAACACACTTATGTAAGTGCAAATGACCCTGCCTCGTGGGAGGCTGCAATCCGGCCCAATACTAAAATGATTTACCTGGAAACGCCTACCAATCCGGGACTTGATATTATTGACCTTGCATTTGCAGGCCAGCTCGCTGCAAAGCATAAGTTGATATTAAACGTTGACAATTGTTTTGCGACCCCGGTTTGTCAGCGCCCTAATGATTTTGGCGCGCACCTGGTAGTGCATTCTGCTACAAAGTGGATGGATGGACAGGGACGCGTGTTAGGGGGTGTAATTGCAGGTAAAAAAGAACTGATACACGATATCTATATGTTTTGCCGAAGCACCGGACCGGCCATGGCACCGTTCAACGCCTGGATATTAAGCAAAAGCCTGGAAACACTGGATGTGCGTATGGAACGCCATGCAGCCAATGCACTGCATATTGCAAAAGCACTGGAAAATCATCCTAAAATTTCCTGGCTGAAATATCCTTTTCTTCCGTCACATCCGCAGCACGCAATTGCATTAAAGCAAATGAAAAACGGGGGCGGCATTGTTTGCTTCAACCTGAAAGGCGGCATCGAAAGCGGGCGCAAATTTTTAAACAGCCTGCAGATGCTTTCGCTGACAGCCAACCTGGGAGACACCAAAAGCATTGCGAGTCACCCGGCCAGCACCACCCACGCTAAACTAACTGAAGAAGAACGAATGGCAGTGAACATAACGCCCGGCCTTATACGCATTTCAACGGGGCTGGAATATGCAGATGATATCCTCGCCGATATTTTACAGGCACTGGAACAGTGTTGATACTTAACTCAGTTGCTCAGGGGCTGGCACGCTAAATAAGCCGCCGCATACCCGCGTTATTTTTTTCATAGGTAAAGTGAGCGGTTGCGTTTAGTTATCCGGCAATTTCTGCTGCTACGGATGCAGGTATTTATTGTATGTACCTGGCGATGGCCCACAAAATCCTTCGCTGGTAATGCAGACTCGTTTTTCCAGGGCGGGTACAACTTGCTGTAGTGCGCATGGCAGTCTAGCCATGCCTGATACCATTTAATAATCGCCGCTTCTCGCTGTCTCTGCCTGAAAATTTACTGTTGACTCAAAAAAAATCCCGGGCTACCTCCGGCTGTTTGGCCGCTGGTAGTCCGGGAAGGAAATGCTTGCGCATTTTAATGAAAGGGATTATTTTATTTTCAGGAATTTCAGCGTTCCGCCAGATTTTCCTTTACTGTCTCTTACATCAATTACATACAAGCCGTTGGTTAAACCGGAAATATTCTTTAATGAAAATATATTCTTTCCGGTAACTGTCTGCCATACATACTTTGCTGCAAGTACCCCGTTTGAATTGTAGATATAGATTGTTTTTACGCCACTTTCGGTGCTGTTTAATTCGATGGTAGCCGATACTGATGCAGGGTTAGGAAACATACGTAGTTGCTTGCCAGCTGCTGCAGTGCTCATATCAACAGGCAATGCCATTGCAGCTTCTTTCAGGCTTTTCAGTGTCGCCTCGTCCTGTTCTGCAGTAGTGCCTGATTCCGCACCTGCGGCCATTCTTGCACCACCATTAGCACATGAACGCAGTAATAAAATACCGCCACTTGGGTAGATAGCGAAAGCTTGTGTGGTGGCACCACCCAATACAGGGGTAAAAGAAAACCAATTCCATCCACCGTCGTACTTGCGTGTCAATGCTGCATCGGTATAAAGTACCCTGTCGTTTGCAATGCCAGTGCCGTACACGGCCGTTCTATTGGTAGACGAAGCGTCATCACATGCCTGGTAAGGCCCGGTAGACATTTTTATATAACCCAGCAAATTGGCACCAGCCGGTGGTGTAACCGGCGGCGCTGCTGGTGGTGTTGCTGGTGGTGTTGCTGGTGGTGCAGCCGCACCCGGCAAACCGTTTGCACAGTAGGTGAGCAAATGAATAACACCATCCGGGAAAATTGAAAAAGCCTGGTTAACAGCGCCGGCGCTGGTAGGCGCAAAAGAATACCAGTTATAGCCACCATTATACTTTTTGGTATGTGCCGCATCCTGGTAAATGATATTGTCATTGGCGATGCCACTGCTGTACACGGCTGTTCTTCCGGCAGTAGACATATCACCACATGCCTGCCATGAGCCGCTGGTCATTTTTATGTAGCCAATGGGCTGTTCAAGTGCAGGCGGCGGCGTAGCAGGCGCTGCGTTCACTGTTATGGTAACATTGGCGCTGCTGCTGAGGCCATGGTTGTCTTTTACCGTAAGTGTAAAAACATAAGTGCCTTGTGTTAATCCGGTAATGGCAGATGCCGCGGCAGCAGGATTGGCAATGGTACCGGCTGAAGGACCGCTGGCTTTTGTCCAGGCATAAGAACTGATGCTGGCGCCGTTGGTGCCGGAACCTGAACCGGATAAATTTACGGTGCTGGTAGGCAATGCAATGGTTTGCGCACTACCCGCATTTGCAACAGGTGCTGTGTAAGCAGCTGCTGCGTTAACTGTTACGGTTACATTTGCACTGCTGGTTAATGCATGATTGTCTTTAACAGTGAGTGTAAATACATAAGTACCCTGTACAAGACCGGTGACCGAAGTATTGGCTGCAGCAGGTGAACTGATGGTACCGGCTGAAGGGCCGCTGGCTTTTGTCCAGGCATAAGAACTAATACTTGCGCCATTGGTACCAGCACCTGAACCGGATAAGTTTACGGTGCTCGCAGGCAAAGTAATGCTTTGCGCGCCGCCCGCATTCACAGAAGGAGCAGTGTTAGCTGCACCATTTACGGTTACGGTTACGCTTGAAGTGGCGGTTAACCCGTGGTTGTCCGTTACCGTGAGTGTGTACACATAAGTTCCTTGTATCAAACCGGTAATTAAGGTAATATTAAGTAAAGGCACACCGATGGAACCACCTGCCGGTCCGCTGGTTTTTGCCCAGGAATAAGAACTGATCGTTGCCCCGTTTGTACCTGTACCGCTACCGGTTAATGTAAGTGTACTCAGCGGTAAGGTAATGGTTTGCCCGCTGCCCGCATTGGCAATCGGCGCTGTATAAGTGGGTGTACCCGTTGACCTTTTATTACTCAACAGCCACTCGTATAAATTTGGATTGGCGGTAAAGCTGCCACCCCCGCTAACAGTAGTAGTAATATGCCCGGTGTCATAGGCATTAATCCAGGCACCGCCATGACCGCCATTCTGGTAATAGGTAAATTTCGGAGCCGGCGAAACACCACAATTGCTGGCAAGTATCTGTGCATGCTGCGTCGCACCCACCCCTACTGTACCATCGTCCATGCTGTGAAAAGCCCAAATGGGTAAATGATTGGCGCCTATGGTAGCACAAAAATTTGCATCCGTTTCTTCCTGTGTACCACAAACAGGCGCAGCGGCTGCAATACCTGCATCAAATGAATAATCAAAATTCTCAGAATCTGTGATAACACGCCAGGTACCGCCGCCACCAAGGCTTAAACCAGTGATATAGATCCTGTTTGGATCTATCTGCAAATTTGCTTTTGCATATTTAATCATTTCCTTTACATAAAAAGTAGGCCAGTAGCCATACTGGGTGCTTAACTGCGGGGACAATACAACAAAAGAAGATGTTTGTCCGCCAACAGTAAAACGCATGCTCGCACCGCGCGAACAATAATAAGGTATCGCGTTATTGGCTACTGCGTTAATCTGGGTTGTACCATTGCCTCGTTCTCCAATGCCATGAAGAAAAATAATCAACGGGTGTTGCTGACTCCCATAATCTTTTGGTTTAAACTCTAAAAAGCCGATCCTGCCATCGGGGGATGTGCCATTGGCAATGGTTTTGGCAACTTGCTGGGAAAAAACGGATAAACACAGGAATAGCAGAATTGTAGCAGATACAATTTTTTTGAAGGTAGTTCTCATATTAGCTTAATAATGGTTTTACAGGATACAAATAACATTCCCCCGGCAGTAAAAATCATGGTTTACGAACAGGCAAAAGCCGGACGTTTACCGCAGATCATTACTGTCTCACGATACTAATAATAAATAAAAAATAATGTTAGGAGGGGTGTAAAACTCTCTTTGAGGAACCGTCAAAATTTAGCAGCAACAGTTTTCCAAAAAGAGTTTTAAAATGCTTACACGCAGTATGCGAATAGTATACCAAAAAGCCAGTTTGTTGATAAGTTGCATTTGATAAAAATCAATTTTGTTAAATTTTAAAGGTTCTACTTATTACAATGGGGAAATCTTTTTATCTATGTTTGTTATCGCTATTACTAACGGCATAAAAACAGACCCATGGCAGCAAATAATGTTTATGGCCTTTTACAAAATATTAACATCGGCCATCCTTCATCGTTAGGTTGATTGGCTTGGGCCAGCGGAATGCATCGAGTAGAAATACTATTTAAATTGCAATACCACATCACCGTGCACAGGATATCCAACACAGGTAAGCACTTTTCCTTTTTCCATCTCATCATCCATCAATACCTCGTTGTAGCTCATCCATACTTTTCCGGCTACACACGTAGCTGCACAGCTACCGCAGCGGCCCGCTTCGCAACTATAGGGCAGGGGAATTCCGGCTTTTTTTGCAGCCTGTAAAATAGTTTGCGGGTATTGCGTTTCCAGGTGGTAATTACTATCCAGGATTTGAATCTGCACGCGGTGTTTGTGTGTATCTGGAGGCATTGTTCTCGATTCCATCTTCACCGGCGTGAAATGCTCTTTTCTGATGCGCTGTAATGGCACCCGGCTTTCAAGTAATTCGATGGTCACCATCCGCATATAATCAAAAGGCCCGCAGGTATAAAACAATGTTTGCGAACGAAGCGCGCGACTATATTCTTTCAGCAATCTCCCAAGCAGCCATTTACTGAGCCGCGCCCTTTCCAGGTTAACTGCCGAGCTGAAAAGAAATTCGATACTAAGCCTGCCCCCACTGGTGTTTGCCAGTTCCAGCAATTCAGCATAAAAAATGGTCGTATGCTTATAACGGTTGCTGTAAATAAGTACTACCCGGATTGCAGGATGCTGGTGCAGTACCGTTTTGATAAGCGGGTAAACCGGCGTAATACCACTGCCGGCTGCAATGAAAAAAATTTCGTTGAATTCCGCTAGATTATCCGGCAAAATAAAAAATCCCGCTGCCCCGGTGCTGGTCAGCAAATCCCCGACCCTGGCATTATCAAACAGTTGTCTTGAGTACTCGCCGTTCTCAAGTCGTTTTACCGTAATTGACAGGGCCTCATCCAAAACAGGGGCAGAGGAAATGGAGTAACTTCTTCTTTCTTCGCCGGTGGATTTGGCAAATACAAACGTCAGAAATTGCCCGGCCTTGTACAAAACCGGTTCACCATCCACTGCACTTAAAAAAAAGGTTTTGGTATCTGCCGTTACCGGCTGGATGCTGTCTATGCGAAGCGTTTTGTATAACCCCATACCGTACTGCTGTTTGCGCACAAAAATTAAGTAAATAGATGTAATAACCACCAAATATTTCTCCGGATGCCCGCAGGATGGCAGCGCACCCTGAACGGTGCCAGCAAAAAGTTACGCACGGCTTTCTTTTAAACGGATATTTCATTAACTTACAGATAACAAAAACGATTGCTATATGAAAAAAGTCGCTGATATCCTCCAACGCAAAGGGGCCAATGTAATTTCTATTGTGCCGGACACCTCTGTTATTGAAGCACTGGGTTTGATGGCTGCCAAGAATATCGGTTCTGTACTGGTCATGAAAGGCGAACAATACTATGGCCTGCTAACAGAGCGCGACTACGCCCGCAAAGTAATCTTAAAAGGAAAACATTCTTCGGATACCAAAGTGGAAGAAATTATGTCCAAAGGTCTCCCGCGCATTACGCCCGATAATTCAATCGAAGTCTGTATGCACCTGATGAGCGAAAATAATATACGCTACCTGCCGGTTTTCGAAAATGACAGCATTTGTGGAATTATCTCTATCAATGACGTAGTAAAGGAAACCATCCTGTCGCAGGAAGAAACCATTTCTCAATTGAAAGATTACCTGCACGCGAGTATGTAAGCGATGGTCGCTGCGGGCTTAATTTATTTTGCACCCTGTCTGGCAGCGCAGTACGGCTAGCCTGCCGCAGCATGGTCGCAGTCTTTCAGGGGCACTGCGGGCTACCACCCGTACACACCTATATAAAACAGCTTACACTTTAAACAATGAATTGATTGCTGAATACGGAATCGCTTCCCGGGCAAAAGTAAAGGATCCTTTTTCCCCGATTTCTTTTGCGGCAGCGAAAAAAGCGCCATAGGCAGCCCGTGCCAGCGATGAACCGAGGCTCACCCGTTTTACACCCAGGTCTTCCAGTTCGTTCAAAGAAAAACTTCCCTTGCCCAAACCCATTACCACATTTACTGGTGTTGGAGCAACCGCATTGACCACGCTTGCAATCGCTTCGCGGGTTTCTAAACCAGGAGCAAACACCACGTCGGCGCCGGCTTCCGCATAGGCCTGCAGGCGACGGATGGTATCGCCTAAATCAGCACGGCCGCAAATGAGATTTTCCGCCCGGGCGGTTAGCGTAAACGGTATGGCAAGACTGCGTGCTGCCTGCACCGCTGCTTTGATACGCGCTACGGCCAGCTCGAATGGGTAGATTGGATCCTGCGGCCGGCCAGTATTGTCCTCAATGGAACCCCCGGCCAGCCCGGCGGCTGCGGCCATTCGTATGGTTTCGGCGCAAACGGCAGGATCATCTCCAAACCCGTTCTCCAAATCTGCTGCTACCGGCAATACAGTCGCAGCCACAATGGAATGTACGTTGCTGAACGTTTCCGCCCGGCTAATGCCGCCTTCCCCGTCTGGCCTGCCCAAAGAAAAAGCAAGTCCGGCCGAAGTAGTCGCCAGTGCTTCAAATCCCAGTGCAGCCAGCATTTTGGCCGATCCGGCATCCCAGGGGTTGGGTATAACGAAGATGCCTGTACGCTTATGAAGATTGCGGAATGCTTCCGCCCTGGCAACATGTAAATTATCCATTGAAAGCTAATTTTAAATTGTGGGATTAGTCATTTCTCCGTTGATGCATCATGCCGGATCGTCTTTTTGATTGCTACGCCGGCAAAGCCATGAATTTCTCCAGTCCCTTTTTTGCGTTTTTATGAATTTTACCCTGCATAAAATTGCTCCAACCAAACAGTAACCCGGAAATGCCCAGGGCCTGGCGGCTCCAGTTCCACAAATCGAACTTGTCGGTGTGCCCTATTATTTTGCCGTTTTCAATCTGCATGTGTGCCTTTATCTTGTTCACCACATGGCGGCCCGTTTTTGAAAGTGTATATGTGGCCGTCCATTGACAGGTAGCGTACGCTTCGTCCAGCGATTGTATATCGGAATAAGTAAGCGAAAAATTTTTAGCGTTGGTACATAGCATTTTCCACATGGCCTTTACCTGCCTGGCATCCAGCAACCCAAACACCGGATCACTAAAAACAGCCTCATCGCTGTAACAATCCTGCATGGTGGCGTAATCCAGTTGCTGAAATGCAGTATAGAACCGACGGATCAGCGCTTCATGTTCGTTCATAAAATGATATTAAGTTTGGAAGCATATACAGTACTTTAGCTTATCAAAATTAAATATACATGAGAAAATTTACCGGGCTGTTTTTTTTACTGCTTGCTACCCAACTCCATGCACAGTATGCACAGGATTCAGCGTGGATAAAAGAACATTATTATAAAATAGAACGCTTGATACCAATGCGTGACGGCGTAAAGCTTTTTACTTCCGTCTACATGCCAAAGGATACTTCGCAAAATCATCCGATACTGTTAACGCGTACACCCTACTCCTGCGCCCCCTATGGTGAACAGCATTTTAATCCCAATCTGTGGAACCGCCACCTGCGCTATTACGCCAGGGAGAATTACATCCTGGTAACGCAAGACGTACGCGGACGCTGGATGAGTGAAGGTGAATTTGTGGACGTCCGGCCTTTTAATCCAAATAAAAAAGGAAAGGAGACAGACGAAGCAAGCGACACCTACGATGCCATCGACTGGATGGTAAAAAATCTGCCCGGCAACAATGGACATGCCGGTGTGTTTGGCATTTCTTATCCCGGCTTCTATTCAACCATGGCAGCGCTGAGCGGCCATCCTGCTTTAAAGGCAGTAAGCCCGCAAGCACCCGTAACCGACTGGTTCCAGGGTGACGATTTCCACCACAACGGCGCATTTATGCTGATGGACGCCTTTAGTTTTTATGCAGGGGGATTCGGGTATCCGCGGCCGGCTCCTACCACGGTTTCGCCCGCTTCAACGTTGCGCATTCCTACGGCCGACAATTACACTACTTACCTTTCCATCGGTGCGCTGAGTAATTTTAAAAAATTAGCCGGCGATAGCCTGCATTTTTTCAACGAAATGTTTGCCCATCCAAACTACGATGCCTGGTGGGAAGCGCGCAATCCGCGTAACTTTATGAATGATGTATTACCGGCCATGCTAACCGTGGGTGGCCTGTTTGACGCAGAAGATTGTTTTGGCGCCTGGAACCTGTACAAGGCCTTAGAAAAGAAAAATCCGACCAATCATTTCAACAAGTTGGTAATGGGGCCGTGGTACCACGGCCAATGGGCCTCAACAGACGGCACCCACCTGGGCAATCTCCGGTTTGGCGATAACACTGCTTTCTGGTACCAGAACAATATCGAAATTCCCTTCTTTAATTATTACCTGAAAGGCAAGGGCGATAAACCGGCACTCGCAGAAGCGACTATCTTCTTCACTGGAGAAAATAAATGGCACCAATATCCGCAATGGCCGCCCGCAGAAAAGCAGGACAAACCCCTGTACCTGCAAGCGAACGGAAAATTAAGCTGGGACAAGCCGGCTGCCAGTGGTGGCTACAGTGAATATGTCAGCGACCCCGCTCACCCGGTTCCGTATACAGAAGCGGTGCATTTTTCAAGAACCCGTGAGTATATGACCGACGACCAGCGCTTTGCTTCCCGCCGTCCTGATGTGCTGAGTTTTCAAACCGACGCACTTGACAAGGACCTTACATT
Organism: Chitinophagaceae bacterium; assembly: GCA_039919885.1. Taxonomy (GTDB): domain Bacteria; phylum Bacteroidota; class Bacteroidia; order Chitinophagales; family Chitinophagaceae; genus JACMLD01. The sequence continues at coordinate 89,387 of JBDSEV010000015.1, forward strand.
AGGCGGCACGGTGGTAGCGGATTTATTAACCAGCATTTCTGCGACCGATGCCGACTTTGTAGTAAAACTAATTGATGTTTTTCCGGATGACTTTACTTACCCCGATGCCCAACCGCAGCAAAAAAGATCCGCCAGCGGCGATTACCCAATGGGTGGCTACCAGCTAATGGTACGCGGCGAAATCATGCGCGGCCGTTTCAGAAATAGTTTTTCGCAGCCTGCTGCCTTTAAACCCAACAAAACGGAAAAAGTAAAATTTGAATTGCCCGACGTGGCCCATACTTTTTTAAAAGGACACAAAATAATGATACAGGTACAGAGCAGTTGGTTCCCCATTGCAGACCGAAATCCGCAGAAATTTATAAACATTTATACCGCTGTGGATGCAGATTTTCAAAAGGCAACCATCCGGATACTGCACGATGCGGCCAACAGTTCATCTATTATACTGCCGGTGCTGCCATAGATTGATCCGCACTGCCTGATGATGGTGTTAAAGCAAAAATAGCAGCAATGAATCGTGCCGCAGGAACGGACGGAGCATGCATGCAAATAAAAGTGTTTGTTTCGCTATCTTAGTATCGCTTTACATCAATTGAACCGGCAAATAAATTTTAAACTGACCCGCAATGAAACAACGTTTCCCAATCTTGCTGTTACTGCTTATAACAGCTTCAGGCATGGCACAGACAATTAACATTATACCGCAGCCCGCGCAGATTAAACAGCCGAAAATAATGGCAAGTTTTACGGTTACACCGGCCACCCAGCTGGTGCTGGAAGGCAGTGGGTTGGAAAATTCTGCCAATTATTTAAACGAATACCTGTCGCGTTTTTATAATTTCAAACTTAAAACAGTCAAGAAAGCAAGTTCTAAAAATGCGATTACGCTGAATTACGAAAAAATGGATCATCCGATACCGGGTGGTTACACGCTAACCGTTGATAACAACGGCATCTATATTGCCGGCGACAATGAAAATGGAGATTTTTACGGCATACAGACCCTTATACAGTTGCTGCCGGTTCCGGCAACCGCCCAAACAACAAAATTGAACATTCCCTATGTATCCATTACTGATTTTCCACGTTTTGCATACCGGGGACTGATGCTGGATGCAGCCCGGCATTTCTTTCCGGTGGATTTTGTAAAAAAGTATATTGACTATATCGCGCTCCACAAGATGAATTATTTTCACTGGCACCTCACAGAAGACCAGGGGTGGCGCATCGAAATAAAAAAATATCCAAAACTAACAGAAACAGGCGCAAACAGGAACGGTACCATTATTGGCCGATACCCGGGCAAGGGAAGCGATAACGAGCCATACGGTGGTTTTTATACACAGGAACAGATCAAAGAGGTGGTAAAATATGCGGCGGCCCGCTATATAACGGTGATACCGGAACTTGAACTACCGGGTCACAGCAGCGCAGCCATTGCGGCTTACCCGCAGCTGAGTTGTTTTCCTGACACCGCTACTTTTATTAGTCCATCAATGATCTCCAATGCAAGCAAGGAGCAACTGGCAGCCGGCCGCGTTAAATTGGTACAGGAAACATGGGGTGTTTTTAAAGACGTGTACTGTCCCAGTGAGTATACCTTTAAATTTTTACAGGATGTAATTGATGAAATACTACCATTGTTTCCTGCAAAATACATTCACATCGGAGGCGATGAGTGCCCTAAAGATGCATGGAAAGAATCTGCTTTTTGCCAGGAACTGATAAAAGAAAAAGGATTAAAAGATGAACATGGTCTCCAGAGTTATTTTATTGGCCGCATTGAAAAATATATCAACAGCAAAGGTAAATCGATTATTGGCTGGGATGAAATTCTGGAAGGCGGACTGGCACCAAATGCCACTGTAATGAGTTGGCGCGGGGAAGAAGGCGGCATAGACGCCGCCAAACAAAACCATGATGTTATTATGACTCCTGGATCTTATGTATACCTGGATCACGCGCAGCGTAAAGATGAAGACTCCGTAACCATTGGGGGTTTTCTTCCCCTGGAAACAGTCTATAAATATGAACCCATTCCGGCCGGATTAACAGAGAAAGAAGGCAAGCATATATTGGGTGCACAGGGCAACGTATGGACAGAGTACATGGCCAACACCCGGAAGATAGAATACATGATTTTTCCGCGGCTAAGTGCGCTGAGTGAAGTGTTGTGGAGTCCGAAAAATAAAAAAGATTTTACAGATTTTGAGAAAAGAATGAAAGTACAGTTCAGCCGGTATGATTTGTGGAAAGTGAATTATTATAATCCAACGCCATAATCGGGAAATAGCAGGTTTTATTGCAGGCACATTGCCGGTTAAGCGGCCGCCTGCTGTGATAATGTACCCGCAAAATTTTAAAAGCCTGGCGAATCATTCGCCAGGCTTTTTTATTGAATACTTGCAGATATATTGATCAGGAGAAAAACTACACACCGGTTATGCATTGGCAAGGGCCCTGTCCAGGTGCACATAACCGCCGTCTACATGTATTAGTTGTCCGGTAGTGTGGCTGGAGCAATCAGACAATAAAAAGGCAGTGGTGTTACCCAACTCTTCTGCCGTGGTCATCCGGCTACCAAGTGGAATGCTCGCTTCTATCGATTTTAATTTCTCCTCCGGGTTCGGTAAAGTATTGATCCACCTTTCGTACAAAGGTGTAAAACACTCCGCTACTACAATGGCGTTTACACGGATACCATATTTCAGTAATTCAACCGCCCACTCACGGGTTAATGCGTTGCGGCCACCGTTGGCTGCAGCATAGGCCGAAGTACCGCCCTGGCCTGTCTCTGCAGTTTTTGATGTAATGTTTACAATGGCACCTTTGGTTTTTTTCAACTCGGGCAGTGCATGGTGTACAATCAAATAATAATGCACCATGTTTTTATGCAGCGAAGCCATAAATGCTTCGTAATTGCCGTTTTCTAACCCCACACCGTCATTGGCACCCGCATTGTTTACCACACCGTCTATCCGTCCAAATTCCGCTATTACTTTTCTTACCGCATTTTCACAGGCGGCTGGCTGCATCAGCTCCCCCACTACCTGTGCACACCGGCCCCCGGCAGCAATAACGGCTGCAACGGTTTCCAGGTTATCTTTTTCATTGCGGCCAATGATAACAGGTACGGCGCCTTCGCTCGCCAGCACTTTTACGATTCCTTCCCCGATACCTTTTGCTCCACCAGTTACAATAATTATTTTGTCTTTTAAATGCAGGTCCATTGTTTTTATGTTAAGTGATAAAATGCTGATGCGTTTTTGCTGAAAACTAAATGCTGTTCTTCCGGGGAGAAACTACTGTAAAAGTTGCGAACAATATCAATCACCGATTCATAAGACCCTGCAGACAAGCAAACCGGCCAGTCAGACCCGTACATGATGCGGTGAATACCAAAAGCCTCTGTAACAACTTCCATATAAGGCGAAAGCTGGGAGGGCTGCCAGTGGCGTATATCGGCTTCGGTGACCATACCGCTAATTTTACAATGCACATTTGGATACTGCGCAATGGCGATGATGTCTTTTTTCCAGGATGCAAGGGACCCGCTTTTGATGGGGGGTTTAGCAATATGATCAAGCACAAATGGCTGGTCAGGAAACTGTTTCACCAATTGGAGGGCGGCAGGCAGGTGTTGCGGAAAAATTAAAATATCATAGGTAAATTTAAATTGGCGCAATAAAGCAATGCCCCGTAAAAAAGAAGGCTGCAGCATAAAGCTCGGATCTTCTCCCTGCAACACATGCCTGAATCCTTTGAGACCCGCAAACTGGCTGTAATGGGTAAGCCTTGCTTCAGCATGCTCCCCTTTCAGATCTACCCAACCCACCACACCCGTAATAAAATCGTTTTCCATGTACAACTTCAACAGGAAATCAGTTTCCTCTTCGGTTTGATCTGCCTGTACAGCAACGCAACCAGCGATATTATTTCTTTCCAAAACGGGTAGCAGGTCCCCCGGTAAAAAATCCTTCCTGATAACGGCCATCTCATCGCTTATCCAGCTGTGGCGGTCAGGATGGTATTGCCAAAAATGCTGGTGGCTGTCTATAGCGTGCTGTAGCGGTGTATTGTCAGACTGGCGAGCGACCATAAATACGCATTAAGCATTGAGGGTAAATACATTTTCCATCAGTACCCATTTTTCTCCGGGCAGCGCACCGGGCAGCGCCTGCTGATATTTCCACATGAGTGCTTCCCACTCCTGCACCTTTGGATTGATCTTGTCCATTTCTTCCTTGTGCTGGAAACTGAAAAAATTGTCTGTTTCCATTATCATAAACATTCGGTTACCAGTACGGTAAATTTCCATTCTTTTGATACCCGAGTCTGCAATACTTTTTTCTATTTCCGGCCAGACATTCTGGTGATAGGTTTCGTACTCAGCAATCAGGTTCGGATCATTTATTAAATCAAGTGCCAGGCAGTAACGGCGCATATGCAGACTTATTTAGCTGTAATTATTTTTACCGGAGCATTGCAACAGGTGTATGTTAAGTGCAATGCCCTGGCCATTTTTTATTTCTTTTTTAATCGATACCGCTAAGCGGCTCACAGCGCTGTCAATGCAGCACTTCAATCGCTTTTTCCGAATGCTTGTATCCTTTAAGTCCGAAATATAAGATTATAACAAAACAAACGAGTGGTACAATATAACCATATTGAAAATTATCTGTTTTATCAGAAATAAAAGCCAGTATTCTCGGAAGTATGGCTCCCCCAACGATAGACATAATTAATAAGGTTGATCCCGATTTTGTATCTGCGCCGATATCATGAATACCCAAAGCGAAAATAGTGGGAAACATGATAGACATAAAAAAGGCCAGCGCCACGGTAGCATACAGCGTCAATAAGCCTGATGCAAAAATAATTACCAGGCACAACAGCACGCATGCAACGGCATACAAAGACAATAATTTTGACGGCTGTATATAGCGCATAAAAAAAGTTCCGGCAAACCTTCCTATCATAAATGCGAGACCAGCAAGGCCTGCATAAAACGCAGCTTGCTGATCAGTTATACTGGCAACTTTTGTTGCAAACAAGATGAGGAAGTTAAAAACGCAAACCTGTGCTCCAACGTAACAAAATTCTGCAATAACGGCCCATGTTAAATGACGGTGATGAAACGCATGAAAAATGCTTTTCTTTTCTTTCTCTTCGGCATCTTTTATATCGGGCAATTTTGTAAAAAAGAAAATCAAAAACACCACTACAATAGCAATGCCCAGAATCATGTAAGGCAATTTTACAGTGGCCGTTTCCTGGTGAAGGTACGCGTTGCGTACTTGCTCAGTCATGGCTGCAAGGCCGGCATCGTCTATTGGCGTTTCTGAAAGAATAAGTTTAGCGCCAATAAGCGGCGCTAGAAAAGCGGCAAAGCCGTTAAACGACTGAGCAAAGTTTAATCGCTGTGTTGAAGTTTTAGGATTTCCTAAAATGGTAGCATAAGGATTTGCTGCTGTTTCCAGGATAGCCAGTCCGCATGCGAGAATAAACAATGCGCCCAGAAAAAAAGCATACTGCATCGTATTAGCGGCGGGTATAAACAAAAAGCACCCGCCTGCAAATAATGCCAGCCCGATAAGGATACCTGTTTTGTAACCATATTTCTTCATTATAATGCCTGCAGGAACCGCCATTATAAAATACCCAAGATAAACGGCAGAGTCTACCAGCGACGCTTTTACCGTATTTAAATTAAATCCCCTTCGCAAGTGAGCAATTAAAATGCCGTCGAGATTATGAATAAATCCCCAGAAGAAAAAGAGGCTCGTCACCATAATAAAAGGAAACAAAAATTTTCCCTTGCCGGCATGTGCGGGCGGCTGGGTATCTGCAAGGTTAGAAGGCAAGGCCATAAGCAATTATTGTTAGTGGTTGTTAAATACTCAATGATTTAGCTATTCCAAATTCGAGTCCGCGCAGTTCTGCCAGTCCCCTCAATCTTCCAATAGCGGAATAGCCGGGGTTGGTTTTCTTGTTGAGGTCATCGAGCATCTGGTGCCCGTGATCCGGCCGCATCGGAATGCTGATGTTTTTCTCCTGCGCCAGCAGCACGACTGCTTTCATAACGGCATACATGTCTACATCTCCTTCCAGGTGATTGTCTTCATAAAAATCACCAGCCGTATTGCGCCGGGTAGAACGAAGGTGTAAGAAATGGATCCTTTCGCCAAATTCGGTTATCATGGCCGGCAGATCATTGTCTTCGCGCACGCCGTAAGATCCGGTACAAAAACAAAGACCATTACTCACCGCAGGTACGGCCGCTATCAATTGCAAAACGTCTTTGCTGTTTTTTACCACCCTGGGCAAACCAAATATAGCAAACGGCGGATCATCCGGGTGGATGGCCATCTTAATGCCAACGCTTTCTGCAACCGGCACTACCTGCTGCAAAAAGTAAATTAAATGGTTGCGCAATACTGTTTCGTCAATACCATCATACTTATCCAGTGCTTCCTGAAATTGCGCAACGGTAAAAGATGCTTCACTGCCGGGCAGGCCCGCAATAATATTCCGTTGCAGCGATTGCTTTTCCGCTGCGCTCATCTGCTGGAACCGTTGCTCGCCACTGAACAATGCTTCACTGGTATAATCTGCCGACGCGTTCTTTCTTTTCAGCATAAAAACATCGAACGCTACCAGCGCAGCTTTTTCGAAGCGAAGTGCTTTGGAACCATCCGCTACTTCATACGATAGATCAGTCCTGGTCCAATCCAGTACTGGCATAAAATTATAGGTGATCACTTCAATGCCGGCAGCAGCCAGGTTCCGGATACTTTCTTTATAATTGTCAATGTACACGTGAAAGTTACCCTGTTGGGTTTTAATATCCTCGTGAACCGGTACACTTTCTACTACTTTCCAATCCAGCCCCGCCGCGTTGATAATGGCTTTACGTTTTTTAATTTCAATACTGGTCCACACTTGCCCATTGGGTATATGGTGCAATGCAGACACTACACCGGTACAACCCGCCTGCAAAATATCGGCTAAACTCACCGGGTCTTCCGGACCATACCAGCGCATGGTGGGCGTTAATAATGTCATATATGGTAGTTCCGTGCAGTTTCGTTAAAATGGTCATGAAGATAATATAGAACCACCAAACTGCATTTTTGATTAAGAAGATTATTTTGTGCGGGTAAACCCCGGTTATTCAATGCTACGGCTGATAGCAAGTTCCAATCCTCTTAATTCTGCCAGGGCCTTTAACCGTCCGATAGCCGAATAACCGGGATAGGTTTTCTTGTGGAGGTCGTCCAGCATCTTGTGACCGTGGTCCGGACGCATGGGAATCGAACAGTTTCTTTTTTTCATGAGTATGAGTGCTGCTTTTACGATGGCGTACATATCTGCATCGCCTTCCAGGTGACGTGCTTCGTAAAAATTGCCTGCTGCATCGCGTTTTGTATTGCGCAAATGAAAAAAGTAAATACTATCACCAAATCGTTTAATCATTTCTGTTAAGTCGTTGCCAGCCCTGGCGCCAAACGAACCCGTGCAGAAACAAAGACCATTTGCTTTTGATGGAACAGCGCGCAGCAGTTCTTCCACATCAGCCGCGGTACTTACAATGCGCGGCAAGCCGAGTACGGTATATGGAGGATCATCCGGGTGAATCGCCATTTGCAGACCAGCTGCGGCTGCAACCGGCACTACCTGCTGCAGAAAATAAAACAGGTGCTGTTTAAGTAATGTAGCATCAATACCCTTGTACGTTTCCAGTGCTGCCAGTACATTGCCGGGGGTGAATGCCTCATCGCTGCCAGGTAAACCAAGCATTGTATTGCGAAATAATTTTTCTTTTGCCGCATCGTCCATGCTGGCAAACTTTTCCTGGCCTATCAATATTTCCGCAGGCGTATAATCGTTTTCGGCACCGGGCCTTTTCAATAAAAAAAGATCAAAAGCAATAAAAGCGGCGCGCTCGAAGTACAAAGCCCTGCTGCCATCTGGCAATGCGTACGAGAGATCAGTGCGGAGCCAGTCGAGCACCGGCATAAAATTGTAAGTAATCACTTGTAAACCGCACGCACCTAGATTGCGAAGGCTGTCTGCATAGTTGTTAATATACCCGTGATAATTGCCTGTTTGTTTTTTGATATCCTCATGTACCGGTAAACTCTCCACTACTTTCCATTCCATTCCAGCAGCATTAATTAATTCCTTCCTGGCATTAATTTCATCAATGGTCCATACTTCGCCTACAGGTACCTGGTGCAGGGCAGACACCACGCCGGTACAACCCGCCTGCCGGATATCACTCAAACTAACCGGGTCATTCGGACCAAACCAACGCATTGTTTGGGTAAGATGGATCATACTGAATAATTGTTTTTAAATACCATTAATTAATCGCGCGCAATGTAAGAAATATCGATGTTGTATCAATGAATACTTGGCTTAGTTCACACGCAATCAACAAAGTAAACAGCTATCCGCCATTCTCTGAAACGCACCGCAGAAGCCGCGCTAACTGTACTTCGGCAATACATAAATGCATTTCATTGCCTGTTTAAACCGTTTATATAAATTCCTGATTAAAACGGTTAATAATAAACAAATTATACTAAAAAAATCTTACCTTGAATAAGCACATACATCCTGGTTGTAGCATTCAAAACCTCCTTGTCGGCCTTATCCTTTACAGAATTTTAGTTTGCCATATATTTTAAACATTCCCCTGGTTTGAACGGTACGATATCCATATTAATTGTCGACGATCACCACATGATGCTCAATGCGTTGAAATCACTCTTGCCGCACGATAGTACCATCAAGGTGGCAGGCACCGCCAGTTCGGGGCCAGAGGCAGAAAAGAAGTACGTGCAGGTTAAACCCGATGTGGTGGTGATGGACGTTTACATGAAACCGATAACCGGCATAGAGACGGCAAGAAATATATTAAAAGAATACCCGGAAGCAAAAATCCTGGGCCTGTCCAATGCCTGGTCCAAAGAAGACTCTAAAGAATTACTCGGCGCAGGCGCCCGGGGCTACATTGTTAAAACCGCACCGCTCGATTCTATTGTTTCCTGCATTAAAAAAGTATATGCCGGTGAGCTGTGTTTTGAAGAAGATGTCTTCACATAGCCCTACGCATTTTCCTAAGCCGGTGGCGCTATATCGCTTTGCCGGTATCCTTTACTGCCTGGCTACCCGTTAATTCATTTTGTGCTATTTACTCCTTAGCGCTATTCGCTTACTAAATATCTGCATGCTATATTTGCGGGATGAGATTTCAATTCTGGTCGGTAGGCAAAATGCACGAGCCCTATATAAAACCGGGGGTGGAAGCTTTTACACAGCGCATTGGTAATTATTACCAGGCAGACTGGACCATTATTGCGACACCAAAAAATGCCGGTGTGATGAGTGAAGCCGATCTTAAAAAAAAAGAAGCAGCAATCATCTTGCAGTCCGTTGCGAAAACCGATTACCTGGTTGCGCTGGATGAACGAGGTAAGGCTATTACGTCTGAACAACTCGCTGGCTTAATACAGACACGGGCAAATGAAAGCACGCGGCAAATTGTTTTTTTGATAGGCGGTGCGTATGGGCTGCACGAAACAGTACTGCAAAGAGCAGATTACAAATGGTCCTTGTCGCTTTTAACTTTTCCGCACCAGCTGGTAAGGTTAATTTTAGCGGAGCAGGTATACCGGGCCTGCAGCATTCTCAGAAATGAAAAATACCATCATCAATAAAAAACACACATGACTATTTCGGTGACCATCATCATCATTATCATTACCTGCATTGTGTCCTTTATTGCATTCAGCAATGAAAAACTTTTTGATGAACTGATTTTTTTTCCGCCTGCTATTGCCCAGCAAAAACAGTATTATCGTTTTATTACTTGTGGTTTTATACATGCCAACTACGGACACCTGTTTTTTAATATGTATTCACTGTTCATCTTTGGCGAATACGTAGAGTCGCAGTTCGCAGATGTTTTTGGGGCTTCCGGAAAGTGGCTGTACCTGCTGATGTACGTCTCCTCGCTCTATTTTTGTTTGTTGCCTACCTACAAAAAAAACAAGGACAATTATAATTACCGGAGCCTGGGCGCTTCGGGCGCGGTGTCTGCAGTAGTGTTTGCTTTTATCTTCCTGGAACCCCTGCGCAGGATTGGCATCATATTTATTCCTTTTATGATACCGGGGTTTATTTTTGGATTTTTATACTTGATTATTTCATCCATTTTCGACAAAAAGGGCGGTGGAAACATCAATCACTCTGCGCATATCTGGGGTGCCTTGTACGGCATCTGTTTCTTAATTATTACCGGCAGTTTCCTGGCCCGGTACCACCTGCTCAACTCTTTTATCAGGCAGGTAGAATCATATGTGCACAGCTTCTGATGCTATTTTCAGTATCGTTTTTGTTGAAGGCGTAATTTTAAACCGGTCGTCAATCCGGTAGCCAATTACCCAGATGATTTTTTTGTTTGTTTCAAGCACCCAAACTTTTTCTTTATCGGTTTTTGATAATTTCTGATCAATCAGGAAGCGTGATACCTTTTTTTTCTTCGGCATACCAAGCGGGTAAAAATAGTCTCCGGCTTTCCATTTTCGGAGTAATAAGGGAAATATGATTTCGTCCGCATTTACAAAAGCAATGGCACGATCATCCAGGTATTCTTTTGGAGCGTCATCCAGCTGTGTTAGCATTAAATTCCGTATCGAATCTTCTGAACCGAATGCCAGCGCTCCGGGGCCACCTACTACAATATTGGAAGCCTGAAGGGACTGGTTGGGTGAAATAATCAGCCAGTTACGGTTCTTTATGATGCGGTGTGTAGCCGACTGCATATACCGGCCGGTCTCACTATCCAGCAACGCAATGGCAGGTGTTACCTGGTCTGCACTGAAATGGTATTCTTTAATTATTTCATATACAACCGAATGCAGGGGCACCGATTTTTTTAATTTGAGTACCGGGATGTGCACTTCATTGCCGTTGTATTCCAGTAATTTTTTTTTGTGCAGATCAATTGACTGATGATACAGCAGTTCAATTTCTTTAAACCGCTGCAGGTTATCCGCGAGGTTAGTGGCGGCTTCGGGATACAAATTGCTCACCAGTGGAATCAGTCGGTTGCGAAAATAATTGCGGGCGTATTTGTCTGACTGATTGGAACTGTCTTCCACCCAATCCAATTTATGTGCTTCCGCAAAAGCTTTGATTTCTTCCTTTTTTGCAAATAACAATGGCCTGACAATTTTGCCCTGCTTTGCTAAGATGCCCCGCAAACCAGCAATACCTGTTCCTTTAAAAAAATTCATGAGCATCGTCTCAATATTATCGTCCAGGTGATGGGCTGTTACAACCCGTGCCGGCAGGCTTGCGGCGCTACTGGACAATCCGCCTGCTCCACCAATGGTGAACGCTGTCTTGATAGCAGAAGTTTCATCATCAAACCAGGCATAGCGGAGCTCCCGCGCTGCCACCTGTATGGAAATTTTTTTACCGGCGGCATATTTTTCCGTTTCAAAATGTTTAACAAGCACCGGTTTACCATATTTGGTTCCAAGCCTTTGTACAAATTGCTCATCCCGAACGCTCTCCGCACCCCTCAATTGAAAATTACAATGGGCAATTACAAAATCATAACCGGCCTGCTCACAAAGTTCACACAACACTACAGAATCAATACCGCCACTAACGGCCAGCAACAAGATACCTGGCGGGGAGAAAAGGTTTTCCTTTTGTATGAATGATTTAAATTTTTGAAGAAAGGTCATGAATGGTTACTACAATTAGGTGTGAAACGCTCAAAAAAGATCACGGTACCGGTTTATACAATCTTAAAAACACGAAGCATGTTTTTCCAACTATGCCACGCAATCCGTTGCCGTCGTTTACAATATTTTTTTAATAACGAACTCTTTTGGATTACCTGCATTGTACAGTAACAATACTTTCTGTCCTTTTTTACTGAATGGGATGTTTACCTTATACTTTTCAGAGACCTCGGTGTTGTCTTTCGTAATAAATCGTATAACAGGATAGCCTGCGTCATTTTTTTTGCTGTTGCCCAGTACATCGAAAATTTCTCCTTCCACTTCAATCCCGTGTTCCAGCAGTTTTTTCCTTTTCATTCGCTGCAGTAATCCTACGGCAATTAAAACAACCCCGAGCGCAACGGAAACAATGGCTTGTATTCTGGACGAGTTCATACGCGGTTTCTTTAATTTTTTATTATTGTGCTGCAGGTTTTACTAAGCCAAATCATCGTATACGGATCGCAATTCGTTGTACGCATGATTATCGCCAGCTGCTTTGGCCACCACCATACCTTTTTCATACCATGCAATCGCAGGGCCCGTTTCGCCTGTACGTTCCAGTAATTTGCCCAGGTGATAATAAGAGCCAACATACCCGGCATTTCTGTTGAGTATGGTTTCAAAGGTTTGCCTGGCAAGGGCATCATCGCCCTCCTTAACGTACTCCAACGCCAGTGCATGCTGCAAAAAATCATCCTCCGGCGTGGTTTTCAAAAGCTCCCGGATGCGTGCTACCCTATCCATGTATGCTGAATTATTTTTCCCGACTGTTTGAAATATAGCGCTACGGCCTTATCTTTGTTTTAGTTGCATAAACAACTTTTATACCCTTTTTTTAAGCTTCTAAAAATTGCTCCCATGAAGATACTGGTCTGTATCAGCAAAACGCCCGACACAACGGCAAAAATAACCTTCACAGATAACAATACGAAATTCGCTGAGTCCGGCGTACAATGGATAATTAATCCATACGATGAATGGTATGCGCTGGTAAGGGCCATTGAACTTAAAGAGAAAGATCCCGCTACCACAATTCACCTGGTTACGGTGGGCCCTGCAGACGCTGATCCTATTATCCGCAAGGCCCTGGCCCTGGGTGGTGAGGAAGCCATCCGTGTAAATTTGGATAGCCACGACAGTTTTGTGATTGCCTCGCAGATTGCTGCTGTGGCAAAAGAAGGGGGTTATGATTTGATTTTTACCGGCAAAGAAACCATCGATTACAACGGCTCGTCTATCGGCGGCATGGTAGCAGAACTACTTGATTTGCCTTTTGTATCACTGGCTACCAAATTTGACATCAGCGGAAATACAGCAACGATTACCCGGGAAATTGAAGGCGGCGAAGAAATTTGTGAAGTGAGTCTGCCCGTTACTGTTAGTTGCCAGAAAGGAATGGCCGAGCAGCGCATTCCGAATATGAAAGGTATTATGGGGGCCCGTACCAAACCTTTAAAAGTAAAAGAACCAGTTGCCGTAGATGCCCTCACCACCGTTGCTGATTTTGGCTTGCCACCAGCGAAAGCAGGGGTAAAATTAATACCCGCAGATAACGCGGCGGAGCTGGTGCGTCTCTTGCACGAGGAAGCAAAAGCAATATAACACCATGAGCATTTGGGAAGTGGGAAATGATGAACGCGGCACAAATTTTTACTTTTAACTTTTTAATTTTTTAATAATGTCAGTACTAATATTTATAGACCAGGCCGAGGGACACGTAAAAAAGGCATCCCTGGAAGCCATTACCTACGGCGCTGCGGTGGCCGCACAATTAAATACAACGGCGGAAGGTGTTGTGCTAGGCACCACGCAGGAAGACCTTACCGCGCTCGGCAAATACGGCGTAAAGAAGATTCACCATGTAAACAACGAGGCGCTGAATAACTTTGATGCACAGGTATATACAAAAGTGATTGCGCAGGCAGTGGAGGCGAGTGCAGCTACGGTTGTTATATTTTCCAATAACGTAGATGGAAAAGCGATCGCCCCGCGTTTATCTGCCCGTCTTAAAGCAGGCCTGGTGGCTGGCGCGGTGGCACTGCCCGATACCAGCAATGGTTTCATCGTAAAGAAAAATGTATTCAGTGGAAAGGCCTATGCGAATATTAGCGTGGGCACGGCGATAAAAATAATTTCGTTAAGTCCCAACGCGTACAAAACTGTTGCCGCGGACGGCACCGCAGCCGTGGTGGCGCTGGATGCGGCCGTAGAACCAGGCAAAATAAAAGTAACTGCTGTAAATAAGGTAAGCGGTGAAATCTCATTGAGCGAAGCAGAGATAGTGGTAAGTGGTGGCCGTGGTTTAAAGGGACCGGAAAACTGGGGTATGATTGAAGAGCTGGCAGGATTGTTACACGCGGCTACTGCCTGTAGCCGGCCGGTGGCAGATATCGGCTGGCGTCCGCACCATGAGCACGTGGGACAAACAGGGCTGGCCATTGCACCCAATTTATATATTGCTATTGGCATTTCCGGTGCCATTCAGCACCTCGCCGGTGTTAACCGCAGCAAAGTAATTGTTGTTATTAACAAAGACGCCGAAGCACCCTTTTTTAAAGCCGCAGATTATGGCATAGTTGGGGATGCTTTTGAAGTATTGCCGAAAATAATTGATGCCGTTAAGAAGTTGAAAGCGGGCTAGGCAAGCAGTTAGTAAGTAATACCCGGCGCCATGGTTGGTGTATTTCGCCCAGTTGTTACTCCCTTCTGCTGCCTGATATTTTCTAAAACGCAAACCATGCTTTGCGTTTTTTTGTGCCCGTTTGGCAGCAAAGACCAGTTTGTACGCAAATTATTTTCATTTACATTGCAGCAGGACCATTTCGGGTTGAGGGCTTATTGACCCGGCGGTTCTGCAGGGCAGTATTATTTAAACCGTTTTAAAATCAGTCACGTATGTTTCCACGTATCAAACCAACCACTACAAAAGCCTGGCAGCAATTACAGGATCATTATAACAACGAAATGAAAAAGTTGCAACTGCGGCAATTGTTTACCGATGATGCGGAACGTTTCAGTAAATATTCGATTCACTTTGGTGACATACTTTTTGATTATTCAAAAAATATTGTTACCGCTAAAACATTACAGTTATTGCAGCAACTGGCAGCAGAATGCCAGCTTACCGATGCCGTTAACGCGATGTACAGCGGCGAAAAAATCAATGAAACAGAAAACAGGAGCGTATTGCACATTGCGCTGAGAAACCTCTCCGGCGGACCGGTATACAGCGATGGTAAAGACGTAATGCCGGAGGTGCTGGGGGTGCTGGCGCAGATGAAAGCATTCTGTAAAAAAATTCATAGCGGGGAATGGAAAGGATATACCGGTAAGCCTATCCGTTACGTCGTAAACATCGGTATTGGTGGAAGTGACCTGGGGCCGGTAATGGTAACAGAAGCGTTGAAGCCGTACTGGATACAAAATATGCAGCCATATTTTGTATCTAACGTAGATGCCACGCATATTGCTGAAACACTGAAAAAAGTAAACCCCGAGGAAACGCTTTTTCTAATTGCTTCCAAAACGTTTACTACCCAGGAAACCATGACGAACGCCAACACCGCACGGCAATGGTTCCTGGCAGCTGCGAAAGAAGAAAAACACATTGCCAAACATTTTGCAGCACTTTCTACCAATGAGAAAGACGTGGTGAAATTTGGTATTGACAAAGCAAATATGTTTGAATTCTGGGATTGGGTGGGCGGTCGATATTCTTTGTGGAGTGCCATTGGCTTATCCATTGCACTCACTGTTGGCTACGAAAATTTTGAAAATGTTTTAAAAGGTGCTCATGAAACAGACACCCATTTTAAAAATACGCCACCAGAGAAAAACATACCGGTACTTATGGCACTTGTTGGCATTTGGTACAGCAATTTTTTCGGTGCGGAAAGTGAAGCCATCCTTCCCTACGATCAGTACATGCACCGTTTTGCAGCTTACTTTCAGCAAGGCAATATGGAGAGCAACGGCAAATATGTTTCAAGAAACAACGAACGCGTAGACCACCAGACCGGTTCCGTTATCTGGGGAGAGCCGGGCACCAATGGCCAGCATGCGTTTTACCAGCTCATCCACCAGGGCACCGTGCTGGTGCCCTGCGATTTTATCGCGCCTGCCATTAGTCACAACCCAATTGGGGATCATCATATAAAACTACTGTCGAATTTCTTTGCGCAGACGCAGGCTTTAATGAATGGCAAATCAGCAGCGGAAGCGAAAGCTGAATTGGAGAAAGCTGGTATGGATCCTGATGCCATAGCAAGCCTGTTGCCGCACAAAGTATTTGAGGGCAACCGCCCAACCAATTCATTCTTAATTAAAGCGATCACGCCTTTTACGCTGGGACAGCTGATTGCGTTATACGAGCATAAAATATTTGTACAGGGTGTTATCTGGAATATTTTCTCTTTTGATCAATGGGGTGTGGAGCTCGGCAAACAACTCGCGGGAAAAATTTTGCCTGAGTTGCAAGATGCTAAACCCGTCTCCAGCCATGATAGTTCTACCAATGGCCTTATCAACGCATTTAAAAAGATACGTGAATAGCGGTGCCCGATTATCCAGCTAAACAAAAAAAATTCCGGCATACACGATGCCGGAATTTTTGTTCAAAGCCTTTTCAGTTTATTGCTTTATTATTTTCCTGGTAATAATGTCATTGCCCGTTTGCGTTTGTAAAATATAGGTGCCAGTTTTCAATTTAAAACCAGCCAGGTCTATATTGATTAACTGCCCGTTAACGGTCTTCAAATCTTTGCTGAACACTTTTCGTCCTGCAATATCAAACAATTGTATCCTGCTGTTGCCGGAAGTTGTTCCGTTAAACACGATATTGAGTTGATCCCCGACCGGGTTATTAATGATCTTCAACTTTGTTGCCTCACCGGTAAACCTTACCGCAACTGTTTTACTCAATTCACTGCGCAGATCCGTATCAATCTGCCTTAATCGGTAGTAATTAACAGGTGCGCTTATATTATTATCTGTAAATGAATACAGATTACCGTTTGGCACATTCGCCGCAGGCACTACTCCAATATTGGAAAACACAATACCATCTGTAGATTTTTCAATGGCAAATTCTTTTGTATTCTGTTCAAAGGAAGTTTTCCACGAGAGGTAGGCACCCGCATCTTTTCTGACGCCGTTAAAATAATCAAACTTCACCGGTAACAAAGCTGAAAGCACAACCCCATAGTCTTCTGTTTGCCCATACACCGGGTTATGGCAGGCGCTTGCAATGGCCACCGTTCCCGGATAACCGGGTATAAGATCATCCACCAGCCGCATTCTTAGAACTGTATTGGTTACAGCGGTAAGAGGTACTGTAAAACTCCAGCCCACTGTAACAACACTGGCGTTCTGCGGGATCGATGTATTGATGTAAATTTGTTCCGTGGTATTGTCAAATATGCCATTGTTATTATAATCAATCCACACCCGCAGCTGCTCATAGTTTTGGGCAAGTACAGTGGCAGAAAAATTATACGTACTTCCCCGTTGCATAGAAAATACATTCATGCAATTGCTGCTTTTATCAACATAACCCGCATCATCTCCGGCAGCACCTGTTGTGATTGTTTTGTTTGCTCCTGCCACGCTAATGATGCCTGCGTAATTGGCACTTACACCAGTTGCGCTGGTTACTGATGCGCAAGCCGCTGCGGGACTTGCATAAGCATTAATTGGATAAGACCCTGTAGCCATTGAAGTAGCCAGGCTTACCCGGCCGGGCAGGGACATGGCTGCCTGCATGCGTGCTTTTTGTCCAGCAGTGAATAAAGTATAGCTGGACGTATAATTCATATAATTTCTTTCCGTATTGATAGAATAGGCGGTACCGGTGCAGCCATTTGTACCGGTTCTGGGGGTAAAGTCTACGATGCCGGCCATCTGGTTATAGGTAATGGGATCCGTGTCGCAGACGGCGTCTCCGTCAACGCTGCAGCCGCCGGCTGTAACCGGGGCACAGGTAGCCGCGTCGGGCGATCCTTCAAAT
Source organism: Chitinophagaceae bacterium (assembly GCA_039919885.1). Classification (GTDB taxonomy): domain Bacteria; phylum Bacteroidota; class Bacteroidia; order Chitinophagales; family Chitinophagaceae; genus JACMLD01. The sequence goes on from JBDSEV010000015.1 coordinate 107,201, forward strand.
GGATGATATAAATTGAGGGCATGACCTATTTCGTGCGGAAGCGTTTTTTTGCCGGTGCCCATTTGGGTAGCCAGCATCACGGTTCCGTCTCTTGAAGCAGAAGAACCCGCAAAATATGCATACCCAGCCACGAACTGACCAGCGGTTCCGTCTTTTGTATCAATCTTATTAACTACCCAGATATTGTAAAAAAAAGCTGGATCCCAACGATCGAAATTTTTCAAATTTAGATCGCTCACACCCCCGGATAAACTGGAATTAACGCCGTCGCTGGCATAATTGGTCAGTGATGAGCCGTCGATCCTGTCAATACCGGTAGATGGATTGCAATTGGGGTCCCTGGAAGCCAATACAAATTGAACGTCTATATCCCCTACTCCTGTTGTACCAGGATATGTTCCATTAAACACCTGGTTTAAATAACTAATAGCCCCGGTAATTTGTGCATCGGATGGATTGTATATCGTGCCAATAGCTCCCCCTGTATGCACCACATGTACTACAACGGGAATTGTATACAAAGCAGCGCTTATGCCGTTTTCGCGCAGCGTTTGTTGTGGGGCTGCCCCGCGGTTGCGTATGATGTCCCTGATTTTTGCCTCATTGTTCAACAGCCTTGCCCGGTAAGCAGGATCATCTTTTAAAAGTTGGGTGTGCATACCATCAAACCCGCAGACGGGCTGCGAAAAGGTTGTTTCAACAACCAACAGGCATAACGCTGTGATGAAAAGCAGGTGGTTCTTCATATTAAATAAAGAACGCATTAATATTACTTTTATTTAGGCTCCAAAAAAAAAGCCCCTCGCTTGAGGGGCCAACGTATTTTCTTCAGGTATTTTTACCACTTATCTACTTCTTCCGTAGCGCTGGTATTGGTAACATTTGTGCTTATTTCCGGTATTTCCACAGGCGCTTCTTCAGCTACAACTGCGGGTGCAGTCTCTATGCCTTCTACGGCAGTGATACCGTTTGAATTGCTTTCCTCACCGTCGTTTTCACCCAACGGCTGATCATGGTTGAAAGCGTCAAAATCAAAATCAGGCATTAAGTCTGTTTTTACATAATCAACCGCTTCTACCAACCCTTTTATAAATTTATTGAAATCTTCCTTGTACAGGAAAATCTTATGCCTGTCGTATCCTTCACCTTCAAACTTTTTACGGCTTTCCGTAATAGTCAGGTAGTAATCATTGCTGCGGGTTGCCCTTACATCAAAAAAATAAGTTCTTCTTTTGCCAGCCCTGATGCGTTTGCTGTAAACGCTTTCAATCCTTTTTTCATTGTTGTTTTCGTACGCCACAGTTGTAATGATTTTCAGTTTATCGAAATGTTGGTTTTAGAATGCCTTACAAATATAATATTGTTTTAGAACTGGCAAAATTTGAAAACTCTTTTCCTGCCTTCATTTGAGAAATAACCGATCCGCTACTGCTATTTTGCCGCGTCACCCTGATTACCAATACATTCCTTGCTGTAAGTCTGCGGCTATAGAAGTGCTTTACCGGTGCCTTGCTCCTGCTGTTGCTGCTCATCATACAAACGACGGTAGTAGCCATTACGCAAAAGCAGGTCCGCATGCTTGCCCTGTTCTATTATTTTGCCCTCGTCCAGCACCAGTATATTGTCAAAGTCGAACAAAGAAAAAATACGATGCGTGATAATAATGGCTGTTTTATTTTGGAGAAAGCGGTACAAATTACTGATGATTTCATTTTCTGTTTTGGCGTCTACCGCACTGAGGCAATCGTCAAATATTACCAGGTGCGGATCTTTGATGAGGGCGCGTGCTATCGAAATGCGTTGCTTTTGTCCGCCGCTGAGTGTTACCCCCCTTTCGCCAATCATGGTTTTGTATTGCTCAGAAAACCCCTTTATTTCATTGTCAACGCTGGCATAAGCGGCGGCCTGTTCTACCTTTTCAAAAGGCGCGTTACCAAGACCAAAAGTAATATTGCCTGTTACAGTATCGCTGAACAAAAATACATCCTGGGGCACATAACTTATTTGCTGCCGCAGTGCTTTCAGCTGAATGGCTTTTAAATTATGCCCGTCTATAAGGATGTCCCCGCTGTCAGGATTGTACATCCGCAGCAGGAGTTGCGCCACTGTTGATTTACCACTTCCGGTACGACCGATAATAGCTATTTTCTCGCCGGTTTTTATATGGCAGGAAAAATTTTGAATGGCATGAATTCCGGTATCGGGATAAGTAAAATTAACCGCATCAAAAACAATATCGCCCTGTAAAACCGGCGCAATTACCCCGGGTGCATCCTGGATAGCTGGTACGGTATCAAGAAATTCATTCAGGCGCTTTTGCGAAGCGGCTGCCCTTTGTATCATGCTGGCCGTCCACCCAATGGCGCTTACCGGAAAAGTGAGCATGTTTACGTACATAACAAATTCGGTGATCGTTCCGGTGGTTACGTCCCCATGTCCCTGCAACGCATACACCCCGCCAATCATAATGGTGAGCAGGGTACTCAACCCTATCAGCAACGCCATCGAAGGAAAATAGATAGACTCCACTTTCGACAACCCGATGGCATTGGTTTTATAATCCTCGCTGTTTTTATTGAAAAAACCCATCATGGCTTTTTCCTGCACAAAAGATTTTATAACCCGAATGCCCGAATAGGATTCCTGGGCCGTTGTGGTTAAATCAGACAACAGTGCCTGGATGCGTTCGCTTCTTTTATGGATAATGTTGTTTACGTAATAAATGGTAACCGCCAAAATTGGCAATGGCGACAACACATACAACGTGAGCATGCCGTTTTCCCGGACCATAAAAAAAATACTGAACCCGATCGTAACCGCAAGGTTGATAAAATACATTACAGCAGGGCCGGTGTACATCCTTACCCTGCTAACGTCTTCAGTAATCCGGTTCATCAGGTCTCCGGTACTATTGCGTTTGTAAAAGGCTGTATCCAATTGCTGGTAGTGCCGGTACACTTCATTTTTTTGATCGTATTCAATCAGCCGGCTCATCACAATAACTGTCTGCCGCATCAGAAACATAAAAAATCCCCCGAGCAATGCCAATACCAGCAGCGTTATGCCGCAAATAATGATTTTCCTCCCAAAGCTTGAGTTGCTATTGTCTAACCAGCCAATTATTTTCTGGACAAAGAAATCGTAATTCGCGGAGCGGTTGCTTGTTACTGGTTGTAGTTTTTCTACCGAGCTGCGCACCGATTGTTCTACTTTATCAACCACATACCCGGATAATTGCGGACTTAGAATTCGAAAGTAGTTGGAAAGTGTAATAAAAATAATGCCCAGCAGCAGGCGCCAGCGGTACTTCAGAAAATATTTGTTAACAGCCTTCAGGTGCTTCATAAAGCAGCGAAGATACAGCAAGCCGGCTAAGCAGGAGAAGCCTTTTGCCAGTAGCCGCCGCGCGCATGTATTTCGGAAAATGCCAATACATTATTGCCCGATACGGCATGGATAGCCGGGTAATTAATTATGCAGCACGTTATAAAAATAGCATGCATGGCGGCACCAATACCCGTGTCGCAATGCTACCGTTCTTTTATTTTATTCGCCAATATAGCGGGGAATGATCCCACCACTGCTATAATTGCAAATGATAACCGAAGGCCGGCGGCTTCGGCAATAAATCCGATTAAAGGTGGCCCGATTAAAAACCCCAGAAATGAAATAGAAGATACCGCTGCCAGCGCCAGTCCGGGTTGCATGGTACCCGATTTTCCGGCAAGACTGTAAATCAGTGGTACAACGGAAGAAACACCGAGGCCTACCAACAAGAATCCGGTAATGGCAGTGGCCATGTAAGGAAAAAGAACCGACATCAACAATCCGGAAGCAATGAGGGTGGCGCTCAGTTGCAACACTTTTTTTATACCAAGTTTGGTAACCATATTGTCTCCCAGAAACCGACCCGTAGCCATTGCTGCAGTGAATGCAACATACCCAAGGGTGATAAATTGTTTGGGTGCTTGAACGATATTCTGAAAATACACCCCGCTCCAGTCGGCCATGGCACCTTCGCAAAGCATACTGCAAAACGCAATGAGCCCCAGGTTCAGGATATATCTATCGGGTTTTACGAAAAATGGTTGTTTTTCAGCAATCGCGGCATCAGTTGGTAGCGTGTATTTATAAAAGCACAGCACCCCCAGCGCGGCAATGAAAAAGATAATGCCAAAATGAATCCAGGGTGCTACTGCTGCTGAAATCAGCAATGTACCGATGGCTGCCCCACTAAAACCGGCAATGCTCCACAAACCATGGAAAGAGGCCATCACCGATCTTCCGTACATGGACTCTACTGCTACTGCCTGGGTATTCATGGCTATGTTAACCAGGTTGGAACCCAGTCCAAAAAGAAACAAAACAAAGACAAGTTGCCATACATTACCGCTAAGCCCCAGCAATACCAGTATCGCGGGATAAAATATTGCGGCCGCTACCATTACCCTGCGGCTGCCAAACCGCGCCACCAGCCATCCGGCGAATAATAAGCTCATCATTAAACCGGCGGGCAAAGCAAATAAGACGGCACCCAGGCGGGCATCACTTAGCTGCAGCTGTGTTTTAATATCCGGAATACGGCTTGCCCAGGTGGAAAAAGTTAAACCCGAAATAAAAAAAAATGCGCTTACTGCTATCCGGTAGACCCTTGGTTTTCCCGCAGCAACTGATAAGTTCATAAAATATTTTTAATTAATGGTGTTTAATTTTAAAAATGCCTGCCGGGAAGCATCGGTATTGTAATAAGTACCGGTCCGTACGCGCTGTATGGCGGGTAGCACAGGTACTGAGTGCGTTTTGTTCATCAGCTGAGACGACAGTACAAAATCTGCTGTTGCCTGGTTAGCGGCAATAATGATATTGCCGGCTACTGCCATATCGTACAGTGCCCTCACCCCGCTTTCATATTGGGGGGGTTGAACGGCGTCCCAGAAAAAAACAAGGATATCTATCTGCTGAGCGGTAATCCGCGTAGCCAGCTGTTCATTGCCGGCCGAAGCGCCGTCGTGTAGCCTGGTTACCGGCACGCCGATGGTTCCCTCCAGGATATCGGCCATCGTGCCAGCAGCTATCAGCTCATGATGCTTTAAGACTTCCTGGTTATCATAAGACCATTCTATCAGGGATTTGCGGTTGTTATCGCTTGCCACAAAAGCAATGCGCTTAACAACATCTATTTTTCTATTGGTTATCATACATAAAATTTATATTATTCAGCAGGCTCAAACTACTGCCGGCATAACAGTTTATAATTTCATTTTTACGTATGGCAGGCAGCCGGTTAACATACAAAAGTCCTGGTGTAACCGCAATCGTCGTAAATCGTTCTTCAACTGCTTTGGCAGGCAAGAAGATGGTCAGGTTCCTAAATCAAATACAAATTTAATCATTTTTGTTTAAACGATTAAACAAAATTACTATTATCTTCGTTTAAAACTAATTTTTACGGGTGTTCGCTCATTCCGATGGATACTACTTTCATAACTTATTGACTATCAACGCTAAAATTTCCCGACCATGAATAAAAGAGTTTGTTTAAAAGACATTGCGGCTGCAGTAGGCGTTTCAACGGCGCTCGTCTCTTATGTACTCAATAATAAGAAAGAAGGAAGGATAAATAAAAACGTAGCAGAGAAAATAAAGGCCACCGCGCAGGCGATGAGCTACCGTACCAACCAGATCGCAAAGAGCCTGAAAACAAACCGCACCTACACCATCGGGCTGATACTGGCAGACATTTCCAACCCATTCTCCGCAGCACTGGCCCGTTTTATAGAAGATGAGGCAGCGAAATTTAATTACACCGTCATTTTCGGCAGCTCAGATGAAAATCCGGAGAAATATAAAAAGATCCTCGATGCGCTCGTAAACCGCCAGGCGGACGGATTGATTTTATCACCCCCGGAGCATGCGGAGCAGCAAATTCTACAGTTGCAACAGCAGCAAATTCCTTTTGTGCTGATAGACCGGTATTTTCCGGGTATAGAAACCAGTTATGTGGCGCTCGATAATTACGAAGCTTCCTTTAAGGCTACGCAACACCTGATTGATTGTGGACACCGGCGTATCGGGATGATCAATTACGCTTCATCGCTTTTTCACCTGGCGGAAAGAACCCGTGGTTACCTCGCCGCGCTTAAAAAAAATGAAATTGATTTTATACCAGCCAACCTGCAGGAAGTAAAGATGCTGGCGTTGCAGGAAGAAACCGAAAACGCAGTAAGCCAGCTGCTGCAGGCCGGGCTGCCCGTCAGTGCTATTTTGTTTGGCTCCAATGTTATTGCTATGCATGCGGTAAAATACATTAACCAACAGCAATACCGTGTACCGGAAGATGTGGCACTCACCTGCTTTGATGAAACCGACGCATTTGATTTGTTTTACGCACCCCTCACCTGCATCCGGCAACCCGTAAAGCAAATGGGTGAGCTTGCTGTACAAATGTTATTAAGAAAAATTGAAGATACCAGCACCAGCACACAACAGGTTAGTTTGGAGGGAACCCTGATTACGCGGGAATCAAGTCGGATAAGTTAAAAGGGGTTGACAGGTTTAAAAGTCAAAAGGCAAAAGGCAAAACCGGAGGAAAGTAAAGGTCTTACGTTTTCGGGTTTGGCCGCGAAACGGATTTTTACGTTTTAATTTTGACTTTTCACTTCGTATTCATCGCTCCAGGTTGAACAAACTATCAACAAATTCGTGCTTGTCAAATACCAGCAGGTCCTCCATTTTTTCACCCACCCCAATAAATTTAACCGGAATTTTAAACTGGTTTGCAATGGCAAGTACCACACCGCCTTTTGCCGTACCGTCCAGCTTCGTAATGGTAAGTGCCGTCACTTCCGTAGCGGCGGTAAAATGTTTGGCTTGTTCCAATGCATTCTGGCCCGTTGATCCATCCAGTACCAGCATCACTTCATGGGGGGCATCCGGAATTACTTTTTGAATAACCCGCTTTATTTTGCCTAGTTCCTCCATGAGGTGGAGTTTGTTGTGCAACCGGCCTGCCGTATCAATAATAATCACCTCGCTGCCTTTTGCCACACCGCTTTGCACGGTGTCAAAAGCCACGGCCGCCGGATCGCTGCCCATGTCCTGCTTCACAATAGGAACACCGGCCCGTTCACTCCAGATGGTCAATTGTTCAACCGCCGCCGCCCTGAAAGTATCTGCCGCACCAAGTAGCACAGATTTCCCGCCTTTTTTAAAATTATTGGCCAGTTTACCGATAGTTGTGGTTTTACCCACCCCATTAACACCCACCACCAGGATAACATAAGGGTTGGCGGGCATTGGGGAAGTGAAGGTGTACTGACTGCCTGGCGCCGCATCTACCAACAGGGTTTCAATCTCCTGCTGCAGTATTTTGTTGAGGTCGCTGGTACTTACATATTTATCTTTTGCCACCCGTTTTTCAATCCGGTCAATAATCTGAATAGTTGTGTCGATGCCCACATCGGCACTTACCAGTGCGTCTTCCAGGTTATCCAGCACTTCTTCATCTACCGTGCTTTTGCCCGCAATGGCCTTTGTAATCTTTGAAAGAAACCCCTCTTTGGTTTTTTGTAAGCCCTGGTCGAGCGTTTCTTTCTCTTTTTTGCCGAATAGTTTATCAAATAATCCCATAATTAAGGTTTAAGGTAAAAGGTAGCATAGACACGGGGTGAAGCAACAAGAACATTCCGCCGAAAAACCGTTTGTGGCACAAACCCTCCGCCCGGCACCCATTCTATTACAAACATAACCAAAGCGCTGCGCAAACGGTTCCTTCACAGGCATTTTTCGTAACCGCGACGTTTTCACTTAATGCCTGTTTAAAACAGAAAAAGCCGTTCCGAAGAAATTCAGAACAGCTTTTAATATCGTACAACCGGCAATTATTTAGCTGCCAGAAATTCTTTCACTTTGTCTTTGTGCACAATCGCTTCTTTAAAAGTATAAGCGCCGGACTTAGGGCTACGGATAGCCTTGATCACTTTTGTCCAGTTTTTTGCATCGGCAGATGCTTTTAAATCTTTTTTCTGCGCGGTCTTAGCTGCTTTTGCCATGACGAAATATAATTAAAAGATGAGTTAAATTACTTGATTTCTTTGTGTACAGTTACCTTTTTCAGGATCGCATTGAATTTCTTCAATTCGATACGTTCAGGGGTATTTTTTTTATTCTTTACGGTAATGTAACGGCTGGTACCCGGTTTGCCGCTGGTTTTGTGTTCTGTACATTCCAGGATAACCTGTACCCTGTTTCCTTTCTTTGCCATTGTTAGGGAAATTTAATTAGTTTGTATTACTTATATATGTGTTCCTTTAGCCCTCAATTCCTTTACCACGGTATACAGACCTTTCTTATTAATCGTGCGTATGCCATCCGTCGTTAACTTCAGCGTAATCCACTTATCTTCTTCTGCAAGAAAGAAACGCTTTGTTTGCAGGTTGGGCAAAAAACGACGCTTGGTTTTTATATTCGAGTGAGACACTTTGTTCCCCGTTACCGGAACCTTACCGGTTACCTGACATACTCTGGCCATGATGTACAAAATTTAGGACGGCAAAGGTAGGGAAAGGCTACCAATTATCACAAAGAAAATCAAGGTTTTTCGTTAACTGGCCGGGCAGGACTGGAAACCGCTTGAGTTTACCCCAGAAATAATGCGCTGCGGCGGCATTTCTAAGGGCTAAAACAAGGTTTAGCGCTTTTTCAATTATTTTCATTTTTTTATGCTACCTCATTTTTAATTAGCAGTGCCCGTGCGGAAATAATAATTAATTAATTTCAATTGCCAGGCTGTCTTTTACCTTGCGTAAAACGGCCCAATATATGAACGGAGGGATAAATATGAAGAAAAAAACAATTACGAGAGATATCAGCTGGCTTTCATTTAATGCCCGTGTTTTACAGGAAGCTGCTGATAACACGGTTCCGCTGAAAGAACGAATTAAATTCCTTGGTATCTTTTCTAACAATACGGATGAATTTTTCAGGGTGCGCGTGGCCACCCTCAAACGGATGATTGAGTTGGAAAACAAAACGCATAAGGCCAAAGCCAATATGCACATGGAAGAAAGCCCGGAAAAAATTCTGGAGGAAATCCAGTTGATTGTACTCCGGCAGCAAAATGAATTTAACCGCGTTTGGGAAGAAATTACCGGTGAGCTGCAGAAAGAAAAAATATTTTTAGTAACTGAAAAACAGTTGAACCGGGAACAGAAAGTATTTGTGCAAAGGCATTTTGAAGAAGAAGTACGCTCCAATATTATTCCCCTGATGATAGAAAACATTCCGCAAGTGCCTTACCTGCGCGATAAATCCATCTACCTGGGCGTGGTGATGTCTTCCAGGAAAAGTGGGTACAAGCAAAAATATGCGCTTATAGAAATTCCGAGCCGGGCACTGGGACGCTTTATCCTGCTGCCCTCCGCCCCCGGCGAGCAGCACATCATTCTGCTGGAAGACATCGTCCGCTTTAACCTGCCTTCCATTTTCTCTTATTTTGCTTTTGACAAATTTGATTCCTGGATATTTAAGGTAACAAGGGATGCGGAAATAGATATTGATAACGACGTCTCTACCACACTCATTCAGAAAATAGAAAAAGGTATCAAAAACCGGCGGCGGGGTAAACCGGTTCGGTTTGTGTACGACAGGGAAATTGATGCCGGGCTGCTGGAATTCCTCATGCGCAAAATGAACATGAGTAAAAAAGACAACCTTATACCCGGTGGCCGCATTCATAATTTCCGGCATTTTATGGATTTTCCCGATATCATCCCTAAGAAAAGCCAGCGTAAAAAACCTTTCACGCATCCACTGCTGATGGGTACCAAACGCGTAACAGATGTGGTGTTGGAAAAAGACATTTTACTGAGTTTCCCCTACCACTCTTATAATGGCGTGCTGGATATGCTGCGCGAAGCCGCCATGGACCCGCACGTTACCGCCATCAAAGTAACGGCCTACCGGCTGGCATCTAACTCCAAAGTGATTAATGCGCTTGTAAATGCCGTTAGAAATGGCAAGCAGGTTACCGTTATGATGGAGCTAAGGGCGCGGTTCGATGAAGAAGCCAACCTTGAATGGAAAGAACGGCTGGAAGAGGAAGGCGTAAAAGTGCTGATTGGCTTACCAAACATGAAAGTGCATGCTAAATTATGCCTTATTAAAAAAAGGGTTAATAATTACACAACCCATTACGGCTTTGTGAGTACAGGCAACCTGAATGAAAAAACGGCTACTATATACGGCGATCAGTGCCTGCTGACTTCAAACAGGGCCATCATGGCCGATGTAAACAAGATCTTCTTATACCTTGAAAAGCCCAAAGAAGGAGAAAAATACATCAGCGCCTGCAAAACGCTTATCCCCTGCCCTACCGGCCTGCGTACCCATTTGCTGAGAATGATACAAAAAGAAATAAGGCTGGCAGAAAAAGGAAAGCCTGCTTCCATTACCCTCAAAGTAAATTCACTGTCTGATGAAGAATTGATTTTTAAACTCTATGAAGCTGCGAAAGCGGGCGTGGCATTAAAACTGATTGTAAGAGGCATTTTTTGTATGTATACAGAAAATAAAAAATTTATTATTCCTGTAAAGGCCATTAGTATTGTAGATGAATACCTGGAACATGCCAGAATTTTTATTTTTAACAATGGTGGAAAAGAAAGGGTTTTTATTTCCTCCGCAGATTGGATGGTAAGAAATATTGATCACCGGCTGGAAGTTACTTGTCCTATTTTCAACAGTGATATTAAGAAAGTGTTGAAAACTATTCTCGATATTCAGTTGAATGCTAATGTGAAAGCCAGAATTTTGAACAATGAGCTCAGCAATGAATATGTGAAGTCAAACGGAAAAAAAGTTCGTGCACAGGTGGAAATATACAATTACCTGCACAGCACCGTAAAAAGTGTTCTGCCGGAGACCGAAACAAAAGAACCCCTGATGCCGGCAGTTGTTTATCCCGGTATCATGTAATACGGTCGGGTCAATAAAACGAAATCATCCTTAAAACTACTACACATTGAGACTGGCAGCAATTGATATTGGAAGTAACGCAGCCCGGCTGCTGATTGCTGACGTACTAAGAAACGCCGAAGGCAAACCCGATTTTAACAAACTCAACCTTATACGGGTACCTTTAAGGCTCGGGTTCGACGTGTTTGAGAAAAAAGAAATTTCTCCGGAAAAAATTGAGATGATCTTACAAACCATGATGGCCTACAAGTGCCTGATTGATGTGTATTCCGTAAAGCATCTGAAAGCGTGCGCCACTTCGGCGATGCGCGACGCAGTCAATTCACCCGAAATAATAGAACGTGTAAAAAAAGAAACCGGCATAGAAATAAAAGTTATCAGTGGTGATGAAGAGGCTTCCGTAATTTATGAAAACCACGTGGCTGAAAACCTGGATAAAGACCATTCTTATCTGTATATCGACGTAGGCGGAGGAAGTACCGAAATAACTTTCTTCAGCCAGAACCAATTGGTCTTCAAACAGTCTTTTAATATTGGCACCATCCGCCTGCTGAAAAACCAGGTAACAGAAACGCACTGGGATGAGTTAAAAGAATACATCCGCGACAAAATAAAAGGACATAAAGAAGTAGTTGCTATCGGCACCGGTGGAAATATTAATAAGGTTTTTTCCATGTCGAAAAAGAAAGATGGCAAGCCGCTTCCCCTGGAGTTGCTGAAAGATTATTACAAAGAGCTCGGCAGCTTTTCTCTATATGCGCGCATGCGGGCCTATAACCTGCGTGAAGACCGGGCCGATGTAATTTTACCCGCCATCCAGATATACATTAATGTAATGCGCTGGGCATCCATTGAAGAAATTTACGTACCCAAAATAGGCCTGGCAGACGGGCTTTTGCATACCTTGTACGATGATGTAAGATTGAAAGAAACTTTTGTCTAACACTATCTCAGGAATTCAAAACGCAGGCATGTCAACACACAAAGAAGTAAAAAAAATAACAACCCACACGCTGCAAAAAATGAAAGATGCGGGAGAAAAAATTGCCATGATAACGGCATATGATTTTTCTTTTGCGAAGATCTTTGACGCGGCGGGCATTGACATTATACTGGTGGGCGATTCTGCCAGCAATGTAATGGCTGGGCATGAAACCACCCTACCCATTACACTCGACCAGATGTTATACCACGCTTCCTCCGTGGTTCGGGGCGCGGAGCGCTGCCTGATTGTAGTTGATCTGCCATTTGGGTCTTACCAGGGAAACTCAAAAGAAGCGCTCAATTCTACCATCCGAATCATGAAAGAAACCGGTGCCCATTCCATTAAACTGGAAGGCGGCGAAGAAGTGCTTGAATCCATCAGGCGAATTATCCTGTCCGGTGTACCAGTAATGGGTCACCTCGGATTAACCCCCCAATCCATTTATAAGTTTGGCACTTATACCGTGCGTGCCAAAGAAGAAGCAGAAGCAGCCAAGTTAAAAAAGGATGCTTTGCTATTGCAGGAAGCCGGTTGTTTTGCCCTTGTGCTGGAAAAAATTCCAGCGGCGCTGGCCAGGGAAGTCTCCGAAAGCCTGCGAATACCAACGATTGGTATCGGCGCCGGCAAACATTGCGACGGGCAAGTGCTGGTGATGCATGATATGCTGGGCATCAACACCGAATTTAAACCACGTTTTCTACGCAAATACCTGGATCTGTTTACCGCTGTAACAGGAGCCGTGCAGCATTATGTTAAAGATGTTAAGACAAGTGATTTTCCGAGCGACAACGAACAATACTAAAAGGCTGGCTGGTGAGCGGCAGAATGACATCCGCCGTATCTTTTAAATTTCACCCGCGCCCCGTTACTTTTCCTTTTGTGAGTTTGTATACAGCGGGTATACAATCTTAACCGCATATTAAGCTTCCTCATTCAACCGCCGTAGTCATGGATGCCCTTGTGAGGTTTTGCTTACTTTACTAATTTTTTATCGCTTAATGCATCTGCATCCAGCACATCGTACATCTTCACGTTTGAATATTTTACCTGTATATTTTTGTACAATGTACTGCAGGGCGTGGGTGCCGTTACATTTTCAGCAATTTTGATTTTGGTATAGAAAAAAGCCTTCATGTGCTTTTTCTCTTTTTCCAGCACGCTGGTAGCAGTCGCAAAATCTGCTGATAATTCTCCGTTGTTAGTGCTTTGTGCAAATACGGCAATTAATTTTTCGTTTTCGTTATTTGATGCAACCCGTAAAATCTGGCAGGCACAAACTTTCGCCCTGTCGGCTTCAAACAAAGATTTTTGTTCTTTTAAAAGTGCTGAAAATGATTTGGGGAAAATAACGTTGGTGGGTGTTCCGGAACCGGCAAAAGTTGCATTGAACAAAACGATGGCGATGGCCAGGGTAATGAAAAATTTCATGGTACGAAGGGGTTATCAAGTTTACAAAAGGGTTACGGTTTTTTGGGGAGATTGAACTTGATAAAACCATCTGCTAGAAAATAAAAAAACCTGCAGATGCAGGTCTTTCATTGGGGGCTTGGATGACGTAAAACTTGCAAAAAAATTTTAAACCGCATAGCTTTTTGACAATTAATTTTTAATTTATTTAACATTGACTGGTTATCAGACGCTTGGAAACGCGCATTTTCATCCATTGACCGATTAAAACAGTGTTTTACACTATTTTATTTTATGATCCGTGGGCCTATCTCTACCTTGAACGGTATTTAATGCACAAATACGCATGCTATTGACAATGACAAGATGAATTTGAATAAAAGGGTCCTCCAAATTATTATTCACACCGCTATCTGGGCGGGGTTCCTGTTACTGCCATTCATCAATTTTTCAGGTCCGCGCGAAATGCCTTTCAACCCTGAGAGAAAGCTGCAATGGCTTTTTTTTACCAGCAACCTTTTTATGATAGGTTTTTATTACCTGCATTCACTTGTCCTTATACCCAGGTTGTTGGCGGAAAGAAAAATTCTTTTATACGTATTGGGAATTTTCGGTGTTCTTGCACTGTTTATGATGCTCCCCGGCATTTATTTTAATTTTGTGGAAATGCCCCGTTTACCGTTTCGTGAACACCTGCCGCCACCCAACAGCATGCGACCCGGGGGCTTTGGCATGAAACGCATAATGCCCTTTGCGTTTCCTGGCACTATCATGATGTTCCTGTTGATTTTGGTTATCAGCGGTGGAATTAAAATAATCAATCAATGGTTCAAAAGCGAACACCGCACCGCGGAAATAGAAAAAGAAAAAATTACCACGGAATTAGCCCTCCTGCGGTCACAGGTAAACCCACACTTCCTTTTTAATACCCTAAACAACATATACGCGCTGGCCATCACCAATAGTGCAGATACGGCCACGGCCATAATGAAATTATCCAGCATTATGCGGTATGTGCTGGATGATGCCAAAAGCAATATGGTTACACTCAACAAAGAAATCGGGTTCCTGGAAAATTATATTTCGCTGCAACGTGTAAGACTAACGGACAAAGCGGTTATTCATTTTTCTGCTGCCGGTAATACTGACGGAAAACAAATAGCGCCACTGCTGCTGATAGCCTTTGTCGAAAACGCCTTCAAATATGGCATCAGCACGCACCAGCCGGCAGTTATTGAAATTTATTTAGAGGTTATCGGTAACAAGCTGCTTTTTACTGCAGGCAACCAGAAGTTTCAGCATACCAAAACAGGTACGCTACACACCGGCATCGGGCTGAACAATACAAAACGAAGACTGGAACTGCTCTATTATAACAAACACACGCTGGCGATAGAAGACAAGACAAACTCTTTTTTAATAACCCTCACACTTGAACTGGCATGATAAGCTGCATCGCAATAGATGATGAGCCGCTCGCATTGAGCGTACTAAAAGAATACATTAGTAAGGTGGCTTTCCTGGAACTGAAAGGTAGTTTTACGGATGCCTTCGCTGCACGCGCCTTCATTGTACAAGAAAAAATCGATCTCATTTTTCTTGATATTCAAATGCCCGATGTGAATGGTATCCAATTTTACAATGACCTGCCTTGTAAGCCGATGGTCATCTTTACAACGGCCTACAGTGAGTATGCAGTGGAGGGATTTAATGTAAATGCCGTTGATTACTTATTAAAGCCTTTTGAATACAATCGTTTTGTAAAATCGGTGTATAGGGCACAAGAATACATCGAGTTTACGCTCAACCAGGAAATAAGGCGGACGTCCATTTTTGTGAAAGCAGATTACCAGCTGCTAAAGGTTAATCTAAATGATGTACTTTTTATTGAAGGGCTGGATGACTATATCCGCATTCACCTGTCTGACAATAAAAGTATTCTTACCCTGATGAGCCTTAAATCCATTTCGGAAAAACTTCCGGGGGCGGAGTTCGTGCGCTGTCACCGTTCTTACATTGTAGCAGTAGATAAAATCAACAAGGTAAGCAGTAAAAAAGTTGAAATCGGGCATAGAAATATCCCCATTGGTATCAGTTATGCAGTTGAATTCTTTAAAGCTATGGACAAAAAAACCCACTGACCCATTTGCTGGTAAAATTCATCTTATAATCAGTGCAATATCCTTGTTACGTATTGCGCAAATTGCGGGCATTTGGCAAAAAAAAGGATGTATGCTTTAAAAGCATACATCCTTTTAAAATGAGAATGCAACCTAAAACCACCCAATGAAAAAATTATAAAACCTGCTAAAAAATTACTTCTATAAATTTCTCTAATAAAATCCTTAACACAAAAAAAATAAATTAAAAACTTATTAAATAAAAGCCTAATAAGTGTTTAATGATGGAAATGTAAGCGTAAATATGGTGCCGTTGACCTTATCTGAGCTTACTACTACCTTGCCTTTGTGCAACGCAATAATGCGTTGAGACAGTGCCAGTCCTAACCCAAACCCCCTGGTATCCCCGGTATTGCGCCCCCGGTAGAACGGGTGGAAGATACTTTCCATTTCTGCCGGACTGATTACTTCCCCAATGTTTTTCACCTGTGTAATGATGTCATTGTTTTCAAACTTAAGGTGTAAATAGGCACGCTTATCATAAGAATATTTACAGGCGTTCTCTGTAATATTTTTAATTGCGCTGTATAAAAGATCCGGGTTTCCGTAGGTCAGGCAGCTTTTATCATCATCCGGAAACTCTCCAAATTCCAGTTCAACATTATAGTCTGCATTTATCTTTTTTACGTCCGCCACTGTCTTTAGCATGATTTCATCGATACGCACTTCACTTAATTCAACGCCACCTTCATATCCGGTTTTCGCAATATCCAGCAAACTTTTGGTAAGCTGGCGCATTTGTTCCACATCTTCCTGTATTGAAAATAAAACATTGCGGTATTCATCGGTGGTTCGTTCTTTGTACAATGTTACCTGCAACTGGCTGCTGATAGAGGTGAGTGGTGTTGAAAGCTCATGCGATGCGTTTGAAATAAACCGTTTCTGGATGGTAATGGACTCCTGCAACCGGCTGAGGAGGCTGTTAAAAGTATTTGCCAGCCTGGACAATTCATCTTGTCTTTCCCCTCCATAAATCCGGTCTGATAAATTATTAAAGGACACCTCATTTACTTCGCGGATGATGCGGTTGATTGGGCGGACCAGCTGGGTTGAAAATATATAGCCCACCAGGATTGTTACAATAACGCCCGCCAATAAACTAGATAGCAGGATCCGGGTAAGGTCAGTCATTCTTCCTTTGCCATCTTCATCATTGCCCATGTAAAAAACCACGATGCTCGTGTTCTCATAGGCATGGTAAATGGCATAGATATCCAGTTCGCCTATTTTAAGAAATTTACTTTTGCTGATTTTAATATCATCTATCATCTCGTTGGTAACGATAAATGGCCGCTTTCCGCCGGCATAAAACTCGTAAGCCAGGCTGTTATTGCTGTCGTAAATGCTCAAGCCTCTTTTTGCGATACCGGTCATGGAACTGCTGTCCATTTTATATAATATCTCTTTTCTATTATCGCCCAGTATGGCATAAAGGGTAGCGCGGTTATTAGCGCCAGCTTTGAGGCGCTGTTTGAAAATTGCCGCCCGGCTTTGTTCGGTAAAATAATAAACGGAATAGCTGATAAGCGACAAAATACCCATCACCAGGAGGGTAAAAAGCAGCGTTATTTTAAACCGGATATTCATTTCAGGATTCCTTCAGTATATACCCCATACCTACCTGCGTGTGTATTAGTTTGTTGGGGAAGTCTTTATCAAGTTTTTTTCGCAGAAAAGTGACGTATACGTCTATCACATTGGTCTTGGTGTCAAAATCAATATCCCACACATTCAAGGCAATATCGGCGCGGGATACAACGCGGTTTTTGTTTTTAATAAGGTACTCCAGTAATTGGAATTCCTTGGCGGTCAAGGCAATTACGCGCCCGTCCCTGGTTACTTCTTTGCTTTCGAGGTTCATAATCAAATCGGCCACTTGAAGCATATTGACGACCGGCGCGGTCTGCCGAAGCCGTTTGAGTAAAGCGCGGATTCTCACCAGTAACTCTTTAAAATCGAACGGTTTGATAACATAATCGTCAGCTCCTGCATCAAATCCTTCAATTTTATCGTCAATGGCATTCAGCGCGGTGAGCATCATCACCGGTATTTGCTGGTTCCTGCTCCTAATCTCTTTGCAGAGTTCATAGCCGTTCATGCCCGGCAGGTTAATATCCAATATAGCCAGGTCAAAGGGTTGAGAATTAAATAGTTGCTTTCCCGCTAGCCCATCATATGCCACTTCTACCTCATACTGATTTTCCGTCAATCCCTTCTTCAATGAATCCGCTATTTTTCGTTCGTCTTCTACCAGCAATATTCTTGCGTCTTCCATACTTGATTTTAATTGTTGTTGTAGTATACGAAGATCAGTATTTAAACTGTCAAGGCGGAAACAATTGTAAGACAAGCTATTAAAATCAAATTAAAAAACCGCAAGGGGAAGTTGTTGATGCCGCATACCGCACCGGCCGCAGGTTAACCACCCCCAAGCCTTTTATACCCCTATATTTTTTCATGAGAAACTATGCTGTCGCTTCTCCGAAATGAACAGAAAAAAGGCGTTTTTCTTTTATATATTCTTCCGAAATTCTGCAGGGATTTGGGTTATTTTGTGTTACCTTTGCCAACCTTTAAAAGTTCATAGACATGGGTCGCCGGGAATATGATATAGCATTTGTGGGATTGAAGCAGGGCATTCATGAATACCAGTACCAGGTAAATGACAAGTTCTTTGAGCCTTACCAACAACAGGATTTTCGTAGTTGTAAGGCAAACATAAAGCTCACGCTTGATAAACAAAATGGCTTTATGCTGTTAAAGTTTGAAATCGGCGGGGCGCTTGAAGTTACTTGTGACCGGTGCGGAAGCAATGAGTTGCCCATGAATTTATGGGACGAATTCAACGTAGTGGTGAAACAGGCAGAAGATCCCGAGAAAATGAACGAGTTGGAAGAAGATCCAGACGTGTATTATATCGGGCGTGGCGATAGTCACCTGCACGTTGCCGATTGGATATATGAGTTTGTGAACCTAAGTATTCCGATGCAACGCATGTGTAGTGCAGCAGAAATTGGGAGCCGGTTTTGCGACAATGATGTGCTGGCAATGCTGGCGAAAAATGAAGACCAATCGGGCGATTCGGAAAACCCTATATGGAAGGGGTTGGATAAAATAAAAAAGAATTTAGAAAATTAGCAGTTGAAACCTGTTATATCAGTTAACAAACATTTTTTGATTATAATAAATTAGCCGAGTCATGCCAAATCCCAAAAGACGACATTCTCAGCAACGTAGTGCGAAACGCAGAACCCACTACAAAGCAAGTTCTATTACCTTGAGTAAGGACAGCACAACAGGTGAGATACATGTTCGCCACCGTGCACACGTTAGCGAAGGAAAGTTGTACTACAAAGGAAAAGTAGTAGCCGAACAGGCTCCTGTCAAATAATTTAAACAATTATTCCGGTTCCGGCATTCAAAGGTTTATTGAAATGTAAACCCTTGGGTATTGGAATTTTTTTTTGCAGTCACTATGAAGATTGGCCTAGATATGATGGGTGGCGATTTTGCCCCGCTTGAGGCGGTGAAAGGCCTTCGCGTATATTTAATCGAATACCCTGGCGACGTTGACTTATTCCTTTTTGGAGATGAACAACAACTGGCACCATTGCTGGCAGCCGAAAGCCTGGACGCTGCAAGAATAAATATTGTACATGCTCCCCAGGTGATAGGCATGGACGAACATCCCACCAAAGCTTTTAAAGAAAAAACGCAATCCTCCATTGCTGTTGGTTTCCATTACCTTGCCGCGCAGAAAATTGATGCATTTATCAGCGCCGGCAACACAGGCGCTATGCTGGTGGGCGCCATGTTCAGCATTAAAGTAATTGATGGAATACTGCGGCCTGCAATTGCCAGCGTTATACCAAAAGAAAATGGGCGGACCGGTATCCTGCTGGATGTAGGCCTGAATGCGGACTGTAAGCCGGAATACCTCAACCAGTTTGCCGTGCTGGGCGCTTTGTATGCCAGGCATATTTTAGGCATTGACAACCCACGGGTTAGTTTGCTGAATGTAGGCGAAGAAGAAGGTAAAGGCAATCTGCTGGCACAAACCACGTACCCATTGCTGAAGGCAAATCAACAGCTTAATTTTATTGGCAATACCGAAGGGCGTGATATATTGCTCGATAAGGCCGATGTGCTTGTTTGTGACGGTTTTACGGGAAATGTTGTACTTAAAATGGCTGAATCCATCTACGACATTACGCATGCGAGGCACATTAAACATGAATTCCTGGAGCGCTTCAATTTTGAGCTTTACGGAGGAACGCCGGTGCTGGGCGTTGCAAAACCAGTTATTATAGGGCATGGTATCTCCCGGAGCAATGCATTTAAAAACATGATAGTGGTGGCAGCTAAAATGATTGAGACCAATCTGACGGATATCATCAAGTCATCTTTTACGGGCAATACCAATGCCTGAACCCAATGAACATCATCCTATCATACCTCCAGGATTATTTTAAAAACGTTGATAAATGGTTGCTCGTGTTTTGCGCGGGATTTGCCGCTTTCCTTCTTACCATCAATTACCGTTTCGGCATTGAAACAAAATGGTTGTACAACATCCATTCACGCTTCGGAAAATTTATCGGGTTTTACTGTTTATATTCCATCGCCTTTATTGTTCCTTTCCTCGTATTGGTTTTTACCAGGCACAAACAAGCTGCCAGCTTCCCGCATTTCTGGTGGCTTTTGTTACTGGCACCCGCCATCTTTGCATTAAAAGTAAGTTTCAGCGGCTTAACCCAATGGATAGCGGGAACGGGTAAGAATGACTGGAACAGGTACTATGCCATTGTTGTTAACCTGCCTTCCCGTTTGGTACTCGTGATAATTCCGTTGCTGCTGTTCTGGTGGCAGCAAAAAACGCCTGCATCATTCTGGGGCATTACCACGAAAAATTTTAACTGGCATCCTTATGCGCTCATGTTGCTGATTATGGTGCCGCTTATTGGGTTCGCTTCCACGCAGTCCGACTTCCTGCATACGTACCCTAAACTGAAGCAGGTGGCATTCATTAACGATATCAGCGAACACCCCTTTTGGTATAAACTGTTATATGAAATTTCATATGGCATTGATTTCCTCAGTATCGAACTTTTTTTCCGTGGTTTTTTAGTTTTTGCATTTGTGCGTTATGCAGGAGCAGATGCGGTGCTGCCCATGGCCGTCTTTTATTGCAGTATTCATTTTGGTAAACCGCTCTTTGAATGCATTTCATCTTTTTTTGGAGGCATGCTGCTGGGTATCATCGCGTACAGAACACAGTCCATCCTGGGCGGTATCATGGTGCACCTGGGCATTGCCTGGATGATGGAGGCGGGTGGGTATATCGGGAATTTGTATAAGAAATAAAATAACTACCAACTCATAAGCCGGATTTTGTTTCTAAACTATCATTTATCTGGCCACGGCATTACTGCCGTGATCTTGCTGCCTACCCTTCCTGTTGCACCAACATTGATGCAGTAAACGAACCGCTTACCTTTTCACTAGCCGAAATTCAGCCGGTAAATAAAACAAGATATACGTGGCATTACAGCATGCAAGGTTTACCCTCCCGGCATGTTACCATGCCGGGACGTAGGCTCTTACCCTACGTTTTCACCCTCATCCCGAACCGAAGGATCGGGACAGTTATTTTCTGTGGCACTTTCTGTTCCCGCGCCTGAGCGGGACCCGGCGCTTAACCGGTGCATTGTCCTTTGCTGTCCGGACTTTCCTACCCTATGTTGCCATAAGATCGATAGCTCGGTTGGTAGTTAAAGCGAAGGTAAGAATTGGCGTGGAAGGCCCGGGAATAAATTAGAAATTATCCAGGCAATTTGCACCAGCGCGCCCGTTGAAAACTGATATAGTAAAGTGAAAATATTCCAACAAAGGCCCGGGTGCAGGTTCCGGAAAACTAATATTGCAAAAACACCTCCGTTGCCCCGTAGCCGTAAGACGCATGGTATTGGTTCACAAAATACTTCACTTCCTTTTTCAGCCGCAGTTGTTCATGCACCTCATCACGCAGTTTCCCGGTACCAAGCCCATGAATAAAAACCACTGATGACTGCCGGTGGGCCACTGCCAGTTCATAATATTTCTCAAATTCTCTTAGCTGGATAGTCAGTATTTCAAAATTGCTCAACTGCTTCCAGTCATCCATTATTTTTTCAATGTGCAGATCTATCACCGTCCTGGCCGGCGGCAGGTGCTGTCTTGCCTTCGATGCTTCGTACACTTTGTACCCCGCAGCTGACAACGCAGAGACATCCATTTTTTCAACTTCCTGCCTGGCGGGATACGTATCAAAAAGTTTATAAGAAAAAGTAGGTTCGCCTTTTAGTTTTATCTCTTCAATTTTTTTAAATAGCTGTTGTGCCTTTAGTTTTAGCGAAGTCTCGTAGTATTCGGCCTTTGTTTTGTCGGGGTTAACCAGGGTAAATTCGCATGAAAATGTTGGGTTATCATTCAATGTGTCAAAAGGAATATCATGCACATAAAAATCCTGGTTAACTAGCAATTCATTCTTCAAATCAAATCCTGTCTCTCCCGCGTAATTAACTTTGTAATGAAATCCGTAATTGGTTTGATTGCCATTGATAAGGTGAACCTTTAGCAGGTCAACGATATCGTCACCAAATTCATCGGTTTCAAATTTGGGTAAAAACATCAGCCAAACACCGGCCGGGTGTTTGGCAGCAGCAACAGTTGTACGTTCTTTGGGCACCTGGTCGATGTATGTTTTTGCCTTTTTCTCCGGGAACGTTTTCTTCTGGGAGAATTGTTTGAAATAAGGAAAATCAAGTTGATCGGTATAAGCAGGAAATTTTACACCCCTTACTTCCACCATCACCATTTTATCATTAATAATATCAACGACTAACCCGTCTTCGTTTGAGTGCAGCACCGTTACTTTATCGCCAATTTCAAATTTCATACACTGTACCCTTGAAAAAAATATACTGTTAACAATAAAAATTCTACGCAAAAATACAAAGATTAAGTTCTTTTATAGCAATGGTTTGCCAGGGATGGAATGGATTAGCACGTTAAATGTCTACCCCCTAAAAAGCATGATTGGTGGAGTTTAAATAGTACCAGCAGTTTGGCCAGGCAACTAACTCAAAGTGGCGCCCTGCAGGAGTTTCAACTTCCCTTCTCCATTTTTGAAGAAGATGGCTGATGGTCGGCTGAGGCAATTCCTTCAGCCGTTTTTTTGCAGTACTATTTTTATGCAAGAGTCCTAAATGTCAATTTTGAAAAAACGATTCTTCAGACGAGGCCCTCATACCGCCAGTTTGCTTTTTTTATAGCCGTATAAAAAATAAACAATCAGTCCGAGCAACAACCAGCTGGCGAACCAGGCCCAATTTTTTGCGGTCATGCCGGTGAGGAGGTATAAACAAGTTGCCAGGCCGAGCAAGGGTACAAGCGAATATTTTTTTACAAAAGCAAAGACGCTGATAATGATACAGATCAGCCAGAATAGAATGGTGGAAATATTAATGGTTTCTTTAGCAGCCGCAGCTGTATTAATTGCGTTGTTAATCAGATCTGTTTGTTGTGGATCGATGCCCGCTACGGCCAACTGCGCTTCTTCCGTGGTCAGCGGCAGGCTGAATAATTGCTGCAGGTAATCGTGGTTAAAGAAATGAATAATTACAAGCGCGAAAAGGATAATGGCCGGAAAAATAAATTGCCCGTTGATATACGGTATGTGAAATTTACCCGCTTCTTTTGCTTTCCGCGGAATTAACAATACCCCACCGCACACCAGCACAAAAGCAAACAAAGTAGCGATGCTGGTAAAATCCAGCACAAAAGTTTTATCGGTAAATAAAATAGGAATACCTACTACCAGGCCCGTTATAATCGTGGAGAACGATGGTGTTTTAAATTTTGGGTGGATCCGCTGGAATACCGGCGGCAATAGTCCGTCGCGGCTCATACTCATCCATATCCGGGGCTGCCCCATCTGGAAAACAAGCAATACACTTGTCATGGCCACTACCGCGGCGATAGAAACAAAAAACTGCATCCAGCTGACGTTCAGGTTCTGCTTTTCAAAAATAAAAGCCAGTGGATCACCCACCCCTTCAAAATTCCGGTAGTTAACGGCTCCTGTCAGCACCAGGGCTAACAGGATATAGACAACGGTACAAATTACCAGCGAAAGGATCATGCCCCTGGGTAAATCCCGTTGCGGGTTTTTGCTTTCCTCTGCCAGTACACTCACCGCGTCGAAACCAATATAGGCGAAGAACACCCCGCTCACTGCTGCCATTACTCCACTAAAACCATTGGGCATAAAAGATTTGACGCCGGCATCGTTTGCAGGTGTCCAGTTGAAGGTTAGCCCTTTTGCAAAAATAATATAACCGCCTACCAGTATCACCAGCAGTACTACTATCATTTTCAGCACTACCATTACATTGCTGAAGTTGCGGCTTTCTCTTATGCCGCGGTACACGAGGCAGGTGATGAGCACATTTATAATAAGTGCCGGCAAATCAAAAATAATATGCAGGCCGCCAACAATGGGTGCGGTACTCCAGGCTTCCAATACATCCGCGGAAGTACTGCCGCCGGCCAGGGCATGTTTCACTTCCATATAGCTGGTGCATAAATATGCCGGCAGGTGAACATTAATTTTATCAAGGAAAGAAGTGAAATAGTCGCTCCAGCTATAGGCAACATAAATATTGCCAATTGAATATTCCATGATAAGCGCCCAACCGATAACCCAGGCAAACAGCTCACCAAAACTTGCATACGCATACGTATAAGCGCTGCCGGCAACGGGTATACGGCTGGCAAATTCAGAATAGCAAAAAGCAGTGAATGCACATGCAATGGCCGTAATAATAAAGAGGATCACAACACCGGGACCGCCATGAAAAACGGCGCCACCCAGGCTGCTGAAACTTCCTGCACCCAGGATGGCCGCAATGCCAAAAAAAGTAAGATCCCGCAGGGTAAGGACCCGCTTTAATCCGCCACCACCATGCGTGTCGTCCGGCCCCTCCGCGAGTATGGAAGCTATCTTTTTTGTACGGAAAAGCGAGTTGGACATGCAGTGTTGGTTTAAGCGTTTAAGATAGGCAAAAAACACGGAGTGGGAAAAATTGACAACCGCGCAACGATAACCCCCATTGAACCGATGCGAAAGAATCGATGTTTCGGCGGTGTCAGGCTACGCTTATCTGCATACTTCTTGGATGCGGGTTAAATTTTGTAAAAGTCAACTTAACGGCGCATATGCATACGACAGGATTTTTTTCAGCCTGTGTGAGGTCATGCGCACTGTACGTATTTGTTAATAAATCCAGGCGGATCGTGGATTCCGGTTTAATTACCAGATCAATGCGTCATATTCAACGGCCGCATCCGCAATGTTTCAGCCAGCGCAAGTGATTTTACTTTGTTGGCACAGGGGCAGGAGACAAATTTGGCCAGATCAAGTTTCCTTCTTTCCAGGTCATTGAATTCCCTTGCCTGCCCGGGCGGTGAAGGTCGGTTAGCCCTGTCCGTTACAATAAAACTACCAGACGACATTGCAGGCTGCCCCGCTATAAAACCAGAAAGCGATGCGGGTACACCTGTAGTACCATTTGGTGTAACATGAATAAAAGTACCTGTTTTGCCTTCGCCGCCATGGCAGCCGCTGCAGGTATTGAGCGACAATACAAACCGCGCGCTGTCGCTGGTAATAAAACCAGCACCAGCTACCGTAGCACCATTCCAATGGTAATTGCTGGCGTTGTTTGTGAGCGCCCTTGCTGCCGCAAATGGTTTTCCCGCTAAGGAATCAGGAAGGGTATAATTATTTGCTTCTATTGCTGCTGTATTTGCATTTACATAAGCGGCCAGGATATTTACATTGGCAGTTGAATTAAAAGGGTTTTGTTTATTGAACCGAAACTGCGGTTCCTTGTCCACCAGTACATTCCGAAGCTGGTGCGTGCTGTTATCAATCGTAAATTGCCGCAGCTCCCAGGGGTCTATGTCAAAAGCAAATTCATTGGTGCGCAGCTGGTTCAGCGAACTGCCATTGGGTTTCGACGGACTGGCATTGGCGAGGGTAACCTGGTTGGTTAGGTTTGTTAGCGCGGTTTTGTAGCTGGCAGAACCGAGCGTGAGCGCCGACAAATCAGCCCAGCCAGTTGCGTAATCTTTCAGGGTTCCGCATTTTTTTGCAGGAATTCCGTATTCAAGTATCAGCATAAAAGGATTGGGAAAGCGGTGTACAAACAAGCCAGTGGTGGAAGTGCATCCAACAGCGCAAAAAACAAACCTTACTTCACCGCCGTTCTTAAATCCGTAGCCCGAATTGCCCCGCAGATCAACCCGGTTTACGATGGCGATTAGCTTAAAGGGTGCAAACTTTATGTCAAAGCTGCCGCCACTGGCGGCGCTCCAGGTATTGAGGATACGGTTCATCTCCATGCGTTTTTTCAGCGTATCGCCGTTTAATATAATATCAGTCTTCCAGGACTCCAGCCATCTTTTTAAAAAATCTGAAGGAGTGACGCCGGTAACGGCCGTATTCGCCATTTCAGTTATCAGTTTTGGAAAAGCCCAGGCACCATTGGCATTGCCGGTATTGGTACACGGATTGAAAGTACGGGTGGCATCTTCTACCACCGATGCCGCGGTAATGGTGAGGGAATTTTCTTTTTTTATTACGGGCGCCAGCCCGCAGGGCAGCCTGAACCGAGGCAGGATAAGAAACTGCTTATCTTTAAAATTGGTAAACCCGCTAAAGTCAAATTTGCTGGTGGGTTGCCGCGTTAGCGTACGGCCGTTAAAATGAATGATGTCTTTGTCTGATTGCAATGTTTTTACAATGCCGTCGAGTCCTTTCTGTAATTCATTCAGGTCTTCATTCATGATGCCGGAGAATTTTCCATCACCTGCTTTTGCGTCACCATTGTTGCCATCATCACGAAGTATCATTTTGCTATCACCCACCATCACTGCGTGAAACGTTTCTTTTTCAAGTGATTTGCCGAAATCTGCAACAAACAAAATATTACCTTCTGTATTGTTGCTAATCTGTTTTATGCTGATGTCGCCCACTGCGGGCGGATTTTGCTCAAATTTTGGATTCACCGGCATCGTTTCCCTGGTGGCTGCGGGCGTGATTTTACGAGCATTGATTCCCGCAAATGCTATAAAAAAAATAAACGAACCGGCATATACCAGCTGCAGGAGGGATAATTTTTTCATGCGTATGTTTTTTGAATAAGTAAGCGGTTTGGCGTGATCAGCAAACGTGCGCCAGGCGCTGCGCAAGTTTAAAAGCTATTTAACGGGGGTAAGCGGGTTTGCGAGACGAAATGTAAAAAATAAAGGAAGGGCCGGCCATCAAATATAGATTAGCTGGTGGCAACTGGCAATACCACAAACGGGTAGTTTTTCCGCGGGCTTAACCGGGTGTCCTTAATATTCTCTTTTTACGAGGAAGGCGGCGAGTTGCCGCAGCGGCTCTTTGCGGGCAGCCATTACTGCTATATCTTCCAGGTGCTGGAAAGCAATGCCTGTATATTTCTCTTTCAGATCTACCGCCCATTTGTCCACACCGCAGGCAGTAAAAATGGCCAGCACCCGGTCAACTTTATCTGCCCCGTTTTCGCGCAGCAGCTGCAATAGCAATTGCTTTTGGGGGGCCGTGGCTACTTCCAGCGCGTGTATCATAAGAAAGGTTTTTTTATTGGCGATGATATCCCCGCCCACTTTTTTACCAAATTTCTCTGGGTCGCCAAATGCATCGAGGTAATCGTCCTGTAACTGAAATGCAATACCCAGGTTGCGGCCAAACTCGTACAGGTGTTGCTGGTTGCCGCTGCTGGCCCCTCCCAGTATGGCGCCGGATTGCAAACTGGCGGCCAGTGATACCGATGTTTTCAGCTCAATCATTTTCAGGTATTGGGCCATGCTCACTTCATCCTGTTTTTCAAAATCCATGTCCAGTTGCTGGCCTTCGCAAACTTCTTTGGCGGTTTTATTAAACAAGTGAAGTATCCGGTGAATAAAACCGGTCTGAATTTTATTAAGGTAATCGTAGGCTCGAACCAGCATCACATCGCCGGCCAGCAAAGCAGTGGATGCATCATATTTTTCATGCACGGTCTGCATGCCCCTGCGAAGTGGCGCCTTGTCCATGATATCATCATGTATAAGCGTAAAATTGTGAAACAATTCAATGGCCGTTGACACGTGGTAACTGTCTGGTATAATGTCGCCAAACAATTCATTCCCCATCAGGCATATCACAGGCCTTACTCTTTTGCCGCCGATGGTCAGGAAATAATTATTGGGGCCATATAAAGTAGCGGGTTCTTCCGGGAAATGGGCTACTGCAAATTTTTCCTTGAATAGTGTTGATAGTTCTTCAAATGAATGCATGTAATGACTGGTTCTGATGTCCGGCTGCCTGCATGCCCTGGGAGGCATGTGGTATAAGTGCCGGCTAAAATTGGATAATTTGTTTATCGCTTGTTGATAATGCTGCAACCCATTCAGCAGCGGCAACCGTTCAACTCTTTTTTTTCTTTGCCCTCGTTTGCGCTTCTTCGTCCTCCGCACCTGTAACGGCCGCTGCTACCACCCACTCATAATCCAGTTGCCGCCGGGCAAGATTGGCAGATACCAGCCGGATGGTTAATTTATCACCCATCCGGAAGGTGCGTCCACTTCTTCTGCCTACTAAACAATAATCTGCTTCCACATATTGAAAATCATCATAGTCAAACAAACCATTGATGCTTACCAATCCTTCACACTTGTGCGCGACTGTTTCCACCCAAAAACCGAAAGAAGATACGCCGCTGATTACGCCTTCAAACACTTCTCCCAGCTTGTCCTGCATAAATTCTACCTGCTTGTATTTATTGGCGGCACGTTCAGCATCCATGGCTGCACGTTCACGCTCACTGCAATGGCGGCACTTTTGATCCATCTTTTTATCAATCGGCAATTCATTGTTTAGTATGTCGTGCAATATCCGATGCACCATTACGTCGGGGTAGCGCCGGATAGGCGAGGTAAAATGGGTGTAATCGGCGAAGCCCAAACCATAGTGACCAATATTTTCTGCAGTGTATATGGCTTTGGCCATGGTGCGGATGCCCAGTTGCTGCAGCACATGCTGTTCTGGTTTACCTTCTATATCCTGCAGCATTTGGTTAAAAGAAGCGGCAATACCGGCTGGTGTTTTTGTTTCAAACTTATGGCCATATTTTTTTGCAAATGCAACAAACGGCAATAATTTCTCTTCATCCGGCGTAGCGTGTATCCTGTATGGAAAAGGAATCGGCAGTTTATTTACTTTAATTTTTGCAACATGTTCTGCCACTGTTCGATTGGCCAGCAGCATAAATTCTTCGATCAACTGGTGCGATTCCTTACTTTCTTTTATTACAATGCCAATCGGCTTGCCGGTTTCATCCAGTTTAAACTTTACTTCCTGGCTGCTGAAATTAATAGCGCCTTTTTTAAACCGCTGTTTGCGAAAGCGCTGCGCAAGGTTATTCAAAATAAGTATTTCGGCTTGCAGTTCACCTTCGCCGCTGTCAACAATCTGTTGCACATCTTCATAAGCAAAACGCCTGTCGGAATGAATAACTGTTTTGCCGAGCCAGTATTCTTTCACTTCTGCTTTTGGTGTGATTACAAAAATGGCGGAAAAAGTGAATTTGTCTTCGTTGGGGCGCAGCGAACACAGTTCATTGGAAATACGCTCTGGCAACATCGGGTTTACCCTGTCCGGAAGGTAAACGGAAGTAGATCTTTCGTACGCTGTTTTATCCAGTTCTGAGTCGGGCTCAACATAATAACTTACATCAGCAATGTGCACGCCTATTTCATAATTACCGTCTTTTAACACCTGGAAAGAAATGGCATCATCAAAATCTTTTGCATCCGCAGGGTCAATAGTAAATGTTAGCACACCACGGACATCTTTTCGCTTCAGCATTTCAGCTTCCGGTAATGTATCCGGTAAACGCGCGGCAGCCTCCAGCACATCATCACTGAAACTAATCGAAAAGCCGTTTTCCATAATAATTTCTTTCATCGCCAGGTCGCTGGCATTGCTGGCATCCATAATTTCCAACACGGCGCCATTGGGTTTTTTGTTCTTTTCCCAACTCACCAGTTTTACAATTACCTTATCGCCATTTTTTGCCTCATTCAGTTTATCTAACGGTATATAAATATCCGGCATGGGCTTGTCTGTCTCTGCAATAAAAAAGGCAAAATGCTGGCTGATATCAATCCGTCCAACAAATTCCGTTTGTTTGCGCTCCAGCACTTCTACTACCTCCCCTTGTTTACGACCGCCTTTGTTATGATCTCCGGTAATTGTTACCCGCACCGTATCGCCGTGCAATGCCGTGTTAAACCCGTTTGGCCGCACAATGATATCTGTATCCAGCTTATCTACTATTACATAACCCATGCCTGAACGGGTTACGTCCAGTCTTCCCTTGTATGATGATTCAAATGAAGTTGTCTTCTTTTTCTTCTTGTCTGCTTTTTTAGCCATTTTATTGTTTGTTTTCGAGCCGCCGTTTTGCACAGCAGCGTTGTTGTTATCATGCCGTTGCTTCGGCCTTTAACCTGCATACAGGCGCCTGAAGCGCAGGCTTTTCGTTGTCACTTTTACGCCTCATGATTTCTTAAATTCCCTGATAAATGTACCGATTAATCCGTTGAAGCGCGGGGCATCATTAAACAGGAAATCCAGTTCAATGGGTACTACATAGAGGGGCATGCCTACCATTGCCTGTTCAAATTTAACCAACCTTACCGCATCTTTTTCTGTAGTAAGAATAATTTTAACAGGTGCGTTGATGGCATTGAACCGCTTTTGTATGTCCTTCAAATCATCAATGGTAAAAATATGATGATCGTTATAAGCCATTTCATAATAGGTTTTCGATTTTTCCTGCAACAGGTTTTTCAAAGGGCGGGGATTGGCGATGCCTGTTACCAGCAATACTTCTACAGCAGTTGTTACCTGTACCTTGTCTTTATTAATGATGTGGTAGGGTTTGCCATAGCGGATGCTTGTAAAAAAAACAGCTTGTTGTCCAGCGGGTTGCAGTTCCTGCAGTACGGCGTATTTTTCGGTAGTTGTCATCGCAGGCGGGCATTTGGTAACAATGATAATGTCGGCCCTTTTTATGCTGCTTTTCTCATCCCTCAGGTCGCCAGTCGGTAAATACCAATCGCGCGTGTACAAATTATTATAATCTGTGAGCACAATATTCAATCCTGCTTTTACTGCGCGGTGCTGAAAGGCATCATCCAATATAATTGCCTGCGTTGCGGGGCGGTCTTGCAACAGTTGCGGAATGGCTTCTATTCTTTCTTCACCAACTGCTATAGGCACATCCGGGAATTTCAGGTGAAACTGCATCGGCTCATCCCCTATTTCAAGTGCGTTGCTGTTTTCATTTGCCAGTGCGTAGCCACGGGTCTTGCGTTTATATCCACGGCTAAGGGTTGCCACTTTGAAATGCGTTTTTAATTCTCTTACCAGGTATTCGGTCATCGGTGATTTTCCTGTTCCGCCTGCGGCAATATTACCCACGCAAATCAGGGGAAGATTAAAGGATGCTGACTTTAAAAAGCCAATGTTGTACAAACGGTTGCGCAACATAACAAATAACAGGTAAACCAGTGAAAGAGGAAACAATAAAATACGTATGGTCTTCAGCAACGGAAAATTAAAATTCATAAATATTTTCAGGGGTGATACCTGTTGTTAAAGGTACATCAAATTGACTGATACCGCTGATGGACGCCACCGGGGGAAAATAGGAGAAACCCATTCGGCTGCTGTCTGACCTGCAAGCAGGCAAAAAACGATCATAGAACCCTTTTCCATAGCCCACCCGGTAGCCGTCCGTGTCAAACACCAGCAGCGGTACAAACACCATATCAATGGCTGCAGCATCAATGGGTATTCCGCCGGCCGGCTCCGCAATGCCGTATTTATTTTTTTCAAATGCAGTATCATCATCAACCAGCATGGCCTGCATCGTAAGGTCGTTAAAATTGGCAACAGGGTAGGCAACCTGTAAACCAGGTATACGAAACTGCAGGTAATCTGCCATGAGGAAAGTATTAACTTCTGCGTGCAAATCCAGGGGCCAGTAACTCATCAGGATGTTCAGATCATAAGGTATTTCCACCCGCTGAAATTGTATCAGCAGCAAATCATTGAGCCGTAGCCGTTCCGCCTCCGGCAACGCGGTTCTTTTTTTTCTGTACAGCTCGCGCAACGAGGCTTTGGTCATATCAGTTTACGTATATTTTCTTCCATTAACAATGCCTGTGCTTTTATAAACG
>JBDSEV010000096.1:0-13091 GCA_039919885.1 Chitinophagaceae bacterium
ATTCACTGGACACCGTTGAACTGATTATGGAATTCGAAAAGGAATTCAATATTTCTATTCCGGATGAGCAGGCCGAAACGATTACTACTGTTGGACAGGCTGTTGCTTATTTGGAAGAACACGCCAAATAAGACTTTTTCCGACTTGTATAGAGGAACTAATGAACGAATGATCCGCCTTTCATGCGCGTAAGCGGGAAGGCGGATTTATCACTTAATTAATCCCGCAAAGTCATATGGAGTTAAAACGAGTGGTTGTAACCGGGATGGGTGCTATCACGCCACTGGGGAAGAATACCAATGAATATTGGGATGCACTTCTCGGCGGAGTGTCCGGTGCAGACTTCATTACACTTTTCGATGCTTCAAAATTTAAAACCCGCTTTGCGTGCGAAGTTAAAAATTTTGATCCTGTTCAGTACATGGACCGGAAAGAAGCACGCAAAATTGACCGCTTCAGCCAGTTTGCCCTGGTAGCCAGCGATGAGGCCATGGCCGACGCTGGTCTTAACAAGGATAATATTAACCCGGACCGGGCAGGTGTTATATTTGGTAGCGGCATCGGTGGCATCACAACTTTTCAAAACGAAGTGGCAGATTTTGCCCGCGGCGACGGAACTCCCCGTTTCAGTCCGTTTTTCATACCAAAGATGATCCTCGATATTGCCGGCGGCCATATTTCTATGCGCCATAACCTCCGCGGGCCCAATTTTTCTGTAGTAAGCGCCTGCGCCACCAGTACCAATGCAATAATAGAAGCTTTTAATTTGCTGCGCCTCGGCAAAGCAGATATCATTTTATCTGGCGGCAGCGAATCTGTTATTATTGAGGCCGGCATAGGCGGTTTTAATGCCATGAAGGCAATGAGCGAAAGAAATGATGACCCCAAAACCGCCAGTCGCCCCTACGATAAGGACCGCGACGGTTTTGTAATGGGCGAAGCAGCGGGGATACTGGTACTGGAAACACTTGACAGCGCATTGGCAAGAGGGGCAAAAATATATTGCGAAATTGCCGGCGGCGGCGCCACAGCAGACGCCTACCATATAACCGCACCCCATCCCGAAGGCCTCGGGGCAAGAAATGTAATGCTGGCTGCGCTGGAAGATGCCAATATGAAGCCGGAAGATATCGACTACATCAATACCCACGGCACTTCTACCCCGCTCGGCGATCATGCTGAAGCAAAAGCCATCACGCAGGTTTTTGGGGAGCATGCCTACAAAATGAATGTAAGTTCTACCAAATCAATGACGGGCCATTGCCTCGGCGCAGCCGGTGTAATTGAAGCAATAGCCTGTATAAAAAGCACCATGCATGATGTAGTGCCCCCTACCATCAACCATTTTACAGACGACCCCTCACTGGATCCTCAACTGAATTTTACTTTTAATAAAGCACAGCAACGCGTAGTAAGAGCAGCCCTGAGCAATACATTTGGTTTCGGCGGCCACAATGCTGCGGTGATTGTAAAAAAGTACCAGTAAACTCCAACCGAAAGAAATTTTAAGTAGCCAGGTTCGTTAAAAGCAAGCCGTTGCTTTAATGCGCCCGGCGTCTTTTTTATCATTTTAAATATTGTAGATTGCAGCTTGTGGCATCATTCTTAGACAGATTTCTTCCCGGCAGTGAAAAAGCGCCTTCGTTTAAAAAGCAATTGCGCAACGTACTTGGTTTTTCACCCAGTAATACCTCCCTGTACAAAGCCGCGCTAACGCACCGTTCTGTAAAAGAAATGGCCGATGAAAACAACGAACGGTTAGAATACCTGGGCGATGCCATTCTCAGTGCTATCGTGGCAGATTTCCTTTTTAAAAAATATCCTTACAAGGAAGAAGGATTTTTAACAGAAATGCGAAGCAAGATGGTGAACCGCACCACCTTGAATGAGATAGCCCTGAAAATGGGATTGAAAAAAATTACCAATTTTAATAAGTTTGATAATTCACTTCGCATCAGCCAAATTTTCGGAAATACACTGGAAGCCGTGGTGGGCGCTGTCTACCTCGACAAAGGCTTTAGCAAAACAAAATTATGGGTGATGGAACGCATTATTCTTCCGCACTTATTTATGGACGACCTGGAAGCGCTTGAAATCAATCACAAAAATAAATTGTACGGTTGGGCAAATAAAAACGGCAAAAACCTGGAGTTTGAAACCATGGATGAACGGGTAGAAGGCGGCCGCCGGCTCTTTACCATCGGCGCGGTGGTAGATGGTACTTTACTGGCCGAAGGCAAGGCGTACAATAAAAAAGATGCCAGCCAGATTGCTGCGCGTATTGCAGTGGAGAACCTGGGATTGATTGAAAAAGAAGTATAAGATTATTTTAAATCCGCTACGGGGTGAAATATAAAAGTCAGCTGCAAAATTCAGGCATATCATTTCCGCTCCATACAAAGTTCAACCAACACCCCATTGGTCTCTTTCGGATGTAAAAAACAAACCAGTTTATTGTCAGCACCTGGTTTGGGCGTTTCATTTATCAGCATAAATCCCGCTGCTTTCAGTCGCTCCATTTCTGCATAAATATCCGCTACTTCAAATGCGATATGGTGCAGGCCTTCCCCCTTCTTATCTATGTATTTTGCAATAACCCCTTCTGCCGCAGTACTTTCCAGCAATTCAATTTTTGTATCTGCCGCCTGGAAAAAAGCGGTGTTTACTTTTTCATTAACAACCGTTTCAGTTTTATAACAGCTGCTGTTCAACAGTTTCTCAAACAATGGAATTGAAATGGCCAAGTTCTTTACCGCGATGCCGATATGTTCTATCTTAATCATGCTTTTATATATGCTGAAATACTTTTTACCAGCGTGTTACACCCAATTTTTGTCACGGGTTTGTAACCTGTTAAACCCCAATTTAAGTTATAAAAATAGAACCAATTGGGGTAAATTTGTGTTTTAAATCAAAGCCTTTTTTTGATGTTGCAGCTACCGGTTTATTTGGATAATAATGCAACTACTGCCTGCGACCCGCGGGTAGTAGAAGCAATGATTCCATACTTTACCCGGCTATTTGGTAACGCCGCCAGTCGCAACCATGTGTATGGCTGGCAGGCTAAAGAAGCGGTTGACTATGCACGCGAGCAGGTGGCGGGTTTAATTGGCGCAGCACCGCAGGAAATCATTTTTACCAGCGGTGCAACAGAGGCAGACAACCTTGCCATAAAAGGTGTTTTTGAAATGTATAAAGGCAAGGGCAATCATATTATTACGGCCGGCACCGAACACAAAGCCGTGTTGGATACTTGCAGGCATTTAGAAAAACTGGGTGCCGCTGTAACCGTGCTGGATGTGGAGACCGATGGGCGAATTGATCTTGCAGCACTGGAAGCCGCCATTCAGCCCACGACCATCCTGATTGCCATCATGTATGCCAATAATGAAACCGGCGTTATCCAGCCCGTGCAAGCAATAAGCGCTGTCGCAAAAAAACACGGCGTACTCTTTTTTAGTGATGCGGCACAGGCGGCCGGTAAAATACCGGTAGACATTATAGAGGACGGCATTGATATAATGGCCCTTACCGCGCACAAAATGTATGGCCCAAAAGGCGTGGGTGCGCTTTATGTACGGCGCAAAAATCCCCGGGTTAAATTAACCGCGCAGCTGGATGGCGGCGGCCACGAAAGAGGCCTGCGCAGCGGTACTTTAAATGTACCGGCTATTGTTGGTTTTGGTAGAGCAGCTGAACTTGCCCGCGATGAAATGACAGCGGAATCCAGGCGTTTACTTTTGTTGAGGGATAAGCTGGAAGGGGCTTTTTTGCAGTTGGAAGAAGTGAGGGTAAATGGAAGCACGGTGCACCGGCTGCCGCATGTAAGCAACCTGTCTTTTAAATTTACAGAAAGTGAAGGACTGATGATGGGCTTCAGCAAAAATATTGCGGTTAGTTCGGGAAGTGCCTGTACATCCGCCTCCATGGAACCATCCTTTGTTTTAAAGGCTATGGGATTGAGTGATGAACTGGCTTACGCATCTATTCGTTTTGCATTGGGCAGGTTTACCACCGCAGCAGAAATTGACTACACCATTAAAGAGGTTTCGGAAGCCGTACTTACAACTAGGAAAGTGTTGCATGCATGATAATAAAATAAGTAAATCCTGGCTGCTGCAATATTACAGGAATACAATTTTTTATACTTTTAAGGAGCAGGCAACCAATATTACTAAACCGGTATTCAGACCCCGCGTCCGAAATACTACATACTGAATATTATGATCTACGTAAGCGATAAAGCAAAAGAACGTGTACAGCACCTGATGGTGGATGGCGCTATGTCAGAAAAAGATTATTTTCTCCGCGTTTCTGTAGTGGGTGGCGGTTGTTCAGGGCTAAGCTATAAAATGGATTTTGACAATACCACCAAACCTTCTGACCAGGTGTTTGAAGACAACGGCATAAAAGTGGTGACTGATCTTAAAAGCTTTTTATATCTTGTAAATACCACGCTTGAGTTTTCGGAAGGCCTTAATGGAAAAGGATTTTATTTTAACAACCCTAACGCCAGCCGGAGTTGTGCCTGCGGCGAAAGTTTTGCAGTGTAACGTTGTATTGAAATGGGATGAATAAATGCTGAAGACCTTTTGTTAAAGCCTCCGACTGTTGGAGGCTTTATTTATTTGACAATACGGTCTCACGGCACCGGTGTTCAGGGTTAGGCCGACCAATATGTGGTGGCCCTTAAGCTGAACCTTTTGATGGCGCTTTTTATCGTTTCTTATGGAGGCTTTACATCCCTCGGCACACCCAGGAATCTCGTCTGAATAAGATTTTTTCGGTAATATTCGGCCTTGCCACCCCCAAAAAAGATAATCCCGCCTGGTGGCGGGATTATGCATTCGCAGTTGGTATTGGTTATTTCATTTAGGCCTTAACCGTAATAATATGCAGATAGGGTTTATTTCTGAGGCACGAATGTAATGGAAAAGGCAATAAGCGAAAAAGTTATTTTAATATCCTTTTAATGTGACAGATTCCCGAAATGATTTGCTGCATGAAAGTCAAAAAAAAATAAAAAAAATAGTATCGGGGAGGGTTCAAATTGGATGATTGGCTTTACAACTGGGTGTATTAATAATTGATTTTCAGTTTTTTAAAAATCCAAAATTAACCGCAATCAAGTTCTTTTTATTTTCTGAAAAAATTCGTTCGGTCAAACAATTATCTTTACGGCCATGTCAAAAAAAATAAGGGTAAGATTTGCGCCCAGTCCTACCGGCGGCCTGCATTTGGGCGGTGTAAGAACCGCTTTGTATAATTATTTATTTGCCCGTCAGCTGGGCGGCGACTTTATACTGCGGGTTGAAGATACCGATCAGAATCGTTTTGTGCCGGGCGCGGAACAATACATAATTGATTGCCTGCAGTGGTGCGGACTGGTACCGGATGAAAGCCCGGTCCATGGCGGAGCATACGGCCCTTACCGGCAGAGTGAAAGAAAAGCAACGTACGGTCAGTATGCGGAGCAGCTGGTAAAAGACGGCCATGCCTATTACGCGTTTGATACGCCTGCCGACCTGGATGCGCAACGTGCCAGCACGCCCAACTTTCAATACAGTTATGCTACCAGGCAGGCCATGAAAAATTCGCTCACGCTGCCGGCAGCTGAAACAACCGCTTTGTTAGCGGCACAAACGCCTCATGTCATCAGAATAAAAATGCCCGGCAATGAGGATATTACCTTCACTGATATGATTCGGGGAGCGGTTAGTTTCAATTCGTCACAGTCGGACGATAAAGTACTGCTGAAAGCCGATGGCATGCCTACTTACCACCTTGCCGTGGTAGTAGACGATTACCTCATGCAAATCAGCCATGCGTTCAGGGGGGAAGAATGGTTGCCCAGCGCGCCAGTCCACATCCAGCTATGGAAACATTTATTTGGATTAGAGCATATGCCGCAATGGGCGCACCTGCCATTGATCTTAAAACCAGATGGAAATGGAAAACTGAGCAAACGCGATGCTGATCGGCTGGGCTTCCCCATCTTTGCCATGAACTGGACCGATCCCAAAACGAACGAGCTTACAAAAGGATTTCGCGAACTGGGCTTTCTACCGGAAGCATTCACCAACATGCTGGCGATGCTTGGCTGGAACGATGGTACCGAACAGGAAATATTTTCGCTGGAAGAACTGGTGAACCGTTTCTCAATGGACAGGGTACATAAAAACGGGGCAAAATTCGACTACGAAAAAGCAAAATGGTACAATCACGAGTGGATAAAAGGAGCCAAAGCGGAAAGTTTAAGGAGTAAGGTAAAAGAACAGTTGAAAATTAGCGGCATAACGGCTACGGATGATGTTTACCTCGATAAAGTAATTACGCTGGTAAAAGACCGCTGTACATTGCTGCCTGATTTTCCGCAGCAATCGACTTTCTTTTTTACAGCACCGCAGCAACTTGACCTTGATGCAGTAAAGCCAAAATGGAATGAGCAGAAAAAATTATTTTTTGCGGAAGCCATCCTGCAATTTGAATTGATGCAGCAATGGGATGCCCCGGATCTTGAGAAAGAATTTAAAGAATTGGCAGCTGCCAATCAAATAAAACCAGGAGATGTATTAATGCCACTGCGCGTTATGCTGGTAGGGGGTAAATTCGGACCGGCTGTTTTTGACATTGCAGCGTTAATAGGAAAGGCCGAAACAATAGAAAGAATTAAAACAGCAATAAATAAGTTGGGATAGCCGTTAAACCTCTTTCATACCATTTCGTCTCAACCGATTATGAAAAGTTTACCTATTGTTTTTTGCTTGTTTTTCCTATGCGCATGCAATAAAAACAATTCCCCGGGCACAACACCACCCGCCACAGACAGCTGTACGGTTACGGTTATAAATGGCTATGGTAGTGGTAAATATAAAACAGGCGATACCGTGCATATCTTCAGCGTTGCATACGCAGACAATCAGTTATTTGATCAATGGAGCAGCACCGATCTTTCCCTGCTCAATGCGCCGCAGGAATGGCATACCTGGTTTCTTGCGCCTGCAAAAAATGTAAGTTTTACCGGCAGTATAAAAACAATTCCGTCTTTTACCTTACAGTCTGAACAAATACGCGGCCGCGACAGGCTGAAGCCAGTCTATTACTATTTCCCTGCCGGGCACAAAGGGTTTGTTTACCTGTTGCACGGCACCGGGGGCAATGCGCAAAACGTAGCCAACAGCTATGAATTTAAACAATTGTATAAAGCGCTTGTGAATGATAATTTCGGAGTTATCATCACCGAATGTGAAGAAGCCACCACCGGTATTGATGCCAACGGAGATGGAAA
The DNA here is from genome assembly GCA_039919885.1 of Chitinophagaceae bacterium. Classification (GTDB taxonomy): domain Bacteria; phylum Bacteroidota; class Bacteroidia; order Chitinophagales; family Chitinophagaceae; genus JACMLD01. Next base: position 7,289 of record JBDSEV010000096.1, read on the forward strand.
AATGCGCTGGTTAACTACACCCGTAGATACCGTGAATAATGTGGATTATGCCAATATCAGGATCATTACGGATACTTTTTATAACCGCGGTGTAACCAGTCGCGCTAAATTTCGCTATTCGGCCGGCATGAGCAACGGTGGCAATTATTCTTCTGCCCTTTCTTATGTTTATAAGTATAAAGCGGCTATCAGTTACTGTGCACCTGCCAGTGCGGTTGTTACGCAAAACAGTAATACGCCCGTACAGTTTTGTATGGCCAGGTTCGACAACAATGAAAATGTGGGACCACAAGGCAATGCAGACGCATTGGCCGACTCAAAAGCGCTGTCGGCCAGGAGCATCTGCAGTAAATATTTAATAAAGGAACGTTCCCCACTGTACCCCGAAAGATTTTCCAGACGCGGCGACATCCCCATAGATAAATCTTCGGCCGTTTTTAATGAATTGAAAGCAAAGGGTTATCTCTCGCCAAAAAACTATTTTATTGGTTATAGCGATGCTTTTACCAGCGCGTTTCAGTTAAACCCAACTGCTTTTCCTGAATTGAATAGCCTCACTGTACTGCAAAAACTTTTTGTGATGGAACAGATTGACCTGGCGGTATCCGACCACCAGATGTACAGTGATTTTAACAGTGCTTCGCTAAAGTTTCTGAATACGCAATGCCAGTAATATCCTGTATAAATTTCAGCGTATTCATGGTGTAGACCAGCGGAAATAGGAAGGCTTCCTGGTTGAATGTGGCGATACTTCTACTTTTCTTTGTATCTTTTAAACAATGAAAAAAGTTCCTTCGCTGCGGCTCTTAATAATTGGTTTAGCGCTTGTAAAATTTATTCTCCCTTTTTTGTTGCAAAGCCCGGTCTATGAACCACACCGGGATGAATTTCTATACCTCGCAGAAGGCAGTCACCTGGCCTGGGGTTATATGGAAGTTCCGCCCTTGTTATCCGTATTCGCCTGGCTGGTACACTGCTTTGGCGGTGGCTTTTTCTGGATAAAATTCTGGCCGTCCCTGTTTGGCGCGCTCACTTTTATTATTGTAGCAAAAACAATCCGCTCTCTGGGTGGCAAGGCACTGGCGGTGGTACTAGGCTTTTTGCCGTTTGTAACCGGCAGTTACCTGCGGGTACAATTTCTATTTCAGCCTAACTTTCTTGAAATATTTTTCTGGACCATGCTTGCCTGGAGCATGATTTCATTTGTGCAAACAAAGGAAAATAAATGGCTCTATGTTTTTGGCATCAGCGCCGGGCTTGGCATGCTGAGCAAGTATTCCGTTTCTTTTTACATTGCCAGCATTTTAATCGGCCTGTTGCTAACGCGCCAACGATCCGTATTTATGAACCGGCATCTCTACCTGGGTGGATTGCTGGGCGCGCTTATTTTTCTGCCAAACCTCGCCTGGCAATACATGCATCATTTTCCGGTGGTATTTCACATGAAAGAATTGAAGAATACGCAGCTGCAATATGTTAGTCCCGCCAGTTTTTTGATAGACCAGCTGCTGCTAAATTTGCCCTGTGCATTTGTGTGGATAGCAGGTTTGTGCTGGACCAGTTTCTCAAAAAAAGCAAAACAATACCGTTTCATGGGCTGGACTTATCTTGCTATTATCGTTTTGCTGTTGGTGGGACATGGAAAAAATTACTATGCACTTGGCGCCTACCCGATATTGTTTGCATTCGGCGCTTACCAGCTGGAACAATTCACCGCCATACGTTTCAGGTTTTTACGCTGGGTCTTTGTGTTGCTGGCGGTAGCGCTGGGCTATCTTTTTTTGCCCATTGGCTTGCCAATCAAGGCGCCCGTAAGGCTGGCAGCCTTGTTTGAAAAACGGCACCTGGAAAAAACCGGTGTTTTAAAATGGGAGGATCTCAAGAATCACCCATTGCCGCAGGACTATGCCGATATGCTGGGTTGGGAAGAAATGGCAAAGAAAACTGCAGCCGCTTATCATAGTTTAGACAGCACTGAAAAAAAACATACGCTGCTGTTTTGCGATAATTACGGACAGGCGGGCGCCATCAATTATTACAGGGATAAATATAATTTGCCCCCCGCACACAGCGATAACGCAAGTTTCCTGTACTGGATGCCCGCCAAACCCGACTTTGACAACTACGTATTGGTGACAAACGATACACATGAAATGGAACATGCTTTCATAAAAAACTTCACATCGGCTGTTTTATTTGATAGTATTACCAATGTATACGCCAGGGAAAGGGGAAGCCTCATCATTGTATTAAAAGGAGCAGACAGCAGTTTTAAAAAATTTTTTACAGAAAAAATAGAACAGGACAAGGCGAAGATAAAAGGGTAATACCCACTGCGTATTGGCTGCAATAGCCGCTTGCGTTTATTGTACCGCATTCACTACTTTTGAATTCAATTTAAAATTATTTCATGAACGACCAGGTTCCGGGCGCTGTTGCTTCTAGCTCATTTACAATGCGCCCCATACGCGTTTTGGTAGCAAAAGTGGGCCTGGATGGTCATGATCGCGGCGCTAAAATAATTGCAGCTGCGCTGCGCGATGCGGGTATGGAAGTGATCTATACCGGGTTGCGGCAAACACCGGAAATGGTGGTCAACGCGGCGTTGCAGGAAGATGTTGACGCCATTGGCATTAGCATCCTGAGCGGTGCGCACAATACCGTTTTCCCTAAAGTAATACAACTGATGAAGGAAAAAGGCATGACCGACGTACTACTCACCGGCGGCGGCATCATTCCGGAGGACGACATGAAACAACTGAACGACATGGGGGTTGGAAAACTGTTTGCGCCCGGCACGCCCACTACGGACATCGCCGCGTATATCAAAGACTGGGTAAAAGCAAACCGCAGTTTCTAACTTCGCCTCCCGATATTGGAAGCATTCTTTTTAATCGCTGCCTGGTAAATAGCACTTACGTCTTCAATGCCCTGGTTAGGGCCGTTCGGCAACTGCTGCCCTGAAACCCGCTGAAAGAATTTATAGCGTTTTCCATCCCATCTCCAAATGTTGAATAAGGCACCAGAAGAACCCAGCAACAAATCCGGGTAACCCAAATGTTTTCTTGTCAACGGTACAAGGTCTTCAACGGGAATCTCCGTATTTTTCTGGTAAGACCCGTCTTCATCTTTAGCAAAAAATATAATCTTCACGCCTGTTGTTTCAAACAGGGCTTCGTTGGAAAGCACGATGAATACTTCTTCTGACCCATCCCTGTTTATATCTACCGGAAAAAATCCAACATGCAGATAAGGCGTCAGTTCATCTTCATCATCATTGTCAACAAACTGATCCTTGTTTGCAGACCATTTAATATCTAGTTGCTCAAATAAATGGTTTTTTTCAGCATTGGTCAACCGGCTGGGTGTTTTTTTAAAAAGAAATGACGCACTCGTGGATAGGTTCTGCTGCGCATGCAAATTAACGCCAACAATAACACAGCATAAAAAGATGGTTATAAATTTTATCAGGTACATAGACTGCTTTGAAGCGGAAAGATATAACGCGCCGTTTTCACAAAAAATCCTTCGGCAGCCAACGGCTGGTTTTTGTAGCTGGAATGTAGCAGTTAGTATTTGAAATGCCTGCCGGCGTTACCCGCACCCATCGCAGTAAAATAGTTTCTATCTTTGGAAATCGTTCATCAAAAAGGCAAGCACATGTTTCAAACCCTGCTAACCAGTCTCGATAACCATGTTTTTACCATTACCATCAACCGGCCTGATAAATTAAATGCCCTGAACAAAACCGTAATTGAAGAATTGGGCACTGCCATTGATGAAGTGTATAAAAATAAAGAAATCAAAAGCGCCATAATAACCGGCAGTGGCGAAAAAGCTTTTGTTGCCGGTGCGGATATCAGCGAATTCACCGCACTGGATGGAAGGGCCGGGCAGGCACTTGCTCAAAAAGGGCAGGATGCGGTATTCAGTAAAATAGAAAATAGTCCCAAACCGATTGTAGCTGCGGTGAATGGATTTGCATTGGGCGGCGGTTGTGAACTGGCGATGGCCTGTCATTTCCGGCTTTGCAGTGAAAATGCAAAATTCGGACAACCCGAAGTAAACCTGGGCCTGGTGCCAGGTTACGGCGGCACACAACGGTTAACGCAATTGATTGGAAAAGGAAAAGCGATGGAGCTGATGATGACCGGGAATATGATAGATGCCAATGAAGCGAAACAACTCGGACTGGTTAACCACATAACAACAGCAACGGAGTTACTGCACAAAACAGCCACACTGCTGCAGGTTATCAATACAAAAGCACCCATCGCCATCAGGCATATTATAGCGCTCACCAATATGGCTGCCTACGGTGCGCCCGATGGATTACAGCATGAGATCCGTGCATTTGGAGAATTGTTTGATACCAAAGATGCCAAAGAGGGCGCGGCCGCATTTTTAGAAAAAAGAAAAGCAAACTTTAAAGGAGAATAGCAACCGCGGGTTGCGCGCGCTTCAAAAATTTCTTAACCAGTAAATTTGCAGCTACACTGATGCTTCATTTATCTTCTCTACCGGGTTCATAATGTAGGTAGCAATGGAATTGTCTTTCATCACCTCTACTACCCGGAATCCGCGGTACGATGTTCCCCAACTACCGCCGAAATGCGCATCAAAAATAAAAGGAATTTCATTTTTTATTTTAATGTCTTCCTGGTCGTGATCATGCCCGTTAAAAACAGCCTTCACATTTTTATACTTTGCAAGCAAAACTGATAGCTCAGGGCAGTCAATGGCGTTGGCAGTTAGTTTGGCGGTGTTGATATGCAGAAAAACAAAAACCTGCTCCTGGTTTTTGTGCGCTTCCAACCGAGCTGCTATCCATTGTAAATCGGGGCACTTATACGCGCCCGTTTCATCGGAGGTTGTACCAATCAGGAACGATGTTTTCTTAATACTAAAATCATGATAGAGCGGGATATTCCAGATCGCTTCCCACTCCGCTGGCGTAACATGGTCGTGGTTACCCTGGCTCACATAATAGCGCGGCTGTAAGTTATCAAGGTGCGCTTTTGCTGCCGGGTAAAGTGTTTTATCGTTGTGAACGATATCACCGTTGATCATACAAAACGCAAAAGGGTTAGCAGCATGCGCTTCATTCACGCGGCTGACCATGGTTGCATAGAACTGCTCGTAGTCAGTTTTGGGTTCGCCATAGTGACCGTCTGATGCAATAGCAAAACGCAGTTTTACCTTGCGTTTTTCCCATTCATAGGGATCCATTTCAGCGGCCTGCAGCAACCTTCCATTGGCCAGCAACAGGATAACCGGGGTGCTGTACTTGATAAAATTTCGCCTGTTCATAGCAGTTAGTTTTATAATTAGTCCAGCCTCAAAAAGTCTAAATCTTTGCCTGGTACCATTTATTCTTTCATATTCTAATTAAGAAATAGCGTTTTAAAATCAGTAATATTTTGTAAAATTATCTTTTATGATTTTTCTTTTGCTTTTTTTCTTATGGAAAAAAAGTACCGCAAAAAAGCCAGTCGAAATCGAAATAGCCCGATTTCGACATCGTTCCCTGATTGAGCTTTTGTACTACTGTGACTTCAACTTCACCAATTCTACTGTTGGAACCGCTACAAGACAATCAATAAAAACAGCATTTGCTTTAATGACTAGCCCCCGATAGCCTCAGCCGAATACCCGTATATAGAACAATGAACGAGATCACAAAACCAAACAGGAACTAGTTCCAATGATACCAGTCGCTGCATAAGGCGCCTCAGCCGGTTCGGTTCCGGCGGTAGCCGGATTGAGAAGCAAAGAAGCGGGCGCAGCGCCGTTGCAGTGACGA
>JBDSEV010000037.1:0-102332 GCA_039919885.1 Chitinophagaceae bacterium
CGGCTACCGGTGTAGCACCCGGCGATAAACTCAATACGATTGGCCGGTCGCTCTGGTCGATGGCCTTCTTATAACCTTCTACTTCTGCTTTACTGTAAGGTCTGGACAAATCATCTACTTTCAGAAAATCCACGCCCCACTCAACATACAATTGTAACAAAGAATTCAGGTAGGCCTGCGCGCCTGGTTTACTCATGTTGAGGCCGTACATATGATTCATCCATGGGCAGACGGAATTGGTATCCGCAATCATATCGGCTGTAATACCTTCGGCACCCAGTACCGGCGTCTTTGCCCAAACGGCCTGGCGTGGTATACCGCGCATGAGGTGGATGCCAAATTTCAGTCCTTTGCTATGAATGTAATCTCCCAGCGGTTTAAAACCTTTGCCATTAAATGCGGTAGGGAACTTATTTGGATGCGGTGTTAAGCGGCCCCATTTATCCATGCTCAGCCAGGGGATATAAGAACCGTCGTCTAACCTTTTTTGAAAAGGATTACCAATGTTACTACCGGGCGGATTATCGTACGACCATAAAAAATCCACCACAATGTATTGCCAGCCAAATTGTTTTAAATTAGCCGCCATGTAATCAGCATTGAATTTTACTTCGTCTTCGTGCACGGCGGATCCATAACAATTATAGCTATTCCAGCCAAGTGGCGGCGTATCGGCAACCTGTGCATGTGCGGCGCAGCACCAGCAGGCAATCAGACAGAATAAGAAAAATCGCATTGTATGTTTGTATGTGGCTTTAAACTTTGCCTGGTATTGAGTTCAACAACACGCCCCCGTGTGTGTACATCTCCTGGAACGTAGGTTAAGTGGCAACAAAACACTTACCACTTATCACTGTCCGTAATAGGAATCCGGTCCGTGTTTCCGTTCAAAATGTTTTTTTATCAGTGCATCTTTCAACCGTGGTGTATCATGCCTTATCTGTTCTGTTAAATACGACATCTGTGCGATAGCTTCCAGGACCGCGCTGTTGTATACTGCCTTCTCAGGCGTTTTACCCCAGGTAAAAGGAGCATGGTTACCCACCAGTACCATCTCTACATCTTCATAGGTGATGCCTTTTTCCTGCAAAAAATTGATTATCTGGAAACCTGTTTCGTATTCGTAATTTCCTTTAATCATTTCGTCGCTCATGGGTGGAGCACAGGGTATATCAACTGTATTGTGATCCGCATGCGTAGTACCATAAATAGGAATATCCCGTTGCGACTGCGCCCACGCGGTAGCATAGGTGGAATGGGTGTGCACAATACCGCCAATATTTGGCCAGTTTTTATACAAAACAGCATGCGTTTTGGTATCAGAAGAGGGCCGCAATTTTCCTTCTACGGTATTGCCGTCAAAATCTACCACCACCATTTTGCCCGGCGATAAATCTTCATACGGAACCCCGCTTGGCTTGATAGCAAATACGCCCAGATCCCTGTCTGCTGCACTTACATTTCCAAAAGTAAACAGTACGAGGTTCAGTTTTGGCAATTGCATATTGGCCTTGTAGGCAGCCTCCCGTATGTGTTCATATTTGCTCATCTCAATGCTTGCTGTTAAAATAAAAAAAAGAAATCGCGCGCTGCTATGCTACCGTTTGTGCTTCAGTAAAATTACCGAGTGCTGTATATTTCGCGTACCGCTGCCGGTACAGCAATGCGTTTTGCTTATCAGGAAAATATTCTTTGTCAAAACCCTGCCCTATTACCGCCATCGCATCTTCTACTTTGGTATAAATTCCGGCGGCAGTAGCGGCGAACATTGCTGCACCCAATGCGCAGGTTTGTTCCGACGTATGAATGCGGATGGGCATTTCCATTGTATCGGCCATCATCTGCATAATAAAGGGGGATTTTTTTGCCACGCCCCCGAGGCCTATCAAACCTTTAACCGGGATGCCTTCCTCATTAAACCGATCTACAATTTTCCTGGCGCCAAAACAGGTGGCTTCCACCAGCGCCCTGAACATTCTTGGCGCGTCGGTGCCCAGGTTTAAACCGGTAAACGCGCCTTTGAGCAACTGGTTAGCGTCCGGTGTGCGCCTGCCGTTTAGCCAGTCCGTTGCCACTTCATCATTTTCATCTAACGGTATTGATGCAGCGCTTTTACTTAGTTCAGCTATTATTTTATTGCTCGTTTCATTTTGCAACGCAATCAATGTCTGGTTATCTACCAGCAACGTTTGCGACAATATATTTTGCAGCGGCCATGCCAGTATATTTTTGAACCAGGCATAGGCATCTCCAAAAGCAGACTGCCCGGCCTCCATGCCCATCATACCTGGAATAATGGAACCCGGCACCTGGCCACAAATTCCTTTTATCAGTTTATCACCCACTTCTTCCACCGGCGCCACCAGCATATCGCAGGTGGAAGTGCCCATAACTTTACTGAGGTGATAGGGTTCAATTTGTCCACCCACGGCGCCCATGTGTGCATCAAATGCACCGACGCCGATAACTACATCGGCAGGTAACCCCAGCCGGGTTGCCCACGCTGCCGAAATGGTGCCAGCCGCTTTGTCTGCCGTATAAGTTTCCGTAAAAAGTTTTTTGGTGAATCCTTTTAGCAGGCCATCCCAGGAAGCAAAAAAATCATCCGGCGGCAACCCGCCAAATTCTTTTGCCCATAATGCCTTGTGCCCGGCAGCACATACGCTGCGTTTCATTGACCGGACTTCTGTTCCGCCGGTTAACAAAAAAGGTATCCAGTCGCAATGTTCCACCCATGAATGCATCGCATTCCTGACTGCTTCATCCTGCCGGCGGATACGAAGTAATTTAGCCCAGAACCATTCTGAAGAGTATATACCACCCACATACTGCAGGTAGTTAGCAGAAAATTTTTTGTTGTGTTCATTGAGTTCCGCGGCTTCTTTTACTGCTGTATGATCTTTCCACAGCACAAACATGGCGTGTGGATTGTTTTCAAACCCGGGTAACAAAGCGAGCGGCGTTCCGGAACCATCTACGGCCACTGGTGTTGAACCCGTGGTGTCAATTGAAATTCCCCGGATGCTTGCTGCGATGGCCGGGCCGGCTTGCTGCACACAAGCGCGGATGCTGTGTTCCAACCCTTCAATATAATCAAGCGGATGCTGGCGGAACTGGTTTAGCTGCACGTTGCAAAACAGGCCGTCCCTCCAGCGTGGATAAGCAAATACAGCAGCCGCTACTTCTTTGCCGTTACTGGCATTCACCAGCACGGAACGTACTGAATCTGTGCCATAGTCTACTCCTATTACAAAAGAATCTTTCATATATGCTGGCAGCTATTGAGGAACCAAGATAGGATTTATTTCAAAATAAGTGTCATTCAAACATTTATTTTTTTTAAGGGCAACAATGGGGAAATCGTTTGATTTTTACAGGGTTCATTCAAACAAAGTATTTAATATGGGGTCTTCATAATCTTTTACAAATACCAGGATATTGGAATACGCTGCAAAATCTTCCTGCGGGTGCATAGTAGTTAGCACTACGGCCTTCATACCAGCATTTTGCGCTGCTTCCACGCCCTTTGGCGCATCCTCAAAAACGATGCACGCATGGGGCTGTACGCCCAGCAGCGCGGCTGCTTTCAGGTATGTTTCAGGATGCGGCTTACTTATCAGCACATCGTCCGCACTTACAATGGCTGCAAACCGGTTTCGCAACTGCAGGTTATCCAGCACAAAGTCAATATTTAACATCATGGCCGCTGATCCAATAGCCATTGGGATGTGATTGGCCGTGGCCTTGTCCATAAACGCTTCCAGCCCCGCTATCAACTTTAAATGCGGCAGGTAGCTTTGCTGGTAGCGTTTTTCCTTTTCCATGGATAATTCGTTCATGCGGGCTTCGGTGAATTTTCCTTCGCCAAAAATACGCGTCAGCACTTCGTTGTTCTTTCCGTACATCTCTGCACGCACCTGTTGCCAGCTAAGATCGGCCTGCAAATCGGTGTTCAGGATTTCGTACCAGCCTTTAACGTGGTATTCCATGTCATCTATCATGGTACCGTTAAGGTCAAAAAGAAAAGCTTCCGGGGTCATGTATCTGTTGTTTTTTTACTACCGCGCCTATTACTATCCTCCTCACATTTACTGAACAGACAACTTATACCTGGTAACACTGTGGTATTGCTCTCCCGGCTTTAAAATTGTTGACGGAAAAGACGGCTGGTTAGGTGAATCGGGGAAGTGTTGTGTCTCCAGACAAAGAGCAGCGTTTTTGTTAATGGGTTTACCATCGCTGGTTTTAAAACTGCCGTCCAGGAAATTGCCGGTATAAAACTGCAGACCAGGCTGCGTGGTAGACACTTCCAGTTTTCTGCCGCTGACAGAATCTGTTAATACGGCCGCCAGGTGTAATGAGCCATCTTTGCTATTCAGCACAAAATTATGATCATATCCGCCAGGCACAGCTGCAATGCGCGATCCGATTGCGGTAGCCGTAGTAAAATCAAATGGAGTGCCCTTCACGGGTTGCAGCACGCCGGTAGGAATCAGCGTGGCGTCTACGGGTGTATATGCATCCGCATCAATTTTCAAGACATGGTTAAGAATGGTGTTGGACGGGTTGCCGGTTAAATTAAAATAGCTGTGATTGGTCAGGTTTACCGGCGTTGGCTTATCGGTTTCTGCATTATATTCTATGCCCAATTCATCGTCGTCGCTGAGGCTATACACCACGGTCACTTTTAAATTACCCGGATAGCCCTCTTCCCCGTCTTTGCTGGTATAGGCAAGGGTTAATGCGGCCACGCTGTCAACCTCACTGGCATCCCACACCACCTTATCAAAACCCTTTAAGCCGCCGTGTAAATGATTTTTGCCGTTATTGGTTGCCAGGGTATACGAACTATCGCCAATTTTAAATTTGCCATTGGCAATCCGGTTGCCGTAACGGCCTACAAGTGCACCAAAATAAGGGGGTTTTGCAAGATAGCCACTTAAGCTATCGAAGCCCAGCACGATACTGCTCTTAGTGCCGTTTTTATCCGCCGATACCCAGGAGGTAACAACACCGCCATAGGTGCTGATTTTTACCTGTGCGCCCTTTTTATTGGTTAGCGTGAACAGGTATACAGGTTTGCCATCTACCTGGCCAAAATCTTGTTTTGTAATTGCTGCGGCAGCTGTTGCAGGTGTTTCTCCGGGTGCAGGTGCATTTGTACAACTCATATGAATGATGGTTAATAAAGTAACTACTGACAATAATCGCGCAATCGTACTCATTTGTTACATTTTTATCTGATAAAAAAATTGGAGTGCCGAAAATACTAAAATAAGTGTATCAAATACGTTTTTTGAACCCATGCAACCGACACATCGTAACTTCATAAAACGTACCGCATGGTAAACAGGCGGGAAGTCCGGTAAAATCAACGCAACATTGCCCGGTTGCGGTTTGCAAATTAAAGGCGGCTGTATATCAATACAGTTCATTTTCAATGCAAAATTAATCATACACCGGCTGTGCACGCGCAACGGTTTTTTGCTGAAAAGAAAAACCTTGTCCGTTCACGACTTGCTGCTGTGCTGAAATTTATAACGCCCTACCCGGAAGGGAAGCCCAATAAAATTACTCATGATGAAGATAACAACAAAAGCTCAATCGAATTACGTCTTACCGCCGCTACTAAATGAACCCAAGCCGGGGATTCATTCTTCTGCCATCAAAGCAGCAAACCCGGTGTTGTTGTATGTAGTGCATTTCCAGTCGCCCAACAATTCCCGGGTTACTTTTTGCAAAATTGGAAGATGTCGAATTACTATACCCCAAATCACATGGTCCGATACAGCGTCATACCGTGAATAATGCTGTTTCGTGTATCAACAATTGTCCGTATCCTTATTTCGGTTTCTCAAAAGCGCGATTACCCATTGCGTTGCGTAAAACAGTGCGCCTGTTTCGGTATTTACCTACTTTTGAGCCAATATTGATAACTATGACCGCAGGTAATATCCTTGTTATTGATGATGAAGAAAAACTTCGTTCGCTGCTCAGCCGCATTATACGACTGGAGGGATTTGTGCTGTTTGAAGCCGCCGGCATTAAAGCCGCCATGAAGCTGCTGGACAAGGAGCAGGTTGATGTAATCCTTTGTGATGTAAAATTACCGGACGGCAACGGCGTAGCATTTGTTTCGGCCGTCAAGCAAAAGTTTCCTGGCATTGAAATTATTTTACTGACCGCGTATGGAAATATTTCAGATGGCGTATTGGCAATGAAAAATGGGGCTTTTGATTATATTACGAAGGGCGACGACAATGATAAAATAATACCGCTCCTGGGCCGCGCCATGGAAAAAGTGCAGTTGCAGCAGCGGGTAGAACAACTGGAAAAACAGGTTGGCAAACGGTACGGGTTCAACAGCATACTGGGTAGCGCGCCATTATTAGTAGAGGCTGTGGCCCTCGCAAAAAAAGTAGCGCCTACCGATGCCACCGTTTTATTACTTGGTGAAACCGGCACTGGTAAAGAAGTATTTGCACAAGCCATCCATACAAACAGCAAACAGGTGGGCAAGCCTTTTGTGGCCGTTAACTGCAGCGCGTTTGGAAAAGAACTACTGGAAAGTGAATTATTTGGTCACAAAGCCGGCGCTTTTACCGGCGCTATAAAAGATAAAAAAGGATTGATTGAAGAAGCCAGTACCGGCACTTTATTCCTGGATGAAATTGGCGAAATGCATCCGGATTTGCAGGCGAAATTATTGCGCGTGCTGGAAACCAGTGAGTTTATAAAAGTGGGCGATACAAAAACAACGAAGGTTGCTGTACGCGTTATTGCTGCTACCAACCGTGATTTGCAACAGGAAGTGATCGATGGAAAGTTCAGGGAGGATTTATTTTATCGGATCAATATTTTTACCGTCACACTACCGGCATTGCGCAACCGAAAAAAGGACATCCCTGTGCTGGCTGACTATTTCCTTGCCATTTTCGCAAAAAAGACCAATGCGCAGGTAACCAGCATGAGTAAAGATTTTATGGCGCGCCTGCAACAACATCCCTGGAAAGGCAATATCCGCGAATTAAAAAATGTAATAGAACGAGCCGTTATACTGGCCGACAGCGCCCAGTTAACGGTAAATAACCTGCCGCTTGAAATGCAAATATTGCCTGTGTCAGCCCAGGAAACATTGTCTGCTTTTGATCTCTCCAGTGTAGAAAAGTTGCATATACTGCGTGTACTGCGCCACACCAACGGCAACAAAACAGAGACCGCGCGCCTGCTGAATATCGGTCTTACCACTTTATACAGGAAAATTGAAGAGTACGGCCTGTGACCAAAACACACTGGTGAAATAAATTTTTTAATTATAGATGGCCTTACATCCGGTAAGGCCAGATCATCACCAATCGATTGTAATTGTCTGCAACAACTTCAGGGCGGTTATTGTTGCTACAAAACAGCGGCCCCATGTCCTTAAAAACACCAATGCTTACTGTCTATTCATTGCAGGATCGTAAAGCGGCGGCTCCTTTTTTGACAACCAATACAATTTTATTTTGGTGATTGCCGCACGATCAATATGTACGGAAAAACTGAGATTTATCTTGTCGTACAGCTTCGTCCATGACAATCCATTGTACGCATACACCACTAAAATAGAATCTGTAAAGTCCTCGGTGGTATGATAAAAATTATCCTTGCCCGGCTCAAGCAGTTTTGTTAGCAAAACGTGACAGGCCAGCACCGTAGATGAATCTGCCAGGCCATTTATAAGGTTTCGCTTAATGTAGTTGTCTGCGTGCTGATACAACGCGCTTGCTGCCGCATCCATCCCGGCAGTGGCACCCGGCGCATTGGTATATTCAATCGAATTGTTACTCAGTCCGCGCAGGAGAAAATCTGCAGAGTCGCGCGGAAACATTCCCTGCGCCATGCCGTAGCGGCTCACCAAAAGAAATAAGATAAAAAGCAATTGTTTCACTAGCCAGTTTCTCTAAAGGTAAATACAAAATGAATTGCGCCCCAGCTACTCCATTTTGACAAACCACCCCTTCCAAAACGGAAGGGTTTTGCAAACAGCAGGCAATACCGGCAAAGTGGACAAACGCCCGACGATCCGCGCCCAGCGGGCATCCTGCCTGTTGTTGGGCCCCCGGCGTTACCGCAGGCACGTTTTTGGAACAAACTGATAAAACGAAAAAATATGATTACCGCAATTTTAATAGCCGCTGGCCTTCTTTGCTTCTGGTTATTTTTTAAAGCAATTGATTTCTTTGAAAATATCTGAACAGCATTTAATAACCAACAATAAAAATCACCGCATGTTTTTAATACTTTTTATTCTTTCTGTCGCCGTATTCATTTACCTCGTCTATGTTTTATTAAAACCCGAAAAATTCTAAGACGGTCAATTGGTTTATTGAAAAACCCTGGCACCCCTTACTAAAAAAAAATTATCATGTACACAGAATTAACAGGCATTATAGCAACGTTTATAATAACATTGCTGCTGGCTTTTCCGCTTGGAAAATACATTTCAAAAGTATTCAGCGGCGAAAAAACACTGCTGAATTTTATGAAGCCGGTGGAGAAGCTTATTTACAGGTTGGCCGGTGTTCAGCCGGGGCAGCCCATGAACTGGAAAGAATTTTTGAAAGCGATGCTGACTATTAATTTAGTATGGTTTGTATACGCCTTTTTTATGTTTTTGTACCAGGCCCACCTTCCACTGAATCCCGACGGCAATCCAAACATGACGCCAGACCTTAGTTTCAATACCGCCATCAGCTTCCTGGTTAACTGCAACCTGCAGGATTATTCTGGTGAAAGCGGGGTTACCTATCTAACACAACTTTTTGTTATAACTTTTCTGCAATTTGTGAGCGCTGCAACCGGTATCGCTTGCCTGGTTGCTCTTTTCAACGGATTGAAAGAAAAGACAACCAATAACCTTGGTAATTTCTGGCAGATTTTTACGGTAACCATTACACGTATATTATTGCCTGTTTGTATCGTTATTGCCGTGCTGCTCGCATTCAACGGAACACCCGCAAGTTTCGATGGAAAAGACAGCATCACCACTTTACAGGGAGATAGCATGCAGGTATCCCGCGGGCCCGCTGCAGGAATGATCGCTATTAAGCACCTTGGCACAAATGGCGGAGGCTGGTTTGGCACCAATTCCGCGCATCCCCTGGAAAACCCCAATTATTTTACCAATATGCTGGAAGTAATTGTGCAGGTAATGATACCAGTTGCGCTGCTGTTTGCAATGGGTTTCTACATCAAACGCAAAAAATTTGCTTACGTCATTTTCGGCGTCATGACCATCGGTTTGTTTTGCCTGTTAATACCAACCATCATTACGGAAATCAATGGTAACCCTGCCATCGCGAAATTGGGTGTTACCCAGGCCACCGGTGCAATGGAAGGCAAAGAAGTCCGGTTTGGCCCCGCGGCATCCGGTTACTGGAGTATACTCACCACCGTTATATCTACCGGATCAGTTAATTCCATGCACGACAGCGCAATGCCTGTCTCCGGACTAATGCAAATGCTGGGCATGATGATAAACGGTTTCTACGGCGGCTGTGGCGTAGGCATCCTAAACTATTTTATTTATATCATTATCGCCGTGTTTATATCTGGCCTTATGGTAGGCAGAACACCTGAATTTATGGGCCATAAAGTGGAAGCCAGGGAGGTTAAAATTGCCGCTTTGGTAACGTTATTATCGGCGTTTGTTATTAAGGGGGGAACTGCCCTGGCAGCCTGGTACCTTGTGTACCACGGTAATAACGACTGGGCGGTGAAACCGGGTGCCTGGCTGAACAATCCCGGCTATCACGGATTTTCTGAAATGCTTTACCAGTTTACTTCAGCCAATGCAAACAACGGTAGTGGCTTTGAAGGACTTTCCGACAACAACCGGTTCTGGAATATTGCAGCAGGATTTGCAATGATACTTGGCCGTTACCTGCCGATTATTGGTCCGGTAGCCATCATTGGGTTAATGGCCAATAAAAAGCATGTGCCTGCGTCTGCCGGTACACTGCGGGTGGACTCACTCACGTTTGGCGTAATGACCTTTGCCGTTATTCTCATCATTACCGCGCTGTCCTATTTTCCACCACTTGTCCTTGGCCCGCTTGCCGAATATTTCAGTTTGCATGGGTAGTGCCCGGATAAAATGAATGTAGATATTAAGTCAGTAATAAAGCAAGAAAAAACGCTTAAACAAGCCGCAGAAAATTACGTATCAATAAAAGCATACAACCATTTTCACCTGGCTCAAAATTAAAAGATATGTCAACGACGCAATCAAATAAATTGTTGGAACCCACCCTTGTAAAAGAAGCACTCATACAATCATTCGTAAAACTGAACCCGCGTGTAATGCTGCGCAACCCCGTGATGTTTACCGTAGAAATTGGCACCGCCGTTATGCTGGGTGTATGTATCTGGATTCTGGCAGGAGAAAAAGCCCAGGGAAGTTTTGTATATAACCTGGCAATATTCCTGGTACTGTTCGTAACCGTGTTATTTGCCAATTTTGCTGAAGCCATTGCCGAAGCAAGGGGTAAGGCGCAGGCCAACAGCCTGCGCAAAACAAGGGAAGAAACACCCGCAAAAAAAATATTTCCCGTTGGAGAAATTTACACCAGCGAAGTAAAGATTGTTCCTTCTTCACAATTAAAAAAAGGAGATGTATTTCTTTGCGAGGCCGGCGATATGATACCCATGGATGGCGAAATTATTGAAGGCATTGCCACCATTGATGAGAGCGCTATCACGGGCGAAAGTGCACCAGTGATAAGAGAAAGCGGTGGTGACAAATCTTCCGTTACAGGCGGCACCAAAGTTTTAAGCGATCATATAAAAGTAAAGGTTACCACGGAACCCGGCGAAAGCTTTCTTGATAAAATGATTGCCCTGGTAGAAGGTGCGTCAAGGCAGAAAACGCCCAATGAAATTGCACTTACCATCCTGTTGGCAAGCTTTACGCTTATCTTCCTGATTGTATGCGTAACCCTTAAACCATTTGCAGATTATGCAAATACGCCGATTACTATTGCGGCGCTGGTGTCTTTATATGTGTGTTTAATACCCACTACCATCGGGGGCTTGTTAAGTGCCATTGGCATTGCGGGTATGGACCGGGCACTTCGGGCAAACGTAATCACGAAAAGTGGTAAGGCAGTTGAAACAGCCGGAGACCTGGATACGCTGTTACTCGATAAAACAGGAACCATCACCATTGGCAACCGGAAGGCAACCAATTTTTATCCTGCAAACGGCATCGACAAAGCTGCCTTTACCGAAGCTTGTGCGCTTTCTTCACTGGCGGATCAAACGCCGGAAGGAAAATCAATTATTGAACTGGCGGGTATTAATGTAAATACGTTCAATACGGACGGCGCAGCGTTTATAGAATTTACTGCAGAGACCCGCAGCAGCGGCATAAATCTTCCAAATGGTGTAAAAATCAGGAAAGGGGCTTTTGATTCTATAAGAAACCTGGCTGCAAAAGCAGGGAACAGTGTTCCGCCGGAAACGGCAGAAAGGGTTACAGTCATTGCTTCAAATGGAGGAACACCGCTGGTAGTAAGCCAGGATAATAAAATTCTGGGCGTTATTGAATTGCAGGATATCATTAAACCCGGTATACAGGAACGTTTTGAGCGCCTGCGCAAAATGGGTGTAAAGACAGTAATGGTAACGGGCGACAATCCACTGACGGCAAAATTCATTGCGGAAAAAGCGGGCGTAGATGATTTCATTGCCGAAGCAAAACCGGAAGACAAAATGAATTATATAAAAAAAGAACAGCAGGGTGGCAAGCTGGTGGCCATGATGGGTGACGGCACCAACGATGCACCGGCCCTTGCCCAGGCCGATGTGGGTGTTGCGATGAATAGCGGTACTGCTGCCGCCAAAGAAGCCGGTAATATGGTTGACCTTGACAATGACCCCACCAAGCTGATAGAAATTGTGGAAATAGGCAAACAATTGCTGATGACAAGAGGAACACTGACTACTTTTTCAATTGCTAATGACGTAGCAAAATATTTTGCTATTGTACCTGCGCTCTTCATAGTTTCTATTCCGGGATTACAGGCATTGAATATTATGTATTTAAAAAGTGCAGAGAGTGCCATTTTATCAGCGGTTATTTTCAACGCCATTATTATACCGGTTCTTATTCCGCTTGCATTGAAAGGCGTTGCCTATAAGCCCATTGGGGCCAGCGCATTGCTAAGAAGAAATTTACTGATATACGGCCTGGGTGGCATCATTGCTCCTTTTATAGGAATTAAATTAATTGATCTGCTGCTGGGTCTATTTATGTAATTGTTTGTGGCCAGCGTGAAGTGTTTCCCTGCTGCTGCACGTGTAGCATGCTCATTTCCGAAAATTAAAAATCTTTAAAAAATACATCATGAAAAAGTACCTGTTACCATCATTAAAAATATCGCTTGTATTCATTATTATCTGCGCGGTACTGTATCCCCTGCTCATTGCAGCAGCAGCCAGGCTTGCCCCCGGTGGCGGCAAGGGTGAAACGATCAGCGTAAACGGTAAAGTAGTTGGTTATAAAAATATCGGTCAGAAATTTACCGATGATAGGTATTTCTGGAGCCGGCCTTCTGCGGTTGACTATAATGCCGCCGGTTCGGGCGGGTCTAACAAAGGTGCTGCTAACCCAGATTACCTCAAACAGGTGAATGATCGCATTGACAGCTTCCTGGTACATAATCCTGGTATTACTAAATCCGATATCCCTGCTGAACTGGTAACCGCCTCCGGCAGCGGGCTGGATCCTGATTTATCGCCCGCAGGTGCACGTGTTCAGGTGAAGCGCATAGCCGCGATAAGGAAAGCAGACGAAACCAGTATTGCGGTGCTGGTGCAAAAAAACATCCAGCAGCCGTTGTTTGGATTATTCGGACCTTCGAAAGTGAATGTATTACAGCTGAATATTGCCCTGGACAAATTGTATCCATAGTATATTATTTTTTCGGTGGATAACATTGACAGGCAGAAAGCAATTTGACACCAATACTCATTTCATTATGAGCAATAAATGGGTAATTGGGTATTGCCGCTAACTGCAATTCGGCGTCGCAAAGAACAACGAAGGATGAGATTGAAAAGCAGCATATGTCAGAAAAAGAAGAAAATACGAAACAGTTTTTAGACCTTATCCGAAAAAGCCGGAAGGGAAAGTTTAAAATCTATATCGGCATGAGTGCTGGTGTGGGTAAGACTTACCGCATGTTGCAGGAGGCACAAACCCTGCTGCGCAATGGCATCGACATAAAAATTGGTTTTATTGAAACGCACAACCGCGCAGAAACCCATGCCCTGCTGCACGGGCTACCGGTGATACCCAGGCGTAAACTTTTTTACAGGGGAAAAGAACTGGAAGAGTTGGATATGCAGGCGGTATTGAACCTGCACCCGGAAGTGGTGGTTATAGATGAGCTGGCACATACCAACATTGAAGGCAGCAAAAACGAAAAGCGCTGGCAGGATGTAATGGATATTTTGGATGCCGGAATAAACGTAATCAGCGCGGTAAATATTCAGCACATAGAAAGCCTGTACAACGACATCAGGGAAATTACCGGCATCGATGTAGCGGAACGGATTCCGGACAGCGTGCTGACGCAGGCCGACGAGGTGGTCAACATCGATCTAACTGCCGACGAGCTGGTAACCAGGTTAAAAGAGGGAAAAATTTATACTGCCGACAAAATAGAAAGGGCGCTTAAAAATTTCTTTCAGACCGATAAGATTCTGCAACTGCGCGAACTGGCATTGAAGGAAGTTGCCTCACAGGTAGAAAGAAAAGTAGAAACTGAAGTCCCCCGCAGTGTATCCCTCAAACATGACCGCTTCCTTGCCTGCATTGGCAGCAATGAAAAAACAGCTAAAAATGTTATCCGTAAAACAGCCCGCCTGGCCAATTACTACCATAGCAAATGGTTTCTGCTGTATGTACAAACGCCAAAAGAGGCGGCCGATAAAATTGGCCTTGCTGCACAACGCCATCTCATCAATAATTTTAAATTGGCCACCGAACTGGGCGCAGAAGTAATCAAAGTAAAACAAACAGATATTTCTAAAGGTATTATTGAAACCGCTGAACAAAAGGCAATTACTACCATTTGTATCGGAAAGCCCCACCTCAATATATTCAGCGTAATTTTGAACACTGCCGTATTCAACCAGCTTCTGAATAAACTTTCGGCGGCAGACATTGATATCGTAATCCTGTCGTAAAATGAGCATGAAATTAAAAACGAAATTATCCATTGGCCTCATCTTCCTGTTTGTAATTATACTACTGTTTGGCGTATTGGGCATTCTTAGTATCAACCGCCTTGGCAGGGATACAGGACAGGTGTTAAAAAACAATCATGAGTCGCTGATGTACTGCAATAACATGCTGAAAGCGCTGGAAACGATAAAAATAAGAAAAGACGCAGTAGCGCTTTTTCAAGATAACCTTGTTAATCAGGAACATAATGTTACAGAGGAAGGCGAGCAAGAAGCCACGCTGGAACTGCGTAAAAATTTTGGTGAGCTGGTTGCCAATCCGCTTGACTCAACCAACTACCCTGAAATCCGGCAATCCCTGATACGTATCCAGGATTTGAATGAGCTGGCGATTTTGCGAAAAAATGCCGTAGTACAGAAAAACGCTGCCAGCGCGCGGTTGTGGCTAACGGTAACGTTCACCATTCTTACACTTATCTCTTTTACTTTTATTTTTAATTTACCGGGTATCGTGTCAGACCCCATTCAATCACTCTCAGAAGGCATTAAAGAAATTGCCAACAAGAATTACCGAAAGCGTATTTACCTGAAACAGCATGACGAGTTTGGCGACCTTGCTAATGCATTTAACAGTATGGCGGAAAAGCTGGACGAATACGAAAACAGCAATATTGCCCAAATGCAATTTGAAAAAAGCCGGATTGAGACCATCATTAACCAGATGCGGGATGGTATCGTTGGACTGGATGCTAATAAAAATATATTGTTTCTGAATGTTGTGGCGCAGAATCTTTTAGGGCTTAAAGAAAAAGAAATTACAGGTAAATATGCGCCCGATGTGGCATTGCGTAATGACCTTATGCGAACCCTGCTGCAGGAAGTTGAAGAAAACAAAGAATTGAAAATTTATGCCGATGGAAAAGAAAGTTATTTTAACAAGGATGTGCTGAATGTAACCAGCAACGAAGCTGTTATTGGAAAAGTAATTGTGCTTAGGAACATCACGCCTTTTCATGAGTTGAATGAAGCAAAAACAAATTTTATTGCTACAGTATCCCACGAATTAAAAACACCCATTTCGTCTATCAAAATGAGTGCGCAACTACTAACGGACAGCCGTGTTGGCAACCTTAACCACGAGCAGCAGGAATTAACGAAAAGTATTGGAGATGATGCCGACCGGCTGTTGAAAATAACGGGCGAACTGCTGAATATGTCGCAGGTAGAAACCGGCAATATTCAATTGAAATTGCAGGCTACCCCACCCGCTTTAATTGTTACACAGGCTATGCAAGCTGTTACTGCCCAGGCCCAGCAAAAAAGCATCAGCATGAAGCTGGTAGTCCAGGATAACCTTCCCAACATTCACGCAGATGCGGAAAAGACGTCCTGGGTATTGATTAACCTGCTCACGAATGCCATCAAATATTCGCCTGAAGCAGCTTTTGTTGAAGTGAACGTGTTTGCAAAAGGCAACCGGGTATTATTTACGGTAAAAGACTACGGAAAAGGTATCGAAGCAAAATACCTCCCTAAAATCTTTGACCGTTATTTCAAGGTTCCGGGTACACATGAACGCAGCGGCACGGGCCTGGGCCTTGCCATTTCCAAAGAATTTATTGAAGCGCAGGGTGGCCACATTGAAGTAAGCAGTATGCCGGGCGATGGCAGCACATTCGGGTTTAACTTTCAGCAAACCGACAGCGATGCATCATAAAATCGGAAGCGACTTTTACAAATCAGTAATAGGCTTGTATTTGGGAACCAGCGATTTCATGATGGTCCAGGCTATCAGGTAAGAAACCGCGCAGATGGCAAACATAATGGTATAACCTGTTTCAATATGCCCAAGCCCCTTGTAGTGATCAAACAAGGAACCTCCCAGTTTAGACATAAATACCCCGCCCAGTCCGCCCGCCATACCGCCGATTCCTACTACGGAACCAATGGCTTTTTTGGGAAACATATCTGAAACCGTAGTAAATATATTAGCAGACCATGCCTGGTGTGCAGACGTTCCCACGCCTATCAGCAACACCGGCACCCAGAAGCTGATGTAACCAAACGGTTGAGCTGCCAACACAATCAGCGGGAAAAGTGCAATGAAAAACATGGCCTTCATTCTTCCATCGTAGGCTTTGTATCCTTTTTTGATAAAGTGCATGGGCAGCCATCCGCCAAAAACACTTCCAATCATTGATAACGTGTACAAGACTGCCAGGGGTACCACAATTGATTCGTCCACCATTCCGTACTGGGCCTTCATATAGGCAGGCAACCAGAATAGAAAAAACCACCACACACCATCTGTAAGCAGCTTCCCGATGGTGAAGGCCCAGGTTTGCTTATAACCCAACAATTTAACCCATGAAACCTTTTCTTTGCTGGTGTTTTCATCTTTTTCCTCTTCACCTGCATTTATATAATTATACTCTTCTGGAGAAAGCCGCTTTTGCTTTTCTGGTCTTTCATAAAAATAAAGCCAGAGTAACAACCATAAAATACCAATGCCGCCAATTATGATAAACGCGGTTTCCCAACCCCAGTGAACCCTAATCCAGGGAACGGTAAGCGGCGCAAGTATGGCACCTATGTTTGTACCGGAATTAAAAATACCCGTTGCCAGCGATCGTTCTTTTTTCGGAAAATATTCAGCCGTGGCTTTAATAGCCGAGGGAAAATTACCCGCTTCACCAAGCGCTAATACTGCCCTGGAAAACATAAAACCCAGTACAGAAACGGAAAAAGCAGCAATACCGGCCCATCCCAAAACAGCCGTAATTCCTTCACCAATGGGTATGGCAAGCGCATGTATAACGGCACCCAGCGACCAGATAATAATGGCCAGTGAATAGCCTGTTTTTGTACCGAGCTTATCAATAATCCGCCCTGCAAACAACATTGAAAACGCATACACGAATTGAAATACCGCGGTGATATTTGCGTAGTCGGTATTCGTCCACTGAAATTTTTCAGCGAGGTAGGGTTGCAAAAGACTTAACACCTGCCTGTCTAAATAATTGACCGTAGTGGCAAAAAACAACAAGGCGCAGATGGTCCAGCGGTATTTTCCAATCGTTGATTGATTCATGATGGCTTTTTTTATTGATGCTTATCCGCGCGATTATTCAATATTAAACGCAGTTCCCCAACCAAATTCACTTATAAAACTAAGTTCCCGACTTAACACTATTGATAGTGTCCATCACTTTTTTTGTTTCTGTTTCAATGGTCGCGTAGTCTTTCTGCTCCATTAATTTTTTGCTAATTAATTTACTGCCCATACCCACTGCACACACACCTGCTTTAAACCAGCCTGCAATATTCTCCCTTGTGGTGTCTACGCCACCCGTAGGCATAAATAACAATTTTGGAAAAATATCTTTAATGCTGCTCAGGTATTCTGGCCCCAGCATATTACCAGGAAATAGTTTTATAAACTTTATCCCGGAATTTTCAGCTGCAATGATTTCGGTGGGTGTCATACAACCGGGCGCATAAAAAATATCTTTGCTGCTGGCATAATCCGCAACCTCTTTTACAAAACCCGGACTCACTAAAAAGTCGGCACCGGCATCAATATAATCCTGCGCGGTTTGCAGATTTTTTACAGTACCAATACCCAGCAACAGCCCCGGCATTTCAGCATTGCGCACTTCGATCAGTTTTTTAAAATTTTTAAACGCAGCCTCCCCGCGGTTGGTATATTCAACGGCTTTTACCCCGGCCTTATAAATAGCCTTTAAAACCGCTACGCTAACGTCTTCATCGGCGTTAAAATACAAAGGCAGCATGCCCTGCGCTATAATAATGTCTGCTGTTTTAGTGATATTGCTCATACTCTTTTACGTTTTCAATTCGTTCCAGGCCGTTACAAAAAGCTGTAACAACGAGGCCTTATATTTTTACTTTAATCACCAGTTTTTTAATTGCTGCGGTACCAATCATGGGCGCATGCACATCTTCCGGAAACAAGATCGCAAATTGTCCGTTGGTTAATTGAAAATAGGTGTCTGGTGTGTCATTGTACAATTGCACATCTTTTTCCTCATTGTAATTTCCGTTGGGCAATACACATTTTTCACGGGGTTTCCAGCCAAATTCCTCTACGCCATTTATGCAAAGCTGAATATCGATGTGTTTATCGTGACACTCAAATTTTGCAGTGGATTCGGCAGAAGTCATCCCCTTTTTATTTGAAAAAATCGCTTTGAGGTGCGTTCCGTCAATTTCATACTTACCAGGTTCGATGCTGTCCAGCTCCGTATTGGTGATGTATTCAAATGCTTTTTTAAACAACGGATGTACACTGAAGTATTTAGTTGCATTTTGTAAAGTGTCGATTATCATTTTTTTTCGCGTTAAAGTGTTTAGCAATCGTACCCTGCGAACGTTTATGCAAGG
Source organism: Chitinophagaceae bacterium (assembly GCA_039919885.1). Lineage (GTDB taxonomy): Bacteria > Bacteroidota > Bacteroidia > Chitinophagales > Chitinophagaceae > JACMLD01. Next base: position 18,637 of record JBDSEV010000037.1, read on the forward strand.
CAGGTAACCCGCCGACACCTGCACCATGGCCGTGCTGCAAGCAATATCATTTTTCGTACAACACCCGGTATATGTGTCTATGCGGCCATTTGGGTTCCGACAAGGGCGTGGGCTATCTTTGCACCCTTCCGCTTCCATCGCCTTTCATTAAATCCTTTACATCGCTCAATGTTGCGTGGTTTAAATCGCCCGGTATTGTGTGTTTGATGGCCGAGGCCGCTACACCAAATTCTGCCGCTTCGGGCATTGGCATACCAGTTACCAATCCGTAAATAAAACCACTTGCAAAAGAATCGCCACTGCCTACCCTGTCCACAATGCGCACTTCATATTGTTTGGTGTGGTGAAAATTGGTGCCGTCATATACCAGCGCGCTCCATCCATTGTCGCTTGCACTGTGGCTTTCGCGTAAAGAAGAAGCAATGTATTTAAAACCGAACTTTTCTTTCATCTGCCTGAATACATCTTTAAAACCATCCAGGTTAAGTTCACCCTTTGTTACATCGGTACCTGTTGCTTTAAAACCGAGCGTAGTATCCGCGTCTTCTTCGTTACCAATACACACATCCACATATTTGCAAAGCCGCGTCATTACTTCCCGCGCTTTTTCTTTGGTCCATAACTTTTTACGGTAGTTCAAATCGATACTGGTAGTAATGCCTTTTGCCTTTGCGGCTTTTAAAGCAGCCTCAGTGAGGGCAGCCGCTTTATCACTCAGTGCCGGTGTAATACCGGTAGTATGAAACCAACTGGCGCCTTCCAGGATTTTATCAAAATCAAACTCACTGATGTCCACATCCGCAATAGATGCGCCAGCGCGATCATATATTACCTGCGATGCCCGCATTGATGCACCTGTTTCTAAAAAATATATCCCGAGCCGGTCGCCACCCCTGGCAATAAACTGTGTGTCTACCCCATAGCGGCGGAGGTGATTGATGGCACTTTGACCAATTGCATTGTTTGGAACCTTGGTTACAAAAGTGCCGTTCAGTCCATAGTTGCACAAAGCTGCCGCAACATTGGCCTCACCACCACCATAGGTAATATCAAATGTGTCTGCCTGTACAAAACGTTTAAAATCGGGAGTCGACAACCGTAGCATGATTTCTCCCAGCGTTACCACTTTCTTTGACATTGTTTCTTTATTTATAATTATCAAATGAATTTGAAAGTCTGAATGTAAAAGTCAAAAAAATTAAACCGGCTTGCGGTGAATGCTAACAGTAGTCTTCGCTTTCCCCGCCAACTAAAATCTTCTGACTTTCAACTTTGCACCTTTTACTTAAAACTTATTACTTAAAACTTACTACTTACTACTTACTTAATCTCTTTTACCGGTACGGCATCCATGTCTGTAAATTCCTTGTTCTCTCCTGCCATTCCCCATATAAAACCATAGTTGGCAGTACCACAACCAAAATGCATGCTCCAGGGTGGTGAAATTACCGCCTCCCGGTTGGTCATCACAATATGGCGCGTTTGCTGTGGTTCACCCATAAAATGCATGATGCGCTGGTTTTCCTGCACGTCGAAATAAAAATATGCTTCCATCCTCCTGGTATGTGTATGCGGTGGCACAGAGTTCCAAACGCTGCCCTCTTCCAACACCGTTAGTCCCATTACCAGCTGGCAGCTTTGTATGCCATCGTTGTGTATGTATTTATACAATGACCGTTTGTTGGAAGTCGCCTTTTCACCTAACTGCAAAGGCGCCGCTTCCTGTTTGCTCATTTTTTTATTTGCATAGGTCTGATGGGCGGGAACCGATAACAGGTAAAAGCAGGCAGGATCTTTTTCGGCACCGCTGCTGAAAGTAACTTCTTTGTTGCCTTTACCGAGGTAGACGCATTCCAGCTTTTCAATATCATACTTTTCACCGTCGGCGGTAACCGTTCCTTTGCCGCCAACGTTTATAATACCGAGTTCACGTCTTTCCAAAAAGTAATTTGCTTTCAACTCGCCTTCATTGGGCAACGAAAGCGCGGCCGCTAGCGGCACTACACCACCCACAATCATCCGGTCGTAGTGGGTATAAACGAGTTTAATCTTGCCCAGCTGCATTAAGTTTTCAACGAGGAAATTATCGCGCAGTGCTTGCGTATCCATCTGGCTCGTTTCTTTGGGGCTGTTCTGAAATCTTATTTCCATTGCTATGTTTAAAAAATTAATTCGTGTTGGCTGCGCAGTGGCATTTATTGTATAAACAGATCTGTTATTAACTTCGCAAATTAGCTGTTTAGCTACTCAGCACCATTATAAATACGCCCATTGCCCGGGCATTCTACTCAAACGTTTTAGTTGGAAGACTAAATTGATGGATTGTTCTTTTGCAGAACATTATACCAACCTTTTTCAACTTCGCTAACGGCCCATCCATCCCCCGTCTACCGTTAGGATCGTTCCATGCACATAGTCCGCGGCTTTACTCGATAGAAATATGGTAGCGCCTTTAAAATCTTCCGGTTGTCCCCAGCGGTTAGCAGGTATCCGGCTTAATATCGATTTGCTTCTCTCTTCGTCGTTCCGCAGCGCCTCCGTATTGTCTGTGGCAATATACCCGGGGGCGATGCCATTTACGTTTACACCTTTACCTGCCCACTCATTTGCCAGGGCTTTCACCAGGCTGCTCAACGCGCCCTTACTGGCCGCATAACCCGGCACAGTGATGCCTCCCTGGAAACTCAGCAACGAACAGGTGAAGATAATTTTTCCACTGCCGCGGGCAATCATCTGCTTACCTGTTTCACGCGCCAGTATAAAAGGCGCATCCAGGTTAATGGCAAGTACTTTGTCCCAATAGTCATCCGTGTGCTCTGCAGCCGGTGCACGCATGATGGCGCCGGCATTGTTGATTAAAATATCAATCACCGGATTTTCATCCTGCAATTTCTTTATAAATGCATATAGTTTTTCCCTGTCCGACAAATCGGCCTGGTAGGCTGTAAATTTTCTGCCGGTTGCCAGCACGGCTTTTTCTACTTCGCTGTCGTGGAGCGCCAATGATGCCGAGACGCCGATAATATCTGCGCCCGCTTCTGCCAAACCAATGGCCATGGCTTTCCCGATGCCTTTTGTGCAACCGGTGACCAACGCAATTTTTCCTGAAATATTAAATAAATCCATTGTGGTCTTTAAAATAATTAAACCGTATGCGCCATCGATGCTGCAGGTTGAAAATTAAAATATTGCCGCGCGTTGTTGTAGCAAATATCCTTTATTATCCTTCCGGTCCATTCAATGTCATTTGGCAATTCACCTCTTTCGATTTCTTCGCCAAACAGGTTGCACAATATACGCCTGAAATACTCGTGCCTTGGAAAAGAAAGAAAGCTTCTTGAATCTGTCAGCATACCAACAAAACGACTGATAAGGCCCATATTGGACAATGCATTCATCTGTTGGGTCATGCCGTCTTTCTGATCCATAAACCACCAACCCGAGCCCAACTGAATTTTGCCTGGCACGGAACCGTCGTTGAAATTTCCAATCATTGAAGCCATCAATGCATTGTCGGATGGATTTAGGTTGTATATAATTGTTTTAGCAAGTTTATCTTCAGTATCAAGCCGGTTCAGAAACCTTGCCAATGGTCTGCCCTGCGAGTAGTCGCCGATTGAATCCCATCCGGTATCAGGACCGAGTTGCTGCAGCATTCTTGTATTGTTGTTGCGCAAAGCACCGAGGTGATATTGTTGTACCCAACCCTTTTCCCAATCCCATTCTGCAAAATGCAGTAACATGGCCGATTTGAACTTTCTGCGTTCAATTTCATTCAATGCTTTTCCACCATGTATTTTATTGAAAATGGTTTCTACTTCTGAACCTGTGAATTCTTCTGCAAAGATTTCTTCCAACCCGTGATCGGAAACGCAGCAACCCACCGACGCAAAAAAATCGTGCCTGTTCTCCAGCGCAAACAGGTAATCATTAAAATTAGAAACCGATACATTGGTAACTCCTTCCAGTTTTTTAATATAGGCGTTGAACTTAATGGGATCATCTACATTCATCGCATTGTCTGGTCTGAAAGCCGGCAGCACCGGAATCTCGAACCCCGCTGCTTTTAGTTGCAGGTGGTATTCGAGCGAATCGAGCGGATCATCAGTGGTACAGACTGCCGACACATTCATTTTGCGCAGCAGGCTTTTGACGCTGAATTCTTTTGTCTGCAGCTGCGCCGAGCAATGTTCATATATTCTTTTTGCAGAAGCGGGGTTCAGCACTTCACGCACATCAAAATAACGCTGCAGTTCCAGATGCGTCCAGTGATAGAGCGGATTCCGCAATGTGTAGGGAACCGTTGCGGCCCATTGCGCAAATTTTTCATAATCGCCTTTATTGCCGGTACAATAACCTTCTTCCACGCCGTTGGTCCGCATGGCGCGCCATTTATAATGATCCCCGTAGAGCCATGCCTGTGTAAGGTTGCCGAACTGTTTATCGTCTGCAATCTGTTGTTGGGGCAGGTGACAATGATAGTCGATGATGGGCATGTCTTTCGCATATCCATGATACAATTCTTCCGCCGCCTTGCTGCCCAGTAAAAAGTTATCGTCCATGAAATTTTTCATATATCCTGCTTTATGTCTGTAATCGTTGGTATCGTCAATTGCAAGCCTTTATCCGGTAATCAGCCGCCCCAGTTTTTTCCCTTTCTTTTTTAATTTCATTGATTTGCATGTCCAAAAACACTCATAAACTCACGCCCCGTTTCCACGGAATAAAATCATCCTGGTTCAGCAACACAGCCTTCGGAATAATCTCGCCACTTGCCGCTTTAATGCAATACTCCAGTATTTCTTCGCCCATTTCCTCTATTGTTTTATCACCTTCAATAATAGCGCCCGTATTTATATCAATAATGTCACCCATGCGTTTGGTAAGCGCATTGTTGGTGGCTACTTTTATGGTTGGACAAACAGGGTTACCGGTAGGTGTACCAAGGCCCGTGGTAAACAAAATGAGTGTAGCACCGCTGGCGGCTTTACCGGTGGTGGCTTCTACATCATTGCCCGGTGTACAAACCAGGTTTAAACCGGCTTTAACCGCAGGCTCTGTATAATCCAGCACATCTTCTACCGGTGATGTACCACCTTTTTTTGCCGCCCCCGTACTTTTTATAGCATCTGTTATTAAACCGTCTTTAATATTACCGGGCGATGGATTCATGTGAAAACCGGAACCTACGCGGTGGGCGTCGTTGTTATAGGCCGTCATTAAATGAATGAACTTTTTGGCGGCATCTGCGTCCCTGGTGCGGTCGATCAATTGTTGTTCTGCGCCGCAGAGTTCCGGGAATTCTGCCAGCAATATTTTTCCTCCCAGCGCAACTACCAGATCCGATGTATAGCCAACTGCAGGGTTGGCACTGATACCGCTGAAACCATCGCTGCCACCGCATTTAACGCCAATTACCAGCTTATCAAGCGGCACCGGCGTGCGCTCAATTTTATTTATTTCTATCAGTCCCGCAAACGTTTTTCTTATCGCTGTTGCTATCAGCTGTTCCTCGCTTTGCGATTGCTGCTGTTCAAATACATACAGCGCTTTATCAAAAGAAGGATTGCGCTGCCTGATGTCATCCAGCAATGTCTGTGTCTGCAGGTTCTGGCACCCAAGGCTCAATATCGTTACACCGGCCACATTTGGATGATCCGCGTAGGCAGCCAATAGTTTTCCAAGTACAGCGGCATCCTGCCGGGTGCCACCGCAGCCGCCCTGGTGATTGAGGAATTTGATACCGTCCACATTTTTGAAGAGGCGGCCGGCTTTGGCGCTCACCTGCGATGCCGATAGATCAATGGTGCCAATGTCTTCGCCGTTTTTGTATGCTTCCGCCAGATGATGGGTATAAGCTGTGTATTTCTGGGTGACCGCATAGCCGAGCTCATTTTGCATGGCTTCGCGGATTACATCGAGGTTACGGTTCTCACAAAAAACAGTTGGAATAAACAACCAGTAATTAGCCGTACCAACCCGGCCGTCTGTTCTTACATAACCGTTAAAAGTTCTGCCTTTAAATTTCGATGTATCTGGCGCCTGCCAGTTATACTGATAAGGCCGGTAGGCAAACGGATCCGAAGCATGTTTTGTGTTGGCAGTGGTCATTAAACCACCTTTGGGAATAGCATGTTGCGCTTTACCTACCAGCACCCCGTACATAATAATTTCATCCCCCGTATTCATATCATACTCAAAAAATTTATGCTTGGCACCAATATTCTCCTGCAGCGTATACGCCTGTCCGTCATAATTGACAGTCTCCTCTTTTGCCAGATTTTGCAAGGCCACCAACACGTTGTCACTGGGATGAACTTTAAGCACTTTTCTTTTCATACTTGTCAAATTCTTTAGTTTGATTGCTGCGCCTGCACTTTTTGCAGTGCCGCAGCAATACCATCTTGTTCAATGATTGTGATAGACTCCGTCACTGCAGTTCCAAAACCAGCTAATTCACCCAGGTCGGTGCCCCAGAGACTGGTATTTTTGAGTACCTGCGCAACAAAGTTATCTGTATTACCGCTACCCCACAACTCGTGCAGTGCCGCGGCCTTGTCATCATTAATCACATACTGTTTGCCGCCGATACTGCCTGTAAATGAGTGGCCGCTGTCTTTGGCGGATTTCATAAACAGCAGGTAAGCAGCAAACCCCAGGGCCATGTGCCGGGGCACCGTTGTACGTTTTGCATAAAACTGTTGCAGCACCGGCACATTGCGCATTTTCATTTTAGAGCTGTATTGCAAAGAAATACTCAGCCAGTTGTGTTCTATAAAGGGATTTTTGTACCGGTCTAGCACCTGTACCGCAAACCGGCGCGCGTCGTCAACCGATACGGTATCGCTCACAATAGCAGGAACAATCTCTTCGTCCATCAGGCGACTAATAAAACTAAAAAACGCCGCATCCGCCATCGCTTCTTTTACGGTGGTGAAGCCCATCTGCAATGCCAGCGCACAGGTAAATGTGTGCGAGCCATTAAGGAGGCGGAGTTTTAATTCCCGGAACTTATTGATATCCCTGGCCAGTACCACACCCGTGTCTGCTTTGCTAAAGGATAAAATATTTTTCGTTCGTTCGTCGGCAGTTTCAATTGCCCATAGCCGGTAGGTCTCAGACATTATCATTTCATCGTCTCTGTAGCCCAGTCTTCCGGCAGTTGCTGCTTTATCGGCTGGCGGCAGTTTACCCGGCACAATCCTGTCCACCAAAGAATTACAAAACTGGTTGGCGGTGTGTAGCCAGCTGATAAATGCTTCGTCCAGCCGGTTTTGTTTTGCCAGCTCCAAAACAATTTGCTTCAGCTTATTGCCGTTTTCCGTTATCAGTTCTGTGGGAATGATAACCAGGCCGCTGTCAATACTGCCGTTGAAGTGCTTGTACCTTTCCAATAAAAAAGCCAGTAGTTTACCCGGAAATGAAACGGGCGGCGCGGCGTGCACGTTATCGTTATTCAGCAATGCGATTCCTACTTCTGTGGTGTTGGAGATGACCAACTGCAGTTGAGGATTGGCAGCACATTCCAATACTTCAAGCCACTGATCGGTGGCCGTTAGTATACGGCTTACTGCTGCGTTGATGATGGCTTCGTTCACCTGCCGGCCGTTTTCAATGCCGCGTACACATTGCGTATACAGGCAGTCCTGGTTACTGAAAGCGGCGGTATCTCCGTGCGCGGTAGATTTCACTATAACAATTCTACCATTGAACAGGCCTTGTTTATTGGCTTTGTCAATGAAATAATCCGGCAATCCACGGAGCAATACACCGGTACCAAATTGCAGCACTTTCTCTGGCAGCGAGAATAATTTTTCCCCGGGGATCTCCAGTTCCGCAACTTTGGCAATAAGCGGTATGTTTTTTTTTGTTAAAATCATAATCAGTTTTTATCTGCCAACATTCCTGCTATAGGAATCAACATAATACAGTTTTGTTCTCGGCAGCAGAACTTTTCAGCGAGAACAAGCTAAATATCTTTTCCTGCCGTGCGCCCCTGGAAACTTACCGCTTTACAGCGAGAAAGACAGGCATGCGAATGTAAGTAGTCATTCACCCTTTTACAACAGAACAGCCTTTTTTAACCGCTTATTTTAACCGGCTTTGCTGCAACAGCCATTTTACCAGGTCGTTTGCAGCGCTATAGTTCTCAAATTCTGCAGGCAATTTTCGACCATCCAAATATTCATTGTAAAACCAGGGATCGCCAATGGCGCACACCATTCCTTTCCCGATTTTAGCGGTGGCAATAATAACGTCACCAGCCGGATTTTTGAAATGTGCCTTTGCAGGATCCGTGATCCGGATGGTGGCCAATTCCTTGACATATACTTTTTTGGTATTGCCAAAGATTGCGTCATTTGGCGGGAGGTATAACGCACCCATTTCAAACTGGTTACCGGTTACATGGTTGATGCTGTTTTCGTTGAAGTGGATACCAAATCTTTCTGGCAGCTTGTTGAAATGTGTAAACTCTGCATTGCCGGAATCATTGGTGAGCAGTAGCAAAACGCCGCCTGCCTTTACCCAGTCGTATACAACCTGTGCATCTTTTGGTTGTACATAATTGGGCCGGGCAGTCTCTTTGTCCGTATCGGGATCAACAATGATGTATACGCCTGCATTTTTTAACGAGGCCGCAGTCGGCGCCGTGGTCAGCTGGCGGGTGCTTGCGCCGTGTTGCCGGAAAATGCTTCCCAGCATGGAGTACCCGCTGTTGGCGTAATCTTCCCACGTATAATGAAAGCGCTCCATTTGCCCGAATCCATCCTTCTTGTATTCGTTGTTGAAATAATAATCCAGTAACACTTTTTTTCCTTTACCGCCGGCCAGTGCGGGCAGCATTTCAATTTCATTACTGGCAAGTATAAACGCACCAACGCCTTTGGGATCGTTTACAATCACTGGTTCACTCATGTAGTATTCAAAACTGCCGTCGCGGTAAGGGTTGCCGCCCAGCCCGGATACTTTTACCGTACCGTATAAATTGGTCTGCCCGTTTTCTTCTTTGATGAATTGTTTAACGATCCCGGCATAGCCTTTTTTTGCGACGGTTATTGCCGCCGTTGGCAAATAACCCATCCGCACACCTTTTGCAATGGCAAATACAAACATGGAAGCTGCAGACGCTTCAAAATAATTTCCTTTACGTGCAGGCAGGTCAATGATATCATACCACAACCCGGACGCAGGGTCCTGCACGTTGGCCACTGCTTTTGCAAAACGTTGAAGAATCGCCACCAGTTCTTTTCTTTGGGGATGGTTTTCAGGAAACCAGTCCAGTACATCCACCAGGGCAACCCCATACCAACCCATTGCGCGCGCCCAGATGTGTGGAGAACGCCCGGTTTTCTTATCCGCCCATTTTTGCTCCCTGCTTTCATCCCAGGCATGGTACAGTAAACCAGTTGCAGGGTCACGGGCATGTTTTTCCATCCATATAAACTGGTTGGCGATGTCCGTAAAAGCGCTATCCTCGTGCGCAAACGCTGCGTATTCTGCATAAAATGGCGCACCCATGTATAGCCCATCCAGCCACATTTGGTATGGATAAATCTTTTTATGCCAGAACCCGCCTTCTTTTGTACGGGGATGCGTACGTAACTGGTCGCGCAACAGGTTGGATGCTTTCAGGTATTGCTCCTTACCGCTTACCTTGTAGAGCAGCAGGGCCAGCTTGCCATTATTAAGGTGATCAATATTGTACTCCGCAGCCTTGTAATCTTTTATGGATCCATCTTCCCGGATGTAAAAATCCATCAGGTGCTGGATATAATTGTAATACTGCGCGTTGCCGGTATGTTGCCATATTCCTTCAAAACCTTTCAGTATCACGCCCATGTCATACGACCACCGCGCTGCATTTCCGTTCAACGCAAAAGAGTCCTTCCAGGTATTCATAACGGTGGCGGCCATGCGTTCACTAAGGCTTTGCTGCGCAACCGTTCCTAGTACGATGAATACAAATGGCAGGACGATTATTTTTTTCATTGTTGCTCTGTTTGTCGCGCTTATTTTTTACTGCGCTGCATGCCGCACTTCTCGATTAGTTACCTCCAAACGGCGCCGGTGGAAGTAATTCCGCTTATCCTTTGCCTCTCACCGTTCATTTCCATTGCACCTCCCTGGCGTCGGCGCCCAGTTCGGTGATTATTTTTTCGTTTGCCCCCGATGCCACTGTACGGTGAATGGTTATATTTTTGATGCGGTCTCCACTGACACGTAGCAAAATGGCGGCGCTCTTTCCGAAACTAATTTTATCGAACAGTATATTGTCGCTTTGTTGTACATCCAGTACAGGGCTTGTGTTAGCCGACAATACTTCTATGTTTTTAAATTGGATGCCGGAAGCTTCCTGTACATCAATTCCTTTGGCAGCCTGCAGCACCATGTTCTCCAGTACGATGTCCGTTACATGCATTTCGGGCAATCCCCGAATAAAAATTGCTTTTTCGGCCCCGCTGCAATACACATTACTGATGCGAAAATTTTTAAAAACGGGTGTCGTTTCATCCACCGGTTTCAATTCCGTTTTTGGCAATGCCCGTTGTTCTCCGGTAAGCGGCACAGGGTCTTTGGCCATGTAATACATGTCGAACAGGATGGCTTCGCCGGCAATATCTTTCATGTTGATATTGCTTATATAAATTTTTTCTACCACCCCACCACGGCCGCGCGTAGTTTTGAACCGCAGCCCGATGTCAGTACCAATAAACGAGCAATCGTTCACCACAATATTTTTTGCGCCGCCACTCATTTCGCTGCCAATTACAAAGCCGCCGTGTGCATGGTATACAATGCAATTGCGCACCAGCACATTTTCTGTTGGCATATCCCTTTTTCTTCCTGCTGCATCGCGTCCCGATTTAATACAGATGCCATCATCGCCTACATCGAATGTATTGTTTTCCAGCAGTACATTTTTGCAGGATTCTATATCGATGCCATCCCCATTTTGTGCGTACCATGGATTTTTTACATAGACATTCCGTACCGTGAGATCCTGGCACATCAGCGGGTGGAGGCACCAGGCAGGCGAGTTTTGAAATGTAATTCCTTCCAGCAATATGCGTTTGCAACCTGTTAATACAAGCAGGTTTGGACGAAGAAAATCCTTGATGCCTTCGAAATCTTTTACGGTCTTTCCATCCTTTAACAGGCCAGCTTCTTTTGTCTGGGAACCGATAAGTGACTGATGGCTGGGATACCATGTTTTTTTGTCTTCGCCTACCAGGCCACCGCTGCTGAGGAGTTTTTGCCATTGCGATTCCGTCAGCTTGTCCTTTTTTACCGCGCGCCACGCTTCACCACCACCGTCAATTATTCCGTGACCTGTAATTGCAATGTTTTCTGCGTGATCTGCTGAAAGGGGTGATTGGTTCCGCACCGCAGGAACGCCTTCCCAGTTACCCGCTACCAGGGCGTATTCATTAAAATCAGTGGTGAACTGCAGGAGGGCATTTTTTGCAAGGAAAAGGTTGGTATTACTTTTTAAGCGGAGGGGACCACTCAGCCACAATCCGGCCGGCACCACTACAACACCGCCGCCATTTTTACTACAGGCGGCGAGGGCAGCATTGATACTGCTGGTATTTAGTTGCACGCCACCGCCTTTAGCGCCATATTGTATTATGTTAAAACTATCCTTTTTAAATTGAACCTGTTTAACCGCGGACAGCGATTGTGCATAAACCTGTGTTTGCGTACCGCAAATGGTGCAACCAACGAGGGCAATAAGAAGAAGCAATCGGTTCATGAAGTATTTAAAAAATAAATATCCGTTGTTTTCAGTCAAAACCGTGACATTACACATTCAGGCAGCTTGTTTTTTTACGCAATCGTTCCCGGTAACGTTGCCTATTTTTATTACATTTGAAAAACATCCATAAACAAATTACAACTTGTATAACGGGGGTTTTAACACCCGTGTATTAAAAGCCGTACGCAAACAACGATTGTATGAAATTTGAAGCAGTCACCATCAAGGATATTGCGAAGGCACTGGGCTTGTCTACCTCAACCGTGAGCCGCGCGTTGCGTGACAGCTATGAAATCAGCCCGGAAACAAAACAAATGGTGCTGGAATATGCAAAGCAGATCAACTATCGCCCAAATCCAATAGCGCTGAGCCTGAAGGAAAGGAGAAGCCGCTCCATTGGCGTTATTATCAGCGAAATCGCCAACAGTTTTTTTTCGCAGATCATCAATGGCATTGAATCTACCGCATACAGTAAGGGCTATAATGTCATTATATCACAATCGCGGGAAAGTTATCAACGTGAAGTGATCAATATGGATTTTCTTTCCTCGCGGTCAATTGACGGATTTTTAATTTCAGTTTCAACAGAAACAGAAGATTTTGCGCATATACGCGACTTGTACGATCGCGGCCTGCCGATTGTTTTTGTTGACCGTGTGATTGACTCTATTGATACACACAAAGTAATCGCAGACAATTTTAAAGGCGCTTACGATGCCACTACGCACCTGATAAAAAACGGCTACAAGCGGATTGCACACCTCGCCAACTCTGAATATTTGTCCATAACAAAAGAAAGAGCAGCGGGTTACCGGCAGGCACTGGAAGATGCAAAAATGGACCTTAACGAAGGTTACCTGCAGCATTGCCTGCATGGAGGAATGATTTACGATGAAGTAGATTATGCGATGAACGAGCTGATGAACCATAAACACAAGCCAGACGCAGTATTTGCCTCGGCCGACAAACTAACTACCAACTGTATGCGCTATTGCCGCGCGAAAGGCATTGTTATACCGGACGATTTGGCCATCGTGGGTTTTAGCAATCTCGATCTTACAGAATTGCTTTCGCCTTCATTGTCGGTAGTAAGACAGCCTGCCTTTGAAATGGGAGAGGTATCGGCAGAATTGCTGATAAAAACAATCGAAAGCAAACGGCCTTTAACGGAGTTTGAAACGCGCGTCTTACCCGCAGAGTTATTTATCAGGGATTCTTCCGCCAAAAAAAGCAAAAAATAAAAAGGCTGGTTGCAAAACCAACCGTCGGGGCTGGCTTTATTTTTTTACGGGCACTACCGTTTTTGCTTCGTTGCTTTCGTAGGCTGCTTCAATTACGCGTATGATATTTAGTCCCTCATCGGCCGTTACGGGCACCGGGGCGCCTTCGCGGATGGCTTTGTAAAGCAGGTCATAAAAATCACCGTAATTACCCCTCATTGAGGGCACATATTCGCGGATAATTTTACCGTCTTTTTCTGTGTGCAATAATCCTTTTTCGCTTTCGGGCTCTACGCCCCAGTCCGGCCCACCGGGTACCACACCGGCCTGCAGCATTACTTCCTGCACATCAGTCCTCGCTTTAATGAAAGAACCTTTTGTTCCGTGAAAGGCGTAGGATGGCAGCGCTTCCCGCACCATATAACTTGATTTTACGCGCACGCGCATACCGGGGTAGTACATCAACAATTCCATGTAATCGTCAACTTTCGACAGTTTGCGCATAATGGCAATGTCGGCAAAGATGGCATCGGGCATGCCAAAGAATTGGAGCACCTGGTCAATCAGGTGCGATCCGAGGTCATAGAGGAGGCCTGTACCGGGACCGGGAATTTCCTTATGCTGTTTTGGTCCGGGCTCCTCCTTATAACGGTCATAGTGTATTTCTGCTTCGATAATTTCTCCCAGCCATTTTTCGTCAACTATTTTTTTCACGGTGCGGTAATCACTGTCGAAGCGCCTGTTCTGGTAAATAGCAATGATTTTATTAGATTGTTTGGCCAATGTAATCAGTTCCTCAGCTTCTGCCACTGTAACGGTAAACGGTTTTTCTACAACAACATGCTTGCCGGCCAGCAGTGCTTTTTTTGTGTATTCGTAATGGGTGGCATTAGGGGTATTGATTACTACCAGCTCAATACTATTGTCTTCCAGGATCGCCTCCAGGGAACGAACTGTTTTAACACCGGGATATTTTGCCGGGGCCAGATCTTTGGTCCTTTCCCAAATGGCATACAGTTCGAAGCCAGGGTTGATTGCAATAAAAGGAGCATGAAATACCCAACCGCTCATTCCAAATGAGCAAAGGGCGGTTCTAATGGGTTGTTGTGTATCGGGCATGCGTAAAATTAATGGAGCCCACTGAGATTTCAAGCGCAGGCAGCAACTAAATCGTTTTTTTAATTAGCATGCAATGGTTATAGCAGTCATGCAATGTTGCCGGCGGATGCAATTAAATTTTGATTGACTTGTAGTTAAAAACTGAAAGTGTTCCAGATGCATTGGCAGTGTTATGGCTTTTTTGGGGGCCATGCAAACGGAACAGATTTGAACTGTGTGTACCAGCCTGCGTCTGTGGTACCTGCAACATTCAAAATATTTTCAGCCGTATATTCTTTTGCTTCTTTGTCATTCAGTTGGTGACTCCAACCAGCGCGCGCGTTGGTGTTATTGCCTTCACCCATATTTTTATATTCCGCGTAAAACACGGTTTTTTCGTTTTCCGTGTTGTTCCAATTGTTCCAGCCCTCTGCCGCCGTTTGTTTTGGCAGCTCGCAGCGGATAAAAACCGTTTTTGAATAGGCCCTCCAGGGCCGGCCCAAAAATAACTTACTGACCGCGCTGTCTGCTGTAATGCGGCAGTCTGAAAAAACAAATCCAAACTTTTTGCCAGCGGGTGTATTGGCAGCCGTTATAAAAGAATTTGCTTTGCATCGAATGGTACAATGCGCAAACAATGCAGTAGACGGACCGAATATAAAATCGGTTGTGCCCTCAATATAACAATCAGTAAAATACTGCCGGGACGATTCGCCACTGGCAAAAATTGTATCCTGGTTGCCAATAAAACGACAATTTTTGAAGATGGCTTTATCCGCGTCTACATACAATGCCAGTGCTTGTCCAACCGGGCCCGCGGTATTTACAAAGCTGATATTTTCCGCGATAAAACGGTTACCCGAAATTTTTGCCGTGTAAGACGTAAACGTAATCAGTTTTCCTCTCCCGGAATAATCATTAAAACTGATGATGGTTTTATCAACACTTTCCCCAATAAAGCGCACGTCTGTATTGGTTGCAGGCAATTCAATCTTTTCATTGTAGACCCCGTTTTTTATAAACAGGGTAATGGACGCAAGTGGATATACCCGCATCGCGTCAATCGCATCCTGGATATAGCTATAGTCTCCCGTGCCGTCTTTGGCTACCGTAAACACATATTTGTATTGTTGCGGATTACTGGTTTGCGAAAAAATTTGGCTGATGGAAAAAACCATTAATACAAAGAGGGCAATATATTTTGGCTGTGACATGCGTACAGGTATTTTGTGCTGGACTTATTTTTTTGTTGGTGCAACTAGAATGTGTGCAGCCAAATCAGGTTGCTGCTCCCGAATTTCTTTTAAAACAATTTCTGCGATGATCCTTGCGCCCAACTCATTAAAATGGGTGTTATCGTCTTTGCCTTCAGGGTAATTAGGGTGCTCACCCGGGGCCAGGTGATTGAATAGATTAGCCGACTTTTCTACACCCCAGGCCTGTATCAATGCCATGCTTTTTTTATCAAGATCAATCAACACCACATTGTTCTCTTTGGCCACCTCACGTACAATGGCGGAATAGGCTTCGTGTGTACCTTCTACCCTGCCCGTGGAATCAAATTTTCTGCGCGCTACCGGCGTCAGCAAAACAGGGACTGCATTTTTTTTCCTTGTATCGGTAATGTATTTTGTAAGATTGGCCTTAAAGGCCGTTTGGGTAGTGTAACTGGCTTTGCTGGGTACTTCATCATTGTGTCCAAACTCGATAAACACATAGTCCCCTTCCTTCATGTTGTCCACTGCCGGCTGCCACCGGTTTTCCTGCATAAACGTACGGCTGCTTCTACCGTTCTGCGCGAGGTTTTTAACGGTTACTGTGGAATCCCAGAAATATACAAAAGGCATTCCCCAGCCAGTTTCCGGATACGCGCTGACTGCTTTTACAGACATGGTGGAATCGCCAATCATCCAGATCGTAATTTCGTTCTTTGCGTGCGGGGGGAAAATAGCAAATACCAGCAATGATGTCAACAAAATAGTCAGCTTCATGGTGTCAATTTTCACCCGCGTGGGATACGCATCGCGCCGTTGCCGGGTATGTTGCAAATATATTAAGTGCGGTGGTATAAAATGCAGGACGTGTGCGATGCGGGCGTGGCGACGGCCAGAACATTCAAACAAGTGTAGTCTGTTTGCTTAAAGAAAACTTATTTTATAAATGTTTGGAAGCGGTGTTGCTTCAATGGGATCAATACAAAAATTACATTCCAGCGATTGCATTTGCATTAAAAAAAGATCGATTGTGTTATAGGTGGGGCTTAGTATGTCATAAAATCAGCTTCTCAAACTTGCGCTGTGTTTTTTTTTATAGGGTAAAAAATAAAGCAGGAAAGCCCATTGAAATCTCCACGGTACCCGGTTTGGAAAAGCATACAGCCCAATGTTGCGCTTGTTACCCAGCAGAGCGTCGTGGCGCTGTTGTTTCAAACGTAGTAATTGACTTTTAGCAGCGAAATATTACAATGTGATTTTTAACTTCTTCACACCTATAAAAAAAATTATTATAAAACGCACCGTTTTCACAATTAAATGTTAATTTGGTTTTGAATTTGAAAAATTAGTCGCAAATATTTTTCAAATCTCCATGGTCTGAAGCGGTACTTTACTCCAAACCCCAAACTATTTATTGTTTTTCCCGGTGACGGTTTTCTGTCTTAAATAAGCCAGTTTGATGATGCCAGGAAATGTTTTAAAAAATTAAATTTCAACTAATTACATTTTATGCAATCGATTACATAAAATGATAAAGAGTTTTCTAACAATTGCTTTGTAAACCAAAATTTGCTATTATGGAAAAGCGTACGTCTACGCCACACGCAGGTAGCTGCTTCTACCTGTTGTCCGCATCACTCCGCCACTTCAGAAAATTTCTATTACCAACACTTGTTTTATTGTGCAGCCTCTCTGCGTTTGCACAGGACAAGGTGCATGTAACGGGTATTGTTAAGGATGACAAGGGCGCACCTGCCCAGAATGCAAGCGTTACTGTAAAAAACACCAAGATCGGTGTTTCAACCGATCAGAATGGCGCTTTTGCCATTGACGTTCCAAGTGAAAAATCAATCCTCGTGATCTCTTACCTGGGTTTTACCAGCCAGGAGCTGGCCGTGGGTAAACAAACCAGTTTGAATATCAGCATGGCGCAAGCTGCCAATACCCTCAGTGATGTGGTAGTGGTGGGTTACGGAACGCAAAAACGGGTAACGGTTACCGGTGCGGTAGCAACGATAAAAGGAGCAGATTTAGTAAAATCACCCGCCGTTAATCTGTCCAATTCAATCGCCGGACGTTTGCCTGGTGTTATCGCCATGAACGGTAGCGGCGAACCAGGTTATGATGGTTCTACCATCCGCATCCGCGGCACCAATTCCCTTGGCAATAACGACGCGCTGATAGTAATTGATGGTATTCCTAATCGTACCGGGGGATTGGATCGGTTAAACCCCGCAGATATAGAAAGCATGTCTGTGTTGAAGGATGCATCTGCTGCTATTTATGGGGCGCGTGCTGCAAACGGCGTAATATTAATTACCACTAAAAGAGGTAAGACGGGCAAACCCGAATTATCCTATAGCTATAATAAGGGATGGGCTGCGCCGACAATCTTGCCAAAAATGCTGAATGCGAATGATTACATCACCATGGCAAATGAAATAGAATTGTATAAACTGTTTCCCAACCAATGGGTTGATGCCGCAGCAGCATATAAGGGCACTGGCGTGTATACCTATCCGGCCGGAAGCTACGGAGGGACATCCTACAATGCAGGCACCTCCACCGCCCCCTTTAGCCCTGGCGAAGTAAAAACGTATGCAGATGGCACCGATCCATGGGGACACCCTAACACAGACTGGTTCGGCGCCGTGCTGAAACCATGGTCTGGCCAGAGCCGGCAGAATTTACAAATAGCGGGAGGTTCAGAAACCGTAAGGTACATTGCCTCTCTCGGTTACGAAAACCAGGACGGCTTTTATAAAAACTCCGCAACCGGATACAAGCAATATGATATGCGGATTAATCTGGATGCAAAAATTAATAAATACATCACCGCATCATTGGGTATCACCGCAAGGCAGGAAAATCGCTTTTTTCCTACCAAGAGTGCAGGTTCAATTTTTCGCATGCTGATGCGCGGTTACCCGTATAAAAATGCTATCTGGCCCAATGGACAAGCTGCACCAGATATTGAAAACGGTGAACAGCCGGTTGTAATTACCACCAATCAGACAGGTTACGACAAGGATACCCGTTACTATTATCAAACCAATGGTAAAGTAGAAATTACCAACCCATGGATTAAAGGGTTGAAAGTGACATTAACTGCAGCATTTGATAAATACCTCCAACAAAATAAAACCTGGGTAACACCCTGGTACATCTATAACTGGAGCGGCTTTGAAGCAGATGGCGTAACCCCTATTATGACCAAAGTGCAGAAAGGACCCGCTACACAGCCCACGCTTAACCAGCGCTCCTACGATCAAACGAATACTTTGCTGGAAGGGATTGTTTCCTATGACCACAATTTTGGCGATCATTCGCTGATAGTGTTGGCGGGCGTTACAAAAGAACAGTTTAACCAGGCTGGCTTTAATGCATACCGCCAATATTTCGCTTCTCCAGCGATCGACCAACTGTTCGCCGGCGGCCTTACCGATCAACGCGCAAATAACAATAACGTAGCGCCTGCAGAGGGAGCTCGCTTAAATTATTTTGGGCGTGTTGGCTACAATTACAAAGAGAAATACATTGCGGAATTTTTGTGGCGTGAAGACGCTTCCTCCAACTTTCCTGCTAATAGCCGCTGGGGATTTTTCCCGGGTGTGTCTGTAGGCTGGAGAATTTCAGAAGAAAATTTCTTCAAAAATGTGAGTGCCATCAATTCATTGAAAATCCGCGGGTCCTGGGGCCAGCTGGGTAACGATAAACTTGTATACCCTACCGATGTAACGCACCCATATGACTACATACCGGTTTACCAGTACGGCGCATATGTAGCGGGCGGACAGGTGCAATCAACATTGAACGAACCTGTGGTACCTAACCCTGCTATTACGTGGGAAGTGGCTAACAACTATAATTTTGGTGTGGAAGCGACCGCGCTGAACAACAAACTAAGTATTGAAGTTGATTTGTTCTGGAACCATCGTTCCAAGATTTTATGGCAGCGCAACGCTTCCGTACCTGCTAGTGCTGGCCTGAATGGCAAGCTTCCCGCAGAAAATATTGGCAAGGTTGACAACAAAGGATATGAATTTAAAGTGGGTTACAACACCAGCATTGGCGACCTGCGACTGAACTTTGGCATAAACGGCGGCTATGCAAAAAACAAAATAATATTTTGGGATGAAACACCCGGAAGGCCGGACTATCAACTGTCAACAGGCAAAGTATTGCCAACAGACGTGGTATTTCCTGACGATATGTTGCTGTACCAGTACGACGGGGTATTTGCGACACAAAAAGATGTTGATGCCAACACGCTGGATTACACCGGCGTGGGTGGTGCAGGTAAATTGTTCCCAGGCAGCATGAAGTTCAAAGACGTAAATGGCGATAAAAAAATCGATGCCGACGACCGTGTGAGAAGTAATAAGAGCCGGATTCCTACTTTCCAAGGCGGTATTACACTCGGCGCCCAATACAAGAGTTTTGACCTGAGCGTGTTGTTCCAGGGGGCTACCGGCGCAGAAATATTTTTCCAGCCCGAAACCGGAACCATCGGCAACTATGTACAATGGCAGTTTGACCATCGCTGGACCCTGGATAACCCCAGCAGTGTTGACCCCCGTACGGTGGACAGGAACAACCAGTATTTTTCTAACAGGAACACGTACTACATGCTGAGTACAAACTATATCCGTCTCAAAAACTTTGAAGTGGGTTACACCCTGCCGTCTAATATTGGTAGAAAGGCAGGAATCAATCGTTTGCGGATATATGTCAATGGCCTGAATATGATCACATGGGCTAAAACAAAAGGCATTTTCGACCCAGAATCCACCAGCAGCAGCGGCCAGTATTACCCGCAATCAAAAATCATTAACACTGGTGTAACCGTAACCTTCTAAAATTTAAGAAAATGAAAAAAATATTTAAAACAGGTTTTATGATATTGGGGGCTGCTGCACTGGTTAGCTCTTGCAGTAAGTCATTCCTGAATACGCAACCAATCGATAAGGCGGCAGCCGGACCCACATGGTCGGATGCTTCACTTGCTGAATCATTTGTGACAGATATCTACAATGTTTACCATGATGGTATACTCAACCAGGAAAGTATGGATTGCATCAGCGATAATTGCCTGTACAATTTCGGCAGGGCAGATATCATGGAATCTAATATCAGCCCCGGCAATGTTGGCTGGGTAAACAATACCTACGAATGGGGGGAAATGTACAGCCGGATCCGGGCCGCCAACCTCGCCCTGGAAAACCTCGCGGGCGCGCCCTTCGACAAAGCAATAGTAGACAGATTAAAAGGCGAATCTTACTTTCTCCGGGCGCATTGTTACAACCAGTTAATTCGCTATTATGGCGGCGTTCCGATTATTAAATCAACGTATTCGCTGGCTACGCCCGATTTTACCATAGCAAGGAGTACCTATGACGAATGTGTGAAAAGTATTGTAAGCGACCTTGACTCATCAAAACTGCTGCTAGACGGCAAAACAATGGCCGCCGGCCGCGCCACCGCAGAAGCTGCCATGGCACTGAAATCCAGGGTGCTGGTTTATGCCGCCAGTGATTTGCATGATATGGCTACGGCAAAAGGAAAATCAACATTGCTTAACGGCTTTGCAAAATACGAACTGCTGGGCTATACGTCCGGCGACCGTCTGTCAAGGTGGCAAGCTGCAAAGGCAGCTGCCAAAGCGGTAATGGATCTTGGCAAATTTGGTTACCAGCTGGATCTTACAGCTCCCCAGAGCAAGGACGCCGCCATTGCCTCTTACACGAATGTTTATCTTTCAAGAGGCGGCGGGGAAAAAGAAACCATTCTTGCTAAATACTATATCAATGCATCTACAGACGATTGGGGTGCATGGTATGTTAGAAACCAGGGAATGAATGGCTATCACGGCTGGACATCTACGGAACCTACACAAAACCTGGTTGATAACTACGAGATGATGGACGGTTCTAAATTTAGCTGGGCAAATCCTACGCACGCCGCTGACCCATATGTAAACCGGGATCCCCGTTTTTACGCAACCATTTTCTACGATGGTGCTAAATGGAAACCACGTACAACAGATGGCGCCGCCATTGATCCTTATGGAGAAATACAATTTGGTACCTATGAGACCGGTACCGCCGGATCTGCTAAACCTTATTTTGGCCTCGATACCAGGAATAGCTCTATCGAAAACTGGAACGGCACACGGACCGGTTATTCTATCCGAAAATTTAGCAATGACAACGTGGGTATCGTAGACATGAACCAGAAACAGGAAGTACCTTCTATACAAATAAGGTTTACGGAAGTGGTATTTAATTATGTTGAAGCTTGCATAGCATT
The DNA here is from genome assembly GCA_039919885.1 of Chitinophagaceae bacterium. Classification (GTDB taxonomy): domain Bacteria; phylum Bacteroidota; class Bacteroidia; order Chitinophagales; family Chitinophagaceae; genus JACMLD01. Next base: position 40,236 of record JBDSEV010000037.1, read on the forward strand.
GGGCGAAGAAGCCGAAGCTAAATTATGGCTGAATAGAATTCGCTTCAGAGCTGGTATGCCTGCCATCACCGAATCCGGCGCGGCCCTGGTTGCCCGCTATCAAAATGAACGCAATATAGAAATGGTGGCGGAAGAACAACGCTTCTATGACGCACGTCGCTGGATGATTGCCCCCACTACCCTCGGGCAGCGCGTACGGGTGGTGATTATTACTGCTAAACTGAAACCCGGTAAAACCGTTGCTGTTTACCGGTATGACAAATCCAACTACGACTATACCTATAAAGTACAGGACATTGAGTCGGGTGTGGAAAACCGCAAGTGGGATGATAAAGTTTACTTTCCACCTATCGTCCTTTCTGAAATGAGTAAAAACGCAAAACTGGTACAAAACCCGGGTTACTAAATAACGCCGCTTTGTTCATAAGAATCTATGCCGGTCTGGTATACCGGCATAGATTTTTTTTTATCTTACAGTCCATCTTTTTGGTGTAACATTGACGACCGTCGTTGAATACCATGCCCAACAGCATCCTGTTTGTTAGTTTACTTTTGCTATACTCAAAAGAATGAATCATCGTCACATTAAATCAAACCGATTGCACCAGTTTTATATTTTTCCCTGCCGGTTCCTGCTATTCCTGTTGGCCCTGGCAACGGTCATTGGTTGTAACGATAACAAACCAGCAGAACGTGAAACCGTCGCCGGTACGCCCGCACAGGCTGACGGATTATTTAAGTTATTGCCGCCCGCGCAAACCCATATTGATTTTGTGAACACGCTCAACGAAGATCTTAATGCCAACGTAATGATGTACGAATACATTTACAATGGCGGTGGTGTTGCAATTGCAGACGTGAACGGCGATGGCTTGCAAGACATTTGTTTTACGGCAAATATGTCGGCCAATAAACTTTACCTGAATAAAGGCAAGCTGGTTTTTCAAGACATTACACAGGCAGCCGGCATGGAAGGAAGACCCGGTCCCTGGAAAACAGGCATCAGCATGGCAGACGTAAATGGCGACGGGTTGCAGGACATTTATATTTGTCATTCCGGTAAACTGAGCGGTCCAAAGCGATTGAATGAATTATTTATCAATGATGGTAACGATGCGTCCGGCATACCACACTTCACGGAACAGGCTGAAAAATATGGTTTGGCAGATTCTGCCTACAGTACACAAGCTGTTTTCTTCGACTACGACCGCGATGGTGACCTGGATATGTTTTTGCTGAATCATTCACCAAAGCTGCTCCCAATTCTGGATGAGGAAACCACCGCCAATATTTTAAAAACGGAAAATGCGATGACTGGTGTTCGCCTTTTCCGCAATACCGGCAATCATTTTACAGACGTTACAACAAGTGCCGGGCTCAGCAGTTCTGCCCTCACCTATGGGCTGGGCGCAGGTGTAGCAGACCTCAACGGCGATGGATGGACGGACGTGTATGTGTCAAATGATTACGGCGTACCCGATTACCTCTACATCAACAATAAAAACGGAACATTTACCAACACCATACAGCAATCCCTCGGGCATACATCTAATTTTTCTATGGGCAATGATGTGGCCGATATTAATAATGACGCATTGCCTGATATCATTACGCTGGATATGCTGCCCGAGGACAACAAACGGCAAAAATTGCTTTTCGCCCCAGATAATTACGAAAAATTTGATCTTAGTTTCCGATCCGGGTTTTACTACCCGTACATGCGCAATATGCTGCAGGTAAACAATGGCAACGGAACCTTCAGCGAAACTGGTCAGCTGTCCGGTATTTCCAATACGGACTGGAGCTGGGCACCCTTGTTTGCCGATTACGACAACGACGGATGGAAAGATTTGTTTATTACCAACGGATACCTCCGCGATTATACCAACATGGATTTTTTAAAATACATGGGTGATTTTTTAAAAGATCGCCAGGTGATGCGAAAAGATTTGCTGGAACTGGTGCAGCAAATTCCTTCTTCGAGCCTGCGGAACTATATGTTTAGAAACAATGGCCACATTGGTTTTGAAAATACCGGCAGGGCGTGGGGATTTGACAGCAGTTCTAATAGTAACGGTGCCGCCTATGCGGATTTGGACAATGACGGCGATCTTGATCTTGTCATCAACAACCTCAACCTTCCGGCTTTTGTGTACGAAAACCAAAGCAACAAAAAATCATCGAACCATTACCTGCAGTTAAAACTGGAGGGCGCTGGTTTAAATACGCAGGGTATCGGCGCAAAAATAACGCTGTACAATAATGGCAGCCAGCAATACCTGGAACAAATGCCTGCCCGCGGGTTTCAGTCGGGCGTCTCTCCAATCCTGCATTTTGGAACTGGCCCAGCTACTGCCATTGACACACTTTCCGTTCTTTGGCCTTCCGGCCGCCGGCAGTTACTCAAGGCTGTTCAAACCAACCAACTATTAACATTGCGCGAAAAAGATGCGTCGCCTTACCATGCCGCGCCGGCATCAGTGACTCCCTTCTTCAAAGAAATCATTTCCCCGGTTGTTTTTAAGCCTGCAAAGAACGTCATCAACGATTTTAAACGCCAGCCGCTGCTTGTTAACCCGCTGTCTTTCTCCGGGCCCTGTATGGTAACGGCAGATGTAAATGGAGACAAGCTCGCGGATATCTATGTGGGTGCCGGCAGCGGTCAGGCAGGTGTGTTGTTTCTGCAACAGCACAACGGACGGTACCAGCAAAAAAATGAGCCTGCATTCGATGCAGATAAAAACAGTGAAGATGCAGATGCTCTCCTCACAGATTTGAATGGCGACGGTTTTCCGGATTTGTATGTAGCGAGCGGTGGTTACAATAATTTCACACCCGGAGATCCGCTGCTGCAAGATCGGTTATACTTCAACGATGGTAAAGGAAATTTTACAAAGGCAACGAACGCCTTGCCGCCTATGCTGGTGAGTAAGAGCTGTGTACGGGCATCAGATATTAATGGCGACGGCTTCCCGGATCTTTTTGTAGGTGGCCGTTCTATACCGGGTCGTTATCCGGAAACACCATCCAGCTACCTGCTGATGAATGACGGCAAAGGACATTTTACGGATCAGATAAGCACGCTTGCGCCTTCCCTTCAAAAAACTGGTATGGTGACTGACGCCGCCTGGATAGATTTAAACGGCGATAACAAGAAAGAATTGGTGTTGGTGGGCGAGTGGATGCCGGTATCCGTTTTTGCAATGGTAAACGGAAAGCTGGAAAATAACAGCAGTGCCTATTTTCAAAAACCTTTCAGTGGCTGGTGGAATAAAATACTGGCAGGCGATTTTAATGGGGATGGAAAAACAGACCTCGTGATCGGCAACTTCGGTTTGAATACGCAGTGCAAAGCCAGCGATAAAGAACCAGCAGAAATGTATTTCAAAGATTTTGACGACAATGGATCGGTCGATCCCATCCTTTGCTTTTATGTGCAGGGGCAAACTTATCCCTATGTCACCAGGGATGAACTGCTGGATCAGCTGAGCATCATGCGCACGCGTTTCACTGATTACAAAGGCTATGCAGAAACAACGCTCAAAGATATTTTTACTGAAGATGAATTAAAAGACGCGGGTCATTTAACAGCTAACCATCTTGCCACCACACTTTTTGTTGGCGGTGCAGACAACAAATTCCATGAACAGCCGCTTCCGCTCCAGGCACAGTATTCTCCTGTTTATAGTATTACGGCTTTGGATTATGATAAAGATGGCAACCAGGATCTCTTATTGTGTGGTAATATTAACCACGCCCGTTTAAAATTTGGTAAATCAGATGCGAACTATGGCGTTTTGCTACACGGAAATGGGAAAGCCGGTTTTACTTATGTACCCCAAAAACAATCCGGGTTTAATATATGGGGAGATGTGCGGGCTGTTGTAAACACCGGCAAACAATTGTTGTTTGGCATCAACCAGCAGCCGGTAAAAGCCTACCAATTAAAATAACCATGAAACATATTTTTCTAGCAGCACTTGCCATCTTCTTTTTTGCAACTGGTTGCAAACAGCGAAGCCAGACTTACACGCAATTAAATCCAACTGCCATTGCGGAAGTGATTACCCGCATGACGGATGTAATGGTTCATGATGTTACCAATCCGCCGCTGGCGGCCCGTTTCTTTTCCTACGCCTGTCTTGCAGGATATGAAGTAACGGCACAACATGACACAACCTTTCCATCTATGCATGGTTTGCTGAACGGCTACCCCGCCATGCAGACACCCGATTCTGTTCAAGGATTCGACTACCCCCTCACTTGTATTCTTGCGATGCTGGAAACAGCAAAAATAATGCAGCCGTCTGGTAAAATGCTCGCAGCGTATGAAGATAAACTGCTGGATTCCTGTAAACAACTTGGCTATCCGGAAGCGGTAACTTCCAGTTCAAAAAAATATGCGTTGGCCATCAGCAAACAAATACTGGCCTACGCTAAAGCAGACGGCTACAATAAAATAAGCAACCTGCCCCGGTACACACCGCTGAACCAGGAAGGTAGCTGGTATCCTACGCCACCCGCCTACATTGCAGCTGTGGAGCCCTATTTCGAAACAGTCAGAACCTTTATGCTTGATTCGGCTGCCCAGTTTAAACCGGCGCCACCGGTTCCATTTTCCGCAAACAAGACATCCCCCTTTTATAAACAGCTGCTGTTAAAAAATTACGATGAAAACCCGGCTTCACCAGAATTGCACCGCCTGATTGCCGGCTTCTGGGACTGCAATCCTTTTGCCGTGCAGGATGAGGGCCATATGTCCGTTGGATTAAAAAAAATATCACCGGGTGCACACTGGTTGGGTATCACCAACATCGCCTGTAAAAAAGCAGGAAAGAATTTTTCAGAAACGATGCGTTTAAATACACTGGTTGCCATAGGTCTGATGGACAGCTTTATTGCATGCTGGGATGAAAAATACCGGAGCAATCGCATACGGCCCGAAACGGCTATCCGAAAACTGATCGACGTAAACTGGAAGCCGCTGCTGCAAACACCGCCTTTTCCTGAATACCTCAGCGGCCACTCTTGTGTTTCAGCAACTTCCGCGACCATTCTTACCCATTTTATAGGAGATAATTTTTCCTATACCGACAGCGTGGAAGTAAGCTACGGATTGGCGCCAAGAAGCTTCACCTCTTTTCAGCAAGCTGCAATTGAAGCGGGGATGTCCCGTTTTTACGGGGGTATTCATTTTATGGATGCCATTGATAATGGCCGCGCACAGGGCCTAAAAGTGGGTGAATGGGTATTGCAGAAACTAAATCATAAAAACAAATAATTATTATCCAGGCCTTACCTCATCCTGCGCCGATTAGGGTACTATAGTTGATTCAATCAGCCACCTGCTGTACCTTTCGTGTTTCAATGCATTGCCGGAAAAGGGAATGCAGCACACATACAATCATATAATATGTCTACTGGTTTACAAATTGCCTGGCTTTTTATTTTACCTATCCCGGTTGCATGTATTGCATGGACGGTCACCCACGAAGAAATATTCCGTGAACCACACGACTACTGTGTTCGGAAAAGCCAATCGTGCAGGGGGCTGCTGACCAGGAAATTCTTTTATCTTTTTACCTGTGAATATTGCTTTAGTCACTATGTAACGGTCCTTTTTCTTTTTTTAACCGGTTACAAACTGTTACTGCCTGACTGGCGGGGCTACATTATTGCGGGGTTTTCCGTTGTGTGGATAGCAAATATTTATATGAGTTTGTTTGGCTTGATTAAAACCGATATAAAAAAAGAACGGACCATCATTGAGAAAATGAAAAATACAAAGTCATAAACGGCAAAAGATGAAATCGCGCAATTGCTGCTACTGTATCTCGTTAATCAGTCCATTTTATTTATAAAAGTTTTTCACTCCGCGCCGTCCTGGAACTATTCAATCTACCCGGCATTTAACCAGGCCCCACGCTGGGTTGCAGAACGAAAGAAGCCTTTTGCAGTACATTCAGCATGTTTGGCATAACCTGCTAAGCCTGGTACAACGGTCTCTGTACTTTTATGCAGTAACAATGCTCAATGTTTCCTAATAACTGCATATGTACTGTATTGAGACCATCAACTTATCGCACCGGTTTGCAAAAAACGAACCTGTTTTAAATAAAATAAACCTGCAGGTCCCTGATGGTTCCGTGTATGGTTTTCTTGGTCCAAACGGTGCTGGCAAAACCACCACCTTAAAGCTTATACTGGGCTTACTGAAAAAGCAGGATGGCAGCATCACCGTTTTCAACAAATCCATTGACGGAAACCGAATAGAAATATTAAAGCAAACCGGTTCCTTAATAGAAACACCTTCCCTCTATACCCATTTAACCGCAGCGGAGAACCTGGCGGTGTGGCAAAAAATTTATCAGTGTTCTGCAAAACGCAACGCTGATGTGCTGGAAACGGTGGGTTTATCAGCTACAAAAAATAAAAAAGCCGGACAGTTTTCACTGGGCATGAAACAGCGCCTGAGCATTGCAATTGCTTTGCTGCACAACCCCGCATTGCTGATTTTAGATGAACCCACCAACGGCCTGGATCCTAATGGAATCATTGAAATGCGAACATTAATTAAGCGACTGAATACGGAGCAAAAAACTACCATTCTCATTTCCAGCCACCTGCTAACAGAAATCGAAAAAATGGTCACCTGCATCGGCATCATCAACAAGGGCGAACTTTTGTTCCAGGGGAGCTTACACGAGCTGCACGCAAAACAACAGCAGTCGTCTACTATCTTGTTTGAGACCAGCGACACCGGGCGCACGATGCAAATCATGCAGGATCTTTCATTGCAACCCGAATTGAAAGAAGGCATGGTAAACCTACGGGTCACGGGTAAAAACACTATCGCAGCAATCAATCAGCAATTGGTAAACAACCAAATTGATGTGTTCCAGATCTACACCTTTCAAAATAACCTTGAATCCCTTTTTATTGATCTCACAAAAAAGAATGCATGAGTTATTTACATAGTTTTCAGAGCGAATGGTTAAAAACAAAACGAAGTGCGGCTGCATGGCTGACGCTTGCCGGAGGACTTTTTATTCCAATAATAATTTTAACTGACTTGTTGCTCAATTACAAAACATTGCCGGTGGCGTATACGGCTGTGCATTTCTGGGAGCGGCATTTTAGCAGGTCATGGCAATTCATGGCTTTCTTTTTATTACCGGTGGGCGTTATCCTGGCAAGCAGCCTCATTGCACAGCTTGAGTTCCGGAACAATGCCTGGAAGCAAGTACTCACCACGCCCCAGCAATTCACCACCATCTTTTTTTCAAAACTGCTGGTTATTATAGTAATGATGCTGCAGTTTTTTGTGTTGTTTTCACTGGGTATATATGGGTCGGCAATTATTCCCGCTGTGCTGCTGCAAGCCGTGCCCTTTCCCGCAGCGCCATTGCACCCTGCCGGCTTTTTGAAAACAACAGCGCTTTTTTTTATCGATTGCTTACCCATCATTTCCCTGCAATATTTGCTCAGCCTGCAGTTTAAAAACTTCCTGGTGCCTATCGGTATCGGGCTCGCCATTTTTATGGCGGCGGTGATAGCAAATTCATGGAAATATGTCTACCTGAATCCTTACAGCTACTGCATGGTCAATTTTTCACGCTTACAGGGGCGTTCAACTGTAAACGTGCCCTTACATACCTTTGCCCTTTCCTACTTCCTGCTTTTTGTAGTCGTCGGTTTTGTGCTGTTTATACAGAAAAAAGAAAAAGGATAGGGATTGCATTAAATATCTTTGGGTCGCCGGTATCACCCTGCAATTATGAAAAAAACTGTTATTATACTATTGCACAGTGTTTACTGGCTGATGTTTTTGTTTCTCCTCCTTTCTTTTTTTATTATTGCCATACCGGCCCTGGACAGTCACCACAAAATGCCGGGCATGCGTTTATTTGCACGCTGGACCGCGCTAATGACCGGCTTTGCCATTGTACCCGGCATCATTTCTTTTTACACTTTTTACTTTTTCTTGTCCGACCAGTTTTTAAAAAAAGGAAAGATTGGATTATTGCTGCTATGGGGGTTGGGCACCGCAATATCTGCTGCCGCGGTTGGCGGAATGGCATTGTCATTCGTGCTTTTCAAGCCCGGTTTTATGTTTAACGGTGGCATGGAATCAGCGGCTACAGAAATAATCCTAATGACTTTTGGCGCCCTCATAAATGGCACTATCGGGCTTGTAATGCGGGGTTTTATTAACTGGTACGGCGATATAGAACTGAAAGCAGCACTGGCGCAAAAAAACCATGAAATGGAGCTTGCAATCGTCAAGTTGCAACTCAACCCGCACTTTTTATTCAATACCATAAACAATATTGACGTGCTGATAGCAAAAAACCCGGTACAGGCTTCTCTATACCTGAATAAATTATCGGATATCATGCGGTTTATGCTATATGAAACAAAAACCGAAGAAATTCCACTTGCTAAAGAGGTCCTATTTATTGAAAAATATATAGCGCTTCAGCGAATAAGGACGTCGAACGTCAAATACGTGCAATACAAGCTTACTGGTGACACTTCAAATCGCAGCATTGCTCCTATGCTGTTTATCCCATTTGTGGAGAATGCTTTTAAACACGGGGGACACAGAAAAATAGACAATGCTATTGTTATAAACTTGCTGATAGAACAAGATGGCTATACATTTGAATGTGAAAACCTATATACGATTGGCACCGGACAAACCCTCGCAGATGGCGGATTGGGCAACGAGCTAATCCAAAAAAGGTTACGCCTGTTATATCCCGGCAGGCATATACTAAATATCAGCCACCAAAGCGGTTTATACAAAGTTAAACTGGTAATTTATCACCATGCACATTAACTATATCATTGCAGAAGATGAGCCATTGGCCATAGAGCGCATTAACAACTATGCGCGCAAGCTTCCTTTTCTTCACCAGTTGGCAGCATTCGAAAATAGCATGGAAGCGCTGTTTTACCTGCAAAATAACAAACCTGATCTTATCTTTCTCGACATCAATATGGGTGAGCTATCCGGCATACAGTTGCTGGAAGCCGCCAGGCCAGTCGCCCAGGTAATTATTACCAGTGCTTATGATGAATATGCCCTGAAAGGGTTTGATTTACATGTTACGGACTACTTGCTGAAACCATTCAGTTTTGAACGATTTGTGCAGGCCGTTGATCGCGTAAAAACTAACCTTGCCAAATCTGACACGGCACTGGAGCGGGGATTCATTTTTATTAAGACTGCCAACCGGCTGGAGAAAGTGGTATTGGCAGACATATTATATATAGAGGGAATGCGTGATTATAGAAAAATTCATACTGTCAGCAAAAAAATAATGACCCTCCAGACTTTTAGTGATTTGGAAACCGAGCTTCCCCGATCCATCATATGCAGGGTTCACAAATCATATATGGTGGCCGTTAACAAAATTGAATCGATAGAAAAAGACATCATTAAGATACGGGATGTCTGTATTCCTGTTTCTGAAACCTATAAGAATTATTTCTTCCAGCTTATCGGCCAGCGAAAAAAATGAAGGCTTCCAAATTTTTATAAATTGCACCATCAGTTAAGTTAATCAAAGCGGCATCGAATAGGTCGATGCCGCTTTGATTAAACGATAGAATATTATTTACGATTCCTTATGAACATCATGGCAGCAACAGGTCGATGAACTACGCGTGCTTTCACTGGCGGCATACCTGCCCGTGTTGTAGCCTACCGCAGCAATTTTTTTGTGCACGTTGTCCACAGCAGCTTTTCTAAACACATCATATTTAAGGGTAAGTAGTTTTGTGTTTTCATTCCATACAGCTGACTTTATTCCTTCTACAGCAAGGGCTTCCTTTTCAATACGCTTTTTACACAGTTCACATACGCCTTCCACCTTTATCACTTCAGTTTTAACACCTATCGTACGCTGTGTTTTATCACTTGCCTGCGCACCGGCATATTCAAAGCTGATGCAGGCTGCTGCCAGCACCAGGCATAATTTTATTGGCTTCATACATCAAAATTTTTATTTTAAAAATGGCTGTAACCACCCGGTGTATCGGATTGCAAAAATAACCGCGGGCAGCGGTGCCCGCTAATGTAACACTGCTGCAGATCAAATAAGGTAAACGCAGTGAAAAATATAAATGGGTATAGAATCTGGCGCAGATGGGGTAACTGCCCAGGTAACAGAACTAACTTCCGTACTGGTATGATTGGCCAAAGCGGCAAATGGAAAAACAGGATACAACGAATTCAGATCACGTACCGTAACATGCGCAGATTTGCTGACAATGTGGTAAGGAATGAATGCTGAAACGGGCGATTGATTATTACAACAAGTAAAATTGTTGTCAGTTGAAGCCGGTTCATCGCAACAATAACCAGCAACGGGGGATGCACCAAGCACCGCGAGTGCATAAACAGCGGTCAATAATATGAGGGCAAACTTCTTCATGTAGGCTGATAAAAATAATCAATTTTGCTGGAAATTGCCAGCCATGATGGTCGTTGTGGGCCGATTTAACAATTTTTAAATTCCCCCGGCACATCGTTTTTTCAAGTTGATACCAGGGGAATTTGGTCAGTGTACCAGCGCACCAGCGTAGTGTTTACTACTATCCAGCGCAAAAAAAAGGGCAGCATCATTGCTACCCTTTTAATATTTTTTTGGCGTTAATCTATGAATGCGTTTTCTCTACATTGTTAAATTTCTCTTCATATACTTTAACCTTGTCTTTGTTTTGCTTTGTGTCATAAATGGTAATCAGCAAATCATAAGCATCCTTTAATGATTTCTTGTCATCCATTTTTAATTTTCCCTTGGAACCTAATAATTCATCTATTTTTTCGAAATACGGAACGGCGTCATCAAATTTCTTTCCAGCCTGGTTACGCAAATCATCTTTTTTCTTTAATTCATCTGGCTTCAATTTAATATTACCCTGTGGACGTATCTTCTTCGATTCGGCAGTGATATCAACGCCCTTGTTAAAAGAAATTTGTCCAAGTACCAGGTAAGCATTTGTAAAATCAGGCTTCAGTTCAATTACCTTTTTCATATTGGCCTCCACTTTTGCAATCAACTCTTCAGAATTGGCGGGGCGTTTGGCAAGACTGGTATCGTATGCCGTCTGGTATAATTCTACAGAATAATTATACAGCATTGTATAGTCTGAAGGATTTTTCTCCAGCATCTTTTCGTAATTGGCAAACAAGGCTTTTTTATCACCGCTATCCCGGATCATCTGCATTTCGTATTCTGCCCAGAAGCCATCCTTGGGATACAACTCCTGGCCCAGCGCCAGGTATTTCATTGAACTGGCGTTGTCGCTTTTCTTCGCGTAGTAGTCAGTCAGCCATTTGTAAATTTCGCCCATATTATCGCCGTTTACCTTTGCATCTGCAAGCCTGGCGTAATAAATGGCAGCATCGTCTTTCTTACCGGCTTTCTCAGCAGCAATACCCGTATACAAAACAACCGTAGTATCCAATTTAATATTAGCCCAGCCTTTGCTGCTCATGTAATCACTTATTTCCAGGCAACTTTTAAACGTGCCGAAAGATTCAGCAAATTTATTTCCCTGGAATTCAGCCGCACCTTTTTTAAAATAAGCCTGGTACATATCCGTTATAGGCTTGTAATTCTCCAGGGTCAGTAAAAGATGTTTTTCATCCAGCTCTACATATTTTTTAAAAGCATCGAAGGACTGGACAGCGGCATCCGGAACCTTCGTAGTCATCGTACTGTCCGCCGCTACTGCTCCATAGATTTTACCTTTGTAATACCATGCGTCAGGTGTTTTTTGATTTTTTGCGTCAGCTAAAACAGCGTCTATTTCTGTTCTGGCATCCACCAGTTTATTTTTAGCCAGCAAGTCTTTCGCCTTGTCAACTTTCTGGGCCATCATGCCTAACCCGGCAATGGCAAGTAATGTAGTTAGAAGAACCTTTTTCATTATGTTGTTTTTTATTAAAATTGGTTGTTATTCTGTTGGAGCAACCGTATCGTCATCAGATGTAATTTCTTTTTCGCCGGTTGTATCAATCTCGCCGTTTAACGTTTCATTGTCAATTGCTTCAGCGGAATCAGGAACGATAAGTGAATTTTCTGTAACTACTTCCAACTCATCCAGTTTGGTAATCGCTGCTATTTGATCACCATCATCCACCCGGATAAGTTTTACGCCCTGGGTAGCCCTTCCCTGCGAACTGATTCCAATAACCGGCATCCGGATGGTTACACCACTTTTGCACGTTATCATCAGGTCCTCTTTCTGGTTTACATCCAGCATGCCTACCAGCGGACCGGTTTTATCTGTAACACTAATGGTCTTTACGCCTTTGCCTCCCCTGTTGGTAACCCGGTACTCTTCTATGGGCGTACGCTTGCCAAAACCTTTCTCACTAACCACCAGCACGGTGCTGTTTTCATCTCCTTTACTTACACAGATCATACCAACTACTTCATCATTTTTATCTTCTACTTCAATGCCCCCAACGCCAATCGCTCCCCTGCCGGTTGGCCGCACTTTTTCTTCAGGGAACCGGATTGCACGGCCGCTTTTTACAGCCATCAGTATTTCACAATTGCCATCGGTTAATTTTGCTTCCAGCAATTGATCGCCTTCCAAAATAGTGATGGCATTTACGCCCGACAAACGTGGCCTGCTGAAATCTTGCAGCAACGTTTTTTTAATAATGCCTTTACGCGTACACAGTACAATATTATGACTATTTACAAATTCCTCGTTCTTGAGATCATTCACATCAATAATAGCTCTTACCTTATCGTCTGGCGGAATCTGTATCAGGTTCTGAATAGCCCTGCCCTTACCGGTTTTTTCTCCTTCCGGAATTTCATACACATTCATCCAGTAGCAACGCCCTTTTTCCGTAAAAAATAACATCGTATGGTGGGTAGACGCTACAAATAATTTTTCTATGTAATCCTCATCACGCGTTTTACCCCCAATCACCCCGCGGCCGCCCCTGCGTTGTGCACGGTATTCCGTAGCGGAGGTCCTTTTTATATAACCGAGGTGCGAAATCGTGATCACGACATCCTCCTCTTTAATAAGGTCTTTGATTCTCAGCTCGTCGTCAAGATACGTGATTTCAGTTTTCCGGGCATCTCCGAATTTATGTTTTACTTCTTCCAGTTCTTTTATAATCAGTTCAAACCGCAGTGTTTCGCTGCCCAGCAATTCCTGCAAAGAAGCAATCACGCGCATTAGATCTTCGTATTCCGCTTTAATCTTATCCCTTTCCATGCCGGTGAGCCTTTGCAAACGCAGTTCCAGTATGGCCCGCGCCTGAATTTCATCGATTCCCCAGCCGGCGTTTAGCAACGCTTCGCGCGCACTATCGGGTGTTGCAGATGCACGTATCAGTGAAATCACTTCGTCCAGGTGATCCAATGCAATGAGATAACCCTGCAGTATATGCGCTTTTTTCTGTGCTTCCCGCAACTCATGGTTGGCGCGGCGGATAACCACTTCCATCCGGAAATCAACGAACTCACTGATCATGTCTTTCAGGTTCAGTGTTTTCGGACGACCTTTTACCAGCGCTACGTTGTTGATGCCATACGACGTCTGCAGCTCTGTGAATTTATAGAGCTGGTTGATGACCACATTGGCAATGGCGTCCCTTTTTAAGTCCACCACGATGCGGGTACCCTCCTTGTTATTGGATTCATTGTTGACGTGGGCAACACCTTCTATCGTTTTTTCATTCACCAGCTGACCGATGCGATCACACAATGCATCCCTGTTTACCTGGTACGGCACTTCGGTTATGATGATCGATTCCCTGCCGCTTCCCTTAGTATCAACGTGGAGCTTACCGCGCAATACTACCCTGCCGCGACCGAAATGCATCCCTGCTTTTACACCCTCCATCCCATATATCATACCGCCCGTTGGAAAGTCGGGCGCCTGCACATAGACCATCAGTTCATCGATGGTAATCTCCTTGTTGGCGATATACGCAATACAGCCATCCACTACCTCGGTAAGGTTATGGGGCATCATATTGGTGGCCATTCCTACCGCAATGCCCGAAGCACCATTTAAAAGCAACTGCGGAAGCCGGGTCGGCAGAACGGTCGGCTCCTTTAATGAATCGTCAAAATTTAACTGAAAATCGACCGTTTCCTTGTCGATGTCTTCCAGCATGGCCTCTCCTCGTTTGTGCAACCGCGCTTCTGTATACCGCATTGCTGCGGGAAAATCGCCATCCTGCGAACCAAAATTACCCTGCCCGTCTACCAGCGTGTAACGCATGTTCCACTCCTGCGCGAGGCGCACCATGGTATCATAAATCGATTTATCGCCATGGGGATGGTATTTACCCATTACTTCACCAACAATACGCGCTGATTTTTTATAAGGTTTGTTGCTGGTATTCCCCAACTCGTTCATGGCATACAACACGCGCCGGTGCACGGGTTTTAAACCATCCCTGACATCGGGCAATGCACGGCCTATTATGACACTCATTGAGTAGTCGATATAAGCCGTCTTCATTTGTTCCTCAATATTTACGGGAATAATACGGTTGTTGTCCTGCGTTTCCTGTGGTACTGTCTGCTCGTCCATGATAGTGTGCTCCTTCGTTTAGAAATGAACCTGTAAAGGCTGATTTTGCAATGCAAAATGCAATTATTGCAAGGTTTGCAAATCTATCTTATTTGAAGCGTAAAACCCGTTTAAAAATGCTGTTTCCGGACCCTGTTTTTTCCACGATTGTGGACAGATTAAGCAAGCCCGAAAACGGTTTAATGACGGGGTGTTTTTGTGGCGCCCCAACTTGTCCGCTGCTGATGGTCCGCTCCGCGCAAGAGATGCCCGGGCAGCAAAATTTAACGCAGCCTTTGTAACTTTTCCTTCACGAGTTTTGGCCCACAATTAGCATCTATGTACCTTTGAAATACCACATCCCCCGAAAGAAACCGCAGTATCATACCCTTTAGGACAAACACCATATTACATGTTTTGTCAACTTAATAGTGCTTGTTATGACCCATTATCGTTTACTGAGGGACAATAAAGAATCAGGGCCTTTTTCTGAGCAAGATATGATCGCCAAAGGTTTTAAACCTTATGATTTGATATGGGTGGAAGGCAAAAGCGCCGGCTGGCGTTATCCGAGTGAAATTATAGCGTTTAAAGACTTCGCGCCAGTTGTTGAAGAACAGCCGTACGACCGCTTCTATAAAAAACAGCCGCCACAAAAATTGTTTGGGGTTGAAGAAAAATATACACAAACCACCCGTGCTGCAGGGCATTCGCGCAACACAGAAGATTTGCAGGCGCGCCATTTCCAGGCGCCGGTTGGTGTTGCAGCAAATCATTCCCCCGCCGAAACACCAACACCCGCCTTGGTTACTGCCTCCGCTCCTTTCACGGAACATGGTTTTCAGACTATTCCCGGCAGGCATATTCACGTTACACTGCCTTCCGGCAATACGGTAAACCTTACAACCCTTGTCGCCAGGAAGGAACCACCCGCTTTGGTTGAAAAGGTTATAGACCCACTGCCCTTGGTTGAACATCGCCAGGATTATACAACTGCACGGCCTGCTGGCGTCGAAAATGCTGTAAAACAAATAACCCAAAGCCATCCAACGGCTACAGTTCCAGAACGCGTTTATCAACCAAAACTTGCCGCGGCCGGAATGTCACTAGGACTGATTGCTGCAGCCTGCATCGGTATTGCAACGCTCGTGGGCTTAGGAATTATGATTGGCCTTTCCATCAACCGCGATAAAAATGAACGTGCTTTTAATGAAGCGCTGGTGAATAAATCCAGCAAAGCCGCATTGCCATTTGCGACGGCGAAGCAGTCGGGTATTAGCGTGTCCCCGGAACGGTTGCCTGCCAACGACCATGGGGTTGTTCAACCTGCCGCTGCTCCACGAAAGGAACTGGTGCAAAACGCCGTGGTGAAAAGTAGTGTAGCTGCCGATATTAGTGGCACTTCGACGGAGCAAAAAAAATCGACTGAAGAAAATACAGCAGAAAAAAACAAGCACCTGTCTGACCAGGATGAACCAGCTGTACCCGTGAAGGCGGCACCGGTGGTTATCAACATAGAAAAAAGTTTATCCCTCAGTCCCAATGCGTTCAAAACTGGCGCCTTCGGTGGTATTACCGGTCTTCGCCTTACCCTTAGCAATAATTCAGCGCACTCGCTGGAATCGGTTGAAGTAGCAATTGATTATATACAAGCCAACGATAAAGTATTTAAAACCGAACGGGTTTTATTTAAGGATGTTGCTGCAGGTACTCAGGCAACCATCGACGCGCCCACCAGTAACCGCGGCGTTAAAACCAGCAGCCGAATTATAAAAGTAACCGCCAGGGAAACCGTTCCGGGCAATAATACTGCGAAGTCATAATGGCTATCAGTCAACCCTTTTCTTTTCATTTTTGCATGCATCGATTGGCATGGTAGTTGGTCTGAAAAGCAATCTTATCCTTTTTGATTTCCGTATTCTTCATTATACAACGTGTCATTTTTTGGCGGCCGATCGGGTTGAATTTTAAAAAAACGATTCCTACATCCGCGCATGATGAACGAAATGTTTTTACAGACCAGCAATTCCTGCAAAGGCGTTGCTGGTTTTTTTATTGAATTATCAGCCGTAGCGCCGCCCGCTTAATTTATACGAAAAATAACAAAGCCGATCCACAGGTGTGGACCGGCTTTGTTCGTATTAAAATTCTATGCTGGCGATCTTACATACCTAATTTCCAGCCTTCCCGGTAGGTGCGGCGCACGTACTGGTTGGCTTCATCGTAATTGGTGATCTTCATATTGGCAGCATCCCACAATAACTTTTTCCGACCCGGAAAACTGTTACCATCGGCACTCTTTGTGATATAACTCCGCAGTGCAAGGTTGCCCATCAGGATGGTTTCTGTGAGCGGACCTGCGTAATCAAAATTAGAACTGGTTTCTGCTTTTCCGAAACCAGCAATACACGCATTCACCCATTGCAGGTAATGCCCTTCGGGAACGCGCGCCAATGTTTGTGGCACGTTGATGTCTTTGGTTTTTGATGTAGGCAACAGTGTTGGATTGGCTCCATAACAGTCGCACATCATTTTTCCTTTTGTACCGGTTATGATTACACCTCCGTCCGAACCACCCATTTTTTCATCCGGGCCAAGTTCATCGGGTCGCTCCGGCATAATGCCACCATCCATCCAATATAATTTTACATCCGGCTTACCGTCTTTGCCGGGGAACTTCAGTTTAACCGAAGAAGAAATAGGACAGCTTTCCGGGTAGTAAGCGGCGTTCCACATTTTTTCAAACACCGCCCCTTCACTGCATTCCACTTCAGAAGGATAGCCGAGGCCCACCACTTTAAATGCAGGGTCAATCAGGTGACAACCCATATCTCCCAGGGCGCCTGTTCCATAAGCCCAGTAGCCTCTCCAGTTAAACGGCAAAAATTCTTTGTGGTACGCTTCGAACTTCGCAGGTCCAAGCCATAAATCCCAATTTAATTCTTTTGGAATTTCATCAGTTCCTTTGGGGTTACCCAATCCCTGCGGCCATACTGGCCTGTTGGTCCAAACATGAATTTGGGTGGCATCACCAATAAGTCCCGCGTTGTACCATTCGCGCATAAAACGCACGCCATCGCCGGAGGCACCCTGGTTACCCATTTGTGTAACCACTTTGTATTGCCTTGCAGCCTGTGTAAGCATACGGGCTTCATAGATATCGTGGGTCATTGGCTTCTGCACATATACATGCTTGCCTCTTTGCATGGCAGCCATGGCCGCAACCGCGTGTACGTTGTCGGGCGTAGATACAGAAACGGCATCAATACTTTTTGCTTCTTTGTCCAGCAGCTCTCTCCAGTCTTTATAATATTTCGCTTTGGGGAAACGCTTTACGGAGTCAGCGGCCTGACGATCATCCACATCGCATAAAAAAGCAATATTGGCTTTCGGGCTTTTAGAAAACTCCCTCAGATCGCTGTTACCCTTGCCACCTGCACCAATACCAGCTATGGTAAGCGTATCGCTTGGTGCAACAAAACCCCGGCCAAGCACATGGCGCGGAACAATAAAAAAGCTACCTGCTGCAAGCGATGCGTTGCGAATAAAACTGCGCCTGGAAGCACCTTGCTTGCTTTTTTTCATATGGCTCATACATACTTGAATTTAAATTTTGAATCAGACCTTTACCGGAATACAATTCAACCTACTTAATTTAAAATTTATCATACCAGGTTGGCTTCGAGGCCAATGGTGGCATTCAATAATTTGCTGACGGGACAATTGGCTTTGGCATCATCTGCACATTCTTTAAATTTAGCGGCATCAATACCTGGCACTTTTGCATTGAGTACAATATTGGAAGAAGTGATAACACCATCGTCCAGTGATATCGTAGCAGTGGCTTCCAGCGATTCTGGTGTAAAACCAGCAGCGCCCAGCACAAAACTGAGTTTCATTACAAAACAGCTGGCATGCGCGGCGCCTATCAATTCTTCGGGGTTGGTACCAACGCCCTGTTCAAAGCGCGATTTATACGAATACTGTGTTTTGTTGAGCGTAGTACTTTGTGTAGTTACATTTCCGCTGCCTTCTTTTCCGGAACCGTTCCAAACGGCTGTTGCTGTACGTTTCATTTGTTAAGTAATTTTATTGTTGAAAAAAATAGTGCCATAACCATGGTAACATTGGCCGGTTTTGAAAAAGTTGCTATCAGCACCGGAACAATAACGGAAGTTAGTGATTTTCCAAGGGCCAGATAGCCTTCTTGTCAATTAAAAAGCGCGTTTTGCAAACGCGGTATAAAGAGAACTGCGGCATAGATCGTCACACATTATAAAAAAGAATATTTGCCCGGCATACTGGTGATCAGATTGGTGCATTTTCCGGCGGGCCAGACCGGTCATTTTTTAAAGCAAACGCGTGGTAATGGGCGTATATGGAGAAAAAAAAAGGTAATTTTATTACAACCGTATCAACCAGTTATCAACTGAATAAAATAGGCTAAGCAATGCCCGAACCATATATTACCTACTACGCTTCTCCCATTGGCAATATCCGGGTGGGTTGCAATGAAACCTGCATCACCGAGGTGCATTTTATGGATGAAGCGGAGGAGCTGCCTCCTGCTCCAGGTGAAACTCCGCCGGTTTTACAAAGTTGCGTAGATGAACTTAATGAATACTTCCAGGGTACGCGCATACAATTCAACGTGCCATTTTACCAGGAGGGCACGGTTTTCCAGGAACGTGTATGGAATCAATTGATCAGTATTCCTTTTGGTAAGACCATTTCTTACTTAACACTGGCAAAACAATTAGGTGATCCCAAATGCATCCGCGCGGCTGCTGCCACCAATGGCAAAAATAAAATTGCCGTTATAGTTCCCTGTCACCGTGTAATTGGCACCAACAAAGACCTGGTAGGTTATGCCGGCGGCGTATGGAGAAAACGTTGGTTGCTGGAAATGGAGGCCAAAATAACATACGGTGTGCAGACCTTATTTTAAGCGCGCCTCACCGTACAAAAACTTCGTGTAATTGAACCGCAGTCGTTATACGAATCAATCGTTATGCGCTGTGTAAATCGCTGCCCGAAAACGACAACGGCAGCAGCAGGCTGGCTTTTTCAATAATAAATACTTTACCGTCCATGCCACCCAATATGAGCCTGATGGGATGGTGTACCCTTAATTCATATTCAGCCAGGCTCTGCCGGCAAATGCCACAGGGTGCTATGGGATGATCACTTTTTACGGTAGCGCCCCGGTAGCTCACCGCCATTGATTCAATGGGCACCTGCGGATGCAATGTGGCAGCAGCAGATAGCAAGACCCTTTCTGCGCAAATACCCACCGGGTAGGAAGCGTTCTCCTGGTTGGTTCCTTTTACAATTTCTCCGTTGATAAGGCGTGCGGCTGCACCCACATAAAAATTGGAATACGGTGCATAGGCGGCTTTGGCTGTTTCTTTTGCATGCTGCAACAGCCAGGCATCCTCTTTATTGAGATCGTCCGCAGAATCATATATTTCGTAGCCAAATGAATAGGAAGTTTTATTCATGATACCTTTTTATTAAGTTGAATTTTAAAAGATGCTTCTTAAAGTTTGCAGCTTCCGTTTAAAATAACCCTGCTAGTGAATCCTGTTGAACAACCTTCTCCAACGTACACCATGTTCCCAACTCATCCAGATAAGCCAGGCTTCGCCCACCACGTGATCTTCGGGTACAAATCCCCAAAACCGGCTGTCCTGCGATCCATGGCGGTTATCGCCCATCATCCAGTAATAATTCATTTTAAAAGTATACGCACTTGCAGCAACTCCATTGATGAACATTTTACCGTCCTGCCATCCGGATGTATTGTGCTCATACACATTGATTATCCTGCTGTAGATCGAATAATTTTCACGGGTGAGGGTTATACTGGCGCCTTTTTTTGGCACCCACAACGGCCCATAATTATCCACTACCCAACCGGTATGAATGCTGTCGTACGGAAAGCTGGTACGGCCCGGTTCCATGTGCACTTTGATGCTATTTGCAAATCCATTTTTGATCATCTTTTCCTTTGCGTCCCAGGTAAGCAGCATGATATAACTATTTTTCCCTTTTTCGTTCCGGGGAATCAATTCAGATTTTTCATCATCCACGTCATATTCTTCTTTCATAACGGACGGGTCAATCGGCTGGCCCTTGGTCTCCACATCATAATACAATTCAGATTTTACCGGGAACGGTACCGCCGCGCCATTGATAAACAACACGCCGTCTTTAATCTGCAAAGAGTCCCCTGCAACGGCAACACAGCGCTTTACATAGTTTTCCCTTTTATCCACCGGCCTTACTACCAGCGGAAATTCATCCGGGTTCGATAAAATATACTGCTTACCAGCTTCCATATTACCATTGCCAAAACGGGTGGCAGCGGCGTAATACGGATCTGCCGATAAAAATTCTTCCTTGTTAATCATCGTATCGCCTGCAGGGAAATTGAACACTACAATATCATTTCGCTTTACTGGGCTGGGAAACCAACGGGTGTACGGAATTTTTATCCATTCAACATAAGAGCTTTTTAAACTGCCGGGCAAGGTGGCATGTACAAAGGGAACAGATAAGGGCGTGTTCGGTATCCTTGGTCCGTATGTGAGTTTGCTTACAAAAAGAAAATCGTTGATAAGCAATGTTTTTTCCATTGACCCTGTAGGAATGGTATATGCTTCAAATACAAAAGTGCGGATAAGCGTGGCCGCAACAACGGCAAACACACCAGCATCAATCCATTCGCGCGTAGCGGACTTCTTATAATTTTTACGAACCGCTGCCGGCCCTATGAAGCGGGTGTCTTTATGCGTAGCGATGTAGGGAAAATAAAACATCGGCAGGAAGGCGGATAATGCGTGCGCACCAAGTGAAAATTTGCCAAATAATTTCACCCATTCTATAAAAATGCCCATGGTGATAAACCAACCGGCAATGGGTACCAGTTGCAGTATCGCCCAATATTTAGGCCGCTCTGCGGTTTCCTGCATTACCCAGGTATTGTAGAAAGGAACAAATGCCTTCCACCCAGGGATGCCGGCTTTTATGAATAATTTATACAATCCATAAGAAGGCAGCATAACCAGTAAAAAAGAAATCAGGTAAACAACAAATAAATCGTGTGCGGGCATTGGTGTAATTTTAAATTCCGGCAAAAATACCATTCTCCGTTATATGACACTAATATAAAAATGAGCGCATACACGGTCAAATTCAAGCTGTAAGTCGCTGTTTTACAATAAATATTACAATCAGCCGTAAAAATATATTTTTGGTGTGGATTGTGCCGGAACCGCATGGCGCAATTTTCATTTGCCAGGCCGCAGTTATTGACGCCAGCCCGCCTGGCACGTGTTGCACCAGCGGTTGTTTTTTAAACTTCACCTAAAGTTTTTGAATGCATCATTTTACCATCCGGGATGTGGAGAACCTCAGTGGCATAAAAGCCCACACCCTCCGTATATGGGAGCAACGGCATGGGCTGTGTGTCTGCAAAAGGAAAGAAAGCCAACACCGCTGCTATGATAATGAAGACTTGAAATATATCCTCCGTATTGCATATCTCTATCACAATGGCTACCGCATATCGCGCATCGCCGCGCTCTCGCCGCAGGAGCTTACCCACCTCGCTGCACAACCCATAAACAAAGACGAACACGAAGTATTGATAAACCAGCTAATGGAAGCTGGCCTCGATTATAACCACCTCCAATTTGAAAAGACGTTGCGGCAGGTGTTGAAACTGATGGGCCTGGAAAAAAGCATCGAGACAGTTATCTATCCTTTTTTTGATAAAATTGGCCTGCTTTGGATGACCGGCCATGTATTGCCCGCCCAGGAACATTTCTGCACCTACCTGGTGCAGAAATTAATCATTGGGGCGATTGAAGGATTGCCCGCCGTTGACTGCAACCAGCCCCAGCGCGTGCTGTTGTTTACCCCAAAAGGCGACATGCATGAATTGCCGCTGTTGTTTGTGCAATACATTATGAAAAAGAAAGGGATTCAGTCAATAATGCTGGGAAGAAACAGTACAACAGAGATGCTGGCATATTGCTGCAAACACCAGCCCGTTACGCACCTTTACTTTCACTTTATTACCAATTTCACCAACGGGGACGCCGCTGCATACATCCACGATTTGTCGGATCAGTTTCCCGGCCTGCAAATATTGGCTTCCGGGCCCGCGCTGAAAACCCTGCAAGATTTTCCAGCCAATGTCCGCGTTCTTCGTTCACCCCAGGAAGTGATTGCGCTCCGGTTAAACGGCTAAATTATTTTTTAGGAATTACATTGCTAACAATATCTTCCCGGGTAATGGTTTTGCCGCTCAGGATAACCAGTCGTTCAACAACATTTCTTAATTCCCTGATATTACCACTCCAGTTATATTCTTTCAGTTCGTCCAATGCATTGGCGTCCATTCCTTTTTTTGCAATGCCATATTCCGTACAGATGTCTTCCAGGAATTTATCTGCCAGCAAAGGGATATCATCTTTCCTATCGTTGAGGGATGGAACATGGATTAGGATCACACTCAGGCGATGGTATAAATCGAGCCGGAAGTTTCTTTCATCTACTTCCTTTAACAGGTCTTTATTGGTAGCCGCTATCACGCGCACATCCACCGTAATATCCTTGTCGGCCCCCACCCTTGTTATTTTTGCTTCCTGCAACGCCCTTAATACCTTGGCCTGCGCACTCAAACTCATATCTCCAATTTCATCAAGAAAAAGTGTACCGCCGCTCGCCTGTTCAAACTTACCGATGCGTTGCTTTATGGCCGAGGTAAAGGATCCTTTTTCATGACCGAACAATTCACTTTCTATCAGTTCACTGGGTATGGCGGCACAGTTGACCTCTACCAGCGGCCCGCCTGCGCGACTGCTTTTTTCATGCAACCAACGGGCCACCAGTTCCTTGCCCACACCGTTCTCGCCGGTTATTAACACCCTTGCTTCGGTAGGCGCCACTTTCTCAATCGTGTCTTTTATTTTTTTGATGGGCGCCGATTCGCCAATCATTTCCTGTACCCGGGCCACCTTTCGTTTCAGCACTTTTGTTTCGGTAACCAGGTTGGTCTTGTCCATCGCATTGCGGATGGTAATCAGCAAGCGGTTTAAATCGGGCGGCTTGGAGATATAATCATATGCGCCTTTTTTTACCGCTTCCACCGCTGTCTCTATCGTACCGTGTCCTGAAATCATAATGATGGGAACGTCCGGGTTGGATTCCCTGGCTTTTTCCAGGAATTCAATGCCATCCATTTTCGGCATCTTGATATCGCACAACACCACGTCGTAGGCTTTTTCTTTAAATTTTTTCAGCGCTTCCTCGCCGTCCCCTGCCTCATCCATTTTATAACCTTCATACGAAAGTATTTCACCGAGGGTCTTGCGGATTGCCTTTTCATCATCTACTATCAGAATATTTGACATGCGGATTATTTAATGAGGGGCAAAAGTAGACAATAAAGAAGGAAGTTTAAAGCGGAGCGGCATTTAGCCCACAGAAGCTCCACCACCGCTTTCTTTGCTATTCTTTAACAGTAAAAAGGTATGATTTTTAACCTGCCCGGCATCTTCCGGGAAAATCAACTCCATGCTGTTTGTTCGCTTACTGCTAATGACAATTGCCGCTTACACGATGCCCGCTACCCACGGAGTACCGGATGTCGCCAACGCGCATCCCAACCAAGCTCCCGGCACCAATCCTTACGCCAGCGTCGGGCTCATTCCCGTTCCCCCCGGATTTAGCCGGGTTCCGGTGCCTGGCAACTCTTTTGCCGGCTGGTTACGGAGCCTGCCACTCAAAAAAAGCAAAACGGTCTACACCTACAGCGGTGTGCAGAAACCGAACCAGTCAGCCCAGTTTGCTGTAATAGATATCAGTACCGGTGATAAAGACCTGCAACAATGTGCAGACGCGGTGATTCGGTTACGGGCGGAATTTCTCTTTAGTCAGCAACAGTTTGCTGCCATCGACTTTGTAGATAACAACAAAACGCATTACCGACTGCCGCCTGGTGCGGCGCGGCCTGCATTTGACCGGTACCTGCAAACCGTGTTTGCATATTGCGGTACCGCTTCGCTGGAGAAACAACTATTGCCGGTGGTTGATTTCAACCAGGTAAACGCGGGTGACGTGCTGATAAGAGGTGGTTCTCCGGGGCATGCAATGCTGGTAATGGACGTAGCGATGGATGCAAGGGGCAGCAAGGTTTACCTGCTGGCACAAAGTTACATGCCTGCGCAGGACATGCATGTTGTGTTGAATCCGGCGCGCCCCGGCAGCCCGTGGTACGCGGCAAATGACCAGACCGACATCATAACCCCTGAGTGGACGTTCCGTAAACAGCAGCTAAGAAAATGGCCATCGCACTCATATTCAAAAGATTAGAAATTGCACCTGAAATAACTGTTAAAAAAAATTTAACAACGCTTGACAAAGCAAAAAACACTTACTACTTTTGTTTATATCCGTTAAAAAACTAAAACATCCTCCTATGAATGTAAAGCTGATCGCGCAGCGCTCTGTCGCTGACTACAATGTATGGCAACTGGCCGGAAGGCTGCTGTTACTCGCAGGTATCCTGATGGCATATAGTTATTGCTTCCTGCTCACCATCAAATCAATCATTAAAACATTTTCTTAAATACCGTTTCGCTCCCTGGCGAGAAGCGCGGTGCGCGGAATGCGTTCACCACATGCCATGTGTGAACGTTGGGTGATGCACCTGTACCCGCTTGTTCGATCTAAAATTTAGATGAACGCCGCGTGCTGTATCCAGTTTGTAAGCGTACAATAACACGTGCCGTTTACAGGCATAGCATGGTATGAACGATAATAAAAAACGGCCCCGTTTGCGCGGAGCCGTTTTTTATTATCGAATTCATCGTTCAGGATGATTATTTTTTGAGGTACATCACTTCTTTTACCAGCTTGACCGTTCTTGGCACATCCGGCAATGCAAGCGCTACCAGGTTGGGCGCATAATGCAGGGGTGCGTCAGCAGCGGTTATCCGGCGTATCGGCGCATCCAGGTAATCGAATCCTTCCTTTTGGATACGGTAAGCGATCTCAGAAGAAATGGAAGCAAAAGGCCACTGTTCTTCAACGATCACCAAACGATTGGTTTTTTTAACGCTTTCGAGGATGGTCATCCAGTCGAGCGGTCGGATACTCCGCATATCAATTACTTCCGCACTAATGTTTTCTTTCTCCAGCTCGGCAGCAGCACCGAGGGCCACTTTCATCATTTTATTCCAGGAAACAATGGTAACATCGGTACCTGTCCGTCTAATAACTGCTTTGCCAATAGGAATGTAATACTCTTCTTCAGGTACTTCGCCCTTTTCACCATACATCACCTCACTCTCCATGAAAATAACGGGATCTTCTTCGTAACGAATGGCTTGCTTCAGCAAACCTTTTGCGTCATATGGATTGCTGGGCGAAATAACTTTTAACCCGGGTATGTTAGCATAATAACTTTCAAATGCGGTAGAGTGCTGGGCACCCAACTGTCCCGCAGAGCCGTTCGGCCCCCTGAACACTATCGGGCAGGAAACCTGGCCACCACTCATCGCCAGCATTTTAGAAGCCGTATTCAGGATCTGGTCGAGCGCCAAAACGGCAAAGTTCCAGGTCATGTATTCAATAACCGGCCGTAACCCCTGCTGCGCCGCGCCCACCGCCACCGCGGTAAAACCCAGCTCAGAAATGGGTGTATCAATTACTCTTTTTGGACCAAATTCATCCAGCATTCCCTGCGTTACTTTATAAGCACCATTGTATTCTGCCACCTCTTCCCCCATGATAAAAACACGGTCATCGCGCCGCATCTCCTCATTCATCGCCTCACGCAAAGCTTCCCTGAATGCTATTGATCTTGCCATACTATATACTTGTTTAAAGTGGGGCAAAAATATTGCAAGGCAGGCATAGTAGCAAAAGTTTTACAATGCGCAGCAGACCGTGCTGAGTACCTATTCAAATCACTGACTTGCAGTGACAGGCACTTACCGGATACGGCAAAAACCACCACCATGTCAAAGCAGGTGAAGCCCGGTGCATCTGGTTCTTTTTCTCTTTCTTTGCAGCTGAATAATTTGTACCTTAATTTAAGTTGAATGAATGAATCATTGCATACAGGGAAGCAATTAACAGCAACACAGGCAACCGATCCCGGGCTGCCTTCCATGCAGGTTTTTAAATTTGGCGGGGCAAGTGTGAACAGTGTTGAAAGAATTAAAAACCTGGCTGCCATCATCCGTACTTTTCCTCAACAAAAAATGCTGATCGTGATTTCCGCGATGGGCAAAACAACCAATGCACTTGAAAAAGTGGTGGAGGCTTTTTTCAACCGGCAGCAGGAGCAGGCTTTGCAATTGTTTGAGGAGGTAAAAAATCAACACCTTGCAACTGCCAGGGATTTGCTGGTGCAGCGCTACCCGGCGTGTGAAGCACAGCTGCGCGATTTTTTTACAGAAGTGGAATGGTTGCTGCACGACAATCCGGTACGCGAATTCGATTATTATTACGACCAGGTAGTTTGTGCCGGGGAGCTATTGTCTACTGCAATCGTGGGCGCCTTCCTGAACGAACAAGGCATTGCCAACCAATGGTTGGATGTGCGCGATACTTTCAGGACGGACGACAATTTCCGTGATGCAAATATTGACATAGCTTTTACCACCCGCCGGATAATTGAAAACATAGTACCTGTTTTTGCAACAACCGATTTGGTGATTACGCAGGGATTTATCGGGTCTACCGACGAAAATGAAAGCACTACGCTTGGGCGTGAGGGAAGCGATTATTCTGCAGCCATTTTTGCCAATATACTGGATGCACAAAGCCTTAGTATTTGGAAAGATGTAGAAGGCGTGATGAATGCGGACCCGAAAATTTTTCCGGACGCGCAACTCATCAGCGAACTGAATTACGACGAGATCATTGAGATGGCCTATTATGGTGCGCAGGTAATTCATCCAAAAACAATCAAGCCGTTGCAGAATAAAGATATTCCGCTGCGCGTGAAATGTTTTTTGGACCCCTCCCTGCCGGGCACCATGATTCACAATAAAAACCTGGGCGTGCTGCCGTCTATCATCGTGGTAAAAGATGACCAGGTGCTGGTGCACCTGCACACACAGGATTTTTCTTTCATCGGCGAGCAACCCATGAGCAGACTGTATGAAATATTTGCGGAGATCAAAATTAAACCTAACCTTATACAGACCGGCGCAGTGAGCCTGGTGGTTTGCCTGGATGACCGGCCCGACAAAATAGAAAAGCTGGCTGTTACCGCCGCCGCAATGTTTGAGGTGGTAGTGGAAAGGGGCTTGTCGCTGTTGACCATCCGGCATTATAAAGAACCATTGCTGCTAAGACTTACGGAAGGCAAAAAGACGGTATTAAGGCAGCAAAGTGAAGACACGGTGCAGGTACTAGTAAGATAATATGGCTCTTGGTTCTGGTTGGTAGCACACGAGCCGGACATTTGTGGTGCACGCGTCCACGAAACAAGGCCGAACCACGGCGCCAGGGTTGCAATTTTTCATAATTCACAGCGCATAATTTATTTACACGTATCATGGAAAAAAACAGTCATGCAGTTACGGCCGCGGGGCCGGACCAAGGTCAATTACTATCTGTTGCGGGCGGCAGCTACCGCATTGTAATTTCGGGTAAAGAAACCGGCGGTGCTTATGCTGTAATTGATATGCTGGTACCACCGGGTGGCGGACCCGGACCGCATGCGCACCCGGCAATACAGGAATCATTTTATGTGGTTGCCGGAGAAGTGGAAGTAAAAACTTCCCTGCAAACCTATACTGCCGGCAAGGGATCATTTATCAATATACCGCTCGGCGGCATCATTCACTGTTTTAAAAATAAGTCGGATAAGCCAGCACAATTACTTTGTATGGTAGTGCCGGCCGGGCTGGAAGATTTTTTCCTGGAAATAGGGCAACCCGCTACCGACCGCAGCTTTGTTCCTCCTCCTCCAATGGATGCTGCCGCCCTGAAAAAGCTAACGGACATTGCAGAAAAACATGGCCAGTTATTGTATCCCCCGGATTATCTTGATAATGTCCCAAAATAATCAGGGGGCTATGTGAAATAAACTGCTAGTGCTCCATCTTTCAAAAATTAATTACTGGGCGGGGGCGAGCCCCGCCCCTACGTGTTGCATTTATGAATGGTACGCCTGGGCAGGGGCAAGCCCTGCCCCCACGGTTTCGCATTTATTAACGACCGTAGATGGTTCGCATACGATTCTCGAATTGGCTCATCAGTTGCCTGGTAAGCGCCCGGTACAATTCATCATAGCTGGGCTGCTCGCTATAAGCCCCCCGGATGATTGCCCAGTCTTTGTCGCTGAGTGCACGCTTATCTCCGGTATAGCTGCCCGTTAGTTTCTCCCAGGTATACTGCGCCGACACCCGGTCGCTCCCCACCATCCGGCGCTCAGCAGCATCGGTAATCCGGTAATCCATGCTGGCGCGCGAATCAATTAAACGCCGTGTAACATTTACGGTTGCAGATACCGTGTAGGTTCTTGATTTTTTTGAATCTTTATCGTCCTTTTCCGTAATCTCTTTTGATACCGTATAAGATTCGCGGTTGGAACCCATCTGCCCAAACCAAATATCGTATACGTTGATGTCCATGAACTGATCCGCGCGTACTTCGCGCGCACGCGGTTCGCTGGTATTGTAAAACTTATAATAATGACTGTTACCAATATTATTCAAAGAAGAAACTATATCGTTCTGGAAAAAATTGCCGTTCACCTGGTAATTACTAAACCGCTGATCAAATTTGTCGACAATTATATTAACAATGGCCAGGTCATACGCTTCGGCCATCCGGTCATCTACGTCCTTATAGCCCTGCACATAAGCAGTCACCTGCTTAAAATTCTCATAGGCTTTTTGTGCACTCACCCGATCGCCGCGCTGCAACAGATCCATGCCACGGTCGTAACGGAATTCCGCTGCATTGTCAGCGGCGGTAGCTACTGCGGTGGCATAATTTGTGGCGTTTACATGACTAAAAGCGGCCGGCGTAGCAGCAACGGCCGTATACATTTTTTGAAGGGCCACATAATCGTGGTAAATGATATCTAGTTTCTGGGCACTTTTAGCACCGTTGCCCGCAGCAGCAATTGAATGCTCATATTTGCTGACCGCCTCGTTGTACGCCTGGGGCAAAATTGCGGCAGCGGTTGCATTGTCGGGTTTTTTACGGAGATCGTCCAGCGAAGAATACAAGGCCTTGTCGTACTGGCCTTCATCGAATAATTTTTTGGTGGATTTACATGCGGCCAATAGAATCATTGCCAGAATGAGGCAGGTAATAAAGGGTTTCATTTGTTCAACATTTTAAGGCCGACAAATTACAAAATCTTTTGTGAAGCTGTGTAATCGGTTCCGCATACCGGAAAGGATTGCTGCATGCGTACGTAAAAAAATGCGGTCGAAAGATTGTTCGGCAACAGGAAGTTTAGTACCAATTTGGCTGGATGGCAATCTCCGCAATGGGTACCAGCAAATTAATCAGCTTCCACGTAAATTGTTTGCTTTAGCCGGATAGCAATCGGCTTTTCCAGGCGAATGGCGGGAGACCAGGACGGCATCGCTTCAAACCTTTCAATAATCAGGTTATTCATTTCGTTGCTGGCGCCCCGGATCACTTTCGGCAATATCGTTTTGCCGTCTTTGGTTACTATGTATTCAACTGTAATAAATGTCTTTTTTTGATCTGCCGGTAACATGGTCACCAGTTCTTTTGATAAATTATCCAGGAACTTTTGGAAAGCTTCCGCCCCACCCTCGTATACGGGCAATTTATTCACTGAATTTTCCAGTTCCGTAACGTCAAATTTCACCGGGGTAGCTTCTTTGCGTTTCACCAGCTTTACCTCAGGTTTCAAATCTTCCGTGGCCATTTTCACATCCTCCCCAAAAACATATTCTCCCTGCTCGTTCACCATTATAACGGGCAAATTTTTATGTTTATCAAAATAGAAAAAAACTTGCTTTAACTTCTCCGTCATTTTTTTATACTCCGGAGAATCTTTCACGTATTTGCCCAGGTAATCGATGCTGCGGGCGTTTTTAAATGAAACGGGAAAAATATGGACCGGTATAAAATCTTCGCCCTGGTTTTTTGCCTGTGTGGCAAGGATGTATAATTCTTCGATCTGCGTATCAGTAATCGGTATACAACCGGTGGTAACGCAACTTCCATGAATATAAATATCCCCGCCAGGCTGCAGTGAGTCGCTTAGCATCCTGTCTGAAGCGTTTGGATAATTGAGCCCCAATGAAAGGTGATAACTGCTGCGGGGATTAAATTCGTTGATATAATAAAACCCTTCCGGTACCTGGTAGTCGCCCGCCATTCTTTTGGGACCGAGCGTCCCCGCCAGTGCACAGACCTTGTACGTTTTGAATAATTTATATGGATCGTTTTTCTCCTGTTTCACCCATACTTCCAGCTGGCTATCATATTTAAAAGACCGGATATAGAGATATTTTGCCGGCCACTGCAACTTTTTTTCTTCAAATTGTTTTATCAGCGTATCCTCTTTTCTTTTTAATGCCTCGTTGAAAACGGGGAATGATCGCTGGTAATTGACAAAATTGAAATCGGGGGCGGAGGTCTGCGCGCCCGTGCTGCAACATGCACCGGTAAAAGCCAGTAAAAACAAGAATCTGATCATTGCCATAATATGTCTTTCATAAAACGGATAGAAGCGCAACTTATTACCCAAAATACGCACCGAGTCACTAAAATTACCACAAATGCGTTTCAAATGGTAAAGCACCTATCCACGACTGGGGAAAAGTGCAGCCCATTTGTTTTGTACGCTGAAAACCAGTCGCTAAAGAAGCAAAGCTAAAAAGTTAAAAGTTTTAATCGGTACTGCAGGTATTGCAGCTATTTCTCATTTATCGTATTGCGCGTTGCCTTATTTTTACCGTATAAACAACGTTGTATGCAAAAAATAGGGATACTGGGGGGCGGGCAATTGGGAAGAATGTTATTACAGGCGGCAGCCAATTACCCGGTGGAAACGTTTGTAATGGAAAATGATCCGGAATGCCCGGCGGCGCATCTTTGCCACCATTTTACACAAGGCGATATCCGCAATTTTGAAGATGTTTATAATTTTGGTAAAGGGCTCCATGCCATTACCATTGAAATTGAAAATGTAAATGAAGATGCGCTTGAAAAACTGGAAAGTGAAGGCGTCAAGGTTTACCCGAAACCATCGGCCCTCCGCATTATCAAAAACAAGATATTGCAGAAGCAGTTTTACAAGGAGCACCAGCTGCCCACCGCGGCATTTGTAATTACCAAAAATTTACTGGAACTGAATAACCAGCAGACTTTTTTACCTGCCGTACACAAAATAGCCGAAGGTGGCTACGATGGCCGCGGCGTACAGGTTATCATGAAAACAGCAGACATCAGCAAAGGCTTTGATGCTCCCGCCATCCTGGAAAAAATGGTGGAGATACAAAAAGAGATTGCGCAGATTGTAGCCATTAATGAAAAAGGCGAGACCGCGCTTTACCCTGCGGTTGACATGGTGTTTAATAAAGACCTGAACCTGCTTGATTACCAGATCAGCCCTGCTGACATACCAGATAAAGCCTGCTGGAAAATAGAAGCCATTGCTATCAGCCTGGTAAAAAACCTGAAAAGCCCCGGCATCTTTGCAGTAGAATTTTTTATTGACCGCAACGGCGACGTCTTTGTAAATGAGACTGCCCCGCGCGTACACAATAGCGGGCACCATACCATTGAAGGCAATTACAGCTCCCAGTTTGATATGCTCTGGCGGATAATGCTGGGCTACCCGCTGGGGAACACGGACCATATTTTACCTGCGGCCATTGTAAACCTCCTGGGTGCAGACGGATGCGAAGGCATTGCGAAATACGATGGCATGAACGAAGTGCTTTCAATGGACAATGTGTTTGTCCATGTCTACGGTAAGAAGAAAACCAAACCTGGTAGAAAAATGGGACATATTACCATCCTGAGCAATGAAAAGCAGGAACTCACGCACAAGGCGCATACAATAAAACGAACCATTAAAGTGATTGCAGAATAAGGACGCTGTTCATTTGCTGATCATTCCGCGTTACGGCACTAATTTATTGGTGAGCCTTTTCAACTCTATCTCTGAAGATTTTGACGCGTAACTAAGGTTAATTAAACTGAATGCAGCTGTTGTAAAGCCCTGTTGTGCCAATGTAATATCTACAATGGTTGCCTGGCGTAATTGAAAACGTTGCAATACCAGGTCGAGTAATTGCTGGGAAAGATCGAGCGTTTTTTTTGCAGTATCCAGCTGGATCAAAGATGAAGCATACGCCTGGTAAGTCCTCACTGCGTTAGAACTGTAATCGCGTATGAGTATATCCTTTTGCAAATCTGCGTTGCGGGTATTTATCCCCGCTATTTTCTCCTGTCTTTTATAGACTGACCCATTGTAAATCGGGATAATAAAATTGCCGCCCACAAACGGACCATTGTTCTGGTTGAGCAGCGTTTGTCCAGCGGAGGTTTGGTTGCGGTTATAATTGTACCCGGCATTCAGGCGTACGGTTGGGTAACGTTGCGCAGCGGTTTCTCTTTCAATAAGTTCGTTTATGCGGATTTGGCCTGTGGCAGCAATGATATCCGGATTATCGCTAAGGTTGTCAAGTACGTTGCCCAGTACAATCGACCGGTCAACCAGGATGGTATCAATGATTATTACGCTGGAATCCGGCCTGAGTGTCAGTTGGGTAAGCAAAGCGGTCTTCGACTGGTCGATGATCAATTGCTGTTGCGCTTTTGACTGCACCAGGTTGTTCAGGTCCAGTTGCGATTGGAACAGGTCGGCATTATTGGCCAACCCAACGCTTTGCTGTGCTTTGATAATGTCGAGTCTTTTTTCGGCAACGGCTATCGACTGGTCAAAAGTTTTCAAATATCCCTGCTGCCGCACCACGTCGTAGTAGCTGGTCATTACCGCGGCAATCACATTTTGGATCTGCGCAGTTACGTATTGCTGGCTTTGTTTTTCCAGTTCCGCAAGTCTTTTTTTGGTGGCCACCACGCGCATGCCATTGTATAAAAGCAAAGACCCGCTCACACCGGAAGATAGCTGGTTAGACGTTGCGCCATTGCTTTGTATTGAATAAATAGAGTCCGCCCCGCCCGCCGTGCGCCGGTTAATTTTCTGATTGATGTTTAATGATTGCTCATTGTCTGAGCCCGTAGCGGTAACCAATGGCAGGCCGCCAGCAATGCCCGTGTTGTTATTAATATCGGCTATCTGCTGATTGTTTCTTACCAGTTGTATGTCGAGGCTATTTTTAAGGGCAATGGCAACGGCGTCCTGTAAACGCAGGGGTGGTTGCGCAATGGCTGCCGTGTATAAGCTCAATAATAAAATAGAAAATAAGTACCGCATGATCATTTATAAATTATTCCGTACTAATCGCAATAAACATTTTTTTAAGCCGGTAAGTCGTGGCAATCATTTATGAAAACATGCTTACCGCATCGTCACCGCCGCACGGCTCCCTGCCAGCGGTTGAAAACAGCGTACCTATTCAGTAATATTTGTTGTATGCACTTTATGCTTTCCAGAAATATACGTGTACACGGCCGGAATTACCAGCAGCGTCAGGACCAGTGAAAACATGATACCACAAACTACTACAATACCCAGCGGAATACGGCTGGTTGACGCCGCGCCCAGGCTTAAAGCGATGGGCAGTGCTCCAAAAGAAGTGGCCAGGCTGGTCATTAAAATTGGCCGCAATCTTTGCGTTGCCGCTTCCACCACGGCTTCCATCTTCGGCAATCCGATCTCTCTTTTCTTATTGGCAAATTCCACAATGAGGATGCCGTTTTTGGTTACCAGGCCAATGAGCATAATCATGCCGATTTCCGAAAATATATTGAGGGTTTGGTTGAACACCCATAAACTCAGCAGTGCGCCTGCAAGCGCCAGCGGCACGGTAAGCATAATGGTAAACGGATCAAAGAAACTTTCAAACTGTGCCGCAAGCACCAGGTAAATTAATACCAGCGCCAGGCCGAAGGCAAATAGTATATTGGAGGAACTCTCCACGTAGTCGCGTGAGGGCCCGGATAAAGAAGTCTGGAAAGTTTCGTCCAGCATTTTATCTGCAATCACCTGCATTGCCTTGATGCCATCACCAATGGTTTGCCCTTCTGCCAGTGAAGCCGAAATGGTGGCCGCTTTGTACCGGTTAAAATGATACAGCGTCGAGGGGCTGCTACTCGTTTCCATGTGTACGACCGCATTAAGCGGAATATTCTGCCCTGCGTTGTTTCTTACATACAGCCGTTCAATATCAAGCGGTTTATTGCGGTCGGACCGGTCTACCTGCGCTATCACCTGGTACTGGTAACCATTCTGGATAAAATAGGCCAGTCTTCCCCCGCTGAATGCGGCCTGCATCGCAGAAATAACATCCTGGGTTGACAAGCCCAAGTCTTTTATTTTCATCCGATCGAGCGTAATCTGTACTTCGGGTTTATTGAATTTCAGGTTTACATCGGCGTTAGAAAAAGTTTTGTCTTTGCGGACTTCTTCCAGGAATTTAGGAATAATTTCTTTTAATTTATTGATGTCCTGGTTTTGTAAAATAAATGACACGGGCAAGCTTCCGCGGGAACCTGCTCCAACGGAAATCGTTTGTTCCTGCACAGCAAATATGCGGGTATCATTAAACCGCCCCAGTTTGCGTTGCAGATCGTTTGCAATATCTGCCTGGCTGCGGGCGCGGAATCCGGGTTCAATTAATCCGAGGCGTGGTTGCGTTGTATTTACGCTGCCGCCGCCCCCACCGCCACCCGGTGTGCGCATAAATACAAAATCCCTTTCAGCAACTGAATCGTAGAGGTAATCGAAAATGCGATCTGCGTAGTCCTGCATATAACTATAGCTGGTACCTTCTGCAGCCGTTACGGTAAAGCGTATGCTGCTTCGGTCTTCCAGCGGGGCGATTTCACTTTTTAAGGTACTCATCGTTAGCCAGATGATGGCGGCGCAAACGGCAATGATTACCCATGCCAGCCAGCGCAACCGCATAAAACCCTGCAATAATCTTTTATATCCGTTTTCCATGCCGGTGAAGAACGGTTCTGTTTTTTTATAAAACCAGCCATGTGAACTGTCTTTGCGCGTGAGGTAAACATTCAGTACAGGTGTAATGGTAAGCGATACAAATGCAGAAATGAGTACTGCCGCGGCTAATACTACCCCAAATTCCCTGAACAGCCTTCCAACAAAACCTTGCAGGAAAATTACCGGTAGAAAAACAATAGCAAGTGTTATTGAGGTTGAAATAATGGCAAAAAATATTTCCTTGCTGCCTTCCATCGCCGCCTTGCGGATGGGAAGCCCTTCTTCCATTTTACGGAAAATATTTTCTGTTACTACGATACCGTCGTCTACCACCAGGCCGGTAGCCAATACAATACCCAATAAGGTAAGAATATTGATAGAAAAGCCTGAGATGTACATAATGAAAAACGTAGCCACCAATGAAATCGGAATATCTATCAGCGGGCGGATGGCTATGAGCCAGTCGCGGAAGAAAAAGAAAATCACCAATACCACCAGCACAAAGGCAATTACCAGCGTTTCTTTAACTTCAGAAAGTGAGTTGCGGATATTTTTTGTATTATCTATCAGTACGTTTACTTCAATATCAGATTTGTTGCCTTTTTTTATTTGTTCAAATCTTTTATAAAATTCATCTGCGATGCGAATGTTGTTGGCACCCGGCTGCGGAATAATGGCCAGTCCTACTGCGTTTACGCCATTGTATTTCCAGCTTTGCTCAAGGTTTTCCGGCCCGAGCTCTACGCGCGCAATATCACCGAGGCGTACGATGCCGGTACTGTCTTCGCGAATGATCAAATCGCGGAATTGTTTTTCCGATGTAAGCCGTCCCAGGGTGCGTATCAGCATCTCCGTATTATCGCCATATATTTTGCCGGGCGGCAGTTCAACATTTTCTGTATTGAGCGAAGTACGAATGTCAGTAAACGCTACACCGTACGCATTCATTTTGTCGGGGTTTAGCCATACCCGCATGGCATATCTTTTTTGCCCGAATATATTTACGGAACTAACGTCGTCGATTGTCTGTAATTGCTGTTGCAGTACATTTTCTGCGTAGTCGCTTAATTCAAGCAGGCTTTTTGTGCGGCTCTGCACTGCCAGGATCAATATAAAATCACTGTTAGCGTCTGCCTTACTGATAACTGGTGGCGCATCAATATCCTGCGGCAGGCTCCTGGCGGCTTGTCCCACTTTATCACGCACATCGCTGGCGGCCGCTTCCAGGTCAACGCCCAAATTAAATTCAACCGTTATATTGCTGTTGCCCAGTGAGCTGGAAGAAGTTACCGTGCGGATGCCCGGTATACCGTTGATTTGTTTTTCGAGCGGCTCGGTAATCTGGCTTTCCATGATATCCGGGTTGGCGCCAGTATAGGAAGTACTTACAGAAATAATTGCAGGGTCAATGGCCGGGTAATCACGCACCGCCAGGAAAGTATAGCCCACCACGCCAAACAGGATGATCATCAGGTTCATCACTGTGGCTAGCACCGGCCGTTTTAATGATAGTTCCGAAATATTCATACTAAGACACGGGCTGATTTTTTATTAAAACATGCTGGCTGGTACTGCATGATGAAACCATATTATATACAAGGAACGGCGGTTAGGTACTATTGCGGCTTAGACAACTGCTCCAACGTCTTTACACTCCGCACTTTCAATTGCGCTTTCGGCCGCGCAAACATTACACCTGTTACTACCACGCTGTCTCCTGGTTCAATACCAGACAATATTTCTACATTGTTACTCTCGCGGATGCCTGTTTTTACATTCGCAAAAGAAGCCAATCCATTTTTTACAAGTATCACCTGGCTATTTTTATCGTCCGGTATGATAGAATTGGTGGGTATCATCACTGCTTTTTTATTACCGCCGCCTTCAACAAATACTTTCACATAAGCGCCGGGATTCGCCGTCCCATTTTGCAATATCGCTCTTACTTTAAGGTTACGCGTAGCAAGGTTTACCTGTGGCTCTGTAGCAATCACCAGTGCTTTTTTCCTGGTCTGGTTGGCAGCATCCACTTCTACATCTACCAGGTTTCCTTTCTTTATCATCGCGCTGTACTCTTCCGGTATGGTAAAATCAATTTTTACTTTTTGTACCTGTTGTATGGTAACAATAATGGTTGCGGCAGTAACAAAAGCACCCGGGCTTACCTGCCGGAGACCAAGCACACCGCTGAAGGGTGCACGTATGACGGTTTTATCGATTAATGTTTGGGTATACCGGATATCTGCGTTGAGCCCATTTACCTGGTTAAGCACGTTGTCGTAATCTGCCTGGTTAAGACCATTGACGTCCAGCAATTTCTTGTAGCGGGCTTCCGTTTTTTGAGCGAGGTCCAGTTGAACTTTATTCTTTGATAATTGCGCCTGCAAATCGGCGTCGTTGATGCGTGCGATGACAGTGCCCTGCGAAACGGAACTGCCTTCCGCCACATTAAGGTATGTAAGGCGACCGCTGACTTCAGGATGTAACTCTACAAACTCGTTGGCCACTACGCTGCCATTCGCTTCCACACTGTTGGTGATACCCTGCTGACTGGCAATGATAACATCCACCACCACGGGCGGATTTTCCTTAGGTTTCGGTGTTTCCGGCTTCCCCTTACACGCGATCGTACCTACAACAAAACATCCGATAAAATACAAAGGAACAAATCGTACCCGCGGACTTTTATAAAACATATTTTTTTGTAGGCGATAGTTATATGAAAAACCAAATATAGAGAGAATTGCTGCGACAATGAAGAAAAGCACGGTCTTAGAACGGGCAGACTCATTAAAAAATGGTTAAGACAGCTGATGCGGTAACAGCATGCAATACACAGCGCCCCGGTCAATTGTTTCAGATAATCCAGATTTATTTGAACGGTGTTCTATTAACACCGCTAATGTGCTGTTTTTGTATTTTCTTTGCCCTCAAACATGCAGCAATGAACCCTCAGGCAGGTATTGTAATGGGCAGCGACAGCGATCTGAATATTATGCAGGCTGCCGCGGACATTTTAAAAGAATTTGGCATTTTATTCGAGTTGACCATCGTTTCTGCCCACCGTACGCCCATGCGCATGGTAGAGTACGCGCGTACTGCGCGGGAGCGCGGTTTAAAAATCATTATTGCGGGAGCAGGCGGCGCGGCCCATCTTCCAGGGATGATTGCTTCCATTACTTCACTGCCTGTTATTGGTGTACCCATAAAATCTTCTAATTCTATTGATGGCTGGGATTCTGTTTTGTCCATTCTGCAGATGCCCAACGGCATACCAGTAGCCACCGTTGCATTGAACGCGGCAAAAAATGCAGGCATCCTGGCCGCTACCATCATTGGCGCTTTTGATAATGCAATGGGCGATAAAGTGACCGCCTACAAAAAACAACTTGAAACTGAGGTCCTCGCCAAAGCAGGCAAGCTAAAAGCCGGCGGATGGCAGAATTCTTTTGATGTATAAATGGTGCAATTGCCCGCTTGCGCGAGAGCAGTGTTCCGCTTACGATGATCAAAAAAAGTTTATCCTTCTACCGATGAACTGGTAAACACCGCTTATTTTTCCTATCGGTGCTAAAAGCGCAATCTCCCTAAGCACTGCTGCCAGCCATACAAAACCGCACCCAATCCCTCAACCCATTGATACGGCACAACCCAATAGCCCCCGAAGTTTAACAGAATCGTGCAGCCTGCATGTGTAATTAGCAGTATACTTGCATCGTTGTATAAACAGCGTAACTTTATAACACAACCCTGATTTTATGACAAAAGCGCAGGAAACAGATTTTGAAGCAAAAAAAAATATCCAGGCGGGGTCGATAACCCTTGGCATACTGATCGTCATATTCCTCTTCCTTTTTTTAGTAGGTTGGACAACACCTGCTGTTACCCAGCCCTTGCCGGAAGAAGGCATCGAGGTAAACCTTGGCAATAGTGACGCCGGTTTGGGCAATGACCAGGCATTTGAGCCTGGAAAACCTGCCCCGCAAGATCAGCAGCAGTACACGCCGCCCCGGCCGGTAGAAACCCAAAAAGAAGATGTGAAAGATCCTTTGTCGAATGACAAAGACGAGGACGCCCCGGAAATAAAAAAACCACCGGTGGTAAAGCCCGAAGCAACTAAGGTTGCGGACAAAGAAGAACCGAAAAAAATTACACCAAAGAAAATAGAATCCGTTACGCCCCCCGCTCCGGTGGTAGCCAAACCAAAGGCAGTTTTTAAAGGGGTTAACGGAACTGGTACCGGTGGCAACGAGGCTGACTCGTATAAAAAAGGTGGCAGCGAAGGCGTGGCTGGCGGCAAAGGCGACCAGGGCAGACCGGGCGGAAATCCAGACAGTAAAAATTATGAAGGCAATGGTGGACGCGGCAACTCCGGGGTAAGCATTTCCCGCGGATTGCAGGGACGGTTTTTTACCAAGGTCTACAATTACCAGGGAGATTTCGATGAAAACGCGAAGGTGGCCATCGATGTTCGGATCGATAAAAATGGTAATGTGCTCAGTGCCTCCTACCAGCCCAGGGGTTCTACCACATCTTCCGCATCTTACAAAGACAAAGCAATAGAGATAGTTAAGAAATCGAAATTAAATGCAAGTCCCGGTAACGAAGACGAGCAAACCGGTACCGTAATTATTAATTTCAAGATCAACAATTAGCGGTAGTGGTGGCTAATTAAGAAAATATAGTTTCGTTTAGAACTTATAAAAATAAAAAAGGGTGATGCCAGGACTGGTATCACCCCTTTTTATTGTTGCGAATAAACCAGACAACAAGAAAGCATTGTTCCATCGCAACGTTATATGCAGCATGGGCGAATTGGCAACGGCAAGCTTGCAAACCCTGTAAAACCATTTTTGCAGTTCTGGCAGCCCGCGGCGAATGTATATTGGGACAGAGATAAGGAACAACCAGTGTAAACCACGAATCAAAAACTTTGAACTGTCTTATATTTGCAGCCCCATGACCTACCAGCAAACCCTGGACTATCTTTTTACCAAGCTCCCGATGTACAGCCGCATAGGCGCCGCTGCATTTAAAGCAGATCTCACTAATACCATTGCGCTGTGCGAAGCGTTGGGCAACCCACAGCGGAAGCTGAAATGTATTCATGTGGCGGGCACCAACGGCAAGGGCTCCACCAGCCACATGCTTGCCGCCATTTTGCAGTCGGCAGGCTACAAAACCGGGCTCTATACCTCCCCGCACCTGAAAGATTTCAGGGAGCGGATTAAACTGGACGGCGAAATGATCCGGGAGGATTTTGTGGTTGATTTTGTTGAACGTATTACGCCGCTGATAATTTCAATTGAACCGTCTTTTTTTGAAATAACCGTGGCCATGGCGTTCGATTATTTTGTTCAGGAATCGGTTGAAGTAGCGGTAATAGAGGTTGGACTGGGTGGTCGTTTAGACAGCACCAACATTATCAACCCCGTACTTTCTGTAATTACCAATATCGGTTGGGATCACATGAACATGCTGGGTGATACCCTGGAAAAAATTGCTTTTGAAAAAGCCGGCATCATTAAGCCGGGGGTGACGGTTGTGCTGGGTGAAACGACGCCGGCAACAAAAGTGGTTTTTGTCGCAAAGGCAGCGCAGGAAGGCGCACCGCTGCAATTTGCTTCCGAACAGCTCTATGTAACAGACTGGCACGAAGAAACCCGATCTTTACTGGTAACCGTAGCCGAAAAAAGAAATGATGAGCGGGCAGACTATGAACTGGATCTACAGGGAATCTACCAGCTTAAAAATATCCTCACCGTGCTTTCCGCGGTAAAAACATTGCAACAACAAGGATGGACCATTCCCCAGGCTGCTATCGTAAAAGGATTAGCACATACAAAAAAAATGACCGGCTTTTACGGCAGATGGGATATTGTTCACCGTGAGCCGCTGCTGGTGCTGGACGTTGGCCACAATGAAGACGGCATGCGCCAGATTGCAGAACAGATTGAGATAACGGATCATGAAGATTTGCACATTATTATCGGCCTGGTAAAAGACAAGGAAGTGGATAAAGTATTATCGCTATTGCCCAGGCAGGCTATTTATTATTTTACGAAAGCACAGATACCCCGCGCGCTGCCGGAGGACCAGCTGGCAGAAAAAGCTGCTGCGCTGGAACTGAACGGCACGCATTACCCGGATGTAAACACCGCGCTGAAAAAGGCATTGGCCCACGCAAAGAAGAAAGACCTGGTACTGGTTTGCGGCAGCGTATTTCTAGTAGGCGAAGTGCTCCTTGATTTTTAAGAGTGTAACAGAATGCAGGTGTATTGCCTGCCATTCTATAGATGACGAACGAAATTTGATAGTGTCGCTACAGTACACGCCCACGCAATGGCATCGTTAGCAATCTGATCGCGTTATTACCTAAAAGCTATTTTCCCCATTTTCATGAGGGCGTAGAAAATGCAGTTGGTATGCAAAGACTGTTTTATCTCCTGCTTCATCAGCATTTCTGTGAGCCTGTCCACCGATACCAGCACAATCTCAATTTCTTCATTGCGATCCAGTTTTTGCTCACCTATTTTTTTTCCACCCGTGGCAAGAAATAGCGCTGTAAAATTATTCAGCACGCCAGGGTTGGCCGCTATCCTGCCCAATGGTTCAATTTTATCAAATGCATAGCCAGTTTCTTCCTGTAACTCGCGTTGCATACCTGCAATGGGTTCTTCACCGGGATCTATAAAACCGCCCGGCGTTTCAAAAATAACTTCACCTATCGGGTGGCGGTACTGTTTCACCAGGATAACTTCTCCGGTTTCAGTAAAGGCCAGTGCAGTAGCAGTGGTGGGTAATTCTACCACAAAATAAGGATCAATAATGGTACCATCTGCCCGCTCGCAACGATCCTGCCTGGCGGTAAAATAAATATGGTTACTGATATATTTGGTGGAGAGCGTTTTCCAAATCATTTGCTGCATGTAGTTTTTATTAGTAGCGGAATTCCGAATGCAGTACAACCGGTGCGCCATCGGTACAACAATAATTTTTTCCTATTTTCCTGGTTGAGCGTTTTATGCGGTTACCATCCATGGCGTTCTCTCAAGGAGGTAACATGGGCCACATGGTGCCGGCCATGCCATGCATACATACCAAGCAGGTACCAAAGGGTCATTTGTTTACCGGTGCCGGGGTGCAACACAGTACGGTTCCATTCCTCGTCGGTAATATGCTTCAGCAATTCATACCAGCGGGTATGCAGGGCGTACAATAGGGTTATTGACACATTGGTAGGTAAGTAGTGGGTATCGCTCAATTCTGCCCATAATTGTTCTTGATATGGCCGAATCGTGGGATTCTCTTCTGTCAGTCCAAGTTTAAACCGGCAATAAGCATTCATATGACTATCTGCAACATGGTGCACCAGCTGCTTTACCGTCCACCCACCTTCCCGGTACGGCGTTAGTTGCTGTGCCTCGTCCAGGTTTAGCAGGGTATTTTCCAGCGATTGCGGTAAAAATTTAATATCGTTCAGCCAGTGCTGTTTTTGTTTTTCAGAATATGGTTGCGGCGCATACGCACCGATCGGGTACCTCAAATCCATAGTTGGTTAATCCTTTAAAATGATTCGCAATAAATATTCAAAAATATAGCGCGCTTTAATTGCTGCTGCCGCGCTGCATGCAACGTCCTGCCTGGTTTTTTTTTATTCGTCCCTCCATTCTTTTCCGGTAAGGTTAAGGAACACATCTTCCAGGCTGGCTTTTTTTACCTCCTGGGGCCGTTGAAAACCGGTAGCCACCAGGTCGTCAATCAGCGCACCGGGAGAATTGATGGCAATAATTTTTCCTGCATCTATAATGGCTACCCGGTCACACAATACTTCGGCCTCGTCCATATAATGGGTGGTAATAATTACGGTCGTTCCTTTTGAGCGGATGTTTTTGATCAGGTCCCAGAGATTGCGGCGTGCCTGCGGATCCAAGCCGGTAGTAGGCTCGTCCAAAAAAATAATTTTTGGCTGGTTGATCAATGTGGTGGCGATGGAGAAACGTTGTTTTTGTCCCCCGCTCAGCTCTTTAAATTTTGCTTTTGCTTTATCCTGCAGGTTTACCAATCCCAGCAATTCATGCGCGTTCACTGACCTGTTGTACAAACCAGAAAATAGTTCAATGAGTTCGGACAGGTTCAGGCCGGGATAATACCCGGATGTTTGCAACTGCACCCCAATTATTTTCTTGATGGCCTCTGGCGAATCGTCCAGGTTGAGACCGGCTACGATTACGCGGCCACTGGTTTTATCGCGCAGCGTTTCAATAATTTCAAGTGTGGTTGATTTACCGGCACCGTTGGGACCGAGTAAACCGAATACTTCTCCTTCGTACACATCAAAACTGATTCCTTTGACAGCTTCAAAATCGCCGTATTTTTTATGCAGATCCTGAACGGAAATAATCACGTTGCTCATACAGGCAATTTACTTAACTAAGTGCATAAAAAAGGAAACGTAACAAAAGAATTACAGGTTAGTAGAGCTGATGGACCGCGGTTCATTTGTAACCTTCCGGCTATCTGCCTGCTCAACGCTTTACGGGCTGCGTTAACTACAATCTTTACCGGGGTTTGCCCTACTTCTTAATAAATAT
This sequence comes from Chitinophagaceae bacterium, assembly GCA_039919885.1. Lineage (GTDB taxonomy): Bacteria > Bacteroidota > Bacteroidia > Chitinophagales > Chitinophagaceae > JACMLD01. The sequence continues at coordinate 84,555 of JBDSEV010000037.1, forward strand.
TTGCGTATAATAAACGATTCCGCGCTTATCTTTTGCCACACCCACACCAGTGTAATTGAACGCACCCTCTATATTGGCCTTGTGATCCGGACTTTTGAGCCACGCATCAATCACCTGGCGCCAGGTCATCTTACCAAACGCAATGTTTTCACCGGTGGACGACGTGCCGCTCATTTCATTTGCAATGGCAACAGCCCGCTCATTAAAACCACTATGGCCAAACGGAATTCTTTTGGCAGCCATATTAGTGCTGTGGCGGGCTGCTTCGGAAGCTGCGAGCGCCATCAGCCGCAATGCGGGCAATCCTTTTGTTGCCCGATAGGCATTTACACCATTGATGATGTCTGCACTCATCGTGGCGGTGGAAACGACTTTCTCGCGGTAAGCGGCGCTCCTGGTGGCAGGCCCGGTGGTGGTTTTTTTGGCACACGAAAATAAACCGCCCAGCAGCATTGAAAGTAGTAAGAAATTTTTCAGTACGTTTTTCAATTCGTTGTTTTTAATAAACTTGTTTTCAACTATTGTACCAGCAAACAACTACTCAATGAATAATTATAAATTAAAAGTGTACGATGGTTGCGCGGATGCCCGGCCGGCCGTTTTAGGGACGATGTAACAACTGCTCAGGAATGGTGATTGTCATTGCTTGTCCAGTTAAAGTTTAATATTTGATCTGTAAAAAACTTGTACAGCGCGGTAAGCTGCGGTTCATCCTTTAGCAACCCAAGGTGCTTCTCTATGGTGCCCAGGTCTTTCCTTGCAGCTGGTCCGGTTTGCACCGACCGCGGCGTTGCATGGTGAAGCCGCGCGGCGGTTTCATCAATCAGCGGCAATAATTGCTGGAACGCCAGTCCTGTTTTTTCGCAATAGCCTGCTGCCTGTACGTAGAGGTAGTTACTGAAATTATTTGTCATCACAGCGCATAAGTGGTATTTCAATCGCTCTTCGTCACCGGCCATACTCACATTACCTGAAATGGTTCGTGCAAGCACCTGCAATTGCTCTTTTGCAGAAACAGAATTTGCATCCAGCAGGAAAGGAATTTCCGGTAGTTGCTCGATTTCTTTTCGAATCGTTTGCAACGGATAAAAGACACCGTAACTGGAGGAGACGTTTCGAAGGACCTGCATTGGCACCGCGCCCGCTGTATGAACTACCAGGCGGTTGTGCAGTTGCAAATGCTTTTCTAATCCCATTACTGCCTGGTCAGACAATGCAACCATATACAAGTCTGCATCGTGGTTGAGGGCATCCCAATCGGAACACGCCCCTGCATTCAGCATGGTAGCAAGCGCAGCAGCATTTTCCGCCTGCCTGCCATAAACTTGTACAATGGTATGCCCTGCAGCTTTTAATTTTTTGCCTAACACCGTGGCGATGTTGCCGGTGCCTATCATTACAATTCGCATGGTATATCTTTACGAACATGAAATTAGGACAAAAACTGGCCGTTAATTACATCCGCGCGCGGCTTAATTTACTGGCAGTGCTCTCGCAAAAAAAAGCAGCTCAAAAAGCTTATGCAATATTCTTTACCCCGTTTTACAGGAACAAGCAAGCGCCTCCGCCCATCTTCAGCAAAGCCGAGCAGATCAGCATCATTGTAAAGGGCAATACGGTCCGCGGTTTCCGGTGGAATGCCGGTGGCAGCAAAAGGGTGTTGGTGCTGCATGGTTTTGAATCCAGCGTTAAGAATTTTGATGCCTATATTACAGCACTCATAAATAAAAATTACGAAGTGCTGGCTTTTGATGCGCCTGGTCATGGCGTCTCCGGCGGGCGGCAGATTACACTCACGCTGTACATTGATACCATTGCGGCCATTCATTTCCAGGTAGGCATTGTGCAAAGTTTTATGGCGCACTCTTTTGGCGGGTTGGCGGTTACACAGTTTATCGAAAAAATTCCCAACCAGGACATCCGGCTTGCACTGATTGCGCCGGTTACCGAAGCCGTTACCGCTATTGACAGCTTTTTCCGTTTTTTGCAATTGAACGCAGGTGTTCGTTCGGAGTTTGAAAAATTAATTCATATAAAAAGCGGGGTACCGGCTTCCTATTTCTCTATCTCAAGGGCACTCGAAAATATACAAGGAAAAGTATTATGGGTGCACGATAGAGAAGATCAAACAACACCGTTCCGGGATGTTGAACCAGTTATGCAAAAAAATTACAAACATGTATCATTCCTCGTAACAAACGGGTTGGGACATAAAAAAATCTATCGTGACAATAAAGTGATCCAGGCCGTTACTGATTTTCTGTGATCGCTTTTCACTGCCGGGAGCCGCATGGCAGCTGAACGCAGTGGCAATCAACACCGGCCCGCACTATCCAATTTTTACCTTAAATACGGTAAACGAATAAGGAGCTGCCGCAAGTTTTATTTTTTTCCCTTTTACACCAATCGACGTGGTTTTCGGCGCTAACTTTTGTGGCTGATCAAAACTGTTCACGCTGTACAAACTATCGCTTTGCAGCACCGTGAGCGATCCGCGGCCAGCCATTTTTTTAATGCCCGTGAACAACAGCGTATTGGTTTGTGCGTGGCTGGAAGCATTTACCATTTTTACAATCAGTTCTTTGCTGGCAGTGTCAATACACGCACTTGCGTACAGGCTGTCCTGTCCTGCCACTACATCATTATTAAGTAAGATGGATACTATTTTGGAACCTTTGTTAAGCGAAAACAATTGCTGCACATAGTAGTCGGGGGTGCCATAAGACTGCAGGTTATTTACCCAGATAAGATCCGGGGTCCACTGCCAGCCATCTATATGCGCAAACAATGGTGCGTACGATGCCATGTGCACCACATCGGCGTTGCGTTCCAACCCGGTCATAAAAGCGGCCTCCGACAAAGCAGTAAGCCAGCAATTTTTGTTGTCTATGCTCACTGTTTTATCGCTTTGTGCGGCATACTCGCCGCCGAAGATTTTGACACTGTTACGGGGATAATTATCGTACCGCCGTGCATTGCTTAAAAACCATGCTGGGTTTCGGTAATAGTGTTCGTCTATAATATCTGCGTTCATGCTCCGCAGTTCCTTGTTGAGGTAATCAAACCTGGCGCCATCGGGGTCTGTACCCGAACTGTTCACCAGCCGGATGGAAGGATATTTTGCTTTTATGGCTTTTGTAAATACCTGCAAGCGTTCAATATATTGCGGCCCCCAGTTTTCATTTCCTACACCCAGCAATTTTAAATTGAATGGCGCGGGATGGCCGAGGTCTGCGCGCACCCTGCCCCACTTTGTAGTACTGTCGTCATTTGCGAACGCGATCAAATCGAGCGCATCCTGTACATAAGGGTCCAGCTCACTCAACGGCACCAGTTCTGCAGAATTGAACTGGCAGGCCATGCCACAATTTAGAATAGGCATGGGTGCTGCGCCGATGTCTTCCGCCAGCTGAAAATATTCATAGAAGCCCAGGCCGAAGGTTTGAAAATAATCTGGGGTTGGACGGTGTGCAAATTCATTGTTCCAGCGATTGATGATAAGTTGTCTTTCTTCCAGCGGACCGATCGTTTTCTTCCATTGGTAACGCCGCGCCAGGTCAAATCCTTCTACAATGCAGCCACCCGGGAAGCGAATGAACCCCGGCTTCATATCAGCCAGCAATTGAACCATATCTGCCCGCATGCCACCTGGTCTTTTTTTCCAGGTATCTTCCGGAAAAAGGGAAACCATATCCAGGTCAATGGCACCATCTCCTTCAAACCAAATTTTCATAGTTGCTTTTAAAACCGTGGCGGCAGCAGTAAAATGAATCGCTTGCTTTTTCCACTCGCTGCCTGAAAATCCGGTAGTCGTTGTGCCGCTGCCGATGATGCCACCTTGCTCGTCTACCAGCTCAACATGTAGTACAACAGTTGCAGCCGTCTGGCGATACATTATTGAAAAATCATACCCTACTCCCTGTTTAATACCCATTCCACGAAATCCTTCATTGGCCAGTCCAATGCTACCTTTTTTATTGTTGTGCAACTGAACACGTAAAAATCTTGGGTTGGCAGCACTGGCCTCGCCGCGATTTAATATTGTAAAATCGCCTTCGGTTGCGGGCTTGCCCAGTACCGTCCAGCCCATCATTGGTTTAGTAAATTCAAAGGAGCGATTTTTTACAAGCTCCGCATACAAACCACCATCGGCGCCCAGGTTGATGTCCTCGAAAAAGACGCCCCACATCGTCGGCTGAATGGTACCCTTTACATCATCGGCTTTAATTGTAAGCGTGTGCTGTGCTTCTACATGGGTGGCGACAAGCAAACCTATGAGCAGGAACCCGCTAGTTATGATTTTTTTCATATTAATCTTGTTATCAGGCCAGACAAAAATGATTACGGCAACAATATAGTCCATAAAAAAGAATTGTGGATAGGCTGTATGCTGGTTGCACTTTTTATACTGCCGGCTGGCAGTGCAACTGACAATTATACCGCGTATATTGGCATACTTATTTGATAAACATTGTAAAAACACGATTGTTATGAGCGCTACTTATTATGCGGTTAAATTTGATTTTGAAGGGAAACACTACGATGGCCGGTTGACCCCCACGGTAAAAAAAGGGCATGAGGATCCCGCTTCATGGCATGTAGTACTGAACGATGTATTTTTCGGCCACCTGAATAAAAACGGTCAGCATTGGGAAGTAAATGAGCAGCGGCCTCCGGCACTGACCGAATTAATTGGCAACCTGATTGATGATAAAAATTACCAGCAACGGGCGATATGAATGCGCCACTGGTTCGGCCAGCGCTGACGCAGGTGTTGGCCCACGGTGGCAGCGGATTTTTTTCCACAAATTCAGGTGAATTCAGATTGGCGCTTCATTTGATATTTAAACGAAAACTTAGCAATATGAATAAAGTATTAATAGCGCTCCTGGCAGGTGTAGCTGTAGGAATGTTGGTTGCGCCTGATAAAGGCACCGCAACAAGACAGAAATTAATAGACGGTTTCAATGATTTGGCGGACGACTGGTCCGAACTGAAAAGTAAATTTGAAGAAGCAAAGGACGAAGCGATTGATGAGTTAGCCCCACAGCCGACCCGGATGAGCAGCCAGATTTAACTTCAGATTTCTTCCGCGTTCAATTTTGAACGGCCGGATGATAACTACGACCTTAAAAAATTAGCTGTCTCAATACCAATGTTAATGTACGTTCGTTTGAAGTGGTCGTCTAAGCGACTACTTCAGCATTCGTTAAAAGCAAGAGTTTTTGAGACAGCTTTTGTATGCAGGCGCATAGGGAAGGATAAAAATCTTTCGCCTGCGGAATTTAGTTGGTTAGGGAATGTGACAATTTATTGAACCTGGTAAGATTAAATACAAGGATATATACAACTGCCAGGCAGAGATAATACTGGAAACCAATTTCAGCACCGGTATGCCTGAAATACAACGCAGCAATGACTAGTCCAAGCGAAAGAAAAAACTCTACCAGACCGTGCAGCAGGAAAGATAATTTTTTAACCATGCCGCCCGGATAATCAGTAAAAAGAGACAGCAGCAGCTGTAAACCGCCCAGTATGAATGTGAAGACGAGAAGCGAACCTTCCATTTGAAACAACCATGGCGAGCCGAATAGAAAAATAACGGTAACGTAATCGAGCACGCCATGCAGGCCGGGGGAAATAAATTTCATAATCTGCTTTTTTCGTTTGCTGTTCTTTAATGCAATACACGCTTATCATTAATAAACATGCCATGTAAAGTTTCGCAATAGCAGTGGCCCATACACGCAAATGCAGCAATGCTTTACACACATTGTTTTAGTTGACAACGCCTCTTCAGGAGTTTTATACCCAAATTTTTTCAATGAATACTTTCACCATCCTCAATACCGCTGTGAGTGGCAGCAACGCCACTGCTGCGGGTGCGCGGAATATTGCCGAACTTTTAGTAACGGTGGGAAATCTCCTAAGCGCCTGACGAATATCTTTACGGGAGCCGTCCGTTTCATCATCAAAAATCTATTCTTAAGTTGTTACAAGCAGACAATAAAAAACATGGAATACTGCGGGTTGGTACCAGCAACATCGTTTTGCCGGGGAATAAAATGTCTTTTCCGCCAGCATTCCAAAAAAGCAGCAGGCTTACGTATTATTCATCGCTGTTTAACACGGTAGAAGTAAACAGCAGCTTTTACAAAGTTCCATTGCCACGGACACTAGAGCGGTGGTGCAGCGAGGTTTCGCGTGATTTTCAATTCACCATAAAACTTTGGAAAAATATTACACACACGAAATTACTGGACTACAACCCGCAGGAGGTGGATTTTTTTATGCAGACGATCCGACATCTCGATAACAAAAAGGGCTGCCTGCTGATTCAACTCCCTGGAAAAATTTCGGTTGTTTATTTTGAGCAGGTCTGCCGGCTGCTGCTACACATACAGCGCTGTAACCTTGCTCCAAAATGGCGGGTCTGCATAGAATTCCGTCACGACAGTTGGTACAGTAACCAGACCTGGAAGCAAATAGCAGATTTGCAGGTGTGGCCGGTATTGCATGATATGCCGGCTGCTGCACTTCGGATGTTACCTTATGAGACACCTGTTGTTTACTTGCGTTTCCATGGCGTCTTGGGCGACTATAAAGGGTCTTATAGTAAAAAAACACTTGACGGGTTTGCAGATCAGATTGCGCGCTGGCTTGCCGCGGGTAAAGATGTTTATGCCTATTTCAATAATACGATGGGAAGCGCCTTTGACAATGCGCAATACCTGAACAGTAGGTTCATGGCATAACGACGCAAAGTGACGAGGCAGCGAGGCGGAATCCACGGCTCAGGCAGCAAGTAAATCTTCTACCCGGTTTAAAAAATAACTTAATTCAAAAGGCTTGCTGATGAAATGCGGTATACCCGCCTGCGCCGCCTTTTTCTGGTTAAATATATCGGCAGACATAAGCAGCACCGGCACCAGGGATAAGCCGTCATCATTTGCCAACTCCTTGCACACGTTGATCCCGTTCCCGTCCGGCAATGATATATCCATTATGAAAAGATCCGGTGCCCCGGCCTGAAGTTGCTTGTTAAAATCATTAACCGTTTCGAACGCCAGCACGGTATAACCCCTTTTGCTAAGGATGTGTTTTATGCACGCCTGGATGTCCGGGTCATCTTCCAGCAGGAAAATATTTTTTTCTGTCATTGCGATACAAGCCTTAGGATGCTTGTCAAATTAAACTGCGCAAAGTTGTTGCCAAAAGCAATTTCTATATCCTACCCTTCGACACGCCACTATTTACATCCCAGGGTAGGCAGTAGTAAAATGCATAAAGGGCCATTTCTAGCTTTCCCTAAAGTTTAAAAATGCCGGGATCAATAAAATTTTTGGGCAAACACAAAAATTCAAAATTGCTTCGTATCAATTACGCCGGATGCAGCTGTAGAAATGGAGCGGTCCAATAATGTGGAACGCGGGCAACCTTTTACCCAAAAATTTGTTTATTGTTGGTGACCTTATAATTGGCCGCCCGAGCGTCCGGTGGTACATTATTTGTGTATTTCCTATCATTAAACAAGGCGACAGTTTTTACCCGATTTGATTTACATTCACAAACAACTTTTAAATATGTCACAGGATAAAAAACAACTTACTGCAACAAATTTTGAAGAATTTACGCCATTTAGCCAGGAGGCAGGACCCGACAGTTTGTACCCAGTGCGCGACGCAAACAATCATAAGCTGGATGCTTCAGATTTGTTTGCCCAGTTTACCGCCAATATTATCAAGGAAGACGTGCCCTTTATCCGGTAATTACCAGTTGTCAAAAGTCAACCCGTAACTTTCTTCATTGAGAATGTCTTTCCAGTTCTCGATAAGTGATTTATACGCCGTTCCTACTGGCATGATCTCCCTGTTTAAATCAAACAACCCCAATTCGTTGATGTTTCCGGCATCGTTTCTTAATGCAGAATCCCAGTCTACCTGGTGCAATAAACTATACCAGGTAAATCCTATTATGGGTATACCGTCATGCTTCAGCCGGTGCACGTTCGCCCATTGTTTAAGCAACCACTCTTTACATGCCGGCATTTTAATATTGGTTTCCGTATGCATGATGGGCAGTTTATAGCGCTTATAGTATTGGTGTGTTATGACGTAATATCCAAAAATCTCACCCGCTGCCTGGGTATGCCCGTTGGGAAACACCAGGTGTTCATTGGTTACATAATAATCGTTGCCCATTATGCATCGTGCCTTAACCTGGTTCTGGTTAAACCAATGGTACTCACCTTTTGTCATCCCATTTTTTTGCAGGTATTCGTACATCGTAACGTTGAGTGGATAGCCATAGGTAAGATCAAGCGATAGAAATCTTTTTTGGTTAAGGAATCGCGCCAGCGGTACTGCATCCGGATCCATTGCATGAAAATATTCTGATGACTCACTCTGAATAAATGTAGCATCCGACTGTACTTTCAAAATTTCCTGCATGGCCATAATATTTGCCTGGCACAAATGTTTTAAAGCCCTTACAAAAGCCTCATCCGATTGCAATCGCTCGTTCCACCAACCATACTGAGCAGAAAACATGGCGGTAATAAAAATTTCGTTAATTGGTGTATACAATTGCAAATCGGGAAATCTGCGGGCAAAAGCCGCGGCATACTCCGCAAAATAATGCGGGAATTCGGGGTTTTGAAAATTCCCCATCCAGTCAGGGATACCGAAATGACAAAGATCCACAATCGGCGTAATGCGGAGTTCTTTTAATTTACTGAAGGTTTCATCTGCAAATGACCAGTCATACTGACCCGGTGCCAGGTGCGTTTTATAATACGGCGGCCCATACCGCAGAAATTCTATCCCAAGTTGTTTAACCAGTCCAAAATCTTTTTCCCATTGGTTATAATGATCCGTCTTCTCCAATTCATCTACGCGCTTGGTTGTACCATCCGGTAAAATGATGGTTGGATAGCTATTTTCGATTCCTGTAGAGAACATGAATTTGTTGCCTGCCATTTGTCCGTGTTTAGCTTTTTGTTAGTGATTTTAAGGGCAATGCCACCGGTTCTATTGTTTTACTTCTTCAATTATCGATATAATATTTTTTCTACGTTCAACCCCTTCACAAAGTCTCCGGCCAATTTTGTTGCCCCGGTATCAGTGATTTGCCAGCACCCCTTTTCTTCATCTATTAAAAGGTCCAGTGCATAGTCAACAAATTTGGAATAGTGCAAGGCATTATTTTCCACCAGCAACACGCCCGAATTTTCACTTTCCCTTACCATGACAGCTGAAAAATTTTCGCATGGAAGCATAACCGATACGCGCGGTTGCTCTAAAGAAAATGCTTCAAGCTCTTCCACCACCGGCATGCAATCCATGAGCAACACGGACCAGGATTGGTATTGATTAACTAAACGACGGATATCTTTTACTGTGGCCAAAACATCTTCTGAGGCAATGCAAACGGTAAAAATGCCCCGGTTCTCACATGCTGCTATAAAGGTACTTTGTCTTGCATGTTCATCGCCAATAATTAATAAAGGACGACTATTCCGCGTTCCCCTGGCACCTGGAGAACGCGAATGCCACCAGCCATTTTTTTCAAGCAATGGGTGATGAAAACTTTTTCCGCGAGCATACTGTGTAATCATTTTTGCCAGGATAGTTGGCCGAAGTGCTCCACTGGCGGCATCAAAAATTCCGCTTTCGTAACGATGATTCTTCTCGAGCAGCAAACTGTCCCAATCGTACGCACCCAACAGTGCCCATGCGGTAACTGCTTTCACGGGAATGCCCGCTGCATTCAAACGGCAACTGGCTGTCCACAGTTCATGTAACCAGCGCATCTGTTCCTCACGCGTGCAGTTTAAATGGCATTCTGTAACTGCCATGGGTAACTGATAACGTTGCCACGCTTCGGACAATAAAGTTGCAAGCCCTTCCATGCGTCCCGATCTTACAGCATCTGTATCGGCGTATCGGTGTTGATGGTTTCCGCCATGCAGGTGTTGCTCGTAGGCGGCAATATTTTCGTCGAGGTAACGTTCGGAAGTCGCATAATAATTGAAACCTATTATATCCGGGGTACAACAATGCGTAGTAAAAAAATTGAGTTCCGATTCTTTTATCCCCAGCTGTAAAAAATAGTTCCAGAAAAAATGATCTGCGGTAAATTTTCCGCAGAGCAAATCATAAGTGAGCCACCGCCGCTGGTTTTCAAATTCAGCCTGGTAGGCAAGTAAAGCAGTACTGTGGGTTTTTGCGAGATCTTCGGTTTGCACCAGCTTCGCCTGCGGATTTATTTTTCGGATGGCCTCCATACACAGTATGATAGCCTTAACCTGGTTCAGCAGCATTTTCACATAACTGAATTCGTCCTGGCGGTGCGGGTACCAAAAGCCATATAAACCGCTAAACCTCGCCGTGGTGAGTGGTTCATTAACGGGTGTATAATATTCAATCCATGGAAACCGGGTGGCCACGGTGGCGGCATACGCAGCCAGCTTTACCGGGAATTCGTCCTGCAACAAGTCAGTACCCACCGGTCCGCTCCCGTGGTGCAGCAAACCCGCAATGGGCACAATATTGCTTTTCCTTAACTCCTCCAGCTTTCCCGAAATCCATCGCCAGTTGGTTCTGCCGTCTTTACCTGGCTGATGCTGCTCCCATAAGATTGGATAACGAATTTTCTTAATACCCAGTTCAGCGAACGCCGCAATATCACCAGGTCGTTGGTAGTGCCCGGTATCAGCCAATTGGTCCCTGAAATGCTCGTCCACCCTGTTGATGGTGCATTCCAGCCCCGCCCATATTTCAGGATTGCAAAATGGATACTTTGTTTCCGTTGACATGGCTACTGGTTTCTTTGGCCGAAATAATTTTTTTATACAAAGTCAGCGATTGCCCTACTACCTGGTCCATGTTGTAATATTTGTATGTTGCCAGCCGACCGGTAAAATAAACATTGCTGATAGCCGAAGTGAGCAGTTGGTATCTTTTATACAACTCTGTATTTTCCGGGCGGGGTACCGGGTAGTATGGATCGCCGTCCGCTTTCGGATATTCGTAAACAACCGATGTTTTTGCATGCTGTTGTCCCGTCAGGTATTTGAACTCCGTAATCCTCGTATATGGTTGTTCATTGGGGTAATTGACCGTGCCTGTGGGTTGAAATACTTCTTTATTGATTGTATCAAATTTAAACTCAATAGAACGGTAAGGCAATTTTCCGTAACAGTAGTCGAAATAATAATCCACGGGCCCGGTATAAATCATCTCTTTATATGGAATATCTTTTTCGATTTCCTTATAATCCACATTCAGCATAATTTTAATGTTGGGGTGCGACAAGATTTTTTCAAACATCCTGGTGTACCCGTGCAGCGGCATTGCCTGGTAAGTGTCGGTAAAATACCTGTCATCACGGTTACTGCGTGTTGGAATACGGGCTGCCACTGCGGCGTCTAGTTCCGACGGATCAAGATCCCACTGTTTCTTAGTATAATTCTTGAAAAATTTTTGATAAAGCTCCCGCCCTACTTTGCTTACCACTGCGTCTTCCGAAGTAATAATCCTGTCTTTTTTCTCCGCCTGCGCAGCAAGAAATTGTTCTACCTCTGACGAAGAAAGACGCAACCCATATAATTTATTGATTGTATCCAGGTTGATTGGCAGCGGCACCATCATTCCATCTACACTCGCCAATACGCGGTGTTCGTAGGAACGCCAATCGGTAAACTGCCCCAGGTAATCGAATATCTCCCTGCTATTTGTATGAAAAATATGGGGCCCATATTTATGCACCAGGATGCCATGATTATCGTAATAATCAAAGGTGTTGCCGCCAATATGCGGCCGTTTGTCTATGATTAAAACTTTTTTATTTTGCTGGGTTGCCAGGCGTTCCGCCAGCACTGAACCTGCAAAACCTGCCCCTACAATTAAAAAATCAAACATACTCATCCTCCTTTTGTTTAACACCCTCCGCGTTTTTAGCTTCCAGTGCATTCTTTATATAAAACATCATTTTCTCAACCGTTTTGTCCCATGAATTTGCAGACAAAGAGAGATCCACGGTCTTCAGCCATTTAGCAGAGTCTGGAATATCCAGAGCATCCTGAATAGCGGCAACAAAACCATTGGCATCTTCCGCAATATGTGCGAGACCGGTGTCTCCATAGAATTTTACCACATCAAAGATGGCCGTTGAAACCACGGGTTTGCCGGCGGCAAGGTATTCAGGTGTTTTAGTTGGACTAATAAACCGCGTTGACTCGTTCATGGCAAATGGCATCATAGCCACGTTCCATTTGGCGATATAGAAAGGCAACTCTTTGTATGATTTCGGTCCCAGGTAATGGATATTATTGCGACGCGGCAATGTTTCCGGATCAATTTTAACCACGGGACCGATAATCACAAAATGCCAGCCTGGCTTTTTATCAGCAATTGCTTCCAGCAAAGCAATGTCCATTCGCTCGTCCACCACACCAAAAAAACCAATGCGCGGAAAAGGAATGTGCTGTTGATCGACCGCGTCGGTTTGCAAGTTCCTGGCCTTTTCAAAATGCTTACGATCTATGCTGCTGGGGAAAAGGTAGACGTTTGGATGTTTGTCTTTTTTAGCATTGTACAGACTGTAACCGCCTGTAAACACAATGTCAGCATTGTGCAACAAATCGGCTTCTTTTTCTTTTAACGAAGCGGGTGCATTTTTGAAAGCAGCCAGTTCATCCATGCAATCATAGACCACAAGTGAGGGCGAAAATGTAGGATTAAGGCCGATGGCCATAGGTGTGTAATACCATGCAATAAATTCCCTGCATTCAAAATAATCGAGAAAATCTTTCAATAATATATTTTGTTGCTCCTCAATTTCATGTTCAGGCAAACCAGCTTTGAGATGGGGTACTACTACCCAAACCTTATCTTCATTTTGCTGGTTATCGAGAAACGGTCTATCGGCATCAAAAATTGGTTCTTCTATATAAAATATCCGAAAATGACGGGCCATCCTGCTCAACAGGTGCTGTGGCCGCTGGTATACAAAATTCCACCGCAGGTGGGAATAACAAATAATATCCATTGGAAATTATTTAAAATGTGAATCAATATTTTTTTCGGAATTTAATTACAGGCGATATAGGAGAATGTTAAAACCATGCCACTTAGCATTACCGGCCGTTGCCGTTTTGATGATCGGTTAGGCGTAGTACTATACGACATCGCACGGCGAAAAGTAGAAACAGTTAAAGAAAAACGAGTAGAACTTTCCACAGAATTTCTGTTGTTAGATATTTTGCATTTTCCCAAGCATGTAGATTTTTTAAAAAACAATCTAAAAAAATAATTGAAGCTTTCCAGCGGGATGATAGCACTCACTGTCTTATTAAGCAGCAACAATCGACTCAGAAAATTCGATACGTCAATGAGTCTCCGGCAACAAACCCTTGCATGTAAAAAAACTTTGTTTTCGGCACACTACGCCGGTGCTATCGTTTGTAAAATATAATTTGGTGGCACCGACTTTGTATATCAAATACTACACAATCATTTTTTAAATCAAAATAATTTATGGCAACGAAAACAGCAAAGGCTGCAAAAGAGCAGCCGCAACGGCAAGCCACCGGAAAGGGCAATACGCAGCTGGAAAAGTATTTTTTGGACGCAGTAAAAGATCTCTACTGGGCAGAGAAACATCTTACCAAAGCGCTTCCTAAAATGAAGAAGGCAGCAACAACCAAGCAATTGCAGGATGCAATTGGTGATCATCTTGTGCAGACGCAGGAGCATGTGACGCGTCTTGAAAAAGTATTCGAATTGCTGGGCAAAAAACCGCAAGCCAAAAAATGTGACGCTATGGAAGGCATTGTGAAAGAAGGTGAATCTATTGTTGAAGAAACAGAAACAGGTAGCATGACCAGGGACGTAGGTATTATTATGGCTTCCCAAAAAGTTGAGCACTACGAAATTTCTACCTACGGTGGAATGGTTCAACTGGCAAATACCCTTGGCCAGAAAGATATTGCTGGAATACTCGGTCAGACGCTGGCTGAAGAAAAGCAGACTGATCAAAACTTGTCAGAAATTGCCGAGAATAATATTAACTGGGAGGCTGAACAGGAAGGCGAAGAAGAAGAAGCGGAATAGTATTTTTACGGCCCAGTTTTTATACTTGTAAAGACCGCTATATATAAACATCTAGTTTAATGACAGCGGTACAGCTTAACGATGACGATGGGCTGGCTGAATGCCGGCCCATCGCCTTTACAAGTAGACTTGGAACCAAAAATCACTTCATGTTTCCCTGAACGGTGGTATGGCAGGATAACTATTTTCCTCTTTTACAGACATTGCAAATTAAAATCGGTTGCTTTCATTGTGAATCTCCGGGTTGGATAATGTAATACCAAATAAAAATCTTACATTACTAAAAACTTGGTTATGCTGCAACGTCCTGTAAATGCTGGCAAACTTGTCCCCCGGGAAGTGATAGAGAATATTTTCCTAAAAAAAATAATGCAGCAGTGCCCTGAAGCAACCGTTTTTGCAAAACAAATAAAATTTAACCATAGCGGTTCCTCAGCCCGTTTAGACCTCGCCTTGCTTCCGGAAAACCTGGCAAAAAAAATATCGGACCTCTTCGAATAATCGCTTTCGAATTAGTAGCCCTTCTATTGATCCTGCTGGTTAATCTTTTTTCTTTTCAGGCAATGTGCCGTCTTCTTTTTTCGCCTCATCTTTTACACCTTGTACCAATGATGAAATTGGTCCTTCCATGTGGTCCTGTGGGTCAGTAGTATGCAGGGTTTCGGCATCCGGTTTTACCACGGCGTCTTTATTGTCTTTTTTTGCAGCTGCGCTTTTGTTGTCTTCCATAACGTTTATAATTTTATAAAAATAACTCAAACTTCAGGCCGGTATTGAACCGTTGGCGTACTGCCGAAACCGCAATGGCAGGTAATACATTTTTAAAATTGCGATTAGCTTCCAGCCAGGCGCTCCCTACAACGCAAGACTTCTGGCAACCACGGTGTTTGGCAGTCAACTGAAGCAGGACTCAGGCTTGCAGGATGTTGACGGCTTCGTGGTTGTTTTGCTGAATGGCCAAATCCAACACAGACAATCCCCGGGCATCCAGCAGCGCTTTATCGGCGCCATGGTCTAACAATAGCCTTACCAGTTCATTACGGCCGAACATCGCAGCAAACATTAGCGCAGTGCCACCGTTGCCGTGCTGCTGGTTGATGTTCGCGCCATGTTCAAGTAACAGCTGGGCGATGGCGGGATACCCTTTGAATGCGGCACCCATTAGTGCAGTATTACCGCCTGCATCCGTTGCGTTGACGTCTGCACCATTTTCCAACAGCAATTTGGCCGCTGCATACTGGTCATTATAGCAGGCTATAATCAGCGCTGTAAAACCTTTCTCATCTTTTGTGTTCAGGTCTGCCTGTTGGCGGATTAACTCCTGCAAGACAGCAATTTCGCCTTTTCTTGCTGCCGGAATCACCAGCTGATTGATTGGTACCATTGATTAAATTTTGATATTTGTTATCGCCGTATGGCAGAAAAAATCCTAGCGTTCTGTTTTTGCGGCATTTTTCCTTTTCGATTTCTTTTTTATAATTTCAGAGTCATCCCCTAGCAGTCCGCCCCAGGGTTTAAGTTCGTCCACCCGGTCAAAAATTGCTTTGAGTATGGCCAGGCCAGGTATAGAAAGAAACATACCCGATAAGCCGGCCACTGCACCGCCAATCAGCACACCAATGATACTTACCAATGCGTTGATTCTTACTTTGGAACTCACTACATAAGGCATGATAAAATTATTATCGATAAACTGGACGGCAACCAGGATACCACCAACCCACAAAATATCTGCGAGGTTGTCTGCGGTGGTAAGCGTCACTGCCATACAAATAACTGTGGCAACAATCATCCCGATATAAGGAATCAGGTTTAGGATGGCTGATAAAACTGCCAGGAAAAAAGCGTACTGAATACCGAGCACCAGAAACCCAGTCGCGTTCAAAGCGGTAACGATGGCCATCTCAATCATTAACCCCACCATGTAACCCTGTACAATTGTTTTGGATTCGGTGAGCACTTCCTCTACCAGCGGCTGGTGGCGTTTGGCAAATACGTCAAGCAAAAATTTATGAATCAATTTCCGGTAATAAAGGATGAGGAAAGTATAAATGGGTAACAGGATGATGGTCACCAGGCTACTCGCCAGGCCGAGAAACATAGAACCGAGGCCACCCCCGCCGGATTGCTGGATATTCTCTTTCGCAGAAGCCACCGCAGATTGCTGGTCGCGCCGGCTGATATTAACTTCCCTGCTTATCCATTTTTGCAGGGTAGAAAGATGGTGCGTTAGTTTTTGTTTAATACCGGGCAGGTCGTCCATAAAATGTGCTACCTGCGAGGATAGAAAGTAGACAATGCCCGCAGCGCACAGTAAAGCAATCAATACAGAAAGGATCATGGCCACTACACTCGGAATTCCGCGGCGGTTCAACCAGTTTACAACCGGCAATAGCAGCATCGCCAGAACGATGGCAAAAAGAACAGGCATCAGTATGTCAGCACCGAGGTAAGCCAGCGCCACCAGGATGGTAAGCGTAATCAGGTTAAGGCTCAACTTTGCATAAAATGGCAATGATTTTTGATCCATAGTAATAGATGGGGATTTTTAGTAATACCAAGATAATCTATACAAACAATCAGCCAGCAAAATTTTTCGGCAGGATAACAATCCAGGATACAGCATTTATCGCGGCGCTGGCGAAGACGAAAAAGCTGCGACCAATACCTTGTTTTCCGCTGCACAGACCGCCAGGCGGCATTAAACGAATCATGCCGTTGGGACTCTTATATACATGAATAACTTTTTAAAAATTACAATTATGAAAAAGACTTTTACTATGCTATTCGCTATCGCGCTTACATTGGGTGCAGCCGCACAATCCAGGCACGAAGCCAATGTCACTTTCAACAACGCTGGCCACAACCGTTCTATAAACAGTCCTGCAAATCAAAGGCAGGAGATGAACAACAGTGGGCGTGACAATCACTACGATATAAAAGACCGAAATAATTACCCGGTCCACAACAACGGCGCGGGGTCTACCAGGGGTGACCAGCACAAGAACAACGCAAGCTATGCCCGTGAGGAACCAGGACGGAATAACTATTATAATCAAAACCGTGAGTACACCAACGAAAAGCGGCGCCAACCGGTGCAAGTCTATCACTCCGGTGGCAACCCCAATGCTGGCTTTGGCAAAGGCATATTAACAGGAGCCATCGTAGGTTTAATTGCGGGTGTATTAATTAACCAGTAGTTGAAATAACCCGATAGACTTGCAACATAAAAATACTGCCAGCTTGCTTTGGTGCAATAACTGGCAGTATTTTTATGCTGTTTAAGAAAGGGGTGACCCGGCAAATTACGCTTAGGCGCACCTGGAACTGCTGTGTGGAAATAAAAGCAGCCAACTGAAAAATGTGGGAATATTGCAACTATTTCTCTAAATCGTATAACATTTTACCCCTGAAAAACCGGCATCTTTGAGAAAAGACAGGCAAATAAACTGCGCCTGCCGGTATCAACAATAAATTATGGAAGAAAACAATAAAGGTGATGATAGAGATATAAACAATAACACGCAAACAACACCGCTACCTACTGTGGCGGCAGTGCCCGTTAGTAAGGAAAATAATCCGGAGTGCGAAGCAGCGGAAGACCCGACAGCTGTAAATAAAGTACGACCCGATTATGAAAATTCACTGAACGCTTTGCTGAAAA
>JBDSEV010000050.1:0-33363 GCA_039919885.1 Chitinophagaceae bacterium
AAAAACATCTACCCGGTCGTAATACTGCAATAAACTGTCTCTTACCTGGAACGGATAAAAATTATTAAGGAAAGGAATGTATTCAAAAAGCACCAGGTCGTAGTAGTTATTCTTTACCCGGTCGCAAAACATATCCGTCTGTTGCTGAAACATTCCTACTCCTTTATGAAACCACATCGGATACTCGGGACTTCTTTCCAACGCAAATTTCATTTCATATGCCAGCGGGGTGAGTTCCGTCATGTTCAGCACCTTCAGGTTTTTATTATTTTTCACCAGGTCCATTTTCATGATTCGTTCTATACCATCAACGGTTGGGCCAGGCAACAGCATTTTTTTAAAGGAAGCCAGTTTGGGTGTTCGCCACTTATCCATCGGCACATCAGATGTGTCCGGCTTTTGAATAAGATAGGTTTTTTTATTTACGATACCGTCTGTATTAGTAATGGCGGGCTCGGGCTTTACCACATACTTTGACAGGTATTTCCAGTATACATTGCTCCACCATAGCAGCATACCGATACTGGCTACTGCGATAGTTTTAAAAGATTCAAAATTCACGGGCAGGTATTCGGCCAGCATGGCGAGTATAAAAGCAATGGCAAAACTGTGAAAAAAGATATTGTTATCTGCCGGAATATAACTGGTTGTCTGAAAGATGGCCGCTTCTGCCAATATGCCCAGTGTAAGCAGGGTAAAAATCATCATCGGCTTGTTATTCCAGAATTGCTTAAACGTTTTGATACGGGCCAGTAAAAGCAACAGTATAATGAAAATGTAAAACCTAATCCAGGGAGAATTGTTAAAGAAGTCTTCTGCGATATCGCCCAGTGAAAACCTTGAAATATGCGGTGGCTGGCCGTGGTTAAACCAATATCCGAATTTATATTTCAGCAGTGGTGCAATCATTATAAAACCAGTGCCCACTACACCGGCAGCAAAAACAAGCGGCTGCTTCCAGTCCTTTTCATAAAAAGCATTGTAAAGCAGTAGCGCGAGGCAAATTAACAGGGCCAGCCCTCCCCCGTCCTGCTTGGTAAAAAAAGAGAAGAACACGAACATGCCACTCAGCAGCAGCCACGCATAACGCCACCGCTTGCCTTCGCTGAAAATAAATTTCATGAGCATCGCCAGCGCTACCAGTTCATATACAATCACCGTATGGTTGTACCAGGGCCAGTAATTAAAAAACGAGTATGAAATAATGAATAAAAGCACGCATAAAAACCGCACGCCTGCATTGACAGACAAGCTTTTTAATATGGACCGAAAAGAAAGGCCCGCAACAATATTCAGAAAGACCTGTGCCTTTACCAGGCTGATCATATAGGGACCGAAAATCTTAAAAAAGATGCCAGGCACTACCCAGTACATGTAGCCCAGTGGAATGCCAAAATCCTTGTAGGGTATCTGTCCTTCGTACAAACGATAAGCACCTTCGTACGATAAGAAAATATTAATTCTGTATGGAAATGTGCCAAAAAGGGGGAAAAATGCCAGTAAAACGATCAGTAGCACTTCGCCGATACCCAGTAATTTCTTCATAGCGGTTAATTTCGCCGCTAAAAATAACAAACGAACCGCACCCAGCAAAGTGGTATTGTACGGACAGCATTTATGGAGTATCTTGGCGCCCGTACAACAGACCCTTATATGCCCCCATACATTAAATTATTAAGACCGAAAGACTGGGCCAAAAACCTCTTTCTTTTTTTGCCTGTATTCTTTGGAGGCAAACTGTTCGACGTTCCCCGCGTGCAGCACCTGGTAGCCGCATTTTTTGCATTCTGTTTTGTTGCCAGCACCGTGTATATTATTAATGATTACCGGGATATTGAAGACGATAAAAAACATCCTAAAAAAAGGTTGCGGCCGCTGGCTGCCGGACAGGTTAAACCTGCCGCTGCGCTCGTTATTGCGGCCCTGCTACTGACCACCGGTTTTGTACTGGCTTATTTTGCGGACGACAAATTCAGGTTTGTATCCATTCTCGGTTTTTATTTTATACTGAATATGGGTTATTCCTTTGGCCTTAAAAACATCCCGATCCTGGATATTCTTATTGTAGCCATCGGCTTTTCACTGCGCGTTAAATCGGGCGGGTACGTGGCCAATATAGATGTGTCCGTTTGGTTAAACCTGATGGTTTTACTGCTTGCTTTATTTATGGCCATCGGCAAAAGACGCGATGATATTATTTTAAAATTGGAAACCGGGACAGATATGCGGAAAGCAGTCAAAGGGTACAATGTAGATTTCCTGAATACAATGCTTTCCATGTTCAGCGCTATTATTATTATGAGCTATATTATGTACTGCGTGTCTCCAGTAACCATCCAGCACACGGGCACCTATCATCTTTATTATACCGCCATTTTTGTAATTGCCGGACTGATGCGCTACCTGCAGATTACACTGGTTCAGAACCAGGCCGGTTCGCCCACGGACGTATTGTATAAAGATCGCTTTATACAGGCTACGCTTTTCCTATGGGTGGCCGGATTTTGCGCTTTGCTATACTGGAAAGACAATTCCATTTTTAACTAACGGCAATTGCCTGCCCCGTATCCTGTATTTTTTTAGAACGCAACCACCACAATCAACATATTACATGCCTACAGTATTAATTTTAGGAGCTGCGTCCGACATGTCGCTGGCCATTGCAAGAACATTTGCAAAAAATAATTATTCCGTGCAACTCGCTGCCCGAAAGGTGGACCGGCTGTCTGATTTTAAAACAGACATGCAGCTTCGCAACAACGTGGCCTGCACCCTGCATGAGTTTGACGCCCTTGCTTATAAAACACATAAATCATTTTTTGAGCAACTGCCCGTCAAACCGGATGTAACCGTTTGCGTTTTTGGCGTTATGGACGAAGAAGAGCTTGCTTTCAGTAACTGGGATGTAGCAGAAAGAATGATTAACAGCAATTACACCGGGGCCGTATCCATTTTGAATATCGTGGCTGCCTATTACCAGTCGCAGCGGAGCGGTTGCATCGCCGGCATCAGTTCAGTTGCAGGTGAACGTGGGAGGCAGAGCAAATTGATTTATGGCAGCACAAAAGCTGCGCTTACTGCATATCTTGACGGACTGCGGAATAAATTGTTTAAAGACAACGTGCATGTGGTAACCGTAAAACCGGGTTTTGTTTTCACTAAAATGACTGAATCGTTGAATTTACCCGGCATATTAACCGCACAACCGGAAGAAGTGGGGACCGCGGTATTTAATGCAGTAAAAAACAAAACAAACACGGTATACGTACGGTGGATGTGGCGGTGGATAATGCTGATTATTAAAAACATTCCTGAATTCCAGTTTAAAAAGATGAAACTGTGAAGAAACGCATTGCATTTTTTGATTTTGACGGCACCATCACCACCCGGGATACACTGCTTGAAGTAATTAAATTCTATAAAGGCAATTTCAAATTTTACGTAGGTTTTGCGTTGAACGCCCCTTTTATACTGGCGTGGAAAGTCGGCATCATCTCCAACCAGGCGGCAAAAGAAAAAATACTCCGCCATTTTTTTGGTGGCCTTTCATTAACTGAGTTCCAGGAACGCTGCGACGCGTTTGCGGTTACACAGGTTCCCTTGCTGGTTCGACCCAAAGCACTGAAAGAAATTGAAAAGCTGGTGACGACCGGCGTCACCGTGGTAATTGTGTCAGCTTCGGCAGAAAACTGGATTCAGCATTGGTGCAACCTGCATAATTTAGCGCTCATCGGCACAAAATTGGAAGTTAGCAATGGGTTGCTTACCGGAAACATATTAAAACGCAACTGCCATGGCCTGGAAAAAGTAAACCGCATCAATGCCGCCTTTGATCTTGCTCAGTATGATGAAGTATATTGCTATGGAGATACAAAAGGTGACAAGCCCATGCTGGAACTTGCCACCTTTTCATTTTATAAACCGTTTCGTTAATTAGTTTTTCAGTATACTTTTTGTCAGTTTGAAAGTATCACCGATTTTTATTTCCACTACATACAATCCTGGTACAAGATCGTTCATGTTAAGTGCAGCTGCCAGTAGTTTGTCATTTTTTACCACCGTTTCCTGTCTTACATTTCTGCCCGCAATATCGTACACTGCTATCGTACCCTTACCCCTGGTATCGTTGTTAATCAGCACAGACAAATTGGTTAAAACCGGGTTGGGATACACCTGCGTTGAACCTGCTTTGCTGTTATCGTGAATAATAATAACCTTAGAGAAATTGAATTTACCGTCTTTGTCAACTTGTTTCAGCCGGTAGTAATAATTTGCTGCCTGTGCCGCCGCGTCTGAGAACGTATAGGCATTCGCCGCATTACTTGTTCCTGCGCCTGCAACCGTTCCAATAGCGGTAAACCTTGCCCCGTCTTCACTTCTTTCAACTGAGAAATGATCATTGTTTTGCTCGGAGGCTGTACCCCATTGCAGCAGGTTGCCGTTGGTATTTTTTTGTCCTTTAAAATAAGCAAATTCAACCGGCAGTGCGCCCATGGTTACCGTTACCCCGGTGATGGCCGAACTGGAAGCACCGGCAACATCGGTTACGGTCAGTTCAAAGGAATAGGAACTTCCGAGTATCATATTACTAACAAGAGGTGCTGCGGAATTGGCATTCGCTATTGTTGCTGCAGCCGGTCCGCTTACCTGTTGCCAGTTGTAAGCTGTAATAGAGCCATTGGGAGAGTAAGATGCCGCCGCATCCAACGTGGTAGAAGTAGAACTAATAGTCTGTGAAGGGCCTGCAATGGCCACTGGCGCCACAATAACATTAATGGTCACGGCTGATACCGCAGATAAGCCGTGGTTATCTGTTACGGTGAGCGTGAAAACATATACACCTTGCGCTAAACCTGTTACTGCCGTACTTGCTGCATTGGCAGTAGTGATGCCTGCACCCGCAGGACCACTTGTTTTAACCCATGCGTATGAGGCTATGCTGGCACCATTAGTGCCGGCTGCGGTGCTATTTAAAGTAACGGTGCTTACCGGCAGCGTAATGGAAGCCTGCGTTGCGCTGGCACTCACAACAGGGGGTGTATTCACTGCACGGGTCTTACTTAAAAACCATTCGTATAAATTTGGATTGGCAGTAAAACTGGAGATGTTGCCATTGATATCCACATTCCGGGTAATATGGCCGGTATCATATGCATTTACCCAGGCACCAGCGTGTCCGCCGTACTGGTAATAAGTAAATTTAATAGCCGGGCTGTTTATATTGAGTATGTTGCCCAGCACTTCAGCGTGTTGCGTAGCGCCAACACCTACGGTACCATCATCCATTGCATGGAAAGCCCATATAGGCAGGTGGTTTGCACCAATAGTGGAAGCAAAATCCGCATCGGTCATCTCCTGTGTACCGCAAACGGGTGCAGCAGCAGCAATTGAAGCATCAAATGTGTGATCAAAATTGTAGGTGTCGGTAATGAGCCTCCAGATACCACCGCCACCGAGGCTTAAACCGGTAACATAGATCCGGTTGGTATCTATCTGCAAATTTGCTTTGGCATATTTAATCAACTCCTTTGCGTAAAACGTAGGCCAATAACCGTACGAAGTACTCAACTGGGGTGACAGTACAACAAATGAAGAAGTTTGTCCACCCACCGTAAAACGCATGGTTGCACCATTTTTACAATACATCGGAACCCCATTGTTAGCAACGGAATTAATCTGCGTAGTGCCGTTACCGCGCTCCCCTATTCCATGTAAAAAGATAATTAAAGGGTGTTTTTGCGTGCCGTAATCGGCAGGTTTAAATTCTAAAAATCCAATGATGCCACCCGGAGCTGTCGGGTAAGCAATGGTTTTTGCAGTTTGTTGTGCGAAGGTAGTTACACACAGGAATAGTAAACATACTGCCAGATTAAGGGTTTTCATAGTTGTTCTCATAGAATATTGCAGTTTTAATATTGAATATTTATTAAACAGGTACAGGATTATATATATCAACAAGTAAATCTGCTATGATAATTTCCTTTACTTATGCGGAAATTTCAATAGAAAAAATACTATGCTGCAAAGCAATCTGCCAATCGTAAATAAAGAATCAATAGGAATTCTAAGTGAGAACCAATAGCGGAATATAAAATCGCAGTATCGGTTTTCAATAGAATATTGGTGCCGGGTATAGTCCAACAACTATACCAAAAAACTTTTTTCAGCGTCCGTAAATTTCGATAAAACGCAGGCCCACAGTGATTCTACGAGCAAGTAGCGTAAACATACCCGTGAGTAAGTATTATCCCCGGCACGCCTTTAGTAAAAAACCAATACTGATATACGATTGAAATAAAAAAAATTAAAAAACGCAATAATATTTTTATAGAGATAATTACCTGTTCTGTTAACCTTTAATAAGTTTTACACTTTGCTGATGCCGTTTATTTATTCCTGTCTAAAAAAGTGGCGGGTTATTAGAGAATGGATATGATCGCAAAAATCATCTTTTGACAATTTGTCTTTGATGTTTTTTTTATGGACAAAAATATACCGAAACAGGCAAGTCGAAATCTATCTCATCCTGCATCTGGCAACATCCCTTCAACTATGGATAACGAACGCGTTATTTTTTGCCCGGTTAAGACACAGTTCCTGGTTAGCTGCTGTTCTACCTGACCGATCCTGCTTTTTTAGGGACGCCTATATAAAAAAAAGCGAAGGTGCTGCTGAACGCAACACCTTCGCTTTTATAATTACAAAAATAAGCCAATTACATTTTTATAAATTTCAGTTTGCCACTTGGCTTACCGTTGCTATCTCTTATATCAAGTATGTATAAACCGTTGGCTAACCCGGCTACATTCTTTAAAGTGAAAATGTTATTGCCTTTTATTGTCTGCCATGTGTACTTCGCTTTTAACACGCCGCTTGCATTATAAAGATTGATGGTTTTAACGCCATTGTCTTCACTTGTTAATTCTACTGTAGCGGTGGTATGAACAGGATTCGGATACATCACAAGGCGGCCTGCCAAAGCCGGTTGCGTTGCTTCAATTACGCTGCTGTTTTTCTGCGCAGTTAACGCTGCGTTTTCCTGCAGGCTCGCATTGCCCTGTTGCGTTTCTTTATCACGCTGCGTTGCTGCCATTCGCTGGTTATTGGCGCAAGGCGTTAATAAGCCAATGCTGCCAATTGGATATATCGCAAATGCCTGCGTAACAGATCCACCTAGTACGGGGGTAAAGGAATACCAGTTCCAGCCGCCATCATATTTCTGCGTCAATGCTGCATCTGCATATACAACGCTGCCGTTTGATATGCTCTTTCCATAAATAGGGATTCGACCAGTAGAAGATGCATCATCACATGCCTGGTTAGGTCCTGTAGACATTTTGATATAACCCAGCAACGTGCTTTGAACTGGCGGTGTAACCACTGGTGGAATAGTAACAGGTGGTGTAACAACAGGTGCAGTACCCGAACAATTAACCATCAGGTTAATGCTGCCATTTGGATAAACGGCGAATGCCTGCGTAACAGTTCCACCCAGTGTTGCAGTGAATGAATACCAATTCCAGCCGCCATCAAAACTGCTCGTTAATGCGGCATCTGTGTAAACAATACTTCCATTGGATACGCTCTTGCCGTAGATGGCTATGCGACCTGTAGATGAAGCATCATCACATGCCTGGTTGGGACCCGATGACATTTTAATATAACCAAGCAGTGTGCCGCCAGCAGGAGGCGCCTGAGTAGGTGGCGTAGGTGGTGCAACCGGCGGTTTAACCGTACCTGCAACGGAACAAGTAGAAATGAGGTCCATCCCACCATTCGGATAAATCGCAAAAGCCTGTGTAACTGCTCCACCCCATACCGGCGTAAAGGAATACCAGTTCCAGCCGCCATCAAATAATTTAGTATGCTCAGCATCCAGGTACACCAGGTTTCCTTTGGCAATACCGTTGCTGTAAATAGCAAACCGCCCGGTGGTAGATGCATCGTCACAAGCCTGGTTGGGACCGGTAGATCCTTTAATATAACCAATGGGTTGCTCGGCTGCCGAACGCGCCGCATTAACAGTTACCGTTTTTGTAGCAACTGAAGTGCTGCCGTTATTATCTTTTACCTGGAGGCTGAATACATAAACACCCGCTACCATATTGTTTGCGGTAGTTACCGTAGAACCAGGGTCGCCAATATAAAATACAGAAGGACCGCTCACTTTAGACCAATACCAGGTATCAATCCTTCCATCAGGGTCATACGAACCACTTCCATCAAGCGTAGCGGTGCTATTGGGTAAAGTAATAGTAGAATTGCTGCCGGCACTGGACACAGGTGCCTGGTTGCCGGCGGGACCTGCCGGGTTTACAGTTACTGTTTTTGTAGCAACGGAAGTGTTGCCGTTATCATCCTTAACCTGGAGGCTGAATACATACACGCCCGCTACCATATTGTTGGCAGTTGTTACTGTAGAACCCGGGTCGCCGATATAAAATACAGAAGGACCGCTCACTTTGGACCAATACCAGGTATCAATCCTTCCATCAGGGTCATAAGAAGCACTTCCATCAAGTGTAGCAGTGCTATTGGGTAATGTAATAGTGGAATTGCTGCCGGCATTAGAAACAGGTGCCTGGTTGGCTGAAGGCGCCACGTTTACGGTCACCGTTTTTGTAGCAACGGAAGTATTGCCGTCATTATCTTTTACCGTCAGGCTGAATACATAGACGCCCGCCACCATATTATTAGCGGTGGTTACCGTAGAACCAGGGTCACCGATATAAAATACCGAAGGACCACTCACTTTAGACCAAAACCAGGTATCAATCCTTCCATCAGGGTCATACGAACCACTTCCATCAAGCGTAGCGGTGCTATTGGGTAGTGTAATAGTGGAATTGCTACCGGCACTGGAAACAGGTGCCTGGTTAGCCGCGGCATTTACTGTTACAGTTACAGATGAAGATCCGGTCGCGCCGGCATTGTCCGTTACTTTTAATGTAAACACGTATACACCCTGAACTAGCTGATTTACTTGTGTGCTCGCAGCACCTGCATTGGCAATATTGTAAGCTGAAGGGCCGCTCGTTTTTGTCCAGGAATACGCCGCAATGTTTCCATCGGGATCACTACCACTTCCATCGAGTCTAACGTTTCCGGAAGGGAGGGTTATAGTAATATTATTGCCTGCATTCGCAGACGGGGATTGGTTGAATAATGGGTTAACAGTTATGGTGACGTTTGAACTGCTGGACAAACCATGGTTATCTGTAACGGTGAGTGTAAATACATAAGTTCCCTGTACCAGGCCGGTTACGATACTGGTATTAAGCAAGGGAAGGCTGATAACGCCGGCTGCCGGGCCACTCGTTTTTGCCCATGAATAAGACGTGATTACAGCGCCATTTGTTCCGCTACCGGAACCAGACAAGGTGATCAAATTGAGCGGAAGTGAAATAGTTTGTGCTACGCCGGCATTTGCAACGGGCGCAGTGTAAGTCGGTCTGCCAGCTGCTGCCCTTGAATTGCTTAAAAACCACTCGTACATATTCGGGCTGGCCGTAAAACGTCCGCCGCCATTTACGATAGTGGTGATATGACCGGTATCGTATGCATTTATCCATGCACCGCCATGGCCGCCATTCTGGTAATACGTAAAAATAGGAGCCGGTGAAACCCCGCAATTTTTTGCCAGTATTTCTGCATGTTGCGTGGCGCCTACACCAACGGTGCCATCATCCATGCTATGAAAAGCCCATATTGGCAAATGATTTGCCCCAATGGTATTACAAAAATCATAATCATTTTCTTCCTGCGTGCCGCAAACGGGGGCAGCTGCCGCAATACCGGCATCAAAGCTGTAATCCCATCCATCGGCATCGGTGATAGCCCTCCATGTACCGCCGCCACCCAGGCTCAGGCCGGTAATATAAATTCTGTCGGGGTCAATCTGCAGGTTTGCCTTTGCATATTTGATCATTTCCTTTACGTAAAAGGTGGGCCAGTAACCGTATTGTGTGCTCAGCTGCGGAGACAACACAACAAAAGACGAGGTTTGTCCGCCTACCGTAAAACGCATCGTTGCGCCATTGGCACAATAACGCGGAATAGCATTGTTGGTAAGCGAATTAATTTGGGAGGTACCATTGCCTCTTTCACCAATGCCATGTAAAAAAATAATTAAGGGATGTTTTTGTGAACCGTAGTCCGAGGGGCGGAATTCAAGAAATCCAATCAATCCGTCAGGGGAGGCCGGATAGGAAATTTTTTTTGCAACTTGCTGCGAAAATACAGCAACATGGAAAGACAATACACCTAAAACAAGCATCAATGCCCGTACAATTGTTCTCATAGTGAAATGCAGTTTAAAATTGACGTTTTGGGTTTTAATCCTGATATCTCTCTCATAACAGGAACACAGAAATTTTTACTCTTTAATAAAACTTAAGCGTTGCTCAATAGCGATCAATACAACATGGTCGCAGAAAAAACTGCAAGCAAACATCGTAGTGGAAAACAATAAAATAGATGGATTTCTTTTCGTGAAATAAGGGTTAGCAGTAACCGTATTTTTACGTCTAATATGCGTTCAACAACTATACCAAAAAACCCTATGTGGAAAATAAAAAGTTGATAAGTGTCAAGATAAGTGTCAGTAGCACAATTAATTAAAAATGAGCGCGTAAATTCCCTATTATGCTTGCTCGTATTTATACGAAAAAAGAAGAGCCAGGCTCTTCTTTTTTCGTATAAATAAATGAAATGTGTTCGTATTAATACTTCACAAAACTACTAATCTGCTTTTCCTTGCCACTGGTAATGATCATTTGGTAAACCCCGTTTTGTAAAGCAGCAACATTGACTGTTTTCCTTAGCAGCGACTGGTCTTTCTGCCACTGCTGCTGCAGAATGGTTTTGCCCTGCATATCGGCGATGGTCACCTGAAGCGGTCCATTCTCCGTACCCTGGATGGTCACCGTGAGGTTATCATGCACAGGGTTTGGATATTTTTCTATAAATATGCCGGCTTTCTTATTATTGATTGAAACAACTTTGGACAGCGAAGCCTGGCCATCTTTATCAACCTGCGAAAGACGGTAATAGCTGACACCCAATGGTGCGTTACTGTCGTCGAAGCTATATGCCGTTTGGGTGGCGCCACCTGTTGAGCGGAGCGTACTGATCACCGTAAAATTTATTCCGTCGGTACTGCGCTGAATTTCAAAGCGATCACTGTTTACTTCCGTTGTAGTTGCCCAGCTGATGGTATTCCTGCTGCCCGCATTTTTTCCGTTAATATAGGCATAGCTGACAGGTAGCGCAGAAAGTTTAGTAACGGCCACCTGATCGGTACCGGTACCAAAACTATTGGTAACCGAAAATTGGAAAATATAGGTGCCCGGAGTATTCATGTTAGCAAACATCACATTGTTATCATTGCCGGTATACGGTGCACTTCCGTTAAATGTCCGCAACGTGGCTGTTTGCGGACCAGAAACAAAAGTCCAGTTATACCCGGGAATTCCTCCGTCGCCGTAGGTATTTTCATAACCCCCGGACCTTGCGTGCGATGTCTCGTTGCCGGTTAATATAATGTCATCGCCCGCATCTGCCACAGGGCCGGCGTTACCGCTTTGGGGAAGTGAAACAATCACTGTTTTTGTAGCAAACTGCGTATGCCCGGCTTTAGCAGTAAGATAATCCTTTACCCGCAGCCTAAACGTGTACGTACCCACCGGCACTCCGTAACCAGACGGGGGTACGGGTAAGGTAACCACCGGAAACTGACGTCGCTTGTCGTTGGTATAGTCGGCATTACCTACCGGCGCCGGTAAGAGATTCTTGGGGCCGCCTGTCTGTTCCCACAAATAATCCATGATAATATCTTCATTGTCGGTGGAACCGCTGCCATCCAATACCGGAAAGTTCCGAATATTCAGAGGCGCAGTTAGATTCACCACAGCAGGGCCCGCAATTACCGGCACCGGGTTCTGGTTGCCCGCCGGGTTTAAATTCCTGTTTACTTTCAGCATCCACTGAAAAACATTTGGATAATGAGAAAAATTGGTAGCATTATACGCTACACTCATATAAATGCCGTGGCTCTCATTGGTATAAATAGTATCTACTGCCGGCACAACAAGCGGGGAACAACTATTGACGGCTGCAACATTAGCACGATCGATATGTGCAGGAATTGACTGATCGTCCCCTCCGTGGAAGGTCCAGACTGCTACTTGCTGCGAAGCAATATTGCAATAACTGCCGATGCCGGCACTCGAAGAGGCCACAGGTACGATGCCAGCCAGTTTGGCCGCCGCTGCCGGAGAGGAAGTTGCGTATTTCCATACCCCACCGCCGCCTGCGCTGAAACCGGTTAAAAACACCCTGCTGGGGTCCACCCGTAAATTAGCGATACCGTAGGCAATCATTTCATCCACATAAAAAGGAGACCAGGAATTAACGTCGGAACGGGTTGTTTGCGGGGCAAGCATAATAAAGCCTTCCGTCTTGTTCTGCCAGGTGAATTCAAGTTGAAGCCCTTCCTGGCTGATTTTTTTTGGCAGACCATCACCAAGCACGTTCGGCAATTCCCCGGGATTATCACCTGCCTGCCCTACCCCATGCAGTGACACAATTAAAGGGAATAAATCAGTATTGTTATAGTGGGGCGGTTTGTACTGGTAAAAATAAATTCTTCCGCCAGGTGCATTAGAGGAGGCTACCGATCCGGTTGTAAGCTGCGCACTTACACAACAGGTTATTACAACACAAAATACGCTTGCTAAAAGTTTCTTCATAAACAAAATAATTGAAATAGTTTTTTACAATAGTCTTGTTGTCGAAAAGAAAGATCACTCCTTTCTTATTGTCAACAACAAGGTGCAATGCAATTACAATAAAATAATGGAT
The DNA here is from genome assembly GCA_039919885.1 of Chitinophagaceae bacterium. Classification (GTDB taxonomy): domain Bacteria; phylum Bacteroidota; class Bacteroidia; order Chitinophagales; family Chitinophagaceae; genus JACMLD01. The sequence continues at coordinate 12,862 of JBDSEV010000050.1, forward strand.
TTGAGCCAGGGGGAAACCAAACGTAATCTTTGCTGGGATATTGAAAGAAATTAAAATTAAGAAAAATTCACATACCGCCCATAAAAAAAGCAGCCCGTAGCGGGCTGCCTTTTTTTATCTCTGATTTTGCAATTATTGTTTCACAAATGGCCTGATGAGTTTTTTACCTTCTGCCTGTTTTATTTCCAGGTAGTACATACCGGGTTTCAGTTTGCTGATATTGATTTCTTTTGTAATCAGCGACTGGTCTTTACTAAATTCCTGATCCAACACCAGCCTGCCGCTTACATCATACGCACTGATACTGAGTTTGCCAGTTTTATCGTCTATGTACTGAAAATTAATGGTATTAACAGCAGGGTTTGGATACAGTTTAAAGAACTGGCTGTAACGGAAATTATTTATCACGGTTACTTTTACCCTTGCAGTAGCGGATGCACCACCATTATCGGTTACCACCAATTCAAATACATATTCTCCTTCCCGCAGGCCTTTTACTTTCAACATTGCCGAACCTGGCTGATCAATCACACCTGTTACCGGACCTGCTACCTGCCTCCAGGCATAAACGCTGATGGTACCATCTGCATCGGCAGACCGGTTGCCGTTCAATATCACTGAGTCGGATGGCAATGCAATGCTGGTGTCTTTACCGGCATTGGCAACCGGGGATTTATTGGGCTCGGGATTCACTGTTACCATTACCTGGTCGATGGCAATGAGCCCCTTATTATCCGCGATGGTCAGTTCAAATATATATTCCCCTTCTGCCAGTCCAATTACGGAAGGCGTGGCCGTATTTGAGTTTACAATCGTGATGGCACCTGTGCCGCTGATTTTATTCCAGCTGTAACTGGTGATTGTTCCATCTGAATCATAGGAAGCACTGCCGTTTAAGGCGGTGGTATTTTCAGGAAGCGTAATGGTAATGTCTGCTCCTGCATTGGCAACCGGTGGCTGGTTCGGCGCCGGGTGAACCGTTACCGTAACAGTCGATGCTGATGAAACGCCCTGGTTATCTGTAACCTGTAACGTAAATATATATACGCCTTCAGTAAGATCACTTACCGGGGTAGCGGGTGCTACAGCATCTGCAATGTTATAAGATGCAGGACCGCTTGTCTTCGTCCACATATAACCCGTAATGCTTCCGTCGGCATCACTGGAGGTGGTGCCATTCAGGTTCGTATAGTTTGCAGGCAGGGTAATGTCGATGCTACTGCCCGCATTGGCTACCGGTGCCTGGTTTACTGGTGGTGGTGGTGGTGGAGCCGGCGGTGGCGGAGGAGCTGGCGCTGGCGCAGCCTGTACGTTAACTGTTACAGTAGATGAAGTAGTAGCGCCTGCATTGTCTGTTACGGTCAATGTAAATGTATATGAACCTTGAGAAAGATTGGTCAATGGAGTAATAGCTGCGCTGGGGTCAGTAATTGAATAAGCCGCCGGACCGGTAGTTTTACTCCAGGTATAACGGACAATGCTGCCATCCGGATCGGCAGATGCGCTGCCATCCAGCGTGGTATAATTAACCGGCAATGAAATATCAATGGTTCCGCCTGCATTCGCAACCGGCGACTGGTTGGAAGCGGCATTAACGACTACCGTCATCGTAGACGAAGCATTCGCGCCGCCATTGTCTCTTACTTGCAGCGTGAACACATAGACACCCTGTACCAGGTTTGTCAATGCAGTTCTGGCTGCGCCTGCGTTCGCAATAGTAGACGAAGACGGACCCGCAGTTTTCGTCCATGCATAGCTAACAATATTGCCATCGGGATCGCTTGAACCGCCGGCATCCAGGGTAGTGCTATTTGTGGGCAGGGTAAGGTTGATATTGGTGCCGGCATTGGCTATTGGTGGCTGGTTGGCGGGTGCATTTACCGTAACGGTTACCGTGGAGGAAGCGGTTGCACCGGCATTGTCGGTAACCTGCAGCGTAAACACATAGACACCCTGCACCAGGTTGGTTAATGCAGTACTGGCTGCGCCGGTGTTTGCAATTGTGTAAGTTGATGGACCGCTCGTTTTAGTCCATGCGTAGGTGACAATTGTGCCATCCGGATCACTGGAGGCACCTCCATTTAGCGTAGTGTTGGTGCCAGGCAGCGTGATACTGATATTACTACCTGCATCTGCTACGGGCGATTGGTTGACAGGCAAAGACGCGGCGTCAACGGTAATGGTTACTGTAGCGGAAGACGTAGCGCCCCCGTTGTCGGTAACCTGTAAACTAAATACATAAACACCTTGCACCAGGTTGGTTATTGCCGTAGTGGGTGCGCCAGTATTCGCAATATTGTAGGTTGAAGGTCCGCTTGTTTTATTCCATGCAAAGGTAGTGATTGAACCATCCGCATCATTGGATGCGCTGCCATTCAGCGTGGTACTGTTTGCGGGTAATGTGAGGGTGACATTGTTACCTGCATTGGCTACCGGCGATTGGTTTGCAGGTAACGCCGCAGCATTTACCGTAACCGTTACGATAGAAGATGCGGTTGCTCCTGCATTGTCACTAACCTGTAACGTGAATACATAAACGCCCTGCACCAGGTTGGTCAAATTGGTAGTGGACGTGCCTGCGCTGGTAATTGTATAAGTAGCCGGGCCACTTGTTTTGCTCCATGCATAAAGCACAATTGTTCCATCCGGGTCACTGGATGCAGTGCCATTTAATACGGTGTTAGCAGTGGGTAACGTAAGGGTAATGTTGTTACCCGCGTTGGCTACCGGCAGCTGGTTAGCAGCTGCATTTACGTTTATGGTAACCGTTGAGGAAGCTGTTGCTCCTGCGTTATCGGTAACCTGTAACGTAAACACATAAACGCCTTCTACCAGGTTGTTAAGTGCAGTGCTGGCTGCGCCTGCATTTACTATATTATAGGTTGCAGGACCACTCGTTTTTGTCCATGCATACGTAACGATATTGCCATCCGGATCAGTAGAACCGCTACCGTTTAAAGTGGTGTTATTAGATGGGAGCGTGAGGTTGATATTGCTGCCTGCATTGGAGATGGGCGCCTGGTTACTTGCTGCATTAACAGTTATGGTTACTGTAGAAGTTGCGGTTGCACCTGCGTTATCAGTCACCTGTAACGCAAATACATACACCCCCTGTACCAGGTTGCTTACAGTAGTGGAAGCAACACCTGCGTTGGCAATATTATACGAAGCCGGCCCGCTGGTTTTAGTCCATGCGTACGTCACTATTGTGCCATCCGGATCGCTGGAACCGCTGCCGTTGAGCGAACCATTGTTTGTGGGTAATGTGATGCTGGCATTGCTGCCTGCGTTGGCCACTGGCAACTGGTTGGCGCCGGCGTTGACCGTAACAGTAACGGTTGAAGAAGCGGTAGCACCCGCATTGTCTTTCACCAGCAACGTAAACACATAAACACCCTGCACCAGGTTATTCAATGCGGTGGTGGCACTGCCTGCATTGGCAATGTTATAGGAGGACGGCCCGCTGGTTTTGGTCCATGCATAACTGGCGATATTTCCATCCGGGTCATTTGAGCCAGTGCCGTTTAATGTTGTATTGTTAGTTGGTAATGTAATCGTTGTATTGCTGCCTGCATTGGCTACAGGTGGTTGATTCAGGAGGGGATTTACGGTGATGGTTACATTAGAACTGGTAGACATCCCGTTGTTGTCTTTAACAGTGAGCGTAAAAACGTAGACGCCCTGTACCAAGCCGGTCACCAGGGTTGTATTAAGCAGCGGAACGGCAATTACACCTGCTGCGGGGCCGCTTGTTTTGGCCCATGAATAAGATGTTATGCTGGCCCCGTTGGTGCCCGTACCGGTGCCGGTTAAGGTAACCAGGTTAATAGGAAGTGTGATCGTTTGCGGGTTGCCGGCATTGGCAATGGGCGCCGTCTTTCCACTAGCCCTTGTCTTGCTTAAAAACCATTCGTAAATGTTAGGACTGGCAGTAAACGAAGATTGGGTGCCACCCACATTAACTGTCCTGGTGATATGACCGGTGTCAAAAGCGTTGATCCAGGCACCGCCATGGCCGCCGCTCTGGTAGTAAGTAAATATTGAAGCGGGTGAAACATGGCAAAAATTGTTTGCCAGGATTTCTGCATGCTGGGTTGTCTGCACTGGCACGGTTCCATCATCCATGCAATGAAATGCCCATATAGGTAAATTATTAGCGCCGATGGTAGCGCAAAAATTGGCGTCGCTTTCTTCCTGGGTACCACACACAGGCGCTGCTGCAGCAATACTCGCGTCAAATGAATAATCAAAATTTTCCGAATCAGTTATCAGGCGCCATATACCGCCACCACCAAGGCTTAACCCTGTTACGTAAATTCTATCGGGGTCTATTTGCAAATTAGCTTTGGCATATTTAATCAGTTCCTTGGCATAGAAAGTGGGCCAGTAACCATATAAAGAACTCAACTGGGGAGACAGCACAACAAAAGAAGAAGTCTGGCCGCCCACGGTAAAGCGCATGCTGGCACCTTTGGAACAATAATAGGGAATGGCATTGTTGGCAACAGCATTAATCTGCGAGGTACCATTACCCCGTTCGCCGATGCCATGTAAAAAGATGATTAGTGGATGTTTTTGAGAGCCGTAATCAGTTGGTTTGAATTCCAAAAAACCGATCAGTCCTTCCGGAGCGGTTGAATTAGGGATGGTTTTTGCGACCTGTTGAGAAAATAAAAGGGAAGTCTGAATAAAGATAAAAAGTACGAGAAATAAAGATCTTCTCTGCAACGCGTAGAGTTTAACCTTCATAAGATGTGGGTTTTCGGGTTAGGATAATTGGATTAAGTAAAATTTTCAAAGATTTACTTAGCAAATTTCTTACCAAAAACACTGATGCACCAAAATAAAAACGCCTACTCATGTATAATAAGATATCTGTTAAGTACTTATGTTTAACAATCATTTTACACGTGCACGGATCAGTGCCTGTTATGGCAAGAAGCAATCGTAAAGTAAGTAGCAGTAAACCCTAAAATACGAGGTTTATCCAGCCTAGTCAGTGGTCAAACTTTCGGGGAGGTGAAGCGTGAGCTATTCGCAAAATAGAGGCCAAAAAGTCGAATAAGGCCCGGTGTTAACAAACTTGTGCAAAAATTGATTAGGATTTAAAGGCCTTTGGGGTATGCAGGAATTCTTTGCGACCCGATTTCATTTTGAAGATGGCTTTAATCATCGAAAGCATCAACACAGGCACCTGGCCTACCGCTTTTAAGGTATCCGTGGTATAGAACCTGCCAGGCACAGAGAGCACCAATACCAGCGCATAGCCAATGATGAGCGTGAGCCAGTATAGGGCAGACGGCACCAACACATTAAAAGAAAAGATCAGTTGAATACCCAGCCAAAGGAAGATCAGGCCCAGCAGCATTATCAGCAACAGCCGGGGTAAGAGCAGGTTTTGAAAAAATTTAAAAAAATAAGTTATGTTTTTAGGCGCATTTTTCATCTCCGGGTCAAAGAATCGTTTTATATGATTCAGCTGCGCTTCAAGCCATCGAACTCTCTGCTTTTCAAAGACCCCGGAACTTGCCACCTTCTCATCATATACAAAAGCGTCATCAATAAAATGCATGAAGATTTTACGCTTCATTAGCTGCATGTCTATTTCCCGGTCTTCGCCCGGGTTACTAAGAATATGTTCTACGCTAAATATTTCTTTCAGGAGGCTGAAGGTAAAAGCCATTCCCGACCCGATGGGTGCAGCCGGTAAACCCACTACGGCCGGCCCACGACGAAAAAGGTTGATATTTATCTCTTCGCTGATTGCATCCAGCAGTGCGACCGCTGTCTGTTGGTTTTTGGCTGTCCGGTGACATTGGACCGCCTCACAGCCATGGTGAAAAGCATCATTGATTTTTTCCAGGCAGCCGTCTCCCATTATATTGTCTGCATCCAATATCACCACAATATCAAAATTAGTGGCCTCCAGGTGATGAAGGGCGGCATGTACGGATCTTGACTTCATGTTTACCGATGCCTCGAGTACGGTTACCGGTATCTGGCGCAACCGGGCAACCGTTTCCGGCTGCAGTTTGTCGGCCACCACCAATACCTCAAAATGTGCCGCATCATAGTTGTGTGCAGCCGCTTTAAGCGCAGTATCCACAATAACATTGTCTTCTTTATAGGAGGGAATAACGACAACAATATTTTTCTTTACAACACTGACGCCGTAAACAGGCAGCTTACCAAACCTGCCGGCAATAGCAATTACCAGGAAGTATGCGATACTCACCGCCAGGTAAATAAACACTAAACAGGTCAATATTTGCAAGATTATCATGAAGGAGGAACGAATAAATTGGGAAATAAGTGTAAGGCGCTCCGGCGCTGCTATACTTTAGAATATTTTGATGAATAAAGGTTCCAGAAAAACCCTTTAAAAAAGTTTTTTAATTGCTCAAATTCTCCCCTTCTAAAATAGTTTATGACATACCTCGGAATAACAAAGAAAATGAAAAATGGGAAAAAAACCAGCTGCTGCCACCATTTTGTGTTGCGGCGCATATACAAAATTCTGTTGCGGGTGTGGTAAAAGACTTTCATCGGATTTTTTTTTCCGACTGACATTGATTCTTTGTGGTAAATGGTTGCATTGGCCGTGTACCAAATTTTGTATCCGGCTTTTCGTATGCGCGATGACCAGTCCCATTCTTCATAGTAAAGAAAAAAACGCTCGGGGAACATTCCTACTTCATCTATCACCTGTCTTTTAACCATCATGGCACAACCGTGGGCACCAAAGGTTTCACCGGCCACATCGTACTGACCCTTGTCCTCCTGCATTTCACCCACGGTGGAAGTTCTGCCCGTAAAATGATTCATCGGATTGAAACCCGCATACTGAATAATTGTCGGCTGAAAGAAAAATTTGATTTTTGGGCTGGTTACTCCAATAGAAGGATCCCTGTAAAAGGGTTCCAGCAGGGTGCTGAGCAGGTGTGGGGTTACTTCGGTGTCGTTGTTAACGATAAATATAAATTCACCCTTTGCCTGGCGCATACCCCAATTGTTTCCGCCCGCAAAGCCGAGGTTTTTATTGCTCAGTAAAACAGTTGTTTTAGGATAATTTCCTGCCAGTATAAGGGGTGTAGGATCGATATCTGAAGCCATGTCGCACACCAGTATCTCGTAATTGCTGTACGTAAGGGTACGGGCAGATTCAAGAAATTCGCAGGTTACAGCGGCTTGATTGTAATTAAGCGTAACAATAGAGATAAGCGGTTCTGCGCCGGGCAGCATGGGTATGATCTTTTTTTGCGGCAGAAGAAAACAAGGCGCTTATACGCTCGACTTTTGAATAAGGGCCGTGGGTGTATTGGCCATAATCCAAAGATCGTACATAAAGCTGTTTCTATTAGCATAAGTAATATCCAATCCTATTCTTTCTTCAACAGACATATCATCCTGACCACGTTTTTTAATCTGCCATAAACCGGTAATACCTGCTGGGGCCATAAAACGTGCAGCCCAATCGTCCGTTGTGAGTGTTTCGGCTTCGTATAATGGTAACGGGCGGTTGCCAACCAGTGACATATCACCCATTAAAACATTGATGAACTGTGGCAATTCGTCCAGGCTGGTATTTCTTAAAAAGGCACCCACTTTGGTAATACGGGGGTCGTTGCTAACTTTAAAAAACACCGGACCTTTAGCCGCATCAGAGCTGTACTGGTTCAAATGAGAAAGCTGTTCTACTTTTTTATCAGCGCCGGTTTCCATTGTCCGGAATTTGAAGAAATTGAATACCCGGTAACCCCTGCCGGCTCTTTTAGCGATGTAGAAGATGGAACCTTTTGATTCCAGGCGGATAGCCAGCGCAATTAGCAGGAAAACGGGTGCGAGCAAAAGTAAAATAACCGAGGCCACCAAAACATCAAAGCCTCTTTTCAGCAAATCATTGTTAACAGACTTGATATCAGGGGACTGGCGAATGTTTCCCTGGAGTAATTTTATATTGTTTGAATCTTTAATTTTCTTGATGAAATGTATTTTTGAAAGGAGCTTATCTGACTGCTGGTGCATGAAAATAATTTCATCAACAAAAGCAAGTTTGCGGAGGTCGGTCAGTTCACGTGCGCCTGCGTTGGAAGCTTCAATCAGAAAAGGAATACCAGCAAGCGTTTTGTTGCCGGATAAAAATTTATAAAAAACACCCAATGAAGCGAGGCCTAAACCAGCGTCAGCCAGTATCACATCAGGGTAAACATTTCTCTTTTCGGTAACTTTTGTAAGAATTGAAATAGCGTTATCAACATTTTCAGCAGCATAACCGCCTTCAAACGACTGTACCATGTGGTCAATGATAAAAGAATCCTTTCCAATATAGAAAAATTCTTTTTTCTTCTCGGCAATAAGCCCCTTCTCTGCAAATGAGTTGACAGTATAGTGCCTATACTTCTTCTCAGTTGCGCCGGCTTTGGGTGAGTAAACAAGTTCCATTCAGGTAAGATTTTTGATTTAAGGGATTTTTTAGTTTTCTGGGTTTGGACAATGGTTATACTGCTTTTAAAACAGTACTTGCATTGTTACTTTCATATTTAAGCAATTCATCTATCGCTCTTTCCAGGTCAACCGGGTTAAATGGCTGCTGAAAAGACTGTGTTATTCCAAATTCTTTGCATCGCTGTTGCGTCTCTTTAACATCCAGTGAAGAAAGCACAATGATGGGAATGTGTCCGTACATACCACTGGACTTTAAGTGTTCCAGCAACTCCCAATCCTGCATGTCAGGCAACTGGGGATCTATAATGATAACGTCCGGCAAGTTTCGTTTAGAAAGCCAATACAATGCAGAGCATCCATCGGCCGCTGTTATTACCTGGTGCTTTTGACCCAGCACGGTCTGCAACAAGAACCTTATCGCTTTACTTTCGTCAATTGCTAAAATCTTCTTTTTCATTCTTTTGAATAATTAAGTTTTAAGAAACTCAATTTTTCAGTAGGCTGCAATTGGATGGGGTACGGCAATAAATAGGTAATGGAAAACGGATTATTCAATGGCTACGCGCTAGAACCAATTATACGCTAATAATAGATATACTCTAAAAAAAGGTAGTTGGATTAACCTAAACAAAAATTAGGTTTGACGGCGCTTCGGAGGATATAGAAGTCTTACTGAGGCAGTTAAGTAGAAAGAAACGTAATATGCACTTAACGACCGCGTAAAAATAACAACAAAAATCAACAAATCAAATAGGGCATCATTAATTGTATCATTAATTTTTATTGTTGACACAAAACTACTCCATATAAAACAACCAGCAATACCCACTAAGTGGTAATTTTCATCACAAAGATTTTGCACGGCTGGCTTTTTCCCACAATACGGACTGCTGGCCTTTTAAAAACCGCTTGAACCCCCAAAACACCGAAACATTCATAAATAGGAAGTAATAGGGCACATAGAGAGCCTTAACCTTAATGTTCCTGTTGGCAAAGAACCAGCCTGCCAGCCCGCAGAGGTAGAAGAAAAGCTGCATCAGCAGCAACAAATCATATACAGCGCCTGCCCTGCGCATAGAAAGCACTACGTTAAGGGGCAACAGCAACAACAGACAAACAGGAGTAACCGCCCAGCGCAATACCCTGTGCGAGATATACTGGAAAGACAAGGTGCCATACCGGAAGACATTCAACAGCTCCCGTAACATATAAATCGCCTGAAATCCGCCCGCACTAATCCGTATCTTTCGTTTTTGCTCGTCCCTGATAGAAGCGGAACTTGACTCGACGGCGTAGGCGCCCGGCGCATACTTGACCACGTAGCCGCTTTTGGCAATGCGTAGCGACAAGACAAAATCCTCAATCAGCACCCCTTCTTCTATGGGATGGTAAAGCGCGGTTCTCACCGAGAACAGCTCGCCCGCCGCACCTACCACCGAATAAAAATCAGAGTCTTGTTTTTTCAGGAAGGATTCGTACTTCCAGTACAGGCCTTCACCGGCTGAAGCCGCTTTGGTGGCCGCAGGCTGGTAAATCTTTTTTTCGCCAGCGACCGCACCAACCTGTGGGTCAGCATAGAACTTTACCATCTCCTTCACACATTCCCGGTTCAACACGGTATTGGCATCACAAAAAATAACGTACGGTTCTTTTATAAACTGCATGGCCCTGTTCATCGCTGCCGCTTTACCATTTCGCTCCGGCAAGTGCAGTAAATTAAAGCGGGGGTACCGGTTAATGATTGCCGGCGTGTTGTCGTTTGAGCCATCCGTTACAAAATATACTACCAGCTTATCAGCCGGATAATCTAACGAAAGGGTGTTATTGATTTTGTCCTCTATATAGTCTTCTTCGTTGTACGCCGCAACAATGAGCGCCACCGGCGGCTCAAAATGTACGGCAGGCGCTACTGCTTTAGTTTTGCCGAAAGATCGTTTCGCAACGTTTAACAACCAAATCAATAGGCCGTAACCGAGGTACGTGTAGACCACGATAAACAAGAAAACCCAAAAAAGTATTTTTATAATCATTCGCTGTCTTTTTGTGGCAGTGCCACGTAAACGTTTTTAATTATTAAATAGTACCCCCCTAGTTGCAGCCGCGTGAATTTACGCCTCAACAGGCGCTATTTTACTAACGAATGTTTGTAACACTTCCATAATTGAAAAATAATATTAATTTTGTGGCGTACAGGCTATCTTTCTTTCACTATCCGAATGGAATCACCCTGAACCGATTACTGCCTTCGTGTTGCTGCAGTACTGCTTCGTTTCGCCAATACACCTGTTCACCTTACCATTCAAAAATCCGGTAATTTTTGATATGAACCATTACCGGAAGTGTTATACACCAAAAATATTAGCACCTGACTTATTATATTACTAAATCCATCCCTTTGAAATGCGTGTGTCCATGACCGGCTTACTGGCAAAGAAAGCGGCTTTAATATAACTGCAGTACTCCTGCGTGCAATTACTTAGAAAATCTTGTTTTTTTGATTAATTTGCCCGCGCTTACGGCAGTTTTTATCCGTACTTTTTTGAATTGACTGAAACTGCAAAAAAACTTCTTCTATGGATTTAATGTTCTTTATTAATGCCCTGCTACGCAAAAAATGGGTAATTATTATCTGTACAGTGGCCGGCCTCTGCGCTGCCCTGCTTTTTACTTTTACGAAAAAGAATATGTACCTGTCGGCAGCTACCTATTCCACGGGTTTTACGATGAAGCAGCAGGTTAAAATGACCACCGACGAAGGCCTGAATATTTTTGAAATCGATCAGCGCTTTAAAAACGTAATCGAGACCTTTAAATCTCCGGTGGTAATATGCATGCTATCGTATGACCTGATGCTCCATGACCTTACCAGCAAAATGCCGTATACCACCCTCACTGAAAAAGAAAAAAGTAAAAAAGAATATACCCAGGTGAACCTGGAAAAAGCCAAACAAATATTACAGCAGAAGAAAGCCAGCAAAGAAATACTGAAGGCCTACGACCAGGAAGAGAACAAAGTATACCAGCTGATACAGCTTTACCAATATGATAATGAAGCCATTCTGGACGAACTTACGGTAGATCGCGTAACTGGCACCGACTACCTCAACATTATCTATAAATCGCAAAATCCGGAAATGTCGGCGTTTGTGGTAAACACCATCGGAAAGGAATTTATATCGTTTTTTACCAGCATCATGTCTACCCGCACGGAAGAATCTACCGGCAGGCTGGATACCCTGGCAGCCAAAAAGAGAAAAGAAATAGAAGACAAAACAAAACAACTGGCTGATTATAAAAAGTCTTTCAATTCGCCCAATATAAATGACCGTAGTACAGCCGCTATGGAAATGGCCAAGGATCAGCAATCGCAGCTTTCTACCGAACAATCAAAATTAAACGGCCTCAACGCAGACCTGCGGTCCGTTAATCAAAACCTTGAAAACCTTGGTGGCATCGCTGAAAACGCCCCTTCCAATAATAACGAGCTGGTGGAATTACAGCGTAAAAACAGGGAGCTTGCGGCAGAACTGCAGAAAAAAGGTGGCGTGGATGCAGCGATTGAAGCACAGATGAACGAGAACCAGAACAAGATCAATAAACTGCAACCCAGCAGTTCAAATAATTCTGACCGGAACGATAAAAGAAAAAGACGTGAAGAATTATTGTCCCAGAAAATAAAAATACACAATGATATAGAGGCACAAAACATTACTATCGCATCGCTGCAATCCAACCTCAGGAATTATAACGCACAGTCCTCTACCGGCGCAGGTGCAGAAGTTATCGCCGAAGGCATACAAAAGGAAATTGAACGGCTGAATAACGAGTATACGCTCATGACGGGCCAGTTGCAAAATGCACTGAACGTTACTGTAGCGCCTGAAATTAATTTTAAACAAACACTTGTAGGCCAGCCAGCAATAAAACCCGAACGTTCGGGCCGTAAGGTGATCATCGGGGTCGGTGCTATTGCCGCACTGATGGTTTCTTCTCTGTGGATCATCATTATGGATTTTCTTGACCAGTCGGTACGGGCACCCTCCATATTCAACAAAGTGGTCAATCTTAAATTACTATCCATCGTAAATAAAATTGATCTTAAAAACGTAGCGATTGCTGATTATTTTACCATCAATGAATCTACCAGGGCAGATAAAGAATTTGTCTACGTAGAAAATTTACGAAAACTGCGGTACGAGATTGAAGCAAGCGGTAAAAAAATTATACTCTTTACCAGCACGAAACCAGGCGAAGGCAAAACAACCATTATCGAAGCGCTTGCCAGCAGTTTCAGCCTTACTAAAAAGAAAGTTTTGCTGATAGACACCAATTTTTCCAATAATTCGCTTACGGAAAAATTTGATGCCAAGCCGATGCTTGATCAGTTCAGTCTTAATGGCGAATCAAATGCAATGGAAAAGCTTGCCGGTATAACTAACCGTACCAACATACCAAATGTTGATATTATTGGTTGCAGTGAAAGCCTGTTTTCGCCCGATGAAGTGCTGGTAAAAAACAACCTGCTGGAAAACCTGCACAGGATAAGCAGCCGGTACGATTACATTCTGATGGAAGGTGCATCACTGAACTTTCATGCCGATACAAAAGAACTGCTTAAATATGCCGATGCGGTAATTGCCGTATTTTCTGCAAAATCAGTTATCCGTCAGACAGACAAAGATTCTATTCGCTTCCTGAAAAACCAGAAAGATAAAATGATTGGCGCTGTCCTCAACGAAGTGGAAGAAGACAATGTTGACATGTAAAATGCCGGATCGGTTGATCAGCAAAACAACAATTACAGGTTTGTTGATTTATAATACCAGGAGCGAGACGACACGCCGGACATGTCAACAGCAGTGGTACTATTCCGGTAAAGCAATGGAATACCATTGTTGCTGCGGTCAGAATAACCGCACCATTAAACCCTAAAACCCTGATGACTTTGTTTAAAGATTTATTTAATTCAAAATATATATTATCAAGTAACCGGCTGGGCTGGATAGATTACGCAAGGGGTATCTGTATAATTCTTGTATGCTACCGGCATTGCTTCGATGGGCTAAAGGAAGCACACCTGCCTGTAACGGATTACCCGGTACTACAGATCTTAAATGTTTGTTTTTACAGTTTTAGAATGCCCCTTTTCTTTATTGTCTCCGGCTTATTTGTATCGCGCAGCCTGCAGAAAAAAAAGTTGTCTGATTATGTCTGGGGGAGGTTCAGCATCGTGTTTTACCCGCTCATCATATGGGGCTCCCTGCAAATCACGATTCAGCTGCTGCTGAAGGATTACGTGAACGCAAAACCGGTTCCGTTCGATTATGTCAACCTGATTATATTTCCCCGCAATCCAACCAACAACCAGCAGTTCTGGTACCTGAATGCACTTTTCTTTGTGGGCGCATTTTATGCATTTTTTAAAGTGGTGTGCCGTTTCAAGTTATGGCACCAGCTCACGCTTGGTCTGGTGCTCTACGGTGTAGCAGGTTACATGGGTTTACAGGGACTTAGCTTTTATATTTTCCCGGACATCTTTCATTTCTACATTTATTTCTGCATCGGGGATATCATCTCTTCGTTCATCTTTAAGAAAGAAACAACCGATACGATATTATCGCCTAAATGGCTGATTGGGTCTGCCGTTTTCTGCGTCATACTGCAGGCTGTTTTTACCATCATCAATATGCAGCACGGAGACGATAACTATATTAACACCAATATGAACTGGCTGTACCTGCCCATCTCGCTGAGTGGTTGTGCACTGATGATACAGTTAGGCCAGGTACTACAGAAAAAAGATGCGTTTAAATGGCTGCGCGTGATTGGATATCATTCGCTCTACATTTACCTGATGCACCTGATGTTGATTGCCGCAGTCCGGATTGTACTCGTTAAAGTATTTCACATACATTATATACCGCTGATAATGTTCATCGCTATTTCGCTGGGTGTTATCATCCCTATTCTTGTTTATAATTTATGTATAAGAATGGGTGCATGGTGGCTGTTTTCGCTTAAAAAACCGGACGCAGAAATTCAACATTACACCGCTATGAAAACCGCATAAAATTGTAACCGGCTACACCTTATGGACCATCATTTTATTAGCAACAGGGATATTGTAATGTTTAGTTTTCAGTCGTGGGATACTGAAATAGGCAGTAATTTTAAGGACATGGCCATTGAACTGGCAAAAAAAAACCGGGTATTGTTTATCAATCGTGCGCTGGACAGAAGCAGTTTATACAAACATAAAAACGATGCGATTACGAAAACCCGGCTGGCAAGTATAAAAAACGGAACCGCCGAACTTGAACAAGTGGCGACCAATATATGGGTGCAGAATCCCCGGGTAATTGTAGAATCAATCAATGGAATACCGTTTGCAGGCGTGCACGACTGGCTGAATAAAATAAACGGTAAGCGCCTGGCAAAGCAAATCAACAAGGCAATACACCAACTTTCATTCAGCAATGTGCTGCTAATAAACGACAATGATTTTATACGTGGCTTTTACCTGAAAGAAATGATTGACTGCAGTGATTATATTTTTTATATAAGGGATTATATGCTGGGTGTGGATTTCTTCAAACGGCATGGGCCGCGTCTTGAAAAAGGAGTAATGGAAAAAGCAGACCTGGTAGTGGCCAACTCTTCCTACCTGGCCGATTATTCAAAGAAAAATAATCCGCATAGTTTTTTTATTGGACAAGGCTGTGATTTCAGCTCTTTTTTGTCGCCGGATGATTCTGTTCCGGATGACCTGCAATCCATTGCCCACCCAATTATCGGGTATACGGGCTTTGTAAGTGCGTGGAGGATTGACATTGATATAATACGACATATCGCAGAAACCTGCCCGGATTACAATATTGTACTGGTTGGGCCGGTTGACTGGATGTTTAAAAAAGAAGCACTCAGCCATTTAAAAAATGTTCATTTTCTTGGTGGCAAACCACCAGGCGTGCTGGTCAATTATATCAAACATTTTGATATCTGTATCAATCCACAGATCATGAATGAAATTACAACAGGTAATTATCCGCGCAAGGCCGACGAGTACCTGGCGATGGGCAAACCACTGGTAGCTACGGCCACCGACGGCATGAAAATGTTTGAAGCGTATTGTTTCCTGTGCAGTACCAAAGAAGACTATACAACAAAAATTAAATACATCATCAATAACCCGGAAACAACCAATAACGAGGCAGTACAGCAACAACGCAGGGCATTTGCATTGTCGCATACCTGGCAAGAAAGTATTGGATTGTTGGGGGATGCCTATTATTCGATTAGAAACTAAATTTTTTTTATGGAGGAGCAACGTCTGGAGGGTAAGCTGATGCGGGTAATTGCCACCCTTTTTTTACTGGCATTTTGTTCATTTATGTTCTATAAATTTTTATTTGATTAATTATATCCGAAGTACCCTGTTGTACGCAGGTACAACCTTATTTATATGAAATTGATTAGTTATTTTGAACGCAAGGCCAAAGGCAAAATAGTGCAGGAACTGGAGGGGCTCCGTTTCCTGGCCATTCTTCCTGTGGTTATTCAGCACTGCGTGGAGCGTTGGTACCGGAATGCTTATACACCAGGTGGCTCAGCCGTAAGCGACACAATAATTAATTACACCCTGGGCGGTGGTGTGGGCGTTTACCTTTTTTATGCCATCAGCGGCTTTATTCTGCCGCTCCCATTTGCTATAAAACGCTTGTCGGACAAGCCAATGGGTAGTTTGAAAACTTATTTTATGCGCAGGCTTACCAGGCTTGAACCGCCTTACATACTGGTAATGCTGCTGCTGGCACTGGCGGCTATCGTGCTCCATAAGCTAACCGTTGGTGAATCAGCGGGATATTTTTTTACCGGCATCACTTACTGTTCTACCCTGGTATACAAACATTTTAACACACTTAACCCGGTTATCTGGAGCCTGGAAGTGGAAATTCAATTTTATATCGTAGCCCCTTTTATCACCTATTTTGTATTCGGGATAAAAGATTTTGCACAAAGAAACCTGGTGATCATTGCTTCTATTTTACTGGTCGTTTTTATACAGGAGCAAACCGGCATTGCCAGCGCATACAATGTGCTTCGTTTTACTATCCTCGGCCAGTTACAATACTTTATGGTGGGCATTTTAATGGTAAATCTTTACCTGCAACAAAAGCTCGAACCCGGCAGTTACACCCGTTTCTGGGATGTAGCAGCCACCGTTGCAATTTTCAGTATGATTGGCTTCCGCTGGGTGACCGGCTATGGCAAAACCATTCTTTTTCTGATTGCGCTCGTAACGCTGTTTATCGGTGCTTTCCGTTCGGGCGCGTTCAACCGGTTTATTAAACGTCCGTGGATAATGGCCATTGGCGGTATGTGTTACAGTATCTACCTGCTGCATCTTGCCATTGCACAGGCTTGTATGGAATTGCTGCTAAAAATAAATCCGCATGCGGCCAACAGCGTGGGATGGTTCACTGTTTACGCACTGTTCTTTCTGTTTGTTCTTGTGCTGCTGGTGCCGGTATTTTATCTGCTGGTAGAAAAACCGTGCATGGACCACACATGGCCAACCAAATTGAAAAATTTTATAAAGGCAAAAACGGGCAGGGGCTTATCTTTAGAAAAAACTGCCGGAACTACAAAAGCGGCGGACAACGGCTAAAGCTGTTACGGTGTAGTATTACGCCTAACCTTTATCAATTACGTATTTAATATTTGGATTACCGCAGCAAAGCATGACAGGTGTAAAGAAAAATATCAGCATATCAATGGTTGCCTGGGCAAAAGAAGTTTTTTTTACCCAGCGCATGAATTCCGTGCCGGGATGGATTGTAATGGCGCTGGTGGGGATAGGCCTTGCTTACGCGGGCGTCAATATTGATCAAAAAATCCCCCTCATAGTAGTTGGGGCCGCGGCAGGCATCTTGTTTGTGCTGGCCTGCCTGTATTACCCGGAACTGTCGTATTACTCTTTTATCTATTCCATCATCATATTTACGTTACCCGCGCGTATGTTTGGCATCGGGCTGCCGCTGGGGGTACTGATACCCGGCACCGGCTATCTGTGTGTATTGTCTATTATGGCTTCGCAATACCGCAACAGGACCAGCAGCGCATCGTTCTGGAAGACACCCATTTCATTGATGATGCTCCTCCTTTTCTTCTATTTAATGCTGGAAGCGTTTAACCCGGAGATTGACAGCCGCGCCGGCTGGTGGAATTTATTTCAGAAACAAATTCTTTACCTTCTTTTTTACTATGCCAGTTTCCTCATGTTTGATTCGCTGGAAAAAATCAGGCGCTTTGTAAAGTACTGGATCATCCTTGCCACCATAGTTGCGCTCTGGGGCGTAAAACAACAATATTTCGGATTTACGGTACATGAAGATGCCTGGATACACAGCGATCCCAATACCACCAACCTGCTTTTCCAGGGTGGCATGTTTCGCAAATTTTCACTGTTACCCGATCCTGCCGCATTTGGTGTAATGTGTACGTCCAGTGCCTTGTTTACACTGGTACTGGCTATCCGCACCCCCCTTAAGAAAGCAAGAAAATGGTTATATGTCATTACTTTTTTACAAATAATTGCGTCCAGTTATTCTGGTACCCGAACCTGCAACGTGATGCTGATAGCAGGGCTGCTTTCTTACATCATATTTACCATCAATGAAAGAAGAACCATCATCGTTTTGCTAAGTGCCATTGGCATGGCGCTGTTTCTGCTCTTTGGACCTTTGCGTAATTCGCCGGTAATCTTCCGTATTAAAACTACTTTCGAGGGCAGTAAGGAACCGTCCAATATGGTTAGGGATGTAAACCGGAAAAATATTCAGCCTTATATTTACGAGCGCCCGCTGGGTGGCGGACTGCAAACCTGCGGGGAAGAAGGACTTAAATTTTATCCAACCCACCGACTTGCCGGGTATCCGCCCGACAGCGGTTATATGAAAATTATGCTGGAGCAGGGATGGATTGGACTGGCCATCAATATTATTTTCTATTTTATCATTTTGCAACGGGGCATTACTGGTTTTTATGACTCGCGAAAAAGTGAAATTAAAACCCTGTACATCGCCTTTACTGTTTGCTTTTTTTCACTGGTGGTAGGGCAATACTCCCAGTTGGGTATCTCGCAATACCCACAGTATCTTTTTTACCTGGCTACCTTAGTTATTTTCTATAAATTAAAAGAATATGATACCAAGAAACCCGAAGATGATGCGCAACGCCTGGCCTAGCCACAAAAGTATATGCACACTCCTGATACTGTTCTTCGCCGCGGGCGCCGTTGCGCAAACACAGCCGGCTATGCGTAAACCGGAACCTATCAGTTCCATCAGGCCATCGGCCGCCGGAAAAATTTTTGACGTGCGGGAAAAACTTGTGCAGCTGGCCATGCAAAATCCTAATTATGAAATTGCAGACCGCAGGGTTGCTATTGCGGCTTACCAGGTAAAGAAAGCCAAGGGCAGCTGGTTGAGCATTATAGGTGTACAGGGTAACCTGAATGAACTGTCATTGAAAGGTGCTACCGTTGACCCTGTGACGGGCAAAGCAACCAACCCGGGTTCTTTCTACCCGCGGTACAATGTTGGCGCAAACATTCCCTTTGATATTTTCAGCGCTAAGAAGAACGATGTTAAAATAGCCAAAGAAAATTTGTCCATTGCAGAGGCCGAAAAAAACCAACGCTTCCGGGAAATAAAAGCACAGGTACTTACGATATACGAAGATTACCTATTGTTTCAACAAAAACTGGATGGCCAGAGCCAGGTTACACAAGATGCCAGGACTGCTTACCTCGCCGCTGAAAAAGATTTCCAGGAAGGTGCCATTAAACAGGATGATTACAACAAAAGCTACCGGGGATATACAGACGAAAAGATAAGGCAGGCTGAGTACCTTCGCAATTACAATGTAATTAAACTGCAGTTAGAATCCATGGTTGGAATTTCAATAGACGATGTACTAAAAAAATAACCAGCGCTAACTTCCCGCGAAGCTGCCTATTAAACTACTAGTGAATACCCTTTCTATTACCGGCATGAAAAAATACATACCTCTTTTATCTGGTTTAAGTTTTGTAGCAGTTGCGGTAGCCGTGCTGGAATACCTGGCATTTAAAAAAACAGGTGGGCATTTTTGTTACCCGCTCGACGACACGTTTATTCACATGACCGTGTCAAAAAACCTAGCGCTGTACGGTAACTGGGGTATTACACCTTCGGGATTTGTATCCACTTCTTCTTCTCCCCTTTTTACGATTGTACTTGCCTTGTTTTTCAAAATTTTTTCCGTTAATGTCGTCATGCCCTTGGTTGTAAGTTCCGTTGGTACGGTATTGCTGCTGCTTTCGATGCAGAAAGAACTCACCAATTATTCTTCGTTGTCCACTACTAATAAAACGCTCGTGGTGCTGGCCACCCTGCTGGTGGGAGCTGTACCCGCATTAACAGTGCTGGGGATGGAGCATACGCTGCAGATTGCCTTTACCCTTTTTTTTGTACACAGCATCGCATCCCTGTTAACTGCACCGCAAAAAAACAATTTGCTGCAGGCTGCAGGCTGGGCTGCCTTAATGACGGCAACCCGTTATGAGAATGTTTTTTTTGTTATGGCGGCTTTCGCCTTGCTGGCATGGCAGCGGAACTTTAAAGCGGCAGTCCTGATTTCAGTGGCGGGTGCACTACCGTTGTTACTGTTCGGCATTTACTCAAAGCTGCAGGACGGTTATTTTATACCTAATTCTGTGCTGATTAAAGGCAATCAGAACTTTAAATATTTTCTCAACGGCGGTACGTCCGTTATAGAAGCTACCAAAAGTATCAGCGGACTGATTGTTATTGCGCTAATCATTGCGTTGAGAAAACTAAACGCCAAAACATACGATCGTGATTTTTGGATATTATCCATGCTGATTATTGCCGGTCTGCTGCATGCTGTACTTGCCTCTTTTGGATGGTTTTACCGGTACGAAGCTTACCTGATTGTTTTAGGCACCCTTCACATCAGTAAAATAGGCATGCAATGGTTACAGGACAACGGCAC
>JBDSEV010000002.1:0-160676 GCA_039919885.1 Chitinophagaceae bacterium
CATGAAAATGGCGTTCAGCAAACAGACCAGGCTGCCAGGAAAGGATGGGACGGTACGGTAAAAGGGGGCAGCAAAGGCATCAACGAGGCAGGATATATGGACAAGGGAATACATGAAAATGGCGCGCAGCAAACAGACGACGCTGCCAGGAAAGGCTGGGATGGTACGGTAAAAGGGGGCAGCAAAGGCATCAACCAGGCGGGATATAGCGACAAGGGGATACAGGAAAATGGCGCACAGCAGGGGGACCAGGCTGCCAGGAAAGGATGGGACGGCACTGTTAAAGGTGGTAGCAAAGGAATCAATCAGGCGGGTATTACAGGGGATGCTGCGGCGAGGAAGGGCTGGGATGGAAGCGTGAAAGGAAGCGGTAAAATAATTAACATAGAGCGTGTACACTGTGCAGCTGGCCGGTGTATGGCAGACGCCCTGGTGGAAGTAGGGGGCATTACCTATGAGGCGGTGATCAGTGGGGTTATGAAAACTAAACATGACACCGCAAAGAACAGCCTCAGCAATGTTCGATAGCTAAATAAATCCAACCGTGTTGTAGCCAATATTTATCTGTTGATCGGGTTGAATAAAGTACTACTTTATTCAACCCGATCGCAATGGTCACCAGCCGCTTACTAGCTGCCATTCACTATCTTTGCCGCATGCAATTCTCTTCCTCTTTGCTGGAAAATGCGGTCAATGAATTCGCGCGGTTACCGGGTATCGGAAAAAAAACAGCCTTGCGCCTCGTCTTGCAATTGTTAAAGACGGCACCGGAAAAAGTGACCGCATTTGGAGAAGCAATTATCAAGATGCGGGAGCAGATAAAATATTGCCAGCGCTGTTACAATATAGCGGATGCGGATATTTGTTCCGTTTGCGCAAACAGTATGCGGCAGCAGCAAATCATTTGCGTGGTAGAGAACATCCGCGATGTAATTGCCATTGAGAGTACGCAGCAGTTTAACGGCGTTTACCATGTACTTGGCGGCATTATTTCTCCTTTGGATGGCATTGGACCGGAACAGTTGAATATAGAAGCGCTTGTAGGACGGATACATAAGGAGAAAACGGAAGAACTCATCTTTGCACTCAACCCCAATATACAGGGCGATACCACCATTTACTATGTGCAAAAGAAATTGCAGGGCCTTTCGCTCCGCATCACCACTATATCACGTGGTATTGCATTCGGCGGCGAACTGGAATATGCGGATGAGATGACGCTCGCGCGAAGCCTGCAGAGCCGTTTACCCGTTGAAAACTACGTATCCGGGCGCTGAGCCACGGCGGTCCACGATTAAAAAACCCATCTCTTTGTTATTACACTTACTTATTGTAATTTTGCCCCTCCATTGCAGGCGGATTTGTTTATTGTTCAGCCTGGTTAAAAACTGAACTAATAAACGATGATTATTCTGGATAGTTGCTCCAAAATTTCCTCGTTAATAGTTTAGAAGATTATTGTATAACCGCGTGCTGTTTAGTGCATCGTGAAAATGCGCCGCACCGCAAGGTTATGTTATTCAGCAACGCGTTTGCCGGTAATGCAATTCTATTACCCAGCGCATAAATTTCAGGGACATGAAAGATATCAAAAACGAATTAAAAAAACGCATCCTCATCATTGATGGCGCCATGGGTACCATGATACAGCGCCATAAGCTGGCGGAAGCGGATTACCGTGGAGAACGCTTCAAAAACTGGCACACAGACGTACAGGGAAACAATGACCTGCTGAGCATTACCCAGCCCGATATTATAATTGGTATTCACAAAGAATACCTGGAAGCCGGTGCAGACATTATTGAAACCAACACATTCAGCAGCACCGTTATAGCGCAGGCGGATTATGATATGCAGTCCATCGCCTTTGAGATGAATACTGCTTCTGCAAAATGCGCCCGTATTGCCGCAGATGAATACACCGCTAAAAATCCTGAGAAACCAAGGTTTGTGGCCGGTGCCATCGGGCCGCTAAATAAAACCCTCTCCCTATCGCCCGATGTAAATAATCCAGGTTACCGCGCAGTCACCTTTGATGAAGTAGTAGCTGCCTATATAGAACAAATAAAAGGATTGGTAGAAGGCGGTGTGGATATGTTATTGATTGAAACCATTTTTGATACATTGAATGCAAAGGCGGCCATCTATGCGGCAAAAAAATTCTTTCGCAACAATAAGTTGCCTGAATTACCCATCATGATCTCCGGTACCATCACCGATGCCAGCGGCAGAACACTGAGCGGGCAAACACTGGAAGCTTTCTACGTTTCGGTGATGCACGCAAAGCCATTGAGCATTGGATTGAATTGTGCATTGGGCGCGCAGGAAATGCGGCCGCATATTGAAGAACTAAGCCAGATAGCCGGTTGCTATACTTCGGCTTATCCCAACGCAGGGCTGCCCAATGCCTTTGGAGAGTACGATGAGCAGCCGCATGAAACGGCGCACATTATTGAAGAATGGGCTGCCAATGGCTGGTTGAATATTGTGGGCGGGTGCTGCGGCACTACACCAGACCACATTAAACACATTGCAGATGAAGTAGCGAAGTTCGCGCCGCGGGAACTGCCGGTTTATGAAGACGCTTTGTAGACGATAACGATATTAAACCAGGTTCAACAAAATTATAATATACGAGGATTGCGTAATCAGCAATTAAAAATAATATGTCAACTGTTAATACAATAAAACCTTATCTCCGTTTAAGCGGATTGGAGCCTTTGATCGTACGACCAGAAACAAACTTTGTAAATGTGGGCGAACGAACCAATGTAACCGGTTCAAAAAAGTTTGCGCGGCTTATCAAAGAAAATAAATATGAAGAAGCACTCAGCGTAGCCAGGCAGCAAGTGGAAAATGGTGCGCAGATACTGGATGTTAACATGGATGATGCCATGCTGGATGGGATAGAAGCCATGACTACCTTCATCAACCTGGTACAAAGTGAGCCGGATATCGCAAAGATTCCCATCATGCTGGACAGCTCAAAATTTTCCATCATAGAAGCAGGGTTAAAATGTGTGCAGGGCAGATGCATTGTTAATTCCATCTCCATGAAAGAGGGGGAAGAAAAATTTATTGAGCAAGCCATTACCTGCCAGGCGTACGGCGCTTCGGTAATTGTAATGGCATTTGATGAAAAAGGACAGGCCGATACCAAAGAACGTAAAATAGAAATCTGCCACCGGGCGTATAAAATATTAACAGAACAGGTTGGCTATGATCCGCAGGATATTATATTCGACCCTAACATTTTTGCCATTGCAACCGGTATCGAGGAACACAACAATTACGCAGTAGATTTTATTGAGGCAACAAAAGAAATAAAAAGGTTGATGCCGCTGGCAAAAATTAGTGGTGGTGTAAGTAACGTGTCGTTTTCTTTCAGGGGTAATGACCACGTGCGGGAAGCCATTCACAGCGTATTCCTGTTTTATGCAATTAAGGCTGGCATGGATATGGGCATCGTTAATGCCGGTCAGCTGGTGATATATGACGAAATAGAACCACAGTTGAGGGAGATGTGCGAAGACGTTATCCTCAACCGCAAGAATGACAACAACGAAGCCACCGAAAGGCTTATCAATTTTGCGGAGACCGTAAAAGCCAAGGGCAAAGAAATTGTAAAAGACGATGCCTGGAGAAACACCAGTGTGGAAGAAAGGCTGAAACATTCATTGGTAAATGGCATTACTGATTATATAGATGCAGATACAGAAGAAGCAAGACAACAATATTCCAAACCGCTGGATGTTATTGAAGGCCCGCTGATGGCAGGCATGAATGTGGTGGGCGATTTATTTGGTAGTGGAAAAATGTTTTTGCCGCAAGTGGTAAAAAGTGCCAGGGTAATGAAAAAATCAGTGGCCGTGCTAACCCCATTTATTGAAGCAGAGAAAGAGTTGCGGAGACAGGCACACCTTGCAGCCGGTACCATAAATGAAGAAGGCGCCGGTGCTGCAAAAATATTGCTGGCTACCGTTAAAGGCGATGTGCATGACATCGGTAAAAACATTGTTGGCGTAGTACTGGGTTGTAACGGGTACGATATCATTGACCTCGGTGTAATGGTGGCAACCGATAAAATACTGGAAACCGCGATAAGAGAAAAGGTAGACATCATTGGTTTAAGCGGGCTGATTACGCCTTCGCTTGATGAGATGGTACACGTGGCGCATGAAATGAAACGTCGTGGTATGAGTTTGCCACTGATGATAGGGGGCGCAACCACCTCACGCATGCATACCGCCGTAAAAATTGCGCCACAGTACGATGAAGGCGTGGTGCATGTACTGGACGCCTCAAGAAGTGTAACGGTAGCAGGATCTTTGCTGAACGATCAGAAAACAGCATTTCTCGGGGGGTTAAAAAAGGAATATACGAAGCTTAAAGAAGATTTTGCCAATAAAAAAAGCGCTAAGCAGTTTCTAACGCTGGAAAACGCACAGGCAAATAAAGTAAAAATAGACTGGAATAAATTTACACCGGTTAAACCAGCTTTGATAGGTACAAAAATTTTTGACGATGTTCCGTTGGAGGAAATTGTACCGTATATTGACTGGCAGCCATTTTTTATTGCCTGGGAACTCCATGGTAAATTTCCCCAAATCTTAAGTGATGAAAAAGTTGGCAAGGAAGCAACCAACTTATACAACGAAGCACAAAAGCTATTGCAGCAGATTGTTAACGAGAAATGGCTGCAACCACGCGGCGTAATTGGTATCTGGCCGGCAAACAGCGATGCAAAAGATACGATTGTAGTAACAGCACCTTCCGGCCCGGTTCACCTGGAATCACTCCGGCAGCAGATTAAAAAAGCAGCAGGTCAGCCCAATTTATCACTGACCGATTTTATTGCCCCCGCTGCAACCGGCAAACAGGATTATGTTGGTGCATTTACCGTAACCATTCAAGGCATTGAACCGCACATCAAACGGTTTGAAGCTGCCATGGACGATTATAATAAAATTAGTTTGCAGGCACTGGCAGATCGGCTGGCAGAAGGATTTGCGGAACTATTGCATGAAAAAGTGCGGAAGGAATACTGGGGTTACGCAACAGATGAACACCTCAGCAACGAAGAATTAATTAAAGAATCTTATTTGGGAATACGGCCGGCGCCGGGTTACCCTGCCTGTCCTGATCATACTGAAAAATATAAATTGTTTAATCTGCTGGGAGGGGAAGAAGCCACCGGCATCACACTCACAGAATCACTGGCGATGTACCCCGCGTCATCCGTATCGGGCTGGTATTTTGCCAACCCGGAAAGTAAATATTTTGGCGTGGGTAAAATTGACAAGCAACAGGTGGAAGATTATGCACGCAGAAAGAATATGCCGCTGAACGAAATAGAAAGTTGGCTGAGACCGGTGCTTGATTACGACGCGTAACCGAATTACTGTTATGACTTTTGAGCGGTAGCATATACCGTTCAACCTGCAAACCAGCAAACGTTTTGGTGCAGTTGGCGCCGTTGCCAATCACCCTTTTTTGAAACCACAAGAAGAAAATTATGAAGCAGACCAGGATGTTACTGGCAGTGGCGGCTGTATTTTTTTTAGTAGGAACTGCCCGCGCACAGACAACCCCCCACCGCAGGGGAGAATTCTATTTTTCATGGGGCTACAATACAGAATGGTATACGCACAGTAACCTGAAAATAAAGCAAGCTGAACTGGGAAATGATTTTGCCTTCAGGAATATAAGGGGTCATGATCACCGGGGCTGGGATGAAGGGCTGTTTTCAAAGGCGTTAACCATTCCCCAGTACAATTACCGCATCGGGTATTTCTTTGGCAACAAAAAGGACCTTGGTATTGAAATCAATTTTGATCATACCAAATTTATTTT
The DNA here is from genome assembly GCA_039919885.1 of Chitinophagaceae bacterium. Taxonomy (GTDB): domain Bacteria; phylum Bacteroidota; class Bacteroidia; order Chitinophagales; family Chitinophagaceae; genus JACMLD01. The sequence goes on from JBDSEV010000002.1 coordinate 5,854, forward strand.
TGGGGATGACCAGCAGGTGCACATCAAAGGCGTTATCAATAACAAGCCGGTAGATGGCCAGGTACGGTTTGTACAAAATGATGTAGCCGGTGCCGACAGCAGTTCCTATTATTTCCTTAACAATGGCGCTAATTTTCTTTTATTTAACATCGTTAAACGCTGGCGGATTGGCGCAAATAAAAAGGGTTCTGTACAGATTGACGGTTTGTCCAAATTTGGCATCGGGCCGGTTATCCCCCACGTAGAAAATAAATTTTTTGATCAGCCAGGCAATAAACCGGGGTTTCAGCTCGGTGGCTGGAATACGGGTATCGAAGGAGCTGTGCGGTCCACCTTTTATAAACTTATATACCTGGAGTTTGCAGGTAAGCTGGATTACGCGCGGTATTCCAATCTAAAAATATACAAAGGCACCGCAAGACAGGCATTTGGTACTGCGGAAGTTATATTGAGTCTTGGACTCACCTTCAATACAGGTAAGCGCCTGGCCCCGTAATCAGTAATTCTTTTTAGCTGGCATCCCGGACAGTGGGGTGCGGTAAAAGCCCGGTAATGCTGTACAACCACTTCTATGGCTGGTTTTGCCAGCGCAATTCCATCATGATTTCTTAGACAGGTAGCGAAATACTTTACCATTCAATACCAGCTTCTTTTAAGGCCACTGCCAGCTGTTCCGGCGATTGAAAATGAATACTTTTAATACCAACCGCTGTTCCGGCATGTACGTTGCGCAGGTTGTCATCAATAAAAATAGCGTTGGCAGGCGCTATCGAATAGCGGCTTAACAGGAGCTTATAAAATTCAGGGAAAGGCTTTCTTGTTTTTTCAACGCCGCTTACCAGCCTGCCATCGAACCAATATAAAAAACCATAGCGTACGAGGGCTATCTGGAAAAGTTCCGCCTGCCAGTTGGTAAGCGCATATAATTTATACTGTCTGGTTGCTTTCAGCTTGCGTAAGATCTCCACCGTTTCCGGGATGGGGCCACGCAGCATTTCCGTCCAGCGGCCATAAAAATCCCTGATGGGTTGTTCCCAATCAGGATATTTTTTTATCAACGCTTCGGTAGCATCACTGATTGGGCGGCCCGCATCCTGTTCTTCATTCCAGTCGCTGTTACAAATCGTTGAAAAAAAATAATCCCTTTTGTCCGGGCTTTTAAAATACTGGTCGTCGTAAACGTACAACGGATTCCAGTCTAACAAAACCCCACCGAGGTCAAAAATAATCGTGTTGATTGCTGCCATAAACGGTGAAATTATCAGCCCTTTAATAAAATTTTATATTCCAATGCTTGCTAAGATAATCACTGTATGAGTATCGATAACAAACGCTTTTAAAAATAACCACCTGTTTTTAACGATCATTGCTGAGATAACCAGATCCAAAACTTCTCATTGATGGTATATGCCGGCGATAATGCAGGATCAGTTTCGGCCTGTGAAACCTTCAATATTATTGAGTTGAATACTTCAAACAGGCCTTACCGCTTAGTAGTATTGTTTAAACTAGTACAATGAACTCTCTTTATATCCGATTTAGTTATAACGAAAAATAAAATCATGAAAAGTAATTTATTAACGCTTGCGTTTGGCTGCAGCCTGTTATTATTATTAAGCAATTGTAAAAAGGGAGATCCCGGGCCCGCAGGCGCTACGGGTCCTGCCGGTGTTGCCGGTCCAATTGGTCCGGTCGGTACCGCCAATGTAATTTATTCCCCCTGGATAAATCTAACGTTTACGGGTAGCGGTACTTTGTGGGCTGCCCAAATAACAGCAGCGGGTGTTACGAAGGAGATTATGGACAAAGGCGTAGTAAAGACATACTTTCAATTTGGCAGTAGCGTGTACGATGGCAACTATACCAACCTTACCGGTGGGGGATCCTCTAGCATTTATCAATTCCTGGCGGTGGGCGTCATTAATCTCCGATCTACTTTTGCGGCTAACTATCCATGGAGATATGTTATTATCCCGGGAGGTCTGGCAGGCGGGCGGTTGAGTGCCGGAAGCGGGGATGCGGATTCTTTTGTATTTGCAGACGGGTCTACTATGCGTAAAACTGAATTGGATAAAATGAGTTATGAAGACGTCTGCAACAAATTTAATATTCCCAAAGATTAATATACATTGCCTTTTATTAATTATACCGTTTGCGAAAGCAGCGGTATTTTTTTTGCGCCGGCGAAAGGCTACCGCCGGTATTATTGAATTTCAACAAACGATGAGTTGCTACCGGCGCCAAGAAATTTATTACGGGTAGCCACAAACGAAGCGGCGAGGTTTAGTAGCAGCGCAAATGACAGGCCGGCAGCAACTGAAGATTTTTCGGCTATAAACCGAGCGTTCCATCAGTTAAGCCAAGACTTTGTTTTCTGGCGGGCAGGGCAGCCACCCCTAGACCAGGGAGCAGGCTGCTGACCGCCAAAAGGAAGCCCATGGTAAAACCGGGTTTGTGCCTCATAAAAACGAGGGTGTTCTGTAGCAAATGGCGCGCAATTACTTATACTTTAGCTTGAAATACAGCATGATGCAAGAAAGGAACAGCACGGTACTGTTTGTATAGATGATCGAACCATTTTTTATGATGATTCCATAGATCAGCCAAAGTACCACACTGCCGGTAGCGAATAAAAACATGACGAGCGAGATGTCCGTTGCTGATTTTGTTTTCCAGGTTTTGATAACCTGCGGTAAAAATACCAGCGATGACATGGTGCCGGCGATATACCCGAGTATTTCTATTGACTGCATAGTAAGGTGATTATTTTTAAAATAATGGAGAAAATAGCTGCATAAAGATAGCGTGTTTGTAAAACTGCAATTTGTTTCCGATGATTTTCGGTGTAAGCCTGCAGGAAGTGTTGGGCCTGCTACTCCAATCGCCATTTTTACCTGTTCGTCAGCGGCATTTAATAGCACGCAATTTAGTAACCATCGCCGCCTTACATGCAGTAGAAAATTTGTATAAAAGTGTTTTATTTGGTCCGGCTGATTAATGCGGGTTGCCAGCTGTTGTAACTCATATCGCAACGGCTTTTAAATGTTGCGCCACAGGAAATGTACAGGCCTTTCTACAACAGCTCATCCCAATCCCACTTCAAATTCGCCATTATGCTGGCTCCGCCTCAAATTACTTCCCTGTTTGCAGAAACAGTTGAAATAATTTCACCCAGTTTTCCTAATCTTTGCAACATAAAATTTTCAGCCATGAATTTACCTGGAAACCTCCGCTATACGAAGGATCACGAATGGATAAGCCTCGACGGCAATATTGCAACGATTGGGATAACTGATTTTGCGCAGGGCGAACTCGGTGATATCGTCTATATAGAAATAGAAACTGTTGGCAAGCCGCTTAACGCCGGGGTAGTATTTGGTACGGTAGAAGCGGTTAAAACGGTGAGCGACTTATTTCTGCCAGTTTCTGGTACAATTAATGAAGTTAACCCGGCATTGGCAAATCAGCCTGAACTGGTAAACACAGATTCTTACGGGCAGGGTTGGATGGTTAAAATGACCGTTAACGACCCTGCAGATGTAACTGCATTATTGGATGCAACTGCTTATCAGGAGGTTATTGGCTAAATCCACGGCATTTAATATTTCGTACATGGGGTGGCGGATTCTTGAAGTAAAATTCGGAACTGCCTTCCACAAACACTGACCCTGATTGAGTAATACTGTTACATATAATGAACAGGAACTGGTGTTGTTGCTGAAGTCGAAGGATCAACAGTCCTTCAGCTATCTCTACGACAATTATTCCGGTGCCCTGTACAGTATTGTACTCCAGGTAGTAGCAGATAAAGAACTTGCCAGTGATGTATTGCAGGAAGTATTTGTAAATATCTGGCGAAAAATTGAAAGTTACGATGCCACAAAAGGACGCCTTTTTACATGGATGTTGAATGTTGCCCGTAATTTAGCCATCGATATGGTGAGATCCAAAGCTTACCAGAATAGTCAGAAAAATCAAGCTTTACCGGAGACCGATTTTTTCGATAAATCCGGTAGCAGTACATCATTTAGCGTCGATAACATTGGGCTTAAAAAGATAGTTAATAAATTAAAAATAGAACATCGGGTATTGATAGACCTGGCGTATTTTAAGGGATATACCCACGAGGAAATTGCGGAAATAGAAAGCCTGCCACTGGGCACGGTAAAAACAAGAATCAGAACTGCATTAATACAATTGAGAGATCATTTAAAGTGAATATACAGGAATACATATCAAGCGGCATTGTAGAAAGCTACGTTCTGGGATTGGCCAGCAACGAAGAACGCGCTGAGTTTGAACAACTCGCCGCTGCAAATGCTGAATTGATGCGGGCTAAAGAAGCTTTTGAAATAAGCCTCCAGCAGCATGCATTTGATAATGCTGTACCACCTCCTGCCAGTTTAAAGCAAAAAATCTGGGATGATATTAAACTAGAAATTGCCGTTTTGCCGGTGGCTGATAAACCGTTTAATGAGACTAGGCAATCGGTTACCCCCGTGCGTACCATGGGCTTTGCAAAATTCCTTGCCGCCGCTTCCATCATTTTGCTCATCGGCAGTACCCTGCTTAACTTTTATTTTTATAGCCAGTACAAGTCCTCCGTGGCAAAACTGGATGAGCTAATTGCCAGCAACCAGCAGTTTGCCGCTAATAGTAATGTTATGCAGACTAAACTGCAGCAATATGAAAGGAGTTTTGAATTGATGAAAGACCCCGCGATGGCTGTTGTAACCATGAAGGGAGAACCGGTTGCTCCAAGTAGCCTCACCACTGTGTATTGGAACAAACAAAGCAATGATGTTTACCTGCTGGTAAATGAATTGCCAAAACCAGGTGCGGGCAAACAATACCAGCTTTGGGCAATTGTAGACGGGGTTCCGGTAGATGCAGGTATCTTGAGCCGGAATGAAGCCACCGGCCTGGTAAAAATGAAAACAATACCTAAAGGAGCACAGGCTTTTGCTATTACACTGGAAAATACCGGGGGCAGCAAAACGCCGACAATGCCTATTTACGTTGTAGGTAAAACCTAATTGCACCGCTTTCGTTTTCCTTTTAAATGTGCTAGTTTAGCGGAAATTTTACAGCGTGATCAACCGCTTATTAAGCAATATCTTTTCTCCCCTTGGGTGGACGTTTCTCATACAAGTTTTGTTATGCCTTCCAGGCTCCAGCCTTCCATCAGAAAGTAATATTCCAAATCTCGATAAAGTTGTCCATATAATCTTATTCGGGGGACTTACCGGCCTTTGGTGTTATTACTATTACCTGAAGGGAAAACCCCCTGCCCGTCTAAAAACAATTTTTTTTATTATTTATTTGCTGGCCGCATTCAATGGAATCCTGCTGGAGTTCATCCAACGGGATTATATACCAAACAGAAGTTTTGACGAAGGCGACATCATAGCAGACGTATTGGCCAGCAGCATTGCTTATGGTATCTGTAATATTAAATTATTGAAGACCAGCAGCTAAAAAAAATGGCCCCTGTTGAAACAGGGGCCGTAACCAAAACTAACTGCTTATGAGAAAAATTGACTGCTTATGAGAGAGATAATTAATTTATAAGTGTTGAAAGTTATAACGCAAATCAGGTGCCATTAGTATGATTTGGTAAGTTAAAAAGGTTTAATCCAATGATTCAGCGGGCAACCTCGCCCATTGGTATTTCCTATTTCCGAAGATGGAGTTTGTACTTAAATCCCAATATGAATGCTTTCCTTAAAGGGGAAGACATTTTCAGCTGGCCAATCATACATCCAAAAAAAAGAAAAAGGCACTTTTTTGAAGTGCCTGATGCTGGGGAGTATTATCCACGTACGGTTGAAATTATTTGCCCATTAAACCCTTTAGTGTATCCAATATCCCACCACTACCACCGGTGTTGGTGCTTCCGCCCTTCAATTGATTAAGTATCGACTCAATGTCGAGCCCGCCGGCACCGCCCGCTTGTTGCTTTCCATTGCCTCCGGTAAGACTGCCTATGATGCTGGTAATATCAAAACTACCATCATTGGCATCATTCGTTTTGTGCACCAGTTTTTGTAGCACCATTGGTATTAGGCTGGCCGCAATACCGCTCGCAGCACTTTCATTCAAGCCAAATTTTTTCATCAGGTTTTGTATAAATCCACCAGAAATTTGTTGTGCGGCCGGTGTACTGGCAATATCGCCACCCTGCTGGTTAAAAAGGCTGATTACGTCCTGTGCATTGCCACTGGCAAGCATGGTTTTCAATCCATCCATAATGGAACTGCCAGCCATTGAAACAGCTTCTTCGTTATGCTCATTCGGTATGGCAGGATTGTCGATAATGGCACTTCCGGCGTTTTGTTTTATCAGGTCAAAAAGATTTTCTAACATGGTATGAAATTTTACTAGCAGTAAGTTAGAATTTAATTCAACAAGCCGGCCGGTTGTGAATAATTTTATTTGATGACCATTTCTTACTGCGGCAATAGGGCTATTAATTCTGCTTGGTCATCTTTTCTGCATTTTCCGCAAACTGTAATTTATCTATAAGCTCTTTTATTTCACCGTTAAGCACGGCATCGAGGTTGTAGAGTGTTAGTCCAATGCGGTGATCGGTCACCCGGCCCTGTGGAAAATTATAGGTGCGTATTTTAGCGCTCCGATCACCGGTACTAACAAGACTTTTACGCTGGCGCGAAATTTCATCTTCCTGTTTACGTACCTGTTCTTCATATAATTTGGTACGCAGCATGGTCATGGCTTTTTCGCGGTTGCCGAGCTGACTGCGTTCTGTCTGGCAAACCACCACCACGCCCGTTGGTATATGGGTTAAAAAGACCTTGGTTTCCACTTTATTTACATTCTGGCCACCAGCGCCACCACTGCGGGCAGTTTCCATTTTTACATCGCTTTCCTTTAATTCAAAATCAACTTCTTCCGCTTCGGGCATCACGGCAACCGTTGCTGCGCTTGTATGCACACGGCCGCTTCCTTCTGTATCCGGCACCCGTTGCACCCGGTGCACGCCACTTTCAAATTTTAATGTTCCGTATACATCCTCACCCACCACTTCTACCTGTATTTCTTTATAGCCCCCAACGGTGCCTTCACTTTCGGAAAGAACCGCTGTTTTCCATCCCTTCTTCTCGCAATATTTGATATACATGCGCAACAGATCGCCCGCAAACAAACTTGCTTCATCGCCACCCGTACCCGCACGTATTTCCAGGATGGCATTTTTTTCGTCCTGTGGATCCTTGGGTATCAGCATCTGCCGAATGGCGGATTCCACCTGCTCCTTTCGCTCATCAAGTCCGTTTACTTCTGCTTTGGCCAGCTCACGCAGTTCCGCGTCATCGCCATTCAGCGCTTCTTTGTTAAAGTCTATATCGTCCAGCAGGCGCTTGTATTCTTCATACGCCACCACAATTTTTTCCAGGCTGCGGTATTCCTTGCTCATCGCGCCAAAGCGCTGGTTATTGCTCACAATTTCCGGGTTGCTGAGGGCTACACCCATATCCGTAAACTTTGCCTTTATCGCTTCTAACTTGTCTAACATGTGTGCTTTTTTTGCCCGCAACCATTTTGCGTCGCCGGCTTTTGGGAAGCGGCAAAATTAATCCTTCGCAGGCATTTTAACCAAACAACCTCAGTTCGGATTTTGCCCTGGCGCCGATGCAGCAAAAACAGCGTGTAAAAGAAAGGCGCTAGTATTTACCTTCGCGGCTCATAATTGCGTAAAATGGCATTTAGAAAATTCAGGGCAAAACAATTGTTTAACGGTTACAGCCTGATGGACACAGACCAGGTATTGATAACGCTTCCCGATGGTACAATCGAAGGAATTGTACCCCTGGCAGCAGCGGGCGATGATATTGAACTGCTGGACGGCTTACTTACGCCCGGGTTGATTAACAGCCACTGCCACCTGGAGCTCAGTCACCTGAAAAATGTAATTCCACCCCATACAGGCCTGGTTGAATTTTTATGCAGTGTGGTTACAAAAAGAGGGTTTGAACCGGCACTAATCCGCGAAGAAATAGAAAAGGCAGCATTGGAAATGTATGAAAACGGCATTGTTGCGGTAGGTGATATTTGTAACACAACCGATGCCATACCGGTCAAGCGTAGTGGCCGCATGCGCTGGCAAAATTTTATTGAAGTGTTGAGCTTTACCGATGCGAAAGCAGCAGAAAGTATGGCACACTACCACGCCGTGTTGAATGCCCACAACGAAGTGCTGGTACCACCCCACCGGAACGTGTTAACCCCACATGCGCCGTACAGTGTAAGCGCCACAAGTTTTGCGATGCTGAATGAAATTACCGCGGGCAAAATTATATCCATCCATAACCAGGAACATCCTGCAGAGGATGAATTGTACAAGACCGGCGGAGGCGCTTATTTAAAACTATTCAAAATATTTGGTGTAACCACATCGCCATTCGCTGTAACGGGGAAGAGCAGTTTGCAGTCGTACCTCCCACATTTCAAAAACGGGCAAACAATTTTGCTGGTACACAATACTTATATGCCCGAGGAGGATATTGCGTTCGCCAACGACTACGCCACCAACAACGGATTGAAGCTGGTATATTGTTTTTGCCCGAATGCCAATTCCTATATAGAAAACAGGTTACCGGCAGTAGAAAGGTTTATGGCGATGGATTGCCAGATGGTATTGGGCACAGACAGTTACAGCAGCAACTGGCAGCTGAGTATTGCAAAAGAAATACAAACGATCCACGAAAATTTCCCCGCAATACCGCTTTCCACCATTCTGCAATGGGCCACCAGCAATGCGGCAAACGCATTCCATTGGGACGATGATCTGGGCAGTTTTGAAAAAGGAAAGCAGCCCGGTGTAACCTTATTGTCGAACGATCTTGGGTCCTCGAAAAGAATTATCTAACCGATCGATAACGTGATCTTTTTGTTCAATTCTTAAAAACAAATCTGTAGAGACGCCATGCATGGCATCTCTTTTTTTTGCGATGCATGGCGTCTTTTTCTCTCTGGGAATGGCGCTTGTTTCCCTCCGGAGGGCGTCTGTTTCTCTCCGGAAAACGTCTCTTTCTTTTATTTTGAACGGGTGACGGTCTCTCACAGACGCCATGCATGGCGTCTCTACAGGAAATTGTGCGGCGCCTTTGCCGGAAAAGGACGATAGACGCAGTACACGCATCAACTTAATACTTCCTGCAACACCGGCAAGGTTTTCATGGTGCCAAAATCATGGATGTGCAATGCATAAAATTGCTGGTAGGCAACCATGAGTATCCTTCGTGCTTCTTTGTTAAGTGATATGCTGCTCAGTTCATGCGGCTGCCTGGTTTTTAGTAGCTGGGAAGTGGTATAACTGTGCGGCTCTCCTAAAAAATAAGGGTGCACCGGCTGCTCGGGTACAAATTCACCTTCCTGTAAATCGAGGTAACTGTTTTGCGCGGTGTATTCATCGGAGAGGCGGAATCCATATATCGTAGCTAAATGCAGCGAAAAGAACAGCGGGAAATTTGCCACCACCTGTTGATCGCTTTTATCCAGATGCAGAAAAGCATCTTCAATAAAATGAAACAAATCTGCATTTTGTTCTGGCTGTTTGATTGTTTTTGATAACAATTCAACCATAAAAAGTGCAACCGCATTTTTAAAAATATCGGAAAAAATATGTTGGTAGAGGTAACCCCACTTGAATTCTTTGATTCGTTGCAGGTTTTTAAGTTCATTGTGATAAACAACGAGGTCCAGCATAGCACCCGGCTGAAATAAGCTGGCTTTTCCAGGACCTTTTTTGGAGGATGTCCGAACGCCATTTACCAGGTAAGACTGCAATCCAAACATGTCTGTATACACAGCCGCTATTACACTTGTTTCACCGTATTTTACCGTGCGCAGGACGATTCCGTTGGTTTTATGTACGCTTGCCATTCCAGTCAATTCTCAGGTGGGTGTAAAAACTCAACAATAATATGTTAATAATGGCACCTAAAGACCAATTATTTAAACCCTGCGTTTATAATGGAGTCTTAACTTTTTCACCTTCAAATATAAATGGTATGGGTGTGTCCTTTCAACAGAACAATCTTCATCTACTGTGGCGGGCTGGTTTTGGTCCCTCTCCGGAAGATCTCCTTTCCATTGCAACTGCCCAACCAGGCGCCTATTATAAAAACCTGCTGGCCAAATCGCGGGTGGCCGCTGCATATATTGATGTAGCCGACAATGATCTTAAACAGCTGGTAATGGGAATGGAAGACAATGGCGTCACACAAAAGCAGGCACTGACGGCGGAAGAAAAAAAAGCATTGCGTATAAAATCACGGGATGGTTTAAAAACACTGAATCTTGCGTGGCTTGGAGAAATGATAAACAGCAAACAACAATTGCGGGAAAAAATGAGCCTGTTCTGGCATGGACATTTTGCTACCAGGACAGTCAACCTCCTGTACCAGCAGAAACTGCTGGATATCGTTCGTACCAATGCGCTGGGCAGTTTTGCTGTGCTGTTAAAGGAAGTGAGCAAAAGCGCGTCCATGATTAATTTTTTAAATAATAATCAAAACCGGAAAAACCATCCCAACGAAAACTTTGCCAGGGAGGTAATGGAATTGTTTACGATTGGCCGTGGAAATTACTCTGAAGCCGATGTCAAAGAGAGTGCCCGTGCATTTACAGGGTGGGGCGCTTCCGCTACTGGCGAATTTGTTTTCAGGGAGCGGCAACATGATGACAGCGAGAAAACTTTTTTGGGCAAGACCGGCCACTTCAACGGGGATGATATTTTGCAGATTCTACTGGATCACCAGCAGACAGCCAGGTTCATCACCCAAAAGATTTACCGGTATTTTGTAAATGCTGATGCCGACCAGGAGAAAGTAAAATGGTTGTCCGACCGGTTTTACCGAAATAATTATGACATCGAAAAACTAATGACGGATATTTTTACCAGCGATTGGTTTTACAACGAAAAAAACATTGGCGCCCGGATAAAGTCGCCAATAGAACTGTTGGTAGGTATCAGGAGAATATTGCCGATGGAAATTGAAAACGAAGCGTCTCAGCTCCTGCTGCAGCGATTACTGGGACAACTTCTTTTTTATCCGCCCAATGTTGCCGGCTGGCCTGGTGGAACCAACTGGATAGACAGTTCTACGCTGATGATGCGCCTGCGTATACCACAGCTTATTTATGCCGGCGACGTCTTTAGAATGAAGCCGAAAGATGATGACGACCAGATGATGGGAATGAAAGATAAAAACGCGCCTGAAGATAAAATACCAGCGGGTGGCGGTAAAAAAAGTGGCGGCAAAGGCGAACAGATCATGGCCACTATCAACTGGACCAATTACCTGCAGCAGTATGAAAAAGTGACCAGGGAGAACCTGGTAGACGCTGTTTCAAAGGCTTTGCTGCAAACGAAAAATGCGGTGAGCGCCGCAGTACTTACAAAATATGCAGACGCAGCCAGCCGGGATAGTTTTATAAAGACAGTCACGATACAATTAATGAGTACACCGGAATACCAATTGTGCTGAGGAAAGGCACGGCCTGTTAGCCATTCGCCCGCAGCCAGTGAATAAACTTTAAAAATCCGGTATACCAAATTTCAAATTTTACTAAATAGTCGATAGTCACTAATACCTGGCTAAAGGCTTATCGTTAAAAGTTTTTTATGTACATCAAACGTAAACAATTCATACAACTCGGTTCGCTGGCAACTGCCTCGCTTTTTTTGCCAAAATTTATGAAGGCATTTGAAGCGCCGCGCATGGTGCCACCCGGTAATAAGGTAACCGTGGTATTGCAGCTCAGTGGCGGCAATGATGGGTTAAATACAGTGATACCTGTACGCAATGATCTCTACTACAAGGCTCGGCCTAAATTGGGTATACAAAAAGAAAACGCGCTGATGCTTACCGATGATGTTGGGCTGAACCCTGCTTTAACTGCGTTCAAAGATTTGTATGATGATGGCAGCCTGGGCATTCTGAATGGCGTGGGCTACCCCAACCCGGATCGCTCTCATTTCAGAAGCATGGATATCTGGCAAAGCGCCAGCAACAGCAATGAGTATGTAAACAATGGATGGCTGGGCCGCTACCTGGATGCACAGTGCAAAGGTTGCGATAAACCGGTGCAGGCGCTGGAGATTGATGATGTGCTAAGCCTGGCGCTAAAAGGCGAGCACATGAACGGCATTGCCATGCGCGATCCGAAAAGACTGTACAATAGTAGTCATGAAAAATATTTTAAAGACGTGCTGGCCCAGCATACGGATGAGGCAGGGGAGCAGCCGGTGGATTACTTGTACAAGACGATGGCTGACACCCTTAGCAGCGCTGATTATATTTTTGCACAAAGCAAACTACACCCAACATCGGCGCAATACCCCACAACTGGTTTGGGACAAAGTTTAAAAACGATTGCATCCCTGGTTTTTTCCGAAATCAATACCAAAGTGTATTATGTTTCGCTGGGTAGCTTTGATACCCATACCGGCCAGGAGGGACAGCAAAAAAGACTGTTTACGGAAATGAATGATGCCATCAAGGCCTTTGTTTCCGATCTGAAAGCGAATAACCGTTTCCAGGATGTGCTGCTGATGACGTTTTCAGAATTTGGCCGCCGGGTTACGCAAAATGCGAGTGGAGGCACCGACCACGGTACGGCCAATAACATGTTTTTTTTGAGTGGGGCCCTGGCGCAAAAAGGAATTCTAAATCCAATGCCCAGCCTGGTTGATCTGCAGGACGGCGATTTAAAACACACCGTTGATTTCAAAGATGTGTACGCCACCGTTTTGAAGAATTGGCTGCAGGCAGACGACGAAAAAATCCTGGGGTGCAAATCAAATTACCTCCATTTTATCTGATCTTGCCCAAAACGGGCTTATCAGGCAAGAAAGGATGGTGGGCGCTGTATTCGAAAGACGGCATGCGCTGCGGCAATCCTGTTTGCTATTCTTATACCCCCGCGTAGAACAAGTCTATAAAGCAGAAAAAGAAGCCCCGCTATTTAAAGATAGCGGGGCTTAAATTTATTTTTTGGGCAACCAATCTATTTTATCCCTTTGTTGCGGATAACAATAACGAGGTTCTTATTTGTGGCATATTATTCCCAGCCCTGTTTAGCAACGCCTGCTTTTATAGCAGCCAGGGCTTTCTCTGCACCTAATAAGGTAGTGAGTTTGTTTCCTTTGCCATCATTTCCTTGTGCCATATAAGCGCCTTTAGCGGTTTTGGTAATCACGGCATCAAGAATTTTAACGCCTTTTTCTTTTGTTTTTACGTTGTAGGCGGTTAATGTAACTTCTTCAGACATAACTAAATTATTTTAAATGGTTAGTAAATCAAGAACTGCGCAAGCGGCAGGCTTACCCGCAAACTGCGTTTAAAGGTAATTAGAATATTTCAAATAGCCTGCCAACCTGCGTACAGCGCTGTTTGCCCGGCCAGTGAACTTTGCATAACTCATTAAACATCAACCCTTGCGTATTTTGCATGGGATTCGATAAATTCCCTTCTCGGGGCCACCTCATCTCCCATCAGCATACTGAAAACCCGGTCTGCTTCTGTAGCACTTTCAATGGTAACGCGTTTTAAAGTGCGGGTGGCAGGGTTCATCGTCGTTTCCCAAAGCTGTTCTGCATTCATTTCTCCCAATCCTTTATACCGCTGGATATTAACGCTGTCTTCCTTTCCGTTGGCAAATTTCTCTACCAGCAGTTTACGCTGTTCGTCCGTCCATGCGTACGCCTGCTCCTTGCCTTTTTTCACCAAATACAAAGGTGGTTGGGCGATGAAAACATATCCCTGTTCCACCAGTTCCTTCATATAGCGGTAAATGAAAGTAAGTATCAGCGTTGCGATGTGGCTGCCATCCACATCGGCATCCGTCATGATAATCAACTTATGATAGCGCAGTTTAACAATATTCAGGGCTTTCGGGTCATCCGGGGTGCCCACGGTAACACCGAGCGCGGTGTACATATTGCGGATCTCCTCGTTTTCGTAGATGCGGTGCTCCATCGCCTTCTCCACATTCAGAATTTTGCCCCGAAGCGGTAAAATAGCCTGGAAACTTCGGTCGCGGCCCTGCTTGGCTGTGCCGCCCGCAGAATCGCCCTCAACAAGATAGATTTCACAGCGTTTCGGATCGCGTTCTGAACAGTCGGCCAGTTTACCCGGCAGACCACCACCACTGAGGACACTTTTGCGCTGTACAAGCTCCCTTGCTTTCTTAGCAGCAAACCTTGCCTGGGCAGCCAGGATCACCTTATTAATAATATTTTTAGCTTCTTTGGGGTTTTCTTCGAGAAAAGCTATCAGCACTTTTGATACCGTAGCATCCACCACACCGCTTACATCACTGTTGCCCAGCTTTGTTTTGGTCTGGCCTTCAAACTGGGGTTCCGGCACTTTTACAGAAATAATGGTACTGAGCCCTTCGCGGAAGTCATCGCCTTCAATTTCTACTTTTGCCCTTTCAAACATGTTCTGCTCATCGCCGTATTTTTTAAAAACACGGGTTAAAGCCCTGCGGAAGCCCGCCACGTGCGTGCCACCTTCTATGGTATTAATGTTATTTACGTAGGAATAAATGTGTTCGCTGTAACTGTCGTTATAAGTCAGTGCTACTTCCACGGCCACGTTGCTTACGGGGTCATGTCCTTCTACAAAGATGACGCGCGGTATCAGCGGGCTGCGGCCGGCGTTCTTATCAAGCATCTCCACAAATTCTGTAATACCACCTTCACTGAAGAAATTTTTAGAATAAATGCTGCCGTCTTCATTTTTTTCGCGCAGGTCCGTCAGTTTGATACGGATGCCCCTGTTCAGATAGGACAATTCGCGCAGTCGACTTTCTAAAATATCTTTCTTATATACTGTAACATTGAAAATGCTGTGATCGGGCCAGAAATGAACCGTCGTGCCAGTTGTATCGCTTACACCAATTTCGCGCACGGGGTATTGGGGGACACCAATTTTATACTCCTGCTCAAATATTTTGCCGTCTCTTCTAACGGTTACCTGCAGGGTAGTACTCAGTGCATTTACACAACTCACACCCACACCATGCAAACCACCAGAAACTTTATAGGTGTCCTTATCAAATTTACCGCCTGCATGCAGCACGGTCATTACAATTTCCAGCGCAGATATTTTTTCCTTTGTGGTGACACCGGTAGGTATACCGCGGCCGTCATCCTGCACGGATATTGAATTGTCTTCATGAATAATGACATCAATATTTTTGCAATAACCCGCCAGGGCCTCATCAATAGAATTATCTACTACCTCGTACACCAGGTGATGCAAACCTTTTTCGCTCACGTCACCAATATACATGGCAGGGCGTTTACGAACCGCTTCCAGCCCCTCCAGTACCTGAATATTATCTGCTTCGTAACTATTGTTTTTTGGGACTATTTTCTCGGTAGTAGCTATGCTCATTGGAGGGTATTAAAAAGCCGTTTAATAATGGGGAAATTAAGTGAGCGAAGTTACGGAAAAATAAGGGGTTTGGGCCTATTAAACGCAACCATTTTTGCTTGGTTTTATAAGGGTTTTTCAGGCGGGGAACCGCATGCCTTTACGCGCTGATAACTGGTTGCCGCTGGCGCCATCTCTTACTTACTTTCCGCCCCATTTTGCCAGGGTGGAGGTGGTTTAGGTAAATTAATGTTTCAACAGTACATTTGCACCTGATTATGATAGATCCGCAGGACATATTGACGCTGGCCCACAAACAGCCTGTAATGCAGGAACAATTGGTAATGCTGCATGAAAAAGAGCAGCAAATACCCGGGTCGGTCCAGTATAGCATCCGGCGGTACAATAAACAGCCCCTCTGGAACATGGAAGATACCGGAATGCTGGTATACCATTACAAAAAGGATGAACCCGCGGAGAATCACCTGGAGCTCAGGTTTTGCATTGCCGGCAATGTATACTGTCGTAAAAAGGAAACCGAATGCGATAATTGCAAACTGAATACTTCCAAGGCCTGTGAAGAAAGAATGGAAAGCATGGACGTGCTAAGCTTCCGCTTTGCTCCCGCACACCTGTCGCAGTTTGTAAAACCAGCCAAGTTAAATAATAAGCTTACTGAAAATCTATTAGGGTTTACGCACCGGTCTTCATTTTCAAAAACGCTGTCGCTTTGCAGTCGCACGCGGACGGTGCTGGAAACATTACTCAACAACACTTATTCTGGCGCGCTGGAAAATATTTACATCAATGCCCAAACCCAGATGTTGTTGATCTATAGCCTGGAATGTATGTTGGGCGACAAAGATGTGGAAGGATTTCAATGTAAATTCCTGGCCAATGATTTGGATAGGGAAAAAATAATCAGGTCAAGAGAAATTTTGCTGCAGCATATTGGGGAGCCGCTTACCATAAAGGAACTCAGTCGCAAAGTTGCCATCAATGAATGCTATCTCAAAAAAGGATTCAAAGAATTATTCGGCACTACCATATTCGATTTTTATCAAAGCCAGCGCATGGAGCATGCGCGTTATCTTTTGTATGAGAAAGGCCTGAGCGTTACCGACGTTTCTATGATGCTCGGTTATTCTTCCATCTCTCATTTTTCAACTGCATTCAAAAAGCACACGGGGCTGAAACCCTGTGAACTGCTGTTTCGCTGAGCAATTCTTCAACAAGGCTTCTCCTGCCTTTTAATATAACGATACGCTCCTCCACTGCCTTATCAGGGTAAAATCACCGACTCATTTATAAACAGTATGCGCTTAACTATAAGCGGGCTTTCTTCATTGCTTTGCTGAAAAAACACCACGCACACCAATTGACCCCCGATCGTATTTCATCCCAACTTTCCATTCCAGGGTATGCCTGCAAAGATGTTGCCTCCGGTTTCAACTGGTTCGTCAGTACTTCATGGATGTTGTTTAGTAACAGTTTTATATTTTTTAGGTCATGAATGAATCCTCCGCTGCAACAATCTAACGTATGGGTGCCGGTAAACCATTGTCATTGCATGGTCAGTTTCCGTTTTGCGTAAACCGTCTTTCCAAAAGCGTAAGCAGAATAAACTGCGGGAACTGATATTTGTTTATCCATTAATTAAAACACGGATATATGTGCAGTTATCATACTTGTTACCAAAACGATCTGAAAGGTTACATTGTGCAATGCAACGAATGCCAGCGACTGCAGATGGGGTATGGTAATATTATGGTGGTGTTTTACCCGGAAGAATTTAATTCGTTTCGGAAACTGATAAACCAACTGCACCGCCAGCAACCACCCGAAGAGCGAAGGCAGCTTAAACACATTGTGATACCCACCCCATCGGACTGCGTAAGGCTACTCCTTAGCCAGGATGACCTGGCAGAACTCTATTTAATGCTGGAAGAGGCAGACAACGAAATGAAAGCACGCCAGTTGCTGGAATTGTTTGCAGTAAAGTAATGATCCCTCCGACCTGCGTACCCATATCTAATGTAAGCCCGCGTTCAGGTTACCGCACGTTGAATACCAGGAGTGATTGTAAAATTTACTTTTTCCGCACCTCATTGTTGCGCATAGTAAAAGATCATACTACAACCTGAAAATTCAGGATTAGTTGCAATGGGAAATAGGGCGTACCGCTGCTATACATTGGCTAAGAATAAAAAAAGCTGCTTTTCAAAAGCAGCTTTTTTTATTATCCGGAAGCATTTATTTCGCTATCAATGCATAGCTAAATTCTGGCTTTCCCCTCGTGCCGCCGTCGGTACCTACACCCATTGCAAGGCATTTTAATTTATAAAAATTACCCGCTGCGTCTTTAATAACGTAGAAGGATTTTAAATTGGCACCCGTGGCCGGCTGTGTACTTCTCCATGTGCTGCCAATCGTCCAACGGCCTGTTACCTGGGTGGTTTTAGCAACACTGTCTCTATCAAACGCCGTAAACGCCGCCGCTGCTGTAGCTGGATCTGCGTAGGTTTTTTGTGCAGCGGTAACGCCGGCAAGGTGATTAACTGCAATAAGATCAGAGAAATTGTAGGGAACCATACCCCCGCCAAAATCTGTTTGAAAAACAGAATAACTCCAGGTAATATCCCATTTATCTTTTTCAGGAAGACCGCTGGCAAGAACGCCATTTTCAATAGACACCAGTTTAAAATGAAAAATAGCGTCTTTTGCTATCTGCATTGTTTTAAAGGTTGTTTCTTGTATACCTGCGTATTGCAGCGTATACCCGCCGGTTCCGTTGCGCAACACCCTTAGTTTAATCCATGCACGTGCAGGAAGGCTGCCACCGGTTCCGCGGTTTAAAATAATTACTTTATTCTCAGCGTCCGTGGCAGATACGGCAGGAATCGCTGTTTTTGTAATATCGCCATTGATATCATCAAAATAACTTAATTGTTCAGGCAAAGGATTAATCTGGCTGGTTGCAAGTGTTAATCCAACGGTATCTGCAGCAACCACAGTAGTGAGATCGTTACTGGTTAAAACCTTTACACCAGCGCTGGCTGTATTATTCAAAATCACCCTGAATTCCGCCCCGGAATAGAAACCAAGATCCCAGCCGGCCCGGGCAAGCGCCGTTTGTTTATCGGTAGACAAATCAAGGAACACAGCATTACCGGCAGCGCTTCCAGGTTCGGAACCCGCCAGCCCGTTAAATTGTACCTGGGCACCTGTGGAAGGTGGAATTACTATAACGGGATCATTGTCTTTTTTGCAGGCAACAAAAGTAAATGTTCCGGCGGTCGCGGTGAGTAGCATCATTTTCTGTAAACGCATTATGTATTATTATTTATTTTGAGTATATAATTGATTTGTTATTTATTCCATTGAAGTGTAAGCCCTAAAAAATAGGAGCGGCCATAATTGAGCGACAGCGGGCCATTTGCGTTGTGCACACCCGTGCTTACGGCTGTGTTGTTTACGCTGGTAACATCAAAAATGTTTTTTACGCCGCCGGTAACCGTAATTAATTTACTTACTGTAGTGGTAGCCGTAAAATCGGCAAGATTGTAAGCGCTTGTCTTTGCAGCATAAACGATATCCTGGTTGCTGCCATTGGTGCCAAAAGCAAAAGAGGGTTTCTGGCCGGAATATTTATAGAAAAGGCCCAGCCGTGTTTTCAGTTTTTTAAGCGTGTATACCAGGTTTGTATTTATTTCAGGCGTCCATAAAAAATTACGGTTGTCATCTTTTAGGTAGTGCGTATCATCGTACAGACCATTGTACAAGCCCATATAGGAGAAGCCAACACTGCCTGCAAAATTTTTCCAGGTGATACTGTTTTCAAAAGTAGCACCCGTGGATTTTGAGCGCAACACATTAAAATAAGTGTACAGTATGGTACCGTTCACCGTGATACTGGCAAGGTCTATCTGGTTATTAAAAATATTATAAAAGAAGCCCAGTACAGAACTGAAGCGGAGATGATCTTTTTTTACGGGCGCCCAGTTAAAGCTTGCATTAAAACTATTGGAATGTTCTGCTTTTAAATCCACGTTGCCATTGATATCGTGGTTGGCATCATGAAAAGAAAAATACAATTCACGCAGAGCAGGGGAACGGAAACCATATGCGTATGCTGCGCGAAAATCAAGCGTTTTACCTAAAGTGAATTTGGTATTGATAGACGGGATAGCAGGCGGCGCATCGTACACTGAATTTTTAATGAACCGTACACCGGGCCGTATTTTTATTTTATCGGTAGCCGCTATCTCTGCAGAAACAAACAGGGCGTAGTCTGCTATTGAAGGGCTTCCGCTGATTCTTGCACCACTCGCTTTTTCATAATTAATATCGATTCCCGGCTGCAACGAAATTTTTTCTGAAAACTGGTAAAACAATGTATTGCGAAAAACAACGCTGTTCAGTTTTGAAAGATCCTGTTCGCCGGCCCCGGTTGTTGGTTCTTTTGTGCCCGCCAGGAAATCCTGCCGGTAAGTACTTGTCCGCCTGCTATAATCAGTATAAGAAAATATGCTATTGAGGTTGGCCTTGTTGCTGACATGCCATTGATTTTGCAGCTGGTGCATAAACCTTTTACTGGTATAGTACTTATCAATCGCGCGGTAATTGGCCATATTAATGGTCTCCCGGTCAGCTATTTCTTCGTGCAGGCCATCCATCCGATAATAGAAATTTATTTTTTCATTGCTGTAACCAAGCCGCGCGTTGCCCAGCCATTGTTCTTTGGGTCTCCATGATTTTCCCCTTCCGTACGCATCACCGCCAAAACCATTGAATTGATTGTGCGTACCGCCCGCTGCAAGGTTCCAGTGTTTTTTGGTTGAACTAACCTGTAAGCTTTGCAGATGTGATCCCAGGTAGCTGAACGGGTAGTATTCGCTGCCGGCGGTTTCTTCCTGTGCCCTTGCACTGATGGACAATGCGGCCGGACTGTTTTTTTTAGTGATGATATTGATGACGCCTGCCAATGCATCGGACCCGTACGATACCGACATCGGGCCTTCTACAATTTCTATTCGTTCAATGGTATTTATGTCTACCTGGTTAAGGCTTTCCCTTGTATCTCCCCTGTCCGGCATTGGCACACCATCCAGTAAGATTTTTACATTTCTTCCACTCATGCCGAGCAATTCAACATTGCTTGTGCCGATTGTATTATCCGTGCTAAACCGGAAACCCAACTGGTAGCTTAAGACCTGTTGTATATTGGTAGCACCACTTAGAATGATTCGCTGTGCATTAATTACCCGAACCTGGTAAACAGAATTTTTTAATGATTGTGGTTTGTACTGGCCAGTAACTACTACTTCCTCCAGCGCTTTGGTGTGACTACTGTCTTGCGCAACTGCGGTATTTGCGAAGAGAACCGCCAGTGCTATAGCGAAATGTGTTTTCATAATTTTCTTGCAGTCGTAGTTGTTACGACAATTTTTACAAAACTATTTGCTGGTAAGCTGGTTGTCTACCTATAGACAGAAAACCATTTACGAAAAACGGAAAAATAAATGAGCACATCCATTTTCGAGTTTTCCGTTTTTCGTAAACTGATTTCCTGATACAGCTGCGTATTGTAATAGAAGTGTAACAGTTTTGCAGAATAAATCATACATATGAAACAAGTATTTTCTCTGATGCTTTTTAGCTTTACAGCCGCGATTTCGTTTGCACAGCCAAAAAATGAACAACAGGCAATAAAGAATTTGTGCGGTTGTTTTGAAGTAGGATTTAAATATGCGGAAACGTTTGCAACAGATACGGGCTATATTTTTCATCCGCGTTACGAGGCGGCTGGTTTAGAATGGGTGGTAGCAGAAGAAAGCAGCCCTGCTAAATTTGTGCTGCAGCATCTGCTGGTAATCGACGACAGCATGGTTATCAAACACTGGCGCGAAGATTGGGAATTTGAGAAAAGCGATTGGCTGGTTTTTAACCATGACGCCACTTGGAAACAGGTTATTGGCAATAAGGAAAAAACAAAAGGGCAGTGGACGCAAACAGTGTGGGAGGTAGATGACGCCCCCCGCTACCAGGGAAGCAGTAATTGGGTAGCAAGCAACGGGAAGTATTATTGGGAGAATACAGCTGATGCGCCCCTCCCCCGAAGAGAATATACCAAGCGTAAGGACTACAATGTAATGCAGCGGACCAATCGTATTGCGGTTACCGACACCGGCTGGGTACATGAGCAGGACAATAAGAAAATTATTCGTGCGGATGGTTCCGCTGATACTTATGTTGCAGAGGAGAAAGGATATAATATCTATAAGAAAACTGCAGATAATAAATGCAAGCAGGCTGCAGTGTATTGGGAAAAACACAAACAATTCTGGATTGACGTTAGACAAGCCTGGCAGGAAACGTTGAAAGATAAAAGTTACGTACACCTGCTGCCAAAAGCAGATGGACTGTTGCTCTACCAGCAGTTTGATACACTGGAAAAACAATCAGTCACCGGCCCGCAGTTAAAAGAAAAAGTAAAACTCATGTTGGCAAAATACATTGAAAAGTCAGACGCAAAACAGATGGCATCTAAATAATTAGTGTTGAATGCGCGGGGCCGCTATTGGTGCGTGTGCCCGCACCAGGGCTGGCTAGCATCATTGCTTGGATGAGTAAGTCAATAGACAAATTTATGCGCATGCGTTTGTTGAATTGCCGGGATGATTGCACTCCTGCAACATTATAATAGCGTGCAACCAAACCCGGGTTTATCGTTGGTCAGCATATAGCCTTCCTGAACAATAAAACCGCCGCTTACTGCATCTTCTGCAAGGTCAAAACTTCCATCCAGGTCAATATACCTGGTATGCGGACATGCAAAGGCGGCATGGAGGGCCGCGGTGATGCTTACAATGCTTTCATCATTGCATCCCCAGAACAAATCAATGCCCGCTGGTTTGGCAACCTGGGCTATTTCAAAGGCGCCACTAATGCCGCCGGATTTCATCAGTTTAATATTAAATATTCCATACAGTTTTTGCTGGGCAAGCGACAATGCGGCAGCAGCATCTTTCAATGATTCATCCGCAGCCAGTACAGAACGAACGGATTCAGGCAGTTGCAGTAAATGGTCATCCAGCGCTGGTGGTAACGGTTGCTCTACCAACTCTACTGCCACTTCTTTTGTTTTTTCCAGGAATAACTGCAGGTGTTTAAGGTCATACCCGGTGTTCGCATCCACGCGTATTGTAAAATCATTGCCAAACTTTTCCCGCAGTTTAATAATCCGTTCTGCATCCAGTGTAGCATCAAGTCCTGTCTTTACTTTTAATACCCGGAAGCCATCTGCAAAATATGCGCTGGCTTCTGCAATCGTTTCCGCAACGTCCTTGATGCCGATGGTCACCGAGGTCAGTAATTTTGTATGCTTCCTCCCATAAAAATCTACAATTGGAACCCCGATGAACTTTCCGAATGCATCATGCAGGGCAATATCAATACAGGCCTGTGTGCCCGGCAGGTTGCTGAAGTGCTGCCGGCAGGTATAGATATGCTGGAGAAAATGGCGGATATCCTTCCCTACCAGGTATTGAATAAAATCTGTTTGCAGGTGTTGAAGTGTCTGCGCAGGCGTTTCGCCTACCACTTCGGGGGCAGGGTTGGCAGCGCCGATGCCTTGCATACCGTTTTCGAGCGTAATGACGAGGAAAATATTTTCAACATCCGTAATGGTATTGCTTGCGATGGTATAAGGTTTTTGTAAAGAAAGGTTTTTACGGTAGGCGGTTACAGCTTTTATTTTCATACTACTGGTTGGTTTGTTGGAGCAATCAATTGGCGGATAAGCGGTATCATTTTGCCGCATCCTTCCTGCAGCGGCAGCATAACGGGAATATGCAGTTGCGCTTCGTATTCAGCCTGGATTGCAACAGCTTCTTCATTGCTGCAGTGCTCGGTATTCAAGGCAAGCGCAATAACAGTTGAACCAAACTGGCGGATAAGCGCAATTTCGGATTCCAAAGAAGGGATGGACCCCCATGCTGCGTTATGTTCATAGTATTTTCTTTTGGGAGCATGTACCAGTACCACCGATTTGGCATTGCCAGAAACCAGCATTTCAGATCCGCATGGCCCACTGGGGTTGCGGAGAGCAGATTGTCCTTCAATCAGGATAATTGCAGGGTTAGTAGCTTTATCGCAGCTAAGTATGGCATGTTCCAGCTCACCGGAGACGAAATCGTTGAGCGTACTGTCGAATATAAACCCGTACTGGCCCCCCTGCAACCAGCCGGTTTGCCCCGTATAAATCATTTGTGCATTGATTCCTGCTTCGCTGCATTCATTCATAATAAAACGGGTGGTAGTTCTTTTACCCAATGAGCAGTCCGTACCAATAACCGCCAGTACCGGTGTTGTCATTTTAAAAATGTCACCCGTCCAAAAATGGAGGTCTTTTCTTTTCTTGGGTAAACGTATATCAATGAGCGAAACACCGTTTTCCGTTGCCAAAAGTTGAATTTCCGGCCGCTCAGACAAGTGGTCATGCAAACCATTTACGATAGACATTTTATGCCGGATGGCGGTTTTCACCTGTTCTATTAAGTCGCCAGGAAAAATGCCTCCCACCGTGGCTACTCCTACAATACAAAAAGTGGAATTCAGCGCCGCAGCCTCCTCCACGGAAGCAAATACCGGAATGTTGCGCGGTCTGCCATCCAGCACTTCTCCCGCATCTTTGCCTGCGTGCAAATGATCCACTACAGCAGTGATTGTATATCGTTTGCTTTCCCGTATTAAGCCGTGTGCAGTTTTGGCATCGTCCGTTGCCAGTAGCCCGTTGGTGATGATGATTGCTTTTTCCATTTTCTGTTAATTGCGGTACAGCGATAAAAATAAGATTTTATTCTGCATACTAACCCGGTAATGAAATATTGGTTTGTTATATTGCATCAACGAACAACCCAATAACTGTAAATCAACCTGCATGAGAAAATTCATTTACCTGCTCGTTTTCACCAGCCCACTGCTGGCACACTGCCAGTGGCGTACAAAGATTCAAACTGTTGATACTGTACTAACCCGGTTGCATGAACAACGACTGTTCAACGGAACAGTGCTGATTGCTGAAAAAGGTACTGTCATTTATAAAAAAGCATTTGGCATTGCGGGAGCAAATGAAAAGCCGCTGACCACCGCATCCGCTTTCAACCTGGCTTCGGTGTCGAAGCAATTTTTTGCCATGATGGTGATGATGTTAAAGGAAGCCGGCAAATTGCAGTACGATGATCCGGTACAGCGATACCTGCCGTCTTTTCCCTACCCCCAAATCACTTTGCGCCAGCTACTCAATCACACCTCCGGCCTGCCCGAATATTTTGATATTGCAGAACAGTACCGGAGTTTGCTTGACACACTTACCAATACGAGTTTGCTGGCGTTGCTGGCAGAAAAAAAACCTCCGCTTGTTTTTACGCCCGGTGAAAAATTTCAATACACCAATACCAACTATACCACGCTGGCTTCGGTAATTGAAAAAGTTGCCGGCATGTCCTGCGAATCATTTTTTCAGAAAAAAATCGCACAACCGCTGAAACTGAAAAACACTTTTATTTACAACCTCACTATGAAATCCTACCCGGCTTCCCGCGTTTTTGGATTTCATTATGCAAAAGGCAAACCGGTAACGGATGACCTGCAGTGGATAGATGGCATCGTTGGGGATGGGAATATTTACGCATCAGCAGAAGATTTGTACACCTGGGACCAGGCACTGTACACAGAAAAACTCGTGAAACGCGCAACATTTGAGGAAGCCATCACCCCCGGAAAATTGAATGACGGGTCAAGTATTGCTTATGGTTTTGGATGGTTCATTGCAAAACCAGGTGAGGAAGTTGACCATACCGGCGGATGGGTTGCTTTTGGAACATATATTGATAGGTTTATTGCAACCAATCAAACGTATATCCTGCTAGACAACGGAGCCAACGCGGGCAGGGCACGCCGCATCGTAAAAGATATCCTGGAAGGAAAACCCTATACATTACCGCAAACGCAACTGATAAGCAATATTCAGCTGATTGATGGCACTGGTTCGGCACCGGTACCTGCTGCTGTAAGAATCGTGGATGATAGGATCATGGATATCGGCAACCTGCAGCCATTTAAAAATGAAACCGTAGTAAATGGAAAAGGATATACGCTGGCGCCGGGATTTATTGACAGCCATAGTCATCATGACCGCGGGTTGTTCAGCCACCCTGCCGGCATTGCTTCCACCAACCAGGGCGTTACCACCATTGTGGTAGGCCAGGATGGGGGATCGGAACCGGTGGATACCATCAAAGACCGCCTCAAAAAGAATCCCATCAGTGTTAATATCGCCACGTATACCGGTCATGCCTCCCTGCGTGAACAAGTAATGAAAGATCAGTTATTGCGCCCGGCAGATGCTTCCGAAACAGCCGCTATGAGCGGGCTGCTGACAGCGGATATCAAAAAAGGCTCACTGGGCTTGTCTACCGGACTGGAGTATGAGGCAGCATTCTATTCCACAAAAGATGAAGTGATTGCGCTGGCAAAAACGACTGCGGCTGCTGGTGGCCGTTACATTAGCCATATACGCAGCGAGGATATTAACCTGGAAAGTTCCATCGAAGAAATTATAAGTATTGGCAGGGAAGCGAAATTGCCGGTACAGATTTCTCATTTTAAAATTGCCATGCGCAGTAAATGGGGTAACTCTAATACGATTCTTGCACAGCTGCAGCGGGCCCGCGCAGCTGGCATTGATATTACTGCAGATTGCTATCCGTATACCATGTGGTCGTCTACGCCAAGGGTCTTGTTTCCAAAAAAAGATTTTGACAATGCTGCAAGCGCTTTATATGCCACACAGGAATTGTTTGATCCCGCCGCTTCGGTGATGACCCATTTTCCTGCTAATAAAAGCTACGAAGGAAAAACTGTTTCCGAAATTGCGAAAATGAACAATGAAACTGACCCGCAGGCACTGATGCGCATTGTTCGGGAAGAAAAAGGCAGGGGCGCTGCCATTGCAGGCGCTTCTATGCTGGAAGATGACGTTATTAATTTCCTAAAATGGAACTATACCAATATCTGCTCAGACGGCTCTGACGGTGGACATCCGCGCGGTTACGGTGCATTTACGCGTGTGCTAGGCCGGTATGTAAGGGAAAAGAAAATAATGCCGCTGGAAACAGCCATCTACAGAATGGCCGGTCTTACCGCAGAACACCTGGGCCTCGGCGACCGGGGACTGGTAATGCCTTTCTATTACGCTGATCTTGTTTTGTTTGATCCGGCTACGGTTACTGATAATGCAACCATGACTAACCCGAAAGCGTTGTCATCGGGTATTGAAATTGTATGGGTAAACGGAAAAATTGTTTACCGGAACAAACAATCTACCAATGTATATCCGGGTGTATTCGTTCCCCGGCCAGGCTCAAATTAACCTACTTAACCATTTTTTACCTTTAGAATCTATTGCTATCAAGTACTCACAAGGTAGCCTGCCCGCGAATTGACAGCCAGCATAAAAATAATGCCGATTCATACACCCGGGATATGCGAAGGGTTATCTTTACGGGGTGAAGGAAGGTTGGCAATGGTAGCAGCGCCCGCTATTTTAAGACAGGAAATTCATCACACACACACACAATTAATTTAACATGAGATCTGGTCCGTTATTAAGCTGGGATATATTCATGGATGCGCATCAGAAAAGAATGGGCCTGTTAAACGATGTGCAGTCGCTGAAAAAAATTTCTGGCAAAAATAAATGGACAGATACCTGGGATATGGAAGCCGCTTTATTGCAGCATGGAAAAGTGGTACTGGTAACAGATTCCCTGCTGCATATTGTGTTTGCAAGCAGCAATATATTGTTAATGAATGGCTATTTGCCAAAAGACGTTGTCGGTAAAACCCCCAGGCTGTTCCAGGGAAAGAATACTTCTGCTGCAACGAAACAGGTAGTGCGAAAAGCCATTATTAAGATGCAGCCCTTCACTGTTTCATTGCTGAATTACCGGAAAAATGGTTCCGTGTACAATTGCGGTATTGAAGCCTTTCCTGTTTTTAACAATAGAAAGGAGCATATCAATTATATCGCCTTTGAAAAAATTCTTGCAAATGACCATTGAAGAAAGAACAGCGCGATCCGTAACACGTATTTTCAAGGCTGTATTTCCGGATAGTACCAACCATTATGATACATTGTTCGGTGGCACCGCCATGCAGCTGATGGACGAAGTAGCATTTATTACTGCCACCCGGTTTACACGCGAACGGGTGGTAACCGTATCTTCCGATAAAATAGATTTTACAAAGCCTATTCCCGCAGGCACCATCATAGAAATCATCGGCACCGTGGTACACATCGGCAACACCAGCCTGAAAGTGCTGGTAGAAATTTTTATAGAAGAAATGTATAAAGAAGGAAGAGACAAAGCCATTACCGGCACTTTTACATTTGTGGCGATTGATACCAATAAGCGGCCGGTAAAAATTGCAGTATAGCGTAATCTGATGCTTTTTCCGGGTGTTCACCGGGGGGATGGCGACCAATTAGTTTTTAAATACTACTAATATTGGACACGCAATTTTACACGTGTTCAGACGTTACCAAGTCCATGAACAAAAAGCCATTCTACTGTTTCATTTTAGCGCTTTTTTGCTTATTGAGCGGAGCGCTTGCCCAGGATCCTACGCGCGCTAATACCACCCGCCGCGACAGTATCCGCACGGAGACCATCCGCCGTGATTCCACATTGCCGAAGGATACCAGCAGGCGCCGGTCTTTTGACAGCACACTTTTTTCTGACAACCATACACTCACCAGCAGTGATTACCTGATTCGCATGCAGCAGGTGTACCTGATACTGAACAAGGTGCCCGTTGTTACAGAATCATTCCGCGAACTGGATGATATTGCTGACAACCTCAATGAGAGTGATACTGCCCTGGCGGTGATAAGAGATCGCCTGTCCGTTAACGACCGCACACTCAATCTCCGTAACCTCCAGATGTTTTATACTTTACTGGAAGCAATCCAGCAAAGCGATGCAAAACATGCCGCCAAATTAAGGGTCTATGACACGGATCTGGATTCCTTGAAGAAGGAAATCTTTGATATGCGAAAAGACACCACCCTTCGGCAGCTTTTCCGCGATTCGGCATTAAGAAAAAGCTTTAGTACCCAGTTAAAAGGGCTTCGGGGAAAATGGGGCAACGTAGATACACTTGTTCGCAATAGCGGCAATACCATCAATGCATTAAAGGCGCATGCATCTGCCAATGCCATATCGGTTAGCGAAATGCTGCAGCAAACCAGCAACCTGCTCGCAAAGGTTGGGCCCCGTGCTTTCACGAAAGAGCGCAATTATTTGTGGGAACCAAGAACTGCCAGGCGTTCCAGCGCGTCAACAACCGATACATTCAAAAAAACCATCAGGAGCGAAAATAAAGCCGTGCTATATTATTTTCAAAATACCCGTTCAAAAAGATTCTGGCTCCTCTTAACCGGCATTGTCTTTTTCTACTGGGTTTTTAACAATTACAGGGTATTAAAAAATAAAAATAAATTGCCATTAACAGCATCATTTCATTTTAAATATATTAACCCGGTGCCTGTTGCTGCATGCCTGGTATGGATGCTTACCCTGGCACCACTGTTTGATTTGCATGCACCTGCTATTTACATAGAAACAACGCAATTCTTACTGATGCTCGTGTTAACCGGCCTTTTCTGGAAACGATGGCCACAAAAGATGTTTTTTTACTGGTGTGGTATTGTCATTTTATTTGTGCTGTTGTCTGGTACGCGAATCGTTGGCCTTCCTTTTTCGCTGCAACGATGGTGGGTGTTGTTTATTAATGGTGGAGCAATCGTGCTGGGTTATCTGTTCCGGCAGCGCCTGGTTAAAGCAAAAGAAAGTAAAATAATATTTTTTGCAACAGCGGTGTATATCCTTTTAAATTTCCTGGCGGTCATTTGTAACCTGTTTGGCAGGTCAACACTTACACAAATCTTTGGCTATACATCTATCTACACATTTTCACAGATCATTGCCCTCACCGTGTTTGTGAAATTACTGGAAGAGGCTTTCTTACTACAGATTCAGACTAGCCGGGTAAGAAAAAATTATCCTGATTATTTTGATTCTTCGCAGATCATAAAGGGAATTACCCGGCTGGTAACTATTGTTGCGGTGCTGATCTGTTTGATAGCCGTTACCACCAACCTGAATATTTATAATTTTGTATATGATCAGTTAAATGCGTTGCTGGTAACGCCGCAGGAAATAGGCAGTATCTCTTTTACTTTTGGCGGTGTGCTCTTATTCCTGGGCATTATATGGATGGCAAATTTCCTCCAAAAATACATCGCATACTTTTTCGGCGATATCGGCGATGATGCTGCTTTTGACAACAAAGGCGAACGTTCCAGGTTAATGATTACCCGGCTCGTGTTATTGATAGCGGGTTTTTTAATTGCAGTTGCTGCATCCGGGTTGCCGATGGATAAAATTACGGTAATACTAGGCGCGCTGGGTGTAGGTATCGGGCTGGGTTTACAGGGTATTGTGAACAATTTTGTATCGGGTATTATCCTGATTTTTGATCGGCCCTTGCGCATTGGCGACACGGTTGAAGTAGGCGATAAAAAAGGAAGGGTAAAAGAAATCAGTATCCGGTCAAGCACCTTGCTCACGCCCGATGGCGCGGAAGTGATTATTCCAAATGGAGATTTACTGGCGCACAATATTGTAAACTGGACACTTAGCAACAACCATATCCGCATTGAGCTGCCGCTTATTGTAGACGGGTTACCTGATCCCGCAGCAATTAAAACAGCTTTTGCGGATATCCTGAAAGACAACGAGCTTGTTCTGACACAGCGGCAACCCGAAGTATTGTTTACTTATCTGAAGGGTAAAACCGTGCAGATGGTTTTCTCTTTCTGGTGTAAGGATGTATCAAAGCTGGATACTGTAAAAAGCGACGTAAGCAAAGCCGTTTATGGCCTGTTGCAGGAAAAGGGTATTGATATTATATAACGGTAGCTACCTGGTCTATTTCATGCAAACTTTCTTTTGCGGCAGCGATGGTGTTATCCAAATCTGCCTGCGTTAATGCATTATTCAGAAACCAACTTTCAAATGCAGAGGGCGGCAAATAAATACCCCTATCCAGCATGGCATGAAAAAAACGACTGAATTTTTTATTATCCGCATTTGCAGCAGCAGCAAAATTGGTTACAGGCATATCGCTGAAATGTACACTTATCATAGAGCCCAGGTGGTTAACAACAAAAGGTTTGCCCGCTGCTGTAAGTACGGCATGCAATCCATTACGTAGGTAAGTGGTCTTTTCATCCAGCGCTTTATAAATAGCGGGGTTATTTTTAAGCTCGGTAAGCATTGTAATACCGGCAATCATTGCAATTGGGTTACCGCTTAACGTACCTGCCTGGTATACGCTACCCAACGGCGCAATGTGCTGCATGATTTCCTTTCTGCCGCCAAAAGCGCCCACCGGCATTCCACCGCCAATCACTTTACCGTAAGTGACAAGGTCTGCATTTATTTTCAACGTTTCCTGTGCACCACCGGGTGCCAGCCTGAACCCGGTCATTACTTCGTCAAAAATCAACACAATATTTTCTTCATCACATAACTTTCTTATCCCGGCTAAGAAGCCAGGTTCCGGTAAAATACAACCCATGTTGCCGGCCACCGGTTCAATAATAATAGCGGCCACCTGGTTTTTATTTTCTTGTACCAGCTGCTGTACGGCAGGTAAATCATTGTAGGCACAGGTAAGGGTGTCATTCGACACACCGGCAGTTACTCCAGGTACTGTTTGTATATTAAAAGTGGCCAGCCCGCTGCCGGCCTTTACCAAAAACGGATCAGCGTGTCCGTGGTAACAACCGTCAAACTTTATAAACTTATTTCTTTTTGTATAACCCCTTGCCAGCCGGAGTGCGCTCATACAGGCTTCCGTTCCGCTGCTTACCATCCGTACCAGGTCTACATTAGGGACCATGCTGATGATGAGTTCCGCCATGGTAATTTCCAGTGCAGTTGGCGCACCGTACGACGTGGAAAGAACGGCTTGCTCCTGTATGGCTTTTATAACGGGCGCATAGGCATGGCCCAATATCATTGGACCCCAGGACGCTATATAATCAATGTATTTATTTCCGTCTGCATCGAACAAGATAGCACCTTTTGCGTTTTTGATAAATAGTGGCGTTCCACCCACGCTTTTGAATGCACGAACGGGAGAATTAACACCACCGGGAATTGATTTTTGTGCGCGTTCAAAAAGCGACTTACTTGCCTGTATGTTCATTATGATTGTTTACTTTGCAGGCGTAAAATTAATTCATTTCTTTATTGTTTTACAGGGTAATCGGCAGCTGAGCATATTTAACTTACAATTTATTTTGTTAGTGACCTGCCTGGTAGGAATTTAAAATTTAAAACAAGGAATATCAATGGAACACCGACAATTGGGTGCAGCTGGTTTGCATGTACCCGTACTCAGTTTTGGAACCGCAACATTTGGCGGCGGCAATGATTTTTTTAAAGCTTGGGGCAATACGCAGGTGGAAGAGGCGTCCCGGATGGTGCGGCTTTGCCTTGATGCCGGTGTAAATTTATTTGATACGGCTGATGTGTATTCGCGCGGCGCTTCGGAAGAAATACTGGGAAAGGCCATCAGCGGTTTTCGTGATAAAGTTATTCTTTCTACCAAGGCTACTTTTAAGATGTCCGATGCGCCCAATGATTACGGGTCTTCGCGCCAGCATTTAATAAAATCATGCGAGGCCAGCTTGAAACGACTTAAAACTGAGTATATTGATATCTATCACATGCACGGCTTCGACGGGGTAACGCCCGTGGAAGAAACACTGCAGACGCTCAATAACCTTATTCAAAGTGGTAAAGTGCGTTACATTGCCTGCTCTAATTTTTCCGGCTGGCATTTAATGAAATCGCATAGCATAGCAGAAAAATATGGTTGGAATAAATACATTGCCCACCAGGCATATTATTCATTGCTTGACCGTGAGTTTGAGTGGGAATTGATGCCCCTCGGTATTGATCAGAAAGTAGGTACCATCGTGTGGAGTCCGCTGGCTTCGGGAAGACTTGCAGGAAAATACAGGAGAAATAATCCAGCACCGGGCGACAGCCGCGTGCAGCAAGGAGGCGGACATGGGCCCGCTCCCGACGAGGCACGGCTGTTTAATATTGTAGACGTACTTGACAAGATTGCAGCAGAAACAGAAAAATCAGTGGCGCAGGTTGCTTTGAACTGGTTATTGCAACGACCTACCGTAGCTACTATTGTAATTGGCGCGCGCAACGAGGAGCAGTTGAAACTGAATCTTGCAGCAGTAGGCTGGAACCTCACAGTTGATCAGGTAAAATTACTGGACGCAGCCAGTGACCGCGCTCCCGTCTATCCATACTGGCACCAGCGACAGGATACAACCCTGAATCCTTTACCCAATTTTTACCAATTAAAATAACAAACCATGTTATATACAAAAACGGCTTTCCTGGTGGCGAGACTTGCAATAGGTTCCAGTATGCTGGCGCACGGATTGGTACGCCTTCCGCAATTGGACAAGTTCAGCAACTGGATGATCACTGAGTTTGAAAAATCGATGCTGCCCCAGGCACTGGTGCGCGCCTTTAGTTACGTGTTGCCCTTTGCAGAATTATTAGCCGGCATTTTATTAATGGCGGGTTTGTTTACTCGTTTTGGACTACTACTCGGCAGCGCAGTCATGATTGTACTGATTTTTGGATCGGGCATGATAGAAGACTGGAGTGCGATTCCATCGCAGCTGATTCATGCCGCATTTTTCGCCGCATTGCTGGCTGGCATCGAATACAATTATTATGCGGCAGATAATTTGCTCCGAAAAAAAGAATCTTCGCTATGAATGTTTTTATATCAAGAGAAATAATGCAAAGTGGTTTGCAGGTGCTGAAGGATGCAAATATTTCCTTTACGCAGTGGACAGAAAAAACCGTATTGTCTGAAGCGGCATTAATTGCTCATTGTAAGCAATATGATGCGTTGCTGAGCGCAGGCGCTGGTGCAATCACTGCTCATTTTCTGCACGCCTGCAGCCACCTGAAAGTGATTGCCCTGCATTCGGTTGGGTATGACAATGTGGATATTGCTGCTGCAACACAGTTAAGAATACCTGTTGGCAATACGCCCGGTGTATTAAGTAAGGCAACCGCGGATACTGCTTTTTTACTGATGCTGGCAACCAGCAGGAAAGCATTTTACCTCCATAAGCGCATCGCCAAAGGGGAGTGGAAGTACTTTGAACCTACCGCAAATCTTGGCATTGAACTGCACGGTAAAACCCTGGGTATTTTCGGTTTAGGAAATATTGGTTATGAAATGGCGAAGCGCTGCAGGGATGCGTTTGGTATGAAAATAATTTATCACAACCGGCATAGCAATGCCGCAGCAGAAAAAGACCTGGGGGCTAAAAAAGTTTCTTTTGATGCTTTGTTGCAGGAGGCCGACGTATTGTCTGTGCATACGTCTTTAACACCCGCTACAAAAGAGCTATTTAATGCGCAGGCTTTTGCTAAAATGAAACCTGCTGCTATTTTTATCAATACGGCAAGGGGCGGCATACACAATGAAGCCGACTTAACCGAAGCGCTGGAGAAAAATATTATATGGGGAGCCGGGCTGGACGTTACCAACCCCGAACCCATGCAGGCAGATAATCGCTTGCTGGATATGCCCAATGTCTGCATTCTTCCGCATATTGGTTCTGCTACTTTTGAGGCCAGGAGTGCAATGAGCCGTTTGGCGGCAGAAAATATTGTAGCCGGTTTACAGGGAAAACCATTGCCGAATTGGGTGAATCCTTTTTAAATAATCACAGTATGCGCAGCCAGGGTTGGCCATTAGCTATTCGCAGCAGTCTAATAAATTTCCTTTAACAGGGAAGGCTTTGTATGATGCAATTTCAGCACCAACTCACCAAATAAGGTATTGGCCCATGCAAACCATTTGCGGGTAAATTTGGCGGCATTGTCCTTATGAAATGATTCATGCATAAATCCGGTACCTGCATGCGATGCCACCAACATCTTCAAACAGGCTTTTATTTCTGTATCGCTTGTACTGGTGAGGGCACGCATGGTAATACCCAGTGGCCAAATCATGTGCATACCAGCGTGCGGTCCACCGATTCCTTCCGCTATAATTCCTTTAAAGAAAAAAGGATTGTTGTCCGACAAAATTAATTTCCGGGTGTTTTGATAAACCGGGTCACCCGCCGGTTTTGCATCCAGGTAAGGCAGCGATAACAAGCTGGGTACATTAGCATCATCCATCAGGTTGTAACTACCAAAAGCATTTACTTCATAGGCAAATACCCTTCCCATTTGCAGGTGCTGTACAATGCCATATTGCTGCAGGGCCTGTTCTACCTCAGCGGCTAATTGTGTGCACGTGTTGGCAAGCACGCTGTCATTATAAATTTTGCCAACCATCTCGGCCGCCTGTTTTAGTGAAACCACCGCAAAAAAATTGGATGGGATCAAGTAAGGGAATATGGTGGCATCATCACTTGGGCGGAACATGGAGCATATAAGTCCCACCGGTTTTACAGGGTAGCCATAGCCGCCTAAAGGAACGCCGTCTGTAGCCCAGGCGGTGGTACGCTGAAAGGTATACGGACCCTCGCTCTTCTTGCGTTGCTGTTCGCGAAAGGTTTTTACAATCAATTCAACCGTCTCTTTCCAGCTGTTATCAAAAGGAGTGGTATCACCGCTGAGTTGCCAGTATTTGTGGGCCAGGCGAATAGGATAACACAAGGAATCAATTTCCCATTTCCGTTCATGAATGCCGGGTTTCATATCGGTAATGTCCGTATCCTTCCATTCACTTATTTTATTTTCATCTTTGTAAAAAGCATTGGCATACGGGTCTTTGCGGATGCATTTCGATTGGCGGTTGATTACGCCTGCTATTAACTGCTGCAATTTTTCATCGCCTTTTATCAACGGTAAGTAAGGCCAGACCTGTGCGGTGCTGTCGCGCAACCACATCGCATCAATATCACCAGTAATCACGTAAGTATCGGGCTTGCCATCTACCATTTCAAAATCAACAGTGGTATCAAGTGTATTGGGAAAACAATTTTCAAACAACCAGGCAATTTCTTTCCCGGGCAAAGCTTTTTTAATTTCTGCAATCGCTGCTTCCACTTGTTCGCTCCTAAATTTTCTTTGTGCCAGCGGCGGCCGTTTGCTTTCGAAGGTTTGTGTTTGGCTTGCAAGCAGGTTATTTTTATGCAATAACATACCCGCGCCTAAAACGCCCCCTGTTTTTATAAACTGTCTTCTGCCGCCCATAGTGATTGATTGACTTTATTATGAAACGCTGTTTGTAACGGAA
Source organism: Chitinophagaceae bacterium (assembly GCA_039919885.1). Lineage (GTDB taxonomy): Bacteria > Bacteroidota > Bacteroidia > Chitinophagales > Chitinophagaceae > JACMLD01. The sequence continues at coordinate 41,700 of JBDSEV010000002.1, forward strand.
AAAACCATCGGGCCCCGGCCGCGATGTAAATTAACCTAATAATTTTACTGCATCCCGTGCAAAATAAGTGGCAATCAGGTCGGCGCCCGCTCTTTTTATTGAGGTAAGCGTTTCAATGATGGCTTTATCTTCATCAATCCACCCCATTTTTGCCGCCGCTTTTACCATAGCATATTCGCCGCTTATATTGTATGCACTAACGGGTACCTGTACTGCATTTTTCACTTCCCGGATAATGTCTAGATAGGAGAGGGCTGGTTTTACCATTACAATGTCTGCACCTTCTTCAACATCCAGCAAGGTTTCTTTAATTGCTTCAATGCGGTTGGCAAAATTCATCTGGTAAGTTTTTTTATCGCCAAAACCCGGGGCACTATCCAACGCATCGCGAAAAGGCCCATAAAAGCAGGAAGCGTATTTAGCGCTGTATGACATAATGCCCGTTTTGGAAAAATTATTTTCTTCGAATGCTTTCCGGATAGCACCGATGCGACCATCCATCATGTCGCTCGGGGCAACAAAATCGGCACCTGCCACTGCATGGCTCAGGCTCATCTTTACCAATGCTTCTACCGTTTCGTCATTTACTATTTCGCCGTCTTTCACAATACCGTCATGACCATATATAGAATACGGGTCAAGCGCTACATCGGTCATAACAATCATTTCAGGTACCGCATTTTTTATTGAAGCAATGCTCCGCTGCATCAGGCCATCTTTGTTCCAGGCTTCTTTGCCGGTATTGTCTTTGGTTTCATCTGTTGCTTTTACAAAAAGCAAAATGCATTTGATACCCATGTTCCATAATTCTTTTACCTCTTTTACGGTAACGTCTAAACTATTTCGATAATAGCCGGGCATGGAAGCGATGGCAGTGCGTACATTTTCTCCTTCGTCAATAAACAAAGGCGCTATAAAGTCGTTGGGCGTTAACGTGGTTTCAGCAACCAGGCTTCTTATTGAAGGGCCGGTGCGGAGTATGCGGTTTCTTTTCTGTAACAACATGATTGGGTATTTTGATGTGTAGTTGCTGGCATTTTAATGGCTGCTTTTTAAGCAGAAATGAGCCCATAAAAATACTTACCAATTGGTATGTTTTGGCAATTAATATGTTTAATTCTACAGGTGCCTGAAGCGCTGCCTTCCGCAAAATATTTGTTCACTAATTAATCCAGTCTTTCGGCTCTAAACAAACATTTAGTAATTGCGCTTCGGCGCTTCCCGCTGCCGGCTGGTAATCGTATTCGAACCGTACAGTAGGTGGCAGGCTCATCAGAATACTCTCTGTGCGGCCGTTTGTTTTCAAGCCAAATATGGTCCCGCGGTCGTGCAGGAGGTTAAACTCTACATAGCGGCCCCGTCTTATTTCCTGCCAATGCTTTTGACGGGCACCAAAAGCAACGTCTTTTCTTTTTTCTACAATGGGTAAATAGCCGGCAAGAAACGCATTACCATTGGCTTCCTGGAATTTTAGCAATTGCTCCGCGTGCTCATCATTTTCAGGGCGAAGGTGATCATAAAATGCGCCGCCGATGCCGCGGGTTTCATTGTTGCGGTGACTATTTACAAAATAATCATCACATCTTTTTTTATAAACGGGATATAACTTTTCATCGAACTTATCCATGGTATTTTTTATCGTTCGGTGAAAATGCTGTGCGTCTTCTTCAAAAAGATAATAAGGGGTAAGATCGGTTCCACCGCCAAACCATCGGTCTGTTACATTACCCGCGGCATCATACAATTCAAAATAGCGCCAATTGGCATGCACGGTTGGTACATACGGGTTGAAGGGGTGCAACACCAGCGATAAACCTGCGGCAAACCAGCTGGCTGCACCTTCTGATTGTAACTGCTGTTGCATTTGCTGGCTAACTGCTCCATGCACCACGGATGTATTTACCCCAGCTTTTTCAAATATAGCGCCGTTACTAATTACTCTTGTGCTGCCACCACCGCCCGCTGGCCGATCCCAATTGTCTTTTATAAACCGCGCTTTGCCATCTTCTTTCTCTAATGCCGCACAAATTTCCTCCTGCAGCCGGTGGATATAGTTTACCCATGATTGCCTGAAGGGACTGTTTGCTGGATTATAACTTGGTGCCGTTTCCATAACTATATTTTATCTCGGGTCGGCATCTTGGATGCAAATAGAACGCAGATTTTTATGATTGTTATGATTTCTGTTAAGCAGACCAGGAGGTTTTCTTTTCCCGCATAACACATCTTGAAAATTAATAGAACACAGATTTTTTACAGATGTTATGATTTCTGTTAAGCAGACCGATAGTTTCTTTTCCTGGATAACAAATCTTAAAAATCAAAAAAATCTGCGTTCCATCTAAGCGTAGCGCCGGTATTCCTTTACCGTATCCACAAAAGCCTTTGCATGATCTACCGGCACGTTCGGTAAAATTCCGTGCCCGAGATTGGCAATATATCGGCCATGGCCAAACGCATCCAGCATTTCTTTTACTTCTTTTTTTATAACCGGAATCGGGGATAATAGCTTCGCGGGATCAAAATTGCCTTGCAGGCTAATTCCATTGCCTGCAAATTTTCTTGCCAGCTTCGCGGGGATGCACCAGTCGATGCCCAGTCCGTGTGCACCGGTGGCGGCCATCCGGTCGAGTGAATGCCAGGCACCTTTGGCAAAAATAATAACCGGCACTTCATCTTTTAATGCGGTCACAATCTGGCGGATGTATGCAAGGGAAATATCTTCAAAATCATCCGGGCTCAGCAATCCACCCCAGCTGTCAAAAATTTGTACAACGTCTGCACCGGCAGCTACCTGTCCCTTGAGGTAAGCAATGGTGGTATCCGTAATCATCTGCAAAAGCTGGTGTGCAAGCGCAGGCTGTGTATAGCAAAATGCTTTTGCCTCATCAAATGTTTTAGAACCTTTGCCCTGTACCATATAACAAAGCAGTGTCCAAGGTGCGCCGGCAAACCCAATCAGCGGCACGCGGTTGTTCAATTCCTGTTTAATTAACTTAATGGCGTCAAAAACATATTGAAGCGTTTCATGCACTTCGGGTACCCGTACCCGTTGCAGATCAGCCGCTGTTTTTATAGGGTCAGGTAAAACAGGACCCTTGCTTTCTATCAGCTGTACTTCCAGGCCCATTGCCTGCGGTACTACCAGGATGTCTGAAAACAATATAGCCGCATCAACGCCAATAATATCCACCGGTTGTAATGTTATTGCGCAGGCTAGTTCCGGCGTCTGGCAGCGTTCGAAAAATCCATATTTTTCCCGCAACACCATGTACTCCGGCAGGTAACGCCCCGCCTGGCGCATCATCCACACCGGTGTTCTTTCGGTTGGTTCCCCCAGCAATGTCTTTAAAATAAGATCGTTTTGTATTGTGCTCATAAGTTTGTGCGCTCCTCCATTCCGCCTGTCAAAGCAGGGCGGAACAATGCCTTTAATATTGTTCGTTTACCGTTCGTTGTTTACAAAATAATTGATGGCCTTTTTAACCAGGTTTTCTTTGCCGGGTTTGTCGCTAACAACAATAATACTACTATTGTATTTTTTTATTGCAGCGGCAGTTGTTTTGCCAATTGCAAAAAAACTGGTTTCACTGCCCGGTTTATTTTTAGAAAAAAAACTGTCTACTGCACTGGGACTGTAAAAAAGTATGCCATGGTATTCGGCCCCAACAGCATGCGGGGTAGGAATGGTATGGTACACCATAATTTCATTCACCTCAATATCATTGTTGCGCAGGATGGCAGGCAATTCATCGCGCCGCTGATCGCCACAAAAGAAAACAACTTCATCCATATAATCTTCTGCTGCTATTGATTCTGCAAGTTCTGTAGCATCGTCCGCCGTGCCGGCAATACTGTCTTCGCCAAAATATTGTTTTACCAGTTCCTGGGTTGTTTGTCCCATACAGTAAATAATCCAATCCGGTATTTCATCATTCATGTAGGCCGCCACTGCTTCAACCGCGTTCATACTGGTAAAAACAACGGTAGCCGATTGTAGCAGGGCTTGTTCAATTTCCTGCTGTACCTCTATCGACTGGATGGCTTCCGTTTCTATAAACGACTGCACGCTGATGTCAATACCCTGCTCGGCGGCTTCATCAATGATAGCAGCCTGCAACGGCCGGGTTGATAATATTTTTATTTTATTTTGCATGATGAATGCTGTCTGTAATTACCTGGCCACCTTTTTCCAGTATTTCAATAGCCGCCACCATACCCGTATCAGCGGCAAGAGTCGTTAACACGGTTGACGATACTTCATATTTTTTTATACCGTCGGGAGAAACAATATTCCCTTTAAAAATCAATGTATTGTTGTCTATTTCAGCCAACGCACTGATGGGTGTTGAACAACCGCCCAGTAATGTTTTAAGAAAATCGCGCTCAATTTTCACGCAAAGCGCTGTGCCTGCATCATTGAAATGCATGCAGGCGGCTGCGCAAACATGGTCATCTTCCCTGCATACCACCATAATCGCGCCCTGTGCAGGGGCGGGTAGCATCCAGTCGAGCTCTACGCAATTTTCAGGGCGCAGCTGTATTCTTTCCAGCCCTGCGGCGGCAAAGATGGCACCCTGCCAGTGATGATTATCTTTTACTTTTTGCAAACGGGTATTAACGTTGCCGCGCAGGTTTTCAATGGTATGATGCGGGTAACGGTGCAGCCATTGCGCTTTTCTGCGGATGCTGCTGGTAGCAATAACGGCATTGGCGGCTGGGTCCTGTAAAAACGCATCTGTGTTTTTGTACACAAACAAATCCTTGTAAGAAGCTCTTTTTAAAACGGCTGCCTGTACAATGCCTGCGGGAAGTTGTACGGGTACATCCTTCATGGAGTGGACCGCAATATCTATTCTGTTATTTAGTAATGCAATATCGAGGCTGCGGGTAAAAATGCCTTGTACGCCTATATCGTAAAGCGGTGTTTGCTGATCAATGTCACCTGCACTTTTTATCAGCACCAACTCGCTTTCAAAACCTTCAGCGGCCAGTAACTGCTGTACGGTAGTTGCCTGCCAGACTGCAAGCTGGCTTTCCCTCGTGCCGATGCGTAGCTTATTTTTCATTCAAAGACTAGTTTGTACCGGTAGCCATAAAATCGTTGATGGCCTCAATGTACTGGCAGCCCCGCTGGTTCCGCAGGCGCATCTTAACTGCCATGGTGGTAATTATTTTTTGTATCCTGGCTTCCGGCTTATCTGCGCTTACATTAACAAGCGGCGTGGCAATATAGGCACCTGTACCTATCTGGCAAAAATGGATTTGTTCGAGTTTGTCTTTGACTGCTTTCAAAACCGGTACGTGTTTGCGCATATTGTACCATTCTGTGAACTCAGCTGCATGCGTGGCAATAATGGCCTTTGCTTTGGGAATTTCTCCCTGTCTTTTCTGAAGCGTTTTATCTTTTAATTTTGAAAGATCATCTACGTTCACGAGGGTTACATTAGCCAGCTGCTGCGCTGCTGCCTCCACGTTATATGGGATGGATAAATCGATAATGAGTTTAGGGCTATGGCCGGCCAGCTGCGATGCCAGGATGGTAGGCTCGGCAGCATTGGTGGCTACCAGGATGATGTCTGACTGCGCAATCTGTTCAGACAGATCTGAAAGCGGTGCATGGTGTAAACCCAGCTCTTTCGCCAGTGCGGCTGCTTTTTCAGGCGTCCGGTTTATCAGTGTAATATTAGTGGTACCCAGGTAATCAACAATATTCTTGCAGGTATTGCGGCCAATTTTACCAGTGCCAACCAGTACAATTTTTTTACCCGCGGGATGACTGATCTTTTCTTTGATATATTGTACCGCAGCAAAGGAAACAGAAACAGTTCCGCCACTTAATGCCGTGTGGTTTTTTATTGCTTTTGAAGATTGTAGTACCGCGTTCACCATACGGTTGAGGGTAGCACCGATAAATCCCTTTTCCCGGGCAGCTTTTACAGACTGTTTTATCTGGCCGATGATTTCGTAATCGCCTAAAATCTGCGAATCCAGGCCTGCCGCAACATCAAATAAATGTTCAACCGCTTCTGGCCCTCTTTTTACATACGCCAGGTTGTTAAACGTAGCAGCATTACCGGCAGTTTGTGTACAAATGGCCTGCACCAGGTGTTGCACATTATCCGTAATGCCATAGATTTCGGTACGGTTACAGGTAGAGAGAATAAAAATTTCATGAAGACCATAGGCAGGTGCAACGTCAAGCACTGCGTGATACTGATCTGCACCTATTGCGAACTGACCACGCATCGAAGCATCTGTTTTTTTGTAATTGATGCCGGCCACGCAGAAGTTCGTTATATCACTGTGGTCATTTCCTTTCATGTAAACGGTTTCTTATTCAGTTTGGCGAAATTAGCTTAGCCGCTACCAAAAAACGAAATTCAATGTCACCAGACTGTCATTTTTTGTGTTGAGTTGCGTTAATCAGCCATGCAAACGATGAATGATACATTTATCCAGCCCCGTCAGCAATTGCCACGGGGAGTAAGTACATTTGCAAACATTTGATCAATTATGGGACAGGGAACAAAACGAGGCGTTATTTTAATGAACCTGGGGTCGCCGGACTCAACGAGTGTAAAGGACGTGACGCGGTATTTGAAAGAATTTTTAATGGATGAACGGGTGATCGATTATCCCTACCTTCTTCGTGCGCTCCTGGTGAAAGGACTCATAGTACCGTTGAGGGCTTCAAAATCTGCAGCTGCTTACCAGACAATCTGGACAAAAGAAGGCTCACCGCTGGTGGTGTTTACCAAACAATTGCAACAGGCTGTTCAAAATGAACTTAGTGAAAATGTAGCTATTGGTATGCGTTATGGTAATCCGTCACCTGAAATGGCTTTTGAGGAATTGCTGCGCAAGGAACCTGCACTGGAAGAGGTTATCCTGGTGCCGCTTTACCCGCATTACGCTATGAGCAGCTATGAAACCGCTGTGGAATACGCAAAAGAAATCTACCGTAAAAAAAATTACACATTTAAAATATCCAGCATTAAACCATTCTATGAGGAGGAACATTACCTCACAGCAATGGCCGCCAGCATGGAGCCTTACCTGCAACAGGACTATGATCATATACTGTTCAGTTATCATGGAATTCCGGAAAGGCATATCAGAAAAAGCGATACTACCGGTAACCATTGCCTGCAAACAGCCAACTGTTGCGATATCGCTTCGCCCGCCCACGCTACCTGCTACCGGCACCAGGTATTTACCACCACTAAAAAAGTAATTGCGCGGCTGGGCATTCCTGCAGAAAAATACAGCTTATCGTTTCAGTCGAGATTGGGAAAAGGATGGCTGCAGCCTTTTACAGACAAACGTTTTGAAGAAATGCCCAGGGAAGGGATAAAAAAATTACTGGTTATCTGTCCTGCTTTTGTGAGCGATTGCCTTGAGACGCTGGAGGAAATAGACGAGCGGGGGCGAGAAACATTCCTGGAAGCAGGCGGCGAAAGTTTTACCATGATTCCCTGCCTGAACACGCATCCGGGCTGGGTGAAAGCCATTGCCGGCTGGATCAACGAATACGCCGGAGGCAACACGCGCATGGTGGAATAGCTTTCCCTAACAAAACTGCCTAACCAATTAACCAATATGTACCTGTACATCAAAGCGCTGCATATTATTTTTATCGTAACCTGGTTTGCGGGATTGTTTTATATGCCGCGTTTGCTTATTTACAATACTGAGGCAGCCGAACAGCCAGCACCAATACAGGATGCGCTCCGGAAGCAGTTTACCGTTATGATAAAAAGATTGTGGTGGGGGATTACATGGCCTTCCGCTATCCTGACGTTGATCTTTGGCGGTACCACCTGGTACCTGATGGGTAACCTGCCGACCTGGTTATTTATAAAATTGTTTTTTGTAGCAGGCCTGTACGGGTATCATTTTACGTTGCACAGCCTGGTAAAGCAGCAGGTGCTTGGAAAGTTTCGGTTCTCCTCACAGCAGTTAAGAATATGGAACGAAATAGCCACGGTGTTTTTAGTGGCCATTGTCATGCTCGCGGTTGTGAAGCAGGCATTAAGTTTTGTATGGGGACTGGCAGGATTGATATTATTTATCATGCTGCTGATGAGTGCAGTGAAAATCTACAAGCTATTAAGGAATAAGCAATAAAAATTACAGGGCGGTTAGCGTCGGCGCAACTAGTTAACTTAAACAAAAACCCGCTCATGCATGATGAATGGGTTTTAATGCAGTTCCCGCGCCATTGTTCTGAACCTGCTTTAGGACACATTGGAGATAGGTGCCTACCAGTCCACGGTTTTACAAGACAGGGCAATCGAAATTTAAAACGGGTTGTAGAAAATGTTGAGTTGCTGTTTTAAAAAAAAGGAAGGGGAGTAGGAATACCCCCCTTTTAACCCCTAAACCCTAAACCGTAGAAATCGCTATAATAAATATTTTTAAGAAATAATCAGGTCGATTCGTTGTTTTACTAAGGTTGCCATAGTATAATCAACAGCTTGATTTTCATTATGCTCAAAGCATTTTTGACACTGCGCATAAACTTTCAGAAACTATGCCAAAGCCCAAAAATGTGGATAATTGCATAAACTGTTCAGGCTAACTAAAGTGATAATGAAAGGTTTCTTTAACAATCCAAAAATGGTGCGCGGCATTGTTGGTTTGGAGTTTTTTGCGGTAATAGGCAGGGCTTGCACCACATTACATACTTCTATTGGCGCTGGCGCTAAAATATCCGGCACACTTCTCCTGTATTTAATTTCACTTTATATTTATCGTACCTTTGCAACCCGTTAAAAATGGCTGTTGCACAGCTTTGCAATGACAATACACTGATTATTTATGGCATTAAAATACAAAGAGTATAAGGGTTTACATCTACCTACCATTGAAGCCGAAACGCTTGCTGCATGGGAGCAGGATCATGCATTTGAGAAAAGTATTGCTTTAAGGAATGGTGCCACGCCATTTGTTTTTTATGAAGGTCCCCCGAGCGCCAATGGCATGCCCGGTATCCACCATGTGATTTCAAGAACATTGAAGGACCTGGTGTGCCGTTATAAAACGATGAAAGGTTTTCAGGTGAATCGAAAAGGCGGATGGGATACGCATGGACTTCCGATAGAGTTAGGGGTGGAAAAAGAACTTGGCATCACCAAAGAAGACATCGGCAAAAAAATATCAGTGGAGGAATACAACCGCAAATGCCGCGAGGCCGTATTGCGGTACAAAGACAAATGGGACGATATCACTAAAAAAATGGGTTACTGGGTTGACCTGAAAAATCCCTACGTAACTTTTAAAAATGAATACATCGAAACGCTTTGGTGGATACTGAGCGAATTGTACAAAAAGGGTTTTTTATATGAAAGCGTTAGCATACAACCCTATTCACCGGCTGCAGGTACGGGTTTAAGTTCACATGAACTGAACCAGCCCGGTACCTATAAACTGGTAAAAGATACCAGCACGGTGGCCATGTTTAAGGCAGTAAAAAATGAACAGAGCCAGTTTTTGTTTGATGCAGTTGCTGCTGATTTAATACACAACCCGCCACGCACCGCAGACGATGTATTCTTCATGGCATGGACAACCACGCCATGGACCCTCCCTTCCAATCTTGGTTTAACAGTAGGCGGTCACATTGATTATACGCTTGTACAAACATTCAATCCTTATACCCATCAGCCAATAAATGTGGTGCTGGCGAAAGCGCTCCTCCAAAAATATTTTAAAGAAGAAGGCAAAGATGGTGACTTTGAAACTTTTAAAGAAGGCGACAAGGTCATTCCCTGGAAAATATTGGCCGAATTTAAAGGCAAACAACTGGAAGGCTGCAGCTATGAGCAATTGCTTCCTTATGAAGCCAATTCAGCGGAGAAAATAGAGGAAATTACACCGGGTGCAAAACCGTTCCGCATAATGGCTGATAATTTTGTTACAACGGAAGATGGTACCGGCATCGTGCATACGGCGCCCGCTTTTGGCGCAGACGACTATAAAGTTGGCAAGAAAAATAATATTGGCATTTTAACCCTGGTTGATAAACAGGGAAAATTTGTAGATGGCCTGGGCGAGTTCAGCAACCGGTATGTAAAAAATTACAAAGACGAAAAAGACTATGTTGATGTAAATGTAGATATCAGTGTAAAATTAAAAAAGGAAAACAGGGCATTTAAAGTAGAAAAATACGAACACAATTACCCGCATTGCTGGCGAACCGATAAACCGATTTTGTATTACCCGCTGGATGCCTGGTTCATAAAAACAACCGCGGTGAAAGACCGGATGGTGGAGTTGAATAAAACCATTAACTGGAAGCCAAAATCTACCGGCGAAGGCCGCTTTGGCAATTGGCTCGAAAATATGGTTGATTGGAACCTCAGCCGCAGCCGGTTTTGGGGTACCCCGCTTCCTATCTGGAAAACGGAAGACGGCACAGAAGAAAAATGCATCGGCACGGTTGCCGAATTAAATGCCGAAATAAGGAAGGCAACAGCAACCCTGGGCGGAGATACCAATAAAAACTATTTCCACGATGGTATTCTTGATTTGCATAAACCGTATGTAGATGAGATTATATTGGTTAGCAGCAGCGGCAGGCCCATGCACCGGGTGCCTGACCTCATAGACGTTTGGTTCGACAGCGGCGCGATGCCATATGCACAATGGGGACTGGATCATGAGAAAGTAAAAAAAGGCGATAAGTATCCATTTAAGCTGCCGGAGGGGGTGAATAACTTTGAAGCGCTTTACCCTGCGAGCTTTATCGCGGAAGGCGTGGATCAGACAAGGGGTTGGTTTTATACATTGCACGCCATCGGTGTATTGCTGTATGACAGCGTGGCGTACAAAACATGTGTATCCAACGGACTGGTGCTGGATAAGAACGGTAATAAGATGAGCAAGCGCCTTGGCAATGTGGTAGATCCTTTCGCTACCATTGAGCAATTTGGGGCGGATGCCACCCGCTGGTACCTCATTACCAACGCTTCGCCCTGGGACAATCTCAAATTTGACCTGGAAGGCATCAAAGAAATTCAACGTAAATTTTTCGGCACCCTGTATAATACGTACCAGTTTTTTTCACTCTATGCAAATGTAGACGGGTTTGCCTTTAAAGAAACCTATATACCGCTTGAACAAAGGCCTGAAATTGATCGGTGGATACTGTCTTCCCTCAATACCCTGGTGAAAAAGGTTACCGAAAACTTTGATGATTACGAGCCAACTGCTGCGGGCAGGCTAATAGAAGATTTTGTGGATGCCCAGCTCAGCAACTGGTATGTACGCCTGTGTCGCCGCCGTTTTTGGAAGGGCGAGTATGAGCAGGATAAAATATCCGCTTATCAAACCCTGTACGAATGCCTGGAAACCATCTTGCGGCTGATGGCGCCGATATCGCCGTTTTTTAGCGATGCCATCTTTCTGAACCTGAATAAGGTCAGTAACCGTTTCAGGGTAGCATCCGTTCACCACGCAGATTTTCCGCTGGCCAACGAGTCTGTGATTGACGAGCAGCTGGAGGAAAGAATGCAACTGGCACAGGACGCCTCCTCGTTGGTACTATCTTTGAGAAAAAAAATAAACATCAAGGTCAGACAACCCTTACAGAAAATTTTGATACCGGTATCCGGCGCTGCCATCAAACAGCAGTTTATGAAAATAGAAGACCTGATAAAGACGGAAGTAAACGTAAAAGAAATTACTTACCTGGAAGGAGAAGACAGTGATTTTATCAGCAAAAAAATAAAACCCAATTACGTAGCGCTGGGTAAGCGCCTTGGACCCAAAATGAAGGCGGTTGCAGCGGCTTTGTCGGCATTTACGCAGTCAGACATCAGCAAACTGGAAAAAGAGGGATCTTATTCATTGCTGATTGAAAACGAACCCGTAATATTACAGGTTACCGATGCGGACATCACCAGCGAGGACATTCCCGGATGGATGGTAGCCAACAAAGGTAGCCTTACAGTTGCTTTAGACGTAACAGTCACCCCGGAACTGGTAGAAGAAGGCAATGCCAGGGAGATAGTAAACCGCATCCAAAAGATACGCAAAGACAATGGTTATGACCTAACGGACAGGATATTGGTGCAATTAACCCAGCATAAAGAACTTGCTGCAGCTGTCAATAAGTATAATACCTATATTTGCGCCGAAATTCTGGCAGATAAGCTGGAATTTGTGCCTGAAATCAGCAACGGCACCGAAATTGAAGTGAACGACATTCCGCTGAAAGTGTTTGTCACAAAAAAAGTATAACAAGTATGGCAGTTAAGAAGAAAGCAGCTAAACCGGCAAAAAAAGCCCCTGCTAAACCTGTCCCGCATAAATCGGGTAAGCCAGCGCCGGCTAAAAAGCCTGTGGCAAAAAAACCAGCGCCCAAACCTCCTGTACCTGTACCTAAAAAAGCTGTAAAGCCAGCCGTTAAGGCAGCGCCTGTTAAGGCTGCACCTCCGGCAAAGCCAGCAAATAAGCCTGTGACCGCAAAAAAATCCGTGCCACCGCCAACGGCCAAATCTGTTATAAAGCCAAAGGCTGATTCGGCTCCCGTAAAGAAACCAGATCCAAAGAAGGTTGAACCTGTTGCAAGTTTACCTGCAAAACCTTATGTGCCGCCAAAACCATCTTTTAAACCGGTTACCAATACGCCACCACCTGTTCCAAAAAAACAAGCGGTGACTGAAAAACCGGCAAAAGTTGTAATGCCGGAAATAAAAACAAAAACGGTACGCAAATACCAGCCAGAGTTTACAAAATCAGTATTGGACCAACCTGCAGAAAATATGTCCGGACCAACCATGCGATACAGTGATTCAGAGTTAACAGAATTTAGGGAAATCATCACCAAAAAACTGGATGCAGCAAAGAAAGAACTGACCTACCTCCAGGGATTGATTACCCGAAAAGATGAAATGGGTGGAGATAATGACGATGGTCGTTATATGACCATGGAAGATGGTGGAATGAGCATGGAGCGCGAGCAGCTCAGTCAAATGGCCAGCCGCCAGATTTCTTTTATCGATCACCTGGAAAAAGCGATGATGCGCATAGAAAATAAAACCTATGGTATTTGTCGTGTAACCGGAAAACTGATTGACAAGGCCCGTCTCCGTGCCGTGCCGCATGCTACTTTAAGCATCGAAGCCAAACAAATGATGAATAAATAATTTAAGTATCGCCTACACGAAAGCGGCCATGTTGCAAAACATGGCCGCTTTCTTTTTGTGCCAATGCTATCCTTTTGTTGGTATTATAAATAACGGAATTAAACTGTGGTGCAATACTTTTTCTGCCACGCTGCCCATTAATATCTTTTCCAGCCCGCGCCGGCTGTGAGAACCCAAAACAATGATGGTTGCGTTAAGATCAGTGGCTGCTTTTACAATGGTAGTAGCAGTATCGCCTTCCAGTACTAAGGTAGTTATGCCAGTACCGCCCAGGTGCTCACGGGAACGGCTTAAAAAATCATTCGCACCGTTTTTTAATTCCTGGGTTGCATCAGGCGGCAATGTTTCCGGTCCTATAAAATTGCTGTTGAAACCCATGATGGGAGAATATTCATACGCGGCGTAATACCCGGGATCCGCCATCACATGCAGTAAAATTACTTCTGCCTGCATATCTTTTGCCAGGGCATACCCGGTTTCTGCTACTACCTGCGCACTGGGGTTATAATCCAGCGCTATTAAAATCTTTTTCATACTACGATATTTTAAATCTACTAATAATGCTAAAGAAATAGGCACAGAAATGATGCCTTAAACAGCAAACCACGCTTTATTTCTGGAAATCAGCAGGTATTTCTTTCTCTGTTCCATAGGGTACTAAAAAATGTGTTTACCAACTGCAAACAACTGTTTTGTTGGTGTACACCTTCCATTCAAAAAGCGCTCGTTTAAAGTATGAATCCCGTGGCTTACAATACGCTTCATTCTTACCGCGTACCTGCAGCGCCGAAGCCTCGCGACATAGAAATAAAGAAATAAAGGCTTCCTGCTATGGTCTTCTTTCGGTATTGAAAGTTACGACGGCTTTTTTAAATGTCCGCGTAACTAAGCAATGGCGGTGGTATAAAATAAGCGCTCCCTGCTTTCCCTGCCCAATAAGCCGTAATTTTGCCGCTAACACATTGCAATATGGAAGAAGGAAAACGTCAGAAACAAGTGGCCGGCTTGCTGCATGAATACATTACAGATATTTTTCAACGTTTGGGACTGAGTATGCTGAACGGTGGCATGGTGTCTGTCTCGTCTGTTAAAATAACGCCGGATTTGCTGGAAGCAAGGGTTTACCTCAGTTTTTTCCAGGTAAAGGAAATTGAACTTGCCATGAAAAAAATTGATGACCGGGCATGGGAGATAAAAAAAGAACTGGTAACGCGGGTGAAGCACCAGCTACGCCGCATTCCTGAAATCAGGTATTTTACAGATGACACACTCGATAATGTTTTTAAAATGGAAGAACTGTTCAAAAAGATAAACGAAGATAAAAAAGAGGAGTGAGCAATTGCCCGTCTCCGATACATCTACTAGAGCCAATGGCTAACCGCTAATGGCTAAAAGCTGAAACATGAATTTCCTCTTCGCCTGGCGATACTTCAACGCAAAAAAATCTACCAATGCCATCAATATTATTGCATGGGTAAGTGTGGTGGCGATGGGTACCGGCACCGCAGCGCTGATTATTTTACTGAGCGTCTTTAATGGCTTTGAAGACCTGGTGAAATCGTTGTATGCTGATTTTTATACTGACCTGCGCATACTACCGGTTAGTGGTAAAGTATTGCGGTTAAGCGATGAGCAAAAGCAAAAAATAGCCTCCTGGCCCGGCGTAAGCGCGCTGTCCATGACCATTGAGGAAAAAGCCCTGCTGCAAAACGGCGATTACCGGGCATTGGTGCTGGTAAAAGGAGTAGATGAAAACTATCAGAAAGTTACCAATGTGGCAGGCCGGATGGTGCGGGGTAAGTTTTCATTGGGGGATGCTGATAAACCGGCGGCGGTATTAGGGGTGGGTGTAGAGAATTCCATTGGTACGGAGAGCGACCGGGCACTTTTGCCATTTACCGTATACCTTTCGCCACGCGGTGGCACGAATAGCATAGAAGCTGCCGACCCATTGCAATCACTCAGTGCAGACAACATTGCAGGCGCCGGATCTTTTGCCATACAGCAGGATTTTGATAACAACTACGTCCTCACCAATATTGGGTTTGTAAAACGGATGCTGGCGTTGCATGCAGATGAGTATGGCGCCGCAGAAATAGCCGTTACCGATAAATCAGCTTCAGAAAAAATCCAAAAAGGTTTGCAGCAGCTGCTGGGTGAGCAATATGTAGTGCAAACAATGTATGAGCAAAACCGCAGCCTGTACACTACTATGCGGAATGAGAAGTGGTTCATTTTTGTGCTGCTGTCTTTTATACTGGTGGTAGCTGCTTTTACCATGATTGGTGCCCTCACCATGCTGGTGCTGGAAAAGCAAAAAGACATTCAGATTTTGAAAGCCATGGGCAGCAGCAATGGCCAGGTACAAAAAATATTTTTAAGCGAAGGATTGCTGCTGGCCTTTATTGGCGGGCTGGGCGGCGTCTTGCTGGCGTTTGCTATCGGCTGGCTGCAGGTAACGTTTAAATTGATCAAGCTTGAAGGCAGTACTTTTTTAATTGATCACTACCCCGTAAAATTTCTAGCTTCGGATGTATTGCTTGTATTTATAACAGTGGTTTGTATCGCACTGATTGCCTCCTGGTTTCCTTCCCGCAAAGCATCTGTGCAGGCAATTGCGTTGAAGTCGTAAGTAATAAGTGGTAAGTATTAAATATTAAGTTGTAAATGGTGGTTTAGTTGTGGGATTTTCGGCGATTATGTTCCCCGTTATTTTAAAAATGTGGTTGAATTGTACGCATCGCGGTGCCCGTAAACGCCCGCCCATAAAAAAACCCCGCTGGCAGCGGGGTCTCTATTGTAAAATTGTTTTTTAATAATCGCCCAGGGTTGCTGGTAATTGCGCCAATGCCTTGGCCAGCTGTTCGTCGTTGGGGGCTACGCCATGCCACTCATGATGGCCTTCCATAAAATCGACTCCGCTACCCATTACTGTTTTCATTAAAATAACAATGGGCTTGCCCTTACCTACAAAAGTCTTTGCTTTTTCCATTGCATCTAATACGGCATCAATGTCATTCCCGTTTTCAAGGTGAATGACTTCCCAGCCAAAAGCGGCAAATTTGACGTCCAGGTTGCCCAGGTTCATTACATGCGCTGTGGTACCATCTATCTGCTGCCCGTTCCAGTCTACTGTTGAAATAAGGTTGTCTACTTTATGGTGGGAAGCAAACATAATGGCTTCCCAGTTCTGGCCTTCATCCAGTTCGCCGTCTCCATGAAGGGAGAAAACCACGTTTTTTTCGTTGTTGAGTTTTTTAGCCAGCGCGGCACCAATTGCCACACTCATGCCCTGACCAAGAGAGCCTGAGGCAACCCTGATTCCGGGCAAATGCTCATGCGTAGCGGGGTGGCCCTGCAAGCGGCTGTTGAGCTTGCGAAATGTTGCCAGCTCCTTTATATCAAAATAACCTGAACGGGCCAGGGTGGAGTAAAAAACAGGGGAAATATGCCCGTTGGACAAGAAGAACACATCTTCGTTCGTGGCATTCATGTTGAAGTCCGGGTTGTGCTTCATCACTTTGAAATACAATGCGGTAAAGTAGTCTGCGCAGCCCAGGGAACCGCCTGGATGACCGCTTGCAGCACCATGCACCATGCGAAGAATATCCCTGCGTATCTGGGTAGCAATTTCTTTCAGTTCAGCCATAAAATAATAGTTACTTAGTGGCGGCAAAGCTAACTGAATTTTAAAAAGAAAATTGAAATTGGCACAAACTTTTCTGCTACCCTGGGGCGTGCATGGGTGGGGCCAAATGGGCACGGGGAATATGGTATTTCCAAAAGATGCGGTATCTTGCACGCCGAACACGGTTAAGTGGAGGGTGGGAAGCCGGTAAAAGACCTTATTCAGAACAACTAATCCTTTTTAATGTTTGATATTTTACTTTGCATAGCCATCGCTTTTACCATCACCTATCTATCTATACCGGTTATTATATTTGTTGCCAACATCAAGAAATTATATGATGTTCCGGATGCACGTAAAATCCATGATATTCCCATTCCATCGCTCGGTGGCCTGGGTATTTTTGCGGGGTTTGTAATGGCTGCACTTACTATCGTCAACTTTAAGGAAGCGCCGGATTTCCAGTTTTTTTTCGCAGCTTTTTTTGTCATTTTTTTCCTTGGGCTGAAAGATGATATTTTGGACATAACACCCATCAAAAAATTCATTGGCCAGGTGGGCGCTGCTTTTTTAATTATCTATAAAGGCAATATACAGATACAGAGCATGCATGGTTTCCTGGGTATTAACCAGCTGCCGCCTTTGTTCAGTCTTATCTTCACTTATCTTACCGTTATTGTAATCATTAATTCTTTTAACCTGATAGACGGGATAGACGGATTGGCAGGAAGCCTCGCGCTGATGGCGGTGGTTATCTTTGGTATTTATTTTTATAAGGTGAATATGATGCCTTATTCAATCCTGGCTTTTGCCACAGCGGGCAGCCTGGTGGCGTTCCTGATTTTCAATTTCCAGCCTGCAAAAGTTTTTATGGGCGATACGGGGTCGTTGTTGCTCGGGTTGATAAATGCCATCCTGGTCATTAAGTTTATCAATGTTGCCAACCTGCCCGATACCATTGTGCCCATTTCATCAGCACCGGCAGTAGGCTTCGCGATACTTATGATCCCGTTGCTGGATACGCTGCGTGTTTTTGCTATCCGCATTGGCCATCGCCGCTCGCCGTTCAGCCCGGATCGCAACCACATTCACCACCTGTTGCTGGATAGGGGACTGTCGCACCGCACCATCACTTTTGTCCTGGTGGGTGTTAACCTTATTTTCATTATCCTTGTTTATATGCTTCGTTCCGTGGATTGTACCTTGCTGATAACGGGCAGTTTTGTTATCTTTTTTGCTGCCATTGGTATGTTGTATTATGGCCGGCGCCAACGTTTATTTGTTACAAAACCAGTCAACAATATACCGGGTTCCTCCAAAATTGTGGCCATCAAAAAAGATGCTTTCTACGAACAGGAATAGTTGACGTCCTGAACAACGCTTTGTGCAGGCTGCGCCCCTTGACTAAAATTTTCAATTTTTCACCTGATCAGCGGGCACCGGTACCCATCTTATCACAAACTATTTGCAGCAATAACAGGCCTCATTTACGCCAAGGTTTGTTAGATTTGCAGCCGTTTAACACCTATCAATATGCCAGAAACATTAGCTACCATTTTATCGGGTACAGAAGACACAATGAAAAAAGCCATTAACCACCTTGAAGCCGAACTGGTAAAAGTGAGAGCAGGAAAGGCCAACCCCAATATGCTGGATGGTATAGTGGTGGATTATTATGGCAACCCCACGCCCATTAGCCAGGTAGGCAATATTTCCGTGCTGGATGCAAGGACGCTGTCCATTCAGCCATGGGAGAAAAACATGCTGCAACCAATGGAAAAGGCAATCATGGCTTCTAATATTGGCATTACGCCGCAAAATGATGGTATGAATATTCGTCTGTTCATGCCGCCCTTAACAGAAGAAAGAAGAAAAGAGCTGGTGAAACGTGCAAACGGAGAAGGTGAGCAATCGAAAGTGGCCATACGCAGTATCCGCAGGGAATCCATTGAGGGAATAAAAAAATTGCAGAAAGACGGTTTGAGCGAGGATGCTGGTAAAGACGCTGAAAAAGAAATTCAAAATACAACAGACAAATACATTTCGGCCATTGAAAGAACGCTGGCTGCAAAAGAAAAGGAAATAATGGCGGTGTAGTAGAGACGCCATGCACGGCGTCTCTACAGGTGTGAACAGGCGTCCAGAATAATGGAGCACGCGTAACCAATTTGTTTTTCTGAGATGGTGAGGGGTGGTGCAATGCGCAGGCAATGGGGCGCAAACAAAAACCAGTCGGTCAGCAGGCCTTTCTCCAGGCAGCTGTCAATTACTTTTTTATTGGTTTCAAAACTGTCAAATTCCACGGCCATCCATAATCCGGCAGCGCGAACGGTTTTTATTGCCGGATGGGTAAGCAGTTTTATAAACAACTGTGCTTTGTTGTTCACCTCCTCCATATAACGTTCTTCAATAAGCGCTTTTAAACCAGCCAGTCCGGCCGCACAGCTCACCGGGTGGCCGCCAAAAGTGGTAATATGTCCCAATACGGGGTTTTCCGAGAGCGTTTGCATCAGCTGCCTGTCGGCAATAAAAGCGCCCAGTGGCATTCCTGCCCCAAGGGCTTTGCCCAGTAAGAGGATATCCGGCACAATATTAAACTGTTCAAATGCCCAGGTGAAGCCCGTTCTGCCAAAACCGGCCTGTATTTCGTCCAGGATTAGCAATACACCATGCCGGTTACATTTTTCCCGGAGTGCCTGCAACCATTCTGGCTGCGGAGCCAGCACGCCTATTTCTGCCTGCACGGTTTCAGCTATCACGCAGGCCGTTTTGCTTGTAATAGCATTCAATGCGTCTATAGAATTGTAATCCAGGTGGTAGATATCCGGCAACAAGGGCCGGAATGCGTTTCTCCAGTATTCGTCGCCCATCACACTCAGCGCACCCTGTGTAGAACCGTGGTAGGCGTTCTTAAACGCAATGATCTGCGAGCGGCCGGTTACCCTTTTGGCAAGCTTCATAGCGCCTTCTGTTGCTTCTGCACCTGAATTTGTAAAAAAGACGGAATTAAGCGATGCCGGTAAATGGTCTGCCAGCATTTTAGCATATTGCACCTGTGGCGATTGTATAAATTCACCGTACACCAGTACATGAAGGTATTTATCTGCCTGTTCTTTGATTGCTTTCACAACCGCAGGGTGACAGTGCCCGATATTACAAACGCTGATTCCGCCAATCAGGTCGAGGTATTCTTTTCCATCAACATCGTACAATATACAGCCCACCGCTTTTGTAATTTCCAGCGCGAGTGGTGCTGCGGATGTTTGCGCAATATGCTGTAAGAAAAGTGCACGCTGGTTCATGAAAGTAAAAATATTTCAACAAAGAACGCAAAGCGGCGTCAAAGCCACAAAGAATTTTGATATTTGCAGCAGGCCCGCTGTACGCATCGATTGATGCGGATAAACTGGTGCACGTTGTTTGTAGCTCAATCATTTTAAATATATTTTCTATGGCAGTAATCATGCATGTAAATGGTGTTTATCCGAAGTTTGGCGAAGGCTGTTTCATCGCACCCAATGCTACTGTTGTGGGCGATGTGGAAACGGGTAACGAGTGCAGTATATGGTTCAATGCCGTGGTGCGTGGCGATGTGAACAGCATCCGTATGGGCAACAAAGTAAATGTGCAGGATGGCGCCATCATACACGCTACGTTTGAAAAAACAAAAGCAATTATTGGTAACAACGTTTCTATCGGACACAATGCCATTGTACATGGCTGCACCCTGCATGACAATGTATTGATTGGAATGGGCGCAATTGTAATGGACAATGTGGTTGTTAACAGCAATACTATTATTGGTGCAGGTGCGGTGGTGCTGGAAGGAACCGTCTGTGAATCGGCCAGCATTTATGCCGGCGTTCCTGCCAGAAAAGTGAAAGATATTTCTGCCGACCTCATCAGTGGGGAGATCAACCGAATTGCAGATAATTACCTGCGTTACGCGGGCTGGTTTAAAGACCAGGAACCGCGCTAAGTAGTTTCCCCGCCTATTTTTTAGTACTAACCCGGCAATTAGCGAATAAATACGGCGGTTCATCGAAACCGCTGGTTTTTGCTTGCATACGCTGAATAATATTTATAAGTTTATCCCGTTGTAAAGAAAACGAAGTATCCCAATGAAAACCCGTTCCATTACCAGCCTTGTTTTTTTGTTTGCTTTTATGTTTACCATGAGTTCCTGCAGTGTCTGGAACAAAGCATTCGGACCCAAATATGGTTGTCCGGCCAATGGCAAAAACGCAGGTGCAGAACGGGTGTTAACAGGTGAAAAGGTGCCGAAGGCGAAAAGGTTTAAAGCATAAGTTTCAAGATTGTCGCTGCCCTAACAGGACTATTTATATACCTAAAATCCGTACATATGAGCCTTACCTTACGCACCGACTTCGGATGTACCGAAGCTGTTATTGATGACGATTGCGGTCTCAAACGTTTTTACGAAGTTGCTGACATATTAAGTGAGGACCTGGATATTCAGTTTTTAACCAAGCTGGATGATTTTGATTCGCTTGTATGGGATTTTAATTATAAGGGACGCACTTTAACACTGCACTATAATATTTACACCGGCATTTCTATATACCCGCATAAGTTCAGGGAAGCACCGCGCCGCGATAATGATGCGGTGGTGGAAGTAGCGCAGTTTTTGGAAACAAAACTGATGATTAACACTGCCAAAAAATATTTGTCATAAACGTTTTCTTTAATCCGTACACTTGGTTTTTCATTACAAAGCCGCCTGGTAACAGTGCGGCTTTTTTGTATTAGTAGAAAAATACAACAGTTTGATGATTGCGTCGTAAATAGATCAATATGGCTTCTTCTCAATAGATTCCAGGATATTGTAATAGCTCACGTACCGTTCTTCCGTGATGGTTCCATCGGCAACTGCCTGTTTTACCGCACAACCCGGCTCATTGGTATGCAGGCAATTGTTAAACTGGCAATCGTTGATGAGTGGCCGCATCTCCGGAAAATAATGAGAGAGTTCCTGTTTGGGAATATTTACCAGTCCAAATTCCCGTATGCCGGGCGTGTCAATAATTTTACCACCGAAGGGGAGGTCAAACATTTCAGCAAATGTGGTGGTATGCAAACCCTTGCCGCTCCACCCGCTCACTTCCTGCGTGCGCAGCAGCATCTCAGGAAAAATTGCATTGATAAAAGATGATTTGCCAACACCCGAATGACCGCTCATCAGCGTTACCCTGTCTTTAAGCAGTTGTTTTACTTCTTCTACGCCGGTATGATCTTTCACACTCATGGCCACCACGGTGTACCCGATCGCTTCGTACATCTGCTGCAAAGCGATCAATTTATCCTGTTCCTTTTTTTTGTATACATCTATTTTATTAAAAACAATAATGGCCGGTACATGGTAAGCTTCCGAGGTAATCAGAAAGCGGTCAATGAAACCCTGCGAGGTGCGGGGTTCTTTGAGCGTGGCAAATAGTACTGATTGGCTGAGATTGGACGCAACAATGTGGTGTTGCATTTTATGGGAAGGGGATTGCCGGTTGATGTAATTGCGACGCTCATAAATACGGGTGATAGTGGCGGTATTCTCCAATTCATTTTCCAACTCCATTTCTACTTCATCTCCCACGGCAATCGGGTTGGTAGAGGTAATGCTCTCATCCATTTTAAATATACCCTTGATGCGCGCATTAAAAATATGTCCGTCAGCCGTTTTAGTGACATACCAGCTGCCGGTTGATTTATAAACAAGTGCCTTCATGAGAGCATAAAATTAAGGTAATGCAGTTAGTTTAACGTTGCGGGTTTGATGTGGTTGGTTTCCGCTTCGCTGTGTCCGCTGCGTGAAAAAGAGTTGCTTGTATGTCGAAGGAAATTGATCGTAGCGCTCGCCGCTTCGCTGTGTCCGCTGCGTGAAACAGGTTACGGAAATTTCTTGAATAGCGTAAAGCGAAGTACCAATTCCGTCAGTAAAAAGGCCAACGCAGCAATGGCGAAAGGAAAGAATTTTTCTGAATAACGTTTTAGTGCCGTCACTTCTATTCTTGATTTTTCCAGTTTATCGATTTCGGAATAAATATTTTTCAAGCTTTCATTGTCTTTTGCACGGAAATATTTGCCACCGGTTTCTTCTGCAATCTGGGTGAGTAATTTTTCATCAATGTTTACCTTTTCACTTTGCATCACCACCGCGCCCGTCTGCGTTTGCATGGGTGTTTGCGCATAGCCATCTGTACCCACACCAATAGTATATACTTTTACCCCCGTAGCCTTGGCCAGTTCTTTGGCCGTAAGTGGCGGAATCTGTCCCCCGTTGTTTTCTCCGTCCGTTAAAAGTATGACCACCTTACTTTTAGATTTGGATGCGCGTAGCCTGTCTACGCTTGTGGCCAGTCCGGACCCAATGGCAGTTCCGTCTTCCAGCAACCCGCTGTGTATGTTGTAAATCTGGGTTTTTAATACCAGCTGGTCGGTTGTAAGCGGGCAAAGCGTAAAACTTTCGCCCGAAAAAATCACTACGGCAATGCGGTCCGTCGGGCGGTTGGCTACAAAATTAGCCGCCACTTCTTTAGCGGCCTCCATGCGGTTGGGTGTAAAATCCTGCGCCAGCATACTGCCGCTTACATCAATGGCCAGTACAATGTCAACACCTTCGCCGCTTACCAATTCTTCATCGTTTCTTGTCTGCGGGCGGGCCAGCGCAAGAATCACACAAGCAATGCACAACAACCTGCAGACAAAAGGCAAGTGGCGCAGCGTTGTTTTCCAGGAACGCAGGCGGCTTACCCTGGAGATAGAAGAAATGAGCATACTTGCTTGCCTGCGCGACTGAAATGCAAAATACCACCAGGCCAGTAAAGGAATCAACCCAAACAGCATCAGCATCAACGGCTGCCCAAAAGTTATATTTTTTAAATAATCAAACACCAAAGCCGGTAAGGTTAAATGTTTTGTTAGGGAATAATGGTATCAAATTGTTGTACAGATTTTTTTATTGTTGCCAATGCCTGCACATTGTCATTTGTAGCCGGCTGGTATTTCGCGAACTTAACGGCATCATTCATTCTCAGTACCTGTGCCAGCAAGGTAAAATCAGGAGTGGGCAGGTTAAATGCTTTCAATTGCAGCATCAGTTCACCGCTGGTTTTTTCCATGGTAGCGATGCCTGTTTTTCGGTACAGGTAAGTACGCAGGATATCATTCAATGCGGTATGAAAAACTTTTGCCTGTGCCTGTTCGGAATAATCGGCCGGGTGTAAACCGTCCAAAGCCTGCATGGCTTCCTGCAGCGGTGAAAGTTTAGACAAAGATTTTTTAACAACTGGCGCCAGCGGCCTGGTTACTTTTTGCCTGAGAAAATAAACAACCGCACCCAGCGATAAGAGCGTAAGTGCCAGCAATACCCAGGGTATATAACGGGTGGAAGTATTTTCTACTTCAATAATTTCTTTGATATCGTGGTATTCCTGTTTGGGATCAAAGTTTGAATAAGCAACGGATACGGGTAAGGAATCTGTAATGTATTCCCTGTTGCCAATGGCCAGCGGAAAGGAGGGAAGTGCCCACCTGCCGGAATCAAAACTGGTAATAATAAGTGTCTGGCGATAGGTGCGGGTGTCTGACGTGCCGGAACTGTCAATCTTGCCTTTATCAATGAATTCAAAATGCGCAATTGAATCCACCGGGAACCATACTGCCGTCATGCCCGCCGGTACGCTGGCTTCCAGTTTTAATTCGATGGCCTCACCAATCATTATTTTATCCCGGTTAATGGATGCTTTCACCGAAACGCCTGTTTGCGAAAAACAAAAGGAGTAAGAAAGAAGAAAAACAATAACGGCAATAATATTTTGGGTTATTCTGTTCATTCAAAAAAATAGCACTGCTACCAATTCATTTATGTCGTCCAATAAAAAATTTCTGCAGAATCTTTACATAATCGTCGTCCGTACGCACGTGTAATAAATCACTGCCGCTCTTTAGAAAAAGGTTTTTACACCATTCTGTATGTTCAAAAAAACCTTTCTCGTACTGTTGTCTTACCCAGTAATCGCTGCTGTCAATCCATTTCACTTCGCCGGTTTCTGCATCGCTCACCTGTAGCAGTCCCACGTCCGGTAATTGTACCTCCATCTTATCGTATACTTTGATTCCAATAATGTCATGTTTTTTGCCGGCAACTTTGATGGCATCGGTAAAGCTGTTGTCCAGAAAATCGCTCAGTACAAATGAAATGCTTTTCTGCCGGGTAGCATTGCTGAAAAAGCGCAGGGCATTGCCAAGGTTGGTGCCTGACCTACTAGGAGCGGCAGTCAGTAGTTCCCGCACAATGTAGAGTGCGTGCTTTTTTCCTTTCTTGGGCGGAATGTATTTCTCTACTTTATCGCTGAAAAAAATAACGCCTACTTTATCATTATTACTGATTGCTGAAAACGTAAGTACCGCTCCAATTTCAGTAACCAGGTCTTTTTTACGGGCATGCACGGTGCCGAATAAAGAACTGGCGCTTACATCTACCAGCAGCATTACCGTCAGTTCCCGCTCTTCTTCAAACAATTTGGTAAAAGGAGTAGAAAATCGGGCACTTACATTCCAGTCGATAAACCGCACATCATCGCCCGGGTAGTATTCTCTTACCTCGCGAAAGCTCATACCACGGCCCTTGAACGCAGAATGGTATTCACCCGTAAAAAGATGCTGGGTAATTTTCTTACTCTTTATCTCCAGTTCCTTTACTTTTTTTAATATTTCGGCGGTTGTAAGCAAATTGGTATTAATTGATTGTTGACAGCAGGATTTTAAATGAGGCACTGGTGGCTTCAGCAAGACAGCTCAAACCAGCCATTGCGCAATTATGGCACACTGATCACCTTCAGGATATCATCAATTACATTTTCCACATTTACATTCTCTGCTTCCGCTTCGTAGGTTAAGCCAATGCGGTGACGCAGCACATCTTTTGAAATGGCGCGAACGTCTTCCGGTATTACATAGCCGCGTTTGTTAAGGAATGCATTGGCTTTTGCCGCCAGTGCAAGGTTGATGCTGGCCCTTGGCGACCCGCCATACGAAATCAGCGGTTTAAGTTTCTGCAGGTTATACTTGTCGGGAAAACGGGTAGCAAAAACGATATCAAGAATATAATTTTCTACTTTTTCATCCATATAAATGCTTCTTACCAGCTCTTTTGCCTGTAGAATTTCCTGCACGGATACCACCTGGTTTACCTCTGCTGGTTTTAGCCCCTGCACATTCTGCCGGATGATTAGCTGCTCTTCACTTTTGGTGGGATAGTCCACCACTACCTTCATGATAAAACGGTCTGCCTGTGCTTCTGGTAATGCATAGGTGCCTTCCTGTTCAAGCGGATTTTGCGTAGCCAGTACAAGAAAAGGATCTTCCAGTTTATAAGTGGTATCGCCAATGGTTACCTGCCTTTCCTGCATGGCCTCCAGCAGCGCGCTCTGTACTTTGGCGGGCGCTCGGTTTATTTCGTCGGCCAGCAGGAAATTGGTGAAAATCGGCCCTTTCCGCACTACAAATTCATTCTTTTGCTGCTGGTATATCATGGTGCCGGTTACGTCTGCCGGCAACAAGTCTGGTGTAAATTGTATACGACTGAATTTGGCATGGATGGCTTGTGCGAGCGATTTAATGGCAAGCGTTTTTGCCAGGCCGGGTACTCCTTCCAGCAACACATGGCCATTGCTAAGCAGGCCTATCAGCAGCCTGTCGAGCATATAGTGCTGCCCTACAATAATTCTTCCTACTTCATCTCTCAGCCTGTCGGTAAAAACAGCCTGGTATTGTATTTTTTCGTTTAACTGCCGGATGTCTTCTGCGGTTTGAAGCATAATATGTGTAATTAAAAATTATTTGCCGGTACTTTTCGTATTACTACTAAAATCGCAACCGGCTGTTTTGCCTTAGTATCAGCCACATGGTGGCTATTGCTGGTAAAAATACGAACAACCAGCTTGCAATTCCTTTGCCAATATAACCCTTTATATAAAATTTTGTTAAGCGAAAACAGCCGGCACAATACAATAAAAGCCTTATCTAATCAGTTTATAGAAAGTATTAAAAAATCCACCCATGAAACCAGCAGTACTAAAAATACTGAGTTTTATTTTTCTTCTTGTTACGGCAGTCGCCTGCTCAAAAAATAATGATACTCCTCCCGTGGCGGCACCCAAATCAAAAACTATTATAATTACCCAAAGCGCCTGGAAAATACAGTCGGTAGGTGTTGACGCAAACAAAGACGGTGTTGTTGAAACCGATATAACGATGCTGGTGCAGGCTTGTAAACTGGATAACCGCTATACGTTTAAAACAGACGGCACTGGTAGCATGGACGAGGCGTCCGCCAAATGCAGCGATACCGACCCACAAACGCAACCTTATACCTGGACTTTTAAAAATACAGAAACTATACTAAGCGGAACATTTAGTTTCAGTAACGGCGATGCCACAATAGTTTCAATGAATGAGACCAGCCTGGTAGTTGCCTACGACGATGCCGCAACAGGCAGTCACCTGCTGGCCACGTTAAAACACTAATTCAACTTTTGATTTCATAAACAACCAACAGCCGCCTGCTATTCTTAGCGGGTGGCTCTATTTTTGGCATGGCTGAAAGGCTGATGGTGTAAGGTTTAAGGCAATACGATAAGCAGAGCTCATTAAATAATTTTGAAAATGTTGATGAAGGCCCTATGCCTTGAGCCAGCAACCTTTTACCCTTATGAAAGGTATTTCCCCACAATCGGCATTCTTCTTCCAACGCCAAAGGCTTTGCAGCTGACGCGTATGATGGGGCAAAACTGGTTGCGTTTATATTCATTGGTGTTAACTAGTTTCAGGATTCGTTTTACCAGCGCTTCTTCAATACCCATAGCAATGATGTCATTCGGTCCCTGGCGGCGTTCAATGTACTGGTACAAAACTTTATCAAGGATATCATATTCGGGCAGGCTGTCGCTGTCTTTCTGGTTGGGCCGCAGTTCTGCGGAGGGTGCTTTGGTGATAATATTCTCAGGAATAATTACCGCGTTGCGGTTTAAAAATTTTGCAAGCGCATATACCTGCAGTTTATATACATCGCCCAGCACACTTAATCCGCCGGCCATGTCACCATACAAAGTTCCATACCCCGTTGCAAGTTCACTTTTATTGGACGTATTCAATAAAATGTAGCCAAATTTATTGGCGATGGCCATTAGCAGGTTACCACGGCTCCGGCTTTGTATATTTTCTTCTGCTACGTTAAACGGGAGGTCTTTAAAAATAGTTTTCAGTTCAGTAAGAAAAGCGCTATAGATATTTTTAATGGGTACAATATCGTAGGGATTCCCCAGGTTTTTGCTGAGCTGTTCTGCATCGCTCACAGAATGATCCGACGAATATTCAGAGGGCATTAACACCGCTCTCACGTTTTGCGGCCCCAGCGCGGCACAGGCGAGGGCGAGCACTACTGCGCTGTCGATGCCGCCACTACTGCCCAGGATCGCTTTTGTAAAACCCATCTTGCTGAAATAATCTTTGATGCCCAGTATCAGCGCCTGGTATATTTCGGCAATGTTTTTTTCCGCGGTGAGGTATTCAACAATTGCATTGGGATTGCTGATTTTTGAAACCCGCATGTCTTTGTCGAAAAGGCTGGTGGTGGTCACGGGTTTAACAATTACCTCGTCTGCTTCCGGTAGTATTTTTTCCGGCAATGCCACCACCGCAAAATCTTCTTCAAAATATTTCATTTCTTTCAGCAGGTTGCCGCTGGCATCCATTACCAGGCTTCCGCCATCAAATACAATTTCTGTTTGCGAGCCTACTGTGTTGCAGTAAAACATCGGCAAACCATATTTCATCACATTTACACGGATGACTTCTTTCCTGTCGTCATCGTGGTCGTAATCGAATGGTGATGCAGAAATATTGATCATCACATCCGGTTCCTGTTTAATGAGTTCATCCATCGGGCATATACGGTACAACGGATTGTCTCCCAGGTTCCAGATGTCTTCACAGATGGTGAGCGCTATCTTTTTGCCTTTAAAGGGAATTACATTCCAGTCGTAGGCCGGTTCAAAATAACGGTATTCATCAAAAACATCGTAGGTAGGAAGACAGGTTTTCTGTACGGTAGCCACTACTTTTTTTTCATATAAAAACCAGGCGGCGTTAAAAAGATCTTTTCCCTGGGGATTGGTATTGCGTTGCGGGCTGCCCACAATTACTGCAATACTGTCTGCATGTTCTTTAATGGTTTCAATGGCTGCGTAGCACTTGTTCATGAAGTCATTGAATTCTACAAAATCGCGCGGGGGATAACCACACACGCAAAGTTCAGTGAACACGATAAGATCTGCACCCTGTTCTTTTGCATGCTGTATTGCGCTGATGATTTTACGTAGGTTATCTTCAAAATTGCCAATATGGTAATTTTGCTGGGCCAATGCTATCTTCATCCGGCAAATTTACAATTTATGAAGTGGAATTGCAGATCCCGGATTACTGAATCATGCGCGTCTGGTCAACCGCCACAATCATTTTTTAGGGTCGATTCTAGATTTCGCGCGTGAAGATCGATTGCGGTGAAGCGCTGCGCATCCAGAAATCAGGAATCCCGGTATAGAAATGGGTTACATTTACAACATTCTTCACCTGGCATCGTTTTACCGCTATGAATAAAATTATTGTAACCCTGGTGGCATTCATCGCATTGACCAGTTGCGGCAATAACCATACACCCGATGTATCCAATATTAAGGTAGATGTCGCCGTGGCGCGTTTTGATAAAGATTTTTTTAGTGCAGATACCAGTCACCTGGAGCAGCAACTGGATGGGCTTCAAAAGAAATACCCGTATTTTTTTACTGATTTTATACAGCATATCGTGCTCAGCGGCAGTACAGACACCGTTAGCGCCATTCCGGTTCTCATTCACTCATACATGCGCAATTGCAGGCCTTTGTATGATTCTGCACAGTTGCAATTCAGCAGCCTGGGTAATTTGGATGGAGAACTTAAAAAAGGTTTTCAGTACGTGAAACATTATTATCCAAGTTACAAAGTGCCGGCGCTGGTGACCTATGTGGGATTGATAGGCGACCCCTCTGTGGCACTTACACCAGATGCAATGGCCATTGGCCTCCAGATGTACCTGGGCAAAAATTTCAGTGCTTACAATACACTGGAAGCCATTGATAAATTTCCGCAATACATTAGCCGGCGATTCGACCGTGCCTATATCGCGGTTAATTGTTTTCAGAATATTGCCCTGGATATTTACCCCGATAAACCACAGGGCCAGGCATTGATTGAGCAGATCATTGAAAAAGGTAAGCAATGGTGGCTGCTGGATAAATTTGTGCCTGCTGCTGCAGACAGCCTCAAAACAGGGTTTACCCAGTCGCAACTGGACTGGTGCAAAAAGAACGAGGGCCTGGTTTGGAACTATATCATCCAGAACAACGATGTGTACACTACTGAGCCAACCATCATTCAGAATTTTATAGGAGAAGCACCGAAGACCGATGGCATGCCGGATGCTTCACCGGGTAATATCGGGCAGTGGATTGGCTGGCAGATTGTGCAAAAGTTTGCTGCAGACAACACAGGACTCACCGTACAACAGGTATTGCAAACCGATGCAAAGAAAATATTTGAGACAGCAAAGTATAAACCCAGGTAGCGCTGTGGACGCTTGCAGGCTATGCTGATGAAGGCCGGTTAAGGCAATTGAATTACCCTGTTTTGATCAAAAAAAATAAATGCTTTTGTGTTAATATCAAAAACAACAATGCCCGGACAGTCCGGGCATTGTTATAATAATATTGTAAGCGTTGTTTATTAAGCAGCCTGCATGGTCGTTGGCTTTCTGCCCAGCTGGTACATCATTTTAAAATGGCTGGCCAGGGAACCGCTAAAGGTAGAAAAGCTATTGTAAGGCAGGTTAAAATCTTCACAGGTTTTTCTTACAATGCCGCTGATAGCAGGGTAATGGATATGGCTAACGCGTGGAAACAGGTGATGCTCTACCTGGTAATTTAAACCACCTACATACCAGTTGATAAATTTATTCTTTGGCGCAAAATTAGCCGTTGTTTTTATCTGGTGAATGGCCCATTCATTTTCTACCATTTTGTGTTCCATGCCTGCAGCAGCTACAAATTCTACGTTCTCCACTACATGTGCCAGCTGAAATACAAGCGCCAGGGTTAACCCCATTGCCAGTTCCATAATACCGTAACCCAATGCCCACGGACCCCATCCTACAAAATAAACAGGGATAGCAACATAGAAAACGCCGTATAAAACTTTACTGGCCCAGAAGATAACATGTTCCTTAACACTCATTTTTTGCAGGGGGGTAGTAAATACTTTTTGCTGGAAATATTTATTGAAATCCATGATGGCTACCCAGGCTACCGATGATATGGCATAGACCAGCAGCACGTAAATATGCTGGAACCGGTGGGCAGGAACCCATTTCTGGGAAGGGCAGTGGCGCATCAGTGGGCTCTTTGCAATGTCGTCATCCACGCCATCCACATTGGTATAAGTATGGTGAACAATATTGTGTTTAAATTTCCATATAAAGGCGTTTCCACCGAGGGCGTTTAAACTGAGACCCATTAGATCGTTCAACCATTTTTTGCTGGAATAACTGCCATGACAGGCATCGTGCATCACATTAAATCCAATGCTTGCCAGCACAAAACCAAGTACTGTACACAATGTAAGCGCAAGGGCCGCCGGCATAGTTACCGATAAAAGTAAAATATAGAGTCCGATTGCTGCAGGTACCAGCACCAGTGTTTTGCTGTAAAGTGCCCAATTACCGGTAGGTTTAATATTGTTGGCTTGAAAGTATTGATCTACGTTCAGCTTAAGTGCGTTGTAGAAGACTTTGTTTTTATTGTTAAAGGTTACTTTAGGCATTATTAAAGGATTTTACCAGTGGAAACATATTTTAAATGTGCAGGTTGCTGGCAGACTTACGGTTCCTAATACGAAAAAAACTGGCTTTATATTGCCTGCCGGAAAGTATAAGACCAGACGGGGTGCAAGATACATCTTTTAGAGGCAAATAAGTGCAGCATAAGGGCATATTGGCTATTCCTTAGGATAACAATTTAAGTACTAGGCTGCGATTTTTTCCTTCAGCAGTTGCCGCACAGCTTGTAACTGGTTAATATCCAGGAAAGCGTCTTTGGGCACCAGGAAAAATGACCGGCTATCAAAATACAGGTGGAAAAAATGGGGACTTTCCATAAAGCTGCTGAATGCCGTCCATGGCCAGGCTTTGGCGTCTTTTTTATTAAACAATTCAAAGCCCGCTTCTTCAAACCGAACCGTAAAATTATCCTGGAAAGTAGCAGCACTTTTATAAATACTGGCTGGCAGTACCCGCCAGATAACCAGCATGAGCGTAAACCATAAAAATGAAAAAATAATAAAAGACAAACCCTGTATTTTTTTCAGGACAAATAAAACAGCAGAAAGAATAGCAAATACGTTTACAAGGATAACCAGTGTTTTTATCTCTGGTTTTGAAAGAAAATGATACCGCAATGCCTGCAGTACCTGCTTTTTATCGTAACCAAAATCTATCGTCATAGCAGGGTGTTTTATTAGGCTATAAAGCTAATAACTGGCAGGCAATTTTGTTATTTATTTTCACGCCACTGCTGCTGTTTACAGCGGAGGTAATGGCTGCCCGGGCCGTAACCAGCGGCTAGCGCCACCTGTCCGTTAATAGAGAAATATGGTTAGTTGGCTGCATTCTTTGCCAGACGTCCCGGAAAGGGTGCCGTATATGTAAAACAGAAAATCCGGCAGGTCACAGACTGCCGGATATAGTAAAGTTTGAAAAATTGAAGGAAACACACCTACCTGATGTCCCTGCATCTTTTATAGTGATGATTAGCGGCCTCACCCGGGGTAAGCGCCCTGCTGCAGGAAGAAAATGCTATCAATACAATTAAAATGGCAATCAGTATTTTCATGTGTAGGACGGTTTCATAGAATAACGGGTTGCCGGATGATATAGTATGATGGGTGCGGGAAAAAAATTACTTTTTTTTTAAAACGATGCACAATTAAAAATTGGTAAAAACGTTTCGCATGGCCATTCGGTAGCCCCATTTAAAAAAACCTTTACCGTTTGTATTTTTACGTTAACTATGTATATTTAAACTGGTGAACATCGGTTACCAGGCTTTACAAAATGCTGGCGGTTTGCTTATTTTCCTAATCATTTTACAAAAACAACGCTTACTATGAAATTTATTAAAACATGTTTTTTGGGACTGGGTATGCTGATGGCTGTTGCTTCGGCAGATGCACAAAAGATTAATATTATTGAAGGCGATCTTGCACCCCTGAAAGGCGAGAAAAATATCAACACGGAATTTACTTATGATAACATGGCCGTTGGAAAATATAAAACGGAAGCAGAATATGTTGCTAAAAAAACAGAAGACTACAACAAGAAAGAAGCTGGTAAAGGGGATAAATGGGCGAAGGATTGGGTGGCTGACCGCACCGGGAATTATGATCGCAAATTCAATGAGCTGTTTGAAAAATACAGCAACATGGTGGTGACCGGCGCAAAAAAAGGTGCTAAGTATACGTTGATATATAAAACCATTTTTACGGAGCCAGGGTACAACATCTACATATCAAGAAAGAATGCGGAGACAGACGCGGAGGTATGGATCGTTGAAGCTGCAAATCCTTCTAAAGTGATTGTAAAATTAGAAGTAAAGAATGCAAAAGGCAGAACCTTTGGCGGAAGTGATTACGCTTCAGGAGAAAGAATTGCAGAATGTTATGCGGATGCCGCAAAAGCATTGGCCAAATACATAAAAAACAAGATTGACTAATAAAAAAAATAAAAATTTGAAAGCTGCCGCTTCCGGCGGCTTTTTTTATGGCCAGCAATAAAGTACTGCCCTTTCCCTGCGAATGGGGTTGGGTAGCGGGTGGATCCGCTTATCAATTATTATAAAAAAAGGTCCGCCCGGTGATGGGGCAGACCTAATGTATACGATAACCGTCCATGTTATTCAATTTCTTCTTTCCTTACCGGCTCATCTTATAACCGATTCCGGAAGAACTGCTTACGAGCAACCCATGCTGTTACCGCAGTTCAGGCATTTGTAACAGGTGCCGCTGCGGATGGTGATATGCCCGCAGGTGTTACAAGCCGGTGCATCACTCTGCATGCTCTTAGCGGCTGCATTTACGGCGCTTAACCCATTGCCGTCCATTCTTGAGGCATTGGAAGATTTGCTGTTTGCGCCTCTTACTGGCTGCGCATCGGTTGTTTTTCCAACCGGCGCAATGATTCTTACATCGCTCAATTCAGGGCTTGTCTTTTTATCGTACTCCAGTGAGGTAGGAATTTCATCCCAATCGTCCGTGCCCGTGTTCATCAGCTCCGGTTTGTCAAGCACATGCACCAGGTCTGTTCTGCCCAGGTATTCATAGGCCAGCGCCCGGAATATAAAATCAACAATGGAAGTAGTGGTTTTAATATTGGGGTGATCTACCATACCCGATGGCTCAAACCGCGTAAATACAAACTTCTCTACAAATTCTTCCAACGGTACCCCATACTGCAAACCAATAGAAATAGAAATGGCAAAACAGTTCAGCATGCTGCGCATGGTTGCCCCTTCCTTGGCCATGTCAATAAATATTTCCCCTACGGTACCATCATTGTATTCACCGGTGCGCAGGAACAATGCCTGGCCGTTAATCTTTGCTTTTTGCGTAAACCCACGGCGTTTCGCGGGCAGTGTTCTTCTTTCCACAATCATCGCCAGCTGGCGCTTCAATTTGGTATCCGGAGAAGATTGCACCCTTTTCTGTACTTCTTCCAGCAGCTCTTCTACGGTTAACTTACTCATATCAACAATATTGGAAGGGCCACTGGCTTCTTCGGCTATTGCTGCCTGTTTTTCGGTACTGTCTTTTTTCTTTTTGTCTGATTTGTTGCTTAAGGGCTGGCTCATTTTTGAACCGTCGCGGTACAAGGCATTGGCCTTTAAACCCAGCTGCCAGCTCAGCAAATAGCAATCTGCAATTTGTTCTACATTGGCTTCGTTTGGCAGGTTGATGGTTTTGGATATAGCACCGCTAAGAAAAGGCTGGGCTGCTCCCATCATACGGATATGACCATATGCATGGATAAAGCGTTCGCCTTTTTTTCCGCATTTATTGGCACAATCAAAAACTGGCAGGTGTTCATTTTTAAGATATGGCGCCCCTTCTACTGTTCCGGTACCGCATACATAATCATTGGCGGCTTCAATCTGCTCGTCTGTAAAATTCAATGCTTCCAGCAGGTTCCATTCAAAATTGAAATATTGTTCTGCTTTAAAACCAAGGCGCTGCAGGCATGCTTCGCCCAGGTTGTATACGTTGAATACAAATCCTATTTCAAAAGCAGCAACAGCAGCCGCGTCTAATTTTTTTATCTCGTCTGCCAGGAAACCTTTTTCGCTAAGGGTCTGGTGGTTGATGTAGGGCGCACCCGCAAAACTGCCCGATCCTACCGCATATTTAATAATGGTATCCACCTGCTTCTCATCGTACTGCAGGTTTTTCAATGCCTGTGGTACCGACTGGTTGATGATTTTGAAATACCCGCCACCGCTTAATTTTTTAAATTTCACGAGCGCAAAATCAGGTTCAACGCCGGTGGTATCGCAATCCATGACAAGGCCGATGGTGCCGGTAGGCGCTATTACGGTAACCTGCGCGTTGCGGTAGCCATATTTTTCACCCAGTTGAACGGCGTCATCCCAGGCTTTGGTAGCCGCTTTCAGTAAATTATCGGGGCAGTATTTAGCTTTAATGCCTTGTGGTTTTAAACTCAGTTTTTCATATTCGTCTGCATCATAGGCAGCCAGGCGATGGTTGCGCATTACCCGCAGCATGTGGGCTTTGTTTTCTTCGTATTTGGCAAATGGCCCGAGGATGGAAGCGAGTTCCGCCGATGTTTTATACGCAATGCCGGTCATAATTGCGGTTATGGCACCCGCAATGCCGCGTGCCTCTTCACTATCATAAGGAATACCACTTACCATCAGCATCGAACCGAGGTTGGCGTAACCCAAACCGAGAGTTCTGTAATCATAAGAAAGTTGGGCCACTTCTTTTGACGGAAACTGTGCCATCAATACTGATATTTCCAGCACGACTGTCCATAACCGGCAGGTATCCTGAAAGCCTTCCACATCAAAAACATTCTTATCCTGGTCAAAAAACTGGCGGAGGTTTACCGAGGCCAGGTTGCAGGCCGTATTATCAAGGAACATATATTCACTGCAAGGGTTAGAAGCCCTGATTGGGCCGCCTTCCGGGCAGGTATGCCATTCATTGATAGTAGTATCATATTGGGCGCCGGGGTCGGCACAACGCCATGCGGCATAAGCAATTTTATTCCATAATTCGCGGGCAGGTATCTTTTTCATTACCCTTCCATCTGTTCTTGCTTTCAATTCCCAGTCTTCGTTTTTCTCCAGTTTGGCAAAAAAAGCGTTGGGTATACGAACTGAATTATTGGAGTTTTGTCCGCTTACTGTTTTATAGGCTTCTCCCTCGTAGTCGCTGGCATAACCTGCTTCTATCAGCGCACCTACTTTCTTTTCTTCTTCTACTTTCCAGTCGATAAAATCCAGGATTTCCGGATGGTCCAGGTCGAGGCAAACCATTTTGGCTGCCCTGCGGGTAGTGCCACCACTTTTAATGGCGCCGGCTGCGCGGTCACCAATTTTAAGAAAACTCATCAGACCTGACGAAGTGCCGCCACCACTCAATTTTTCGCCTTCTCCGCGGATATTGGAATAGTTGGTACCTACCCCGCTGCCGTATTTAAAGATCCTGGCTTCGCGTACCCATAGATCCATGATACCGCCATCGTTCACAAGGTCGTCCGTAACGCTCAATATAAAACAGGCATGTGGCTGCGGGCGCTCATACGCCGAAGTAGATTTTTTTAATTCTCCGTCCACCGCATCCACAAAGTAGTGTCCTTGCGGCTTGCCTTTAATGCCATAACTTTCATAGAGACCGGTGTTGAACCATTGGGGACTGTTTGGTACGCATGCCTGGTTTAAGATGCTGTAAACCATCTCGTCGTAAAAAATGGCCGCATCCTGTTCGGAGGCAAAATAATGATAACGCTCACCCCAAACCTTCCAGCAATTGGCCATACGGTGGGCTACTTGTTTGGCGGAAGTTTCGCGGCCCAATGATCCATCGGGTTGCGGAACCCCTGCTTTACGAAAATATTTCTGCGCTAAAATATCGGTAGCAATCTGGCTCCACTGCCTCGGTACTTCTACATTGGTCATTTCAAATACCACTTCGCCGCTGGGATTGCGAATAACCGAAGTGCGGTAATCGTAGTCAAACTGGTCGAACACAGCAACCGTATCTTTTGTGAAACGGCGGCTGAAGGTCAGCCCGTTTGTGGGTTTCTTTTTATTTATCATGGAGCGTTTAATTTCCGGGTTAGTAAAAATGAGGTAGACGAAAATATCTGTTGCATACCATATTCCCCGTTCATAAATATTAACAGCCTGTGGAAAAAGCGCTTAACAATTTGGTAACCCACGCTGCCATTGACTCTCTTGATTTTTGCACATAATAATGGCAGGAAGCCGGCAAAAAAGTTTTGGTATTGACCCGAAAAAGGTCTAATTAGAATAATAAGGATGTATGCCGGGCGAAGAAGAAAAATGTCACGCGCGTAAGGCATTCCACAACAATACATTGCCCTTGTAAAAACACTGGCTTACTAACTGTTATGTGTAGTCTAATTTTCAGCGTTGCGTCGCCGCGCGGGCGGCATGCAGCTGGCGCTGTTGCCAGCTGTGAGACCGGAAGCCCGGGCTTTCAATCATTGTTTGCGGAAACTTTGCAGCGCATCCGGCTACCAAACCCACGACCGGGTTTTATCGTATTTGCCTTCATGGATGCTGCAATTAGGGAAATTACGTGACGGTTTTGTAAATTATACGCAAACACAGCAGAAAAGGAAGCAAAAGGCAAGTCTTTAAAAGTTAAGCCCTTTTGGAAAAGTTTTTGCATTTTTGCAATACAAGGAATAATGCCTGATGAAGACTCGTTTGTATCAGCAATTACTGGAAAAAAAGGCGAAGGGGCAAAAGTCCTTCGCTGTACTCATAGACCCCGATAAGGTAGATGAGGAAAAAATCGATCAGCTGACCCGCCTGGCAACAGCGGCCAAAGCAGACTATTTGTTTGTAGGTGGCAGCCTGGTTATTTCCAACCACCTTGATAAAGTTGTACAACGGATCCGGCACCAATGCAGCATCCCAACCATTCTTTTTCCCGGCAGTCCTTCCCAGATTTCAATTCATGCAGACGGGTTATTGTATCTATCGCTTATTTCTGGTCGAAACCCTGAGCTGCTCATTGGCCAGCACGTGATCTCTGCGGCGGCAGTAAAGCAAAGCGGTTTAGAAATTATTTCAACGGGCTATATGGTTATCGATGGGGGTGCCCCTACCACCGTTTCCTATATCAGCAATGCGGCCCCGATACCCGCAGATAAGAACGAAATTGCCATGTGCACCGCTATGGCCGGCGAGATGCTGGGTATGAAAGTGATTTATATGGATGCCGGCAGCGGCGCCAAAAAGCCGGTATCAGAAAGCATGATTGAAAAAGTGGCCCATAGTATAGAAATACCTTTAATAGTGGGCGGCGGCATTACCGACCCCGAGAAAGCCTACCGCAATTGCAAGGCCGGTGCAGATGTGCTGGTGATAGGCAATGCCATTGAGAAGGACATTTCGCTCATAAAAGAGATGAGTGCGGCCATTCATTCGGTGAACGCGAATGTGCTGAATGTGAAAATGTGATGAATTCGAAAAATGAAAAGTCGTCCTTTTCTTATGTATTTCAATAGTGAAAAAAGCACGCAGCAGCCATCGTTTTTCAGGGCATCACTTCTACTGCTTGTAATCATCTTCCTTACCTGCAGCGGTTGTTTCCGCCGGTTTGTTCAGACAGACAAACAACTGAAGGCTTACTACAAAGACAAGATAATACGCCCCACGTATTTTACGATTCAAAACGATTCGGTGAAACTATTTTGTGCCACTGCCGGTGCAGACACACTGCCGCCACTACTGATTGTGCACGGTGCACCCGGTGCGTGGTATGGCAGCAGGAATTTGCTGGATGATTCACTGGTAACCGCACATTTCCAGGTTATTTCGGTTGACCGTCCCGGTTACAATAAATCCAGGTTTAAAGGACGGCGCAAGGCGGTCACCAGTATAGACATCCAGGCAGTTGCCATTTTTGAGGCCCTGCGACTGAACAGATCGCACAAAAAAGGTGTTGTAATGGGAAGTTCCTATGGCGGCCCCATTGCGGCAAAAATTGCTATTGATCATCCTTCGGCCTTTTACCATGTATTATTGCTGGCTGCCGCCATCGATCCGGCGCACGAAAAATTCTGGTGGTTTAATAAATACGTTCATCGTGGTCCGTTAAAGTGGATGCTGCCCCGGTTCTTCAGGGTAGCGACCAACGAAAAATATACCCATGAAAGGGAATTAAGGAAATTGCTGCCGCGATGGAGTGCGCTCAACACACCTGTTACTGTTGTGCAGGGCGATGCGGATAAGACAGTATCGCCGGTGAACCTTGATTTTGCGCGCAAAGTGCTGGACGGCAAAAACGCTCAGTTTATTTCGTTGCCGGGCGTAGGACACTTGATTCGCTGGCAACGCGCAGACCTGGTAAGAAGGCTGCTGCTGGAATTCCGTTCAGCTGATAACTAATCACAAAAAAAAGGAAAAGCCGGGTTTAACCCAGCTTTTCCTATAAAATACTTTGAACATTTGTAATGCCTGCTAATTGTTTTGCCGCCAATGACACAAACTGCAGCGGCCCAAAAAATTATTAAGAAACAGTAAGTCCATCAACTGCTTCTAGTTTATTGTCTTTCGCAAATTTATCGCGGTGTAACTGAAAATTTTCCTGGAGCGTTCCGATATCCTGTATACCCTTGTCTACACTTTCATGTACGTCTGGTAGGGATTTATCCAGCAGCTGTACGCCCAGGTTAATATTCTCGGCCTCAATCTGCGCAATTTTTTTTAACACTGAAGTCTGACTGCTCTTAACATCATCCAGTTCGCGCAGTATCTTATCCATCATCTCTAATTTTTGCATCTTCTCCATAATAATAAGTTTAGACTATACAAGACAAACTCCGTGCGCAAATCGTCCTAAAGAGACAATTACCTTTAATAAAGCACAAAGGGGAAATAAATTCCCCTGTTGTGACAAAATAGGTTGTGTTTGTTTTGTTAAAACCCTTTCTTTCTTATTTTAAATCCGCTGTATTTACGCGTGTTGGCGAGTCTTTTCCGCTAACTATAGTGGCTGAACTCCTGGCAATCGCTTTTATGACCATTGCCATGTTCGCCATATCCAGCGTTTGTATTTCATCGCTGGCTTTGTGATAATTTGGTTCATTGTCCATTTTTGAAGTTGAAATGGTATGAGCAGGCACACCCAGCCGAGCCAGTGTTGCATTATCGCTGCGGTAAAATAACTGTTCCGTAGTATAAGGGTCAGGATAAAATTTGAATGGCGTGCCATCCAGGTTTTTTTCAAGAATTTTACCCATATCCGTTTTTTCATAGCCAGTGATATAAGCAGAATTTTTGCCCCATTTGCTCTCGGTACCAATCATTTCAATATTAAACATGGCCATTACTTTAGCAGGATCTAATTGCCTTGAAAAATATTGCGATCCAAAACCACCAACTTCTTCTGCAGTAAACGCCGCAAATACCAGCGTTCTTTCATTATTGCCCAATGCTTTAAAATATTTTGCCAGCATAATTACTGCCGTTGTGCCGGCAGCATCATCATTAGCGCCGTTGTAAATGGAATCACCGTTTTCTGGCTTGCCAATACCCAGGTGATCATAGTGACCTGAAAAAACCACCAATTCTGCCGCTTTCGTTTTGCCTGGTAATACGCCCACCACATTTGCAAGCTTTGCTTCGATGATTTCATGTGTGGCGCTGATCTCATAATTTACAGGGTCCGTAGCAGTTAGTACAAAAACTGTGTTGACGGCATTTGCAAAAAGATTTCTTTTGAAGCCCGATAACCGGGGAAAAATCTTGCCGAAACTGGTGTCAACCAATACCAAATAGTTTTTACCGGCCTGTACATAGTTATATGCTTCATTAAAAAGATTTGCGCCGGCTTTTATGTATACTTTCTCATACGCGGATGCCTGCGTTATTTTGAGATCAGCCTTTGGGGTAATCACTACAACGTTTTTCTGGTCTGCAGCTACACCATCCAGCAAAGCGCTGTTGCTTACAAATTTGGGCGTTATCATAACAAATTCCTGCCGATAGGTGGTGCTATTGTCCAAAGTCTTCAGCCCGATGGTTTTAAATTCTGCAGCAATAAAAGCAGCGGCTTTGTCAATGGCAGGGGAGAAAGCACTGCGACCCTGCATGTCATTTGCAGACAAGGTTTTTTCAATTCGTTCCACCTCCTTTGCGTTGATGATATTGTCTAATTGCTTTTGCGCAAAAGAAAAAAAGGTTATTGCGGTTAATAATCCCGTTACGATAAATTTTCTCATGTAAATTTTATTATGGTTGGCGTACTATTTTTTGATACCTGATTTGCTTCATTCATGCTACATAAAAATCATACATTCATGTTTGGCAATTCATTTCTACAATGAGCACATTTTACAGACTCATCATTTCTTTAAATTTCACGGTCTGCCGGCGACTCACCTCAATTTTCTCACCACCTTTCATTTCCAGGAGCAGGCCCCCATTAAAATAAGGTTCTATTTTATCTATCAGTCGCAGGTTCACAATATGCTTGCGGTTGGCCCTGAAAAAGGTTTTTTCATCGAGTCTTTCTTCCAGCGCATTCAGCGATTTCAGGATCAGTGGTTTATTTGGACCGAAAAACACTTTCGCATAGTTGCCCACGCTTTCGAAGAGCCTGATCTCGCTCAGTTTTACAAACCAGCAACGTTCCCCATCCTTTACAAATACCTGGTCATCTTCATGCAGCATTTCACGGTTGGTATTTACTTCGCCGTTGCTTATTTGCTCTTTTTCTTCCTGTATATGCAATTTCTGTATCGCATCCGCGAGGCGGCCGGGTTCAATGGGTTTCAGCAGGTAATCGAGTGCGTTCACTTCAAATGCTTTTAACGCATATTCATCATAAGCAGTGGTGAAAATTACATGCGGCGCCTTGTCAAGCTCCGCCAGCATATCAAACCCGGTTTTTCCGGGCATTTGTATGTCCAGGAATACCAGGTCGGGATTGATGGCTTCAATTTTTTCAAGTCCCTCATTGGCATTTGCGCCTTCAGCTACCACCTCAATTTCAGGAAAATCAATGAGCAATTTCCTAAGTTCATTTCTTGCCAGTCGTTCATCATCAATAATAATAGCTCTGATCATATAGGTGTAATTTATGCAACTGCCCCAACAGGTAAAATTACCTTGGCCTCAACGATGTTGCCATTTATCTCTTTGATTGTAAAATTTGCTTTTTCTCCAAATAACAGCTGCAACCGGTTATGTGTACTGGTAAGCCCAAATCCGTCTGAGTTGTATGCGCCGTTTAAATGACCGGTGTTTTGCACCACCAGCTCGTGGTGATCGAATTTAAAATCGGAGATTATTTTCACAGTTCCGCCACTTACTTGTTTGCTGATGCCATGCTTAATTGCGTTTTCTACCAGTGTTTGCAACATCATTGGAGGAACGGGCTGGTCCAGGGTGTCTTCATCTATTTCATATTCTATTCGCAGCCTGTCTTCAAAACGAATGTATTCAAGGGCCAGGTAATCTTTCACAATATTCAATTCCTTTTCAAAAGGAACTGTTTCCAGTTTGCCTGCCTGCATACTGCTGCGCAGGATATTGCTGAGTTCCGTAATGGCACCCCTGGCACGCATCGGGTTTTCGTCAATCAGCGCGCGGATGCTGTTCAAAGCATTAAAAATAAAATGCGGGTTAATATGCGATTTAATGGTTTTCAGTTCAAGTTCTTTTACCAGCGCTTCCAGCTTCAGCGTATCTACCTGCTGGTGCCTGCTTTTCTGTACATAATGATAGATATAGTAAATACAATTCCAAATGAATAAATAAGAAAAGGATGCAAAAAGGTTATACAGCATCAGTTTAGAAAAATCCATGGTTGTTCGCTCCGGCGCCGTTTTGCGCAGCAGGTCAAAGTAAATCAGCAGTAAAGATTCCAAAACAGCCAGCAACAGCGAGAAAAAAAAGGTGATAAAAATAAAGCCAAATACTTGTTGCTCAATGGGTTTTATAAAAATGCTGAATCGGTTTATCACGCCCCGCATAATGTGTGAAATGCCGATACCCAGTACCAGGTACAAGACCAACCGGTAAATGTATTTGATGTCTACCCTGTCCCAGGTATAAGCAAAGAAAACATTCACCACAATAAACATTCCCCAGCCAAAAAGCTGGAAAAGCCAGTAAGTCGGAATCTTCTTCAGAATGCTCATAAGCAAAGCTATTATTAAACCCTTGCTCTAATATAGGTAATTGTATGAATGGTTAAATAAGTAAATAGGCCTGTGGCGGCGGTTTTGGCCTGTAAATGGCTACAGTAGGCGGCGAGGCAGATACCACCTACCCTATTTTGACGTTAGTACCAGTAGGGTTTTGTATCTTTACCCTTTCATATTTTCACTATGGAAATTACACCCGGACCGTTGTTAAAAGCAATTGATTCTCCTGCTGATCTCAAAAAAGTAAGTAAGGATCAACTGCATTTAGTTTGCAATGAATTGCGCCAGTATATTATTGACGTAGTGAGCGTGTATGGTGGTCATTTTGGCGCCAGCCTTGGCGTGGTTGAACTCAGCGTAGCGCTTCATTATATTTACAACACACCCTACGACCAGCTGGTTTGGGACGTAGGCCACCAGGCTTACGGCCATAAAATACTTACCGGGCGCCGCGATAATTTTTATACCAATCGCAAATACAATGGTTTAAGCGGGTTTCCCAAAAGAAGCGAAAGCGAATATGATACATTTGGGGTAGGCCATTCTTCTACTTCTATTTCAGCTGCCCTTGGTATGGCCATGGCCGCCAAGTATAAAAAAGAAGACCGTAAAGCCGTAGCCATTATTGGTGATGGCGCCATGACGGCAGGCCTGGCTTTTGAGGGGATGAACCACGCAGGCGTTGCCGATGCTGATATGCTTATAATACTCAACGACAATTGTATGAGTATCGACCCCAACGTAGGAGCTTTGAAAGAATACCTCACTGATATTACCACTTCCCAGACTTATAATAAGTTAAAAGACGATATATGGAAAGCGCTGGGAAAGCTACCCATTGGCAAAACTTTTACCCGCGATATGGCCAGCAAGCTGGAGCAAAGCATCAAAGGTTTTGTAAGCGGTAGCAGTAACCTGTTTGAATCGCTGAACCTGCGTTATTTTGGCCCCATTGACGGGCATAATATTACCAAACTGGTTGATACGATCCAGGATCTTAAAAATATTCCGGGCCCTAAAATATTGCACATCGTTACCGTAAAAGGGAAGGGTTACTCACT
Source organism: Chitinophagaceae bacterium (assembly GCA_039919885.1). Lineage (GTDB taxonomy): Bacteria > Bacteroidota > Bacteroidia > Chitinophagales > Chitinophagaceae > JACMLD01. The sequence continues at coordinate 86,124 of JBDSEV010000002.1, forward strand.
CGCAGAAAAAGACCAGACCGTGTGGCATGCGCCCGGCCTGTTCGATAAAATTACCGGCGAGATCTACAAGAAAAAATTTGATATACCGCAGCCGCCCAAATACCAGGACGTATTTGGTCATACCATCATTGAGCTGGCCGAAAAAAATGATAAAATTTTTGGTATTACTCCGGCGATGCCCAGCGGTTCTTCCCTGAAATATATGATGGATAAAATGCCGGACCGCGCTTTCGATGTGGGCATAACAGAACAACACGCAGTTACGCTCAGCGCAGGAATGGCCACGCAGGGAATGAAAGTGTTCTGTAATATCTATTCATCTTTTATGCAAAGGGCTTACGACCAGGTGCTGCACGATGTGGCTATCCAGAAATTACCGGTCATTTTTTGTCTTGACCGGGCCGGGCTGGTAGGAGAGGACGGACCTACGCACCACGGCGCCTACGATATCGCCTACATGCGCTGTATACCGGGTATGGTTATCAGTTCGCCCATGAACGAGAGTGAATTGCGCAACCTGATGTATACTGCCCAGCTGGACGAGACCACTGATCCTTTTGTAATCCGGTACCCCCGCGGAGAAGGCGTTATGCCTGAGTGGAGAACACCAATGAAAGCTATCCAGATTGGAACAGGAAGAAAATTAAAAGACGGCAAAGAGATAGCGATTTTATCCCTTGGCCATCCGGGTAATTTTGCCGCAGCTGCTATCAGGGATTTGAAAAACGAAGGACTCCATCCCGCACATTACGATATGCGGTTTGCAAAACCACTGGATGAGCAAATGCTGCATGAGGTATTTGGCAAATTCGATAAAATAATCACCGTGGAAGACGGTACCATTACCGGCGGATTTGGTACGGCCGTTGGCGAGTTCATGATAGCCAACCATTATAGCGCAACCATAAAAATGCTGGGCATTCCGGACCGGTACATAGAACACGGCAGTTTAAAAGAACTTCATAAAGAATGTGGGTTTGATACAAATGGCATTGCTGCGGCTGTAAGGGAACTGATGAAGGAAAAAGTTGCCGTAAGTTAGCGCTGCCACAAAGCAAAAAATGTTTGCCTGAAACCTGCGTTAAATTATAACCCGCTAAATTTAATTTTTTCTACCGGTACCGAAGTGCCGGTTTTTTTATGCGTGGCGGGCCCATTTAAGCATTGTCTATTGCAGCAACGGTCAACTTTGTTAAATATATTTTAAGACACGCATCTTTCCTTCGCCCCTTTTATGGAAGCCGGTACAGCGCGCATCTGCGGAGTGTACCAAATCCCCATCAATGAAACGTGTATTTATTATTGCTGTAATTGGCGTGCTTGTTTTTACAGCAGGCAGTGCAGCCTGGTATGCTGGCCGGCTCCGTACAGTTCGCCAGGGTGGTTTGCAGGCAGCAGTAAGATCGGTTGGCCAAACGGCGGATAAAAAATTGAGTACTATGGCAACAGCGGCCCGGCAGTATGCAACACAAAACAATTTCAACACCCGGTTTTGTTTCCTGGTTGATATGAGTATTGCTTCCGGTGAGCCGCGGTTTTTTGTATTTGATTTAAAAGCAGACAGTATTGTCCGTCGCGGCCTGGTTACACACGGCCGTTGCAATGAGCAATGGCTGGCCGACAGAAAATATGCAAATACAATTGGGTGCGGCTGTACGTCATTGGGCAGGTACCGGATTGGTAACCCCTATAGCGGAAAATTCGGCCGGGCATATAAATTAGCGGGAATGGATGTTACTAACAGTAATGCCTACGCTCGTTTTGTGGTGTTGCATGCGCACTCATGCGTGCCTGAGCAGCCCGTTGCACCAGATCCTATCTGCCAGAGCGACGGGTGCCCCACGGTAGCGCCCGGCTTTTTGAAAGAACTGAGCGCACTGCTGGATAAAAGCAGCAAACCAGTGCTGTTATGGATATATCAATGAAAGAAGGCGTATGGTGACGCTCTATTTTATTGCACCTGATATTTTTTTAATGCTGTTTTAAACCCAGGGTACTGTACCGGGTCTATGGGGTGTACATTATTGTAAAAAAATTAAAAAATCATTTTATGAAAAGGAATTTCATTACCGCAGGCTTCGTGCTGGCTTTTGTATCAATCACCACAGCAGGTTTTGCACAAGCAACGCCCGTTGTAAAAGAAAGACAGGTTAACCAGCAGAAAAGAATAGGCGAAGGTGTAAAAAGCGGCGAATTAACCGCAAAAGAAACCAGGCACCTGGAAGCCCGCGAGATAAAGATTCAGCAGGATAAAAAAGAAGCAAAATCGGATGGAGTTGTTACTGCAGCAGAAAGAGCGAAATTGCAAAGATCGCAAAACCGCACCAGTCGTGCCATTTACCGTCAGAAACATGACACACAAACAAGACATTAACTAAAAGAATAGCAATTATGATCATTATAAAACCCGGCACTATGCCGGGTTTTGCTGTTTTTACGATACTATTTCTTTTTATTTAGTAGATCTACTATTGCAGTATATACGGTTTTTTGCAATTTTTGTGGGTGCGGCAAATACCCTTGTCAATGGTGAAATAAATACTTACTTACTGGCATGGTAAAGCACTTATAACACCTGTTGCTGCTAAACGATTACCCTATTATTTTTTCATCAATCCGTTCGTACCCATGTGCCTCACTTTTCTAAGAACCTTAGCCGGTGTATTCGTCGTGCTGTTAACTGCCTGTACCGGCGGCCGCAGCATCCGTAACGCTGAAAACGCCATCACTCCAGCTGTTACCAACAGGGCAACTGCTACAACGCTCAATAAAACGGCCGCTGCTAATAAAAAAATCAACCTCATTGGTCCACCGGAATATATCCCTGATACCGTTGTTGCAGTGAAGAAAACAACGCCGCCCAGGATTATAGAGCGGGGAGGTAAATATGTTTTTATTCCACCCTCCTATACCACCCGTCGGCCGGAGACAGGCACCGATAAATATTCCCCGGAAACCCTGCGCCAGAAAACACGGAAAATTAAAAAATTTGCAACTGAAAATAATTATGATACCACGGTCGCTTTTTTTATAGACATGCAGGTAAAGTCGGGTAGGGAAAGATTTTTTGTAATGGATCTTGCGAACGATGCCGTTATAAAGAAAGGATTGGTGGCACATGGCAAAGGCGATGAAAAATTTACTTTCGACAGAAAGTTTTCCAACGGTGAGGGCAGTAACTGTAGCTCGCTTGGCATCTACAAAATAGGCAAGGCATACAATGGTGCTTTTGGATTGTCATATAAATTATACGGCTTAAACAAGACCAATAACAATGCCCTCAAAAGATATGTTGTATTGCATGCAATGGGCAGTATTCCTGAATTGGAAACCAAATATCCCATCACCCAAACAGAAGGCTGTCCTGCAGTAGCCCCGGCATTTTTGGATGAGCTGGCAGGTATTCTTAACACGTCTTCCAGAACCGTACTCCTTTATATTTATTATGGTAATGGATCCTAAAATCGTTGCCGCGTTTAATTGTTGACGGGCCTTGCTTGAAAAATTTTGCGTTGCAGACAAAGAATCAGCACATAGAAAGCGATGCCGCCGGTTTAATCCGGCAGCAACGTAACTTTTACTAATATGCAAGTTCACCCATTTTACCGGTTTCGTAACTTGCGATGGCCTGTTGTATTTCTTCAAAACTATTCATCACAAAAGGTCCGTAGCTTACTACTTTTTCCTTTATCGGTTCACCACCAAAGATCAATAACTCCGTATGCGCTGTTGCTGTAAAAACCAGTTGATCGCCATCGGTATTAAAGTGTACAAGTTCGCCTGCTACCGGTTGCTGGCCAAGCACTTTAATTGTTCCCTGCATAATATACACGGCGGCGCTGAAATTTTCCGGCACCGGTATGTTCATCAAGCCAGTTTTTTTTGCTTTTACATGGTATAGAAACATCGGCGTATGGGTGGTAAGTGGAGATACTTGTTCACCGTATTCACCAATGACCAGCTTGCGCCATAATTGGTCGTTTTCAATTACAGGGATGTCTTTACCGGCGTAATGCCGGAAGGAGGCAGCGAGTTGCTTTTTGTCTGCGGGCAGGTTAATCCATAGCTGCAGTAATTGCACGGTGCCACCAGTTTCCGTAAAAGCGTCTGTGGGACCTTCAGAATGCAAAATGCCTTTTCCAGCGGTCATCCAGTTCACATCTCCGGCTTTTGCAACCTGGTTATGGCCCTGGCTGTCGCGGTGAAAAAACTCACCATCCAGCAAATAGGTCACTACTTCAAAACCGGCGTGCGGGTGGGGTGGTAGACGGCTGGCCGCACCGGGCTTCATTTCAAATGGGCTCATATGGTGCACCAGTAAAAAGGGGTCGACCTGTTTTAAATTGCGGGTAGGCAATACATTTTTTATCTTAAAATCCCCAACCTGCGCATCAGTGGCGCCTTCTATTTGGGCTATTGTACGTGTGGTCATAAATAAATTCCTGTTCGTTTAACTGCGTTAACAAATTACGATGTTTAAACGTCAATTAACATACCAAAGGCCGTGGAAGGAACATGATAGCGATAAACGGACGGTTCGTCAGTTAAGATTATGCTTGGTTGGCGGGTGGCAGTACAAAGGGGATATCTTCCTCCCTGTTTTCATTGAATTCAATAATAAAATTATTCCTGCCCTCACCGGTAATGATAAACATGTATTTAGCCTGGGTAAGTTCCAGCAGGGAAAGAAACAGGAAAAGCGCGTGGATACGGTTTTCGCAGATATCAAATATTTTTTCAAAAGCCGTAGTTTTTTCTTTCTGCACTTTTGTGAGCAGGAATTCCCGGCTTTGTTCCATTGTATAGTTATAGCGCACCACCGTGTGTACCGGCTGGTGGTTGCGATCGTACATCCGCTGCATTGCTTTCTCGAAAGACTTCATAAGCTTATACAGGGTAATGTTTTGAATTTCTGTGCCTTCGCCGGCTTCTTCTCCGATGCTGGCGATTTCTTTTTGCAGGTTACCCCTTTTTACCATCAGCATCCGGATCGCCTCCATGTCTGCCATCTGGGCGGCGGCTTCCTTGTATTTTTTGTATTCAAGTATTTTGTCAATCAGTTCCTGGCGGGGGTCTATTTCGTTACCGAGGGCATCAATTTCTTTTCGCGGCAGCAGCATCTTAGCTTTTATGCGCATTAGTGTTGATACAAACAGGATAAACTCGCTTGAAAGTTCAATGTTTAACTTCTCCTCGGAATGTACAAAGTCCAGGAAATCGTTGATGATTTTTGTGATGGGAATATTGTAGATGTCCAGCTCATCGCGTTCAATAAAAAACAACAAAAGATCAAACGGGCCTTCAAATTGCGCTAATTTAATCTGGTAAGATGGTGCACTCACGTTTATTCATTTACGGCATTAAAAAACAAAGGGTCCCGGCAGTGCCGGAACCCAACAAATGTAAGGAAATAATAGGTTAGAATTTGGCCGCAAATCCCACCGCCAGCAAAGATCTTAGCTGGATGCCGGCTGAATTTTTATTGGTTCCGAACTGGCGTACATCGTCATCATATATCAGGTCGAAATTATAGTTCACGTTCAACCATTTATTCACTTTCATGGCAAATGCATTTGTCCAGTACACATCCACGTTGGCCGGGCGTGCTTTTCCATCTCCAATATCCCCGACTCTTTTTGTTTTCAGGTAATTGGAATACAATTCCAGTTTGCTGATATACACCACATTTTTTACTACTTCTTTATTAAAGTTGGCGGAAAGAAAAGCACCTACTTCAATTTTCACTTTCTGGCCAGGGTCTACGCCATAATTAAGCGCCAATGGTGTCTCCACCTCGCCTATGGGGGATACGCCTCCCTGGTAAACATAACTGTAGGGATTGTTGGAAACAATCACCCAGCGGGCAGATATGGGCGAAATAAAAACGCTGAAAAATGTAGTAGGTTTCCAGGTTATACCAGGAGCAACGGTGAGGTAAGCAGGGGCGAACAAGCCAGAAATACGGTGCTGTATACCTTTGTTTAAATAATTATATTCAAAACCATCTGTAAACTGGGTCCTGAAACTCAGGATACCGGAAACGTCCAGTTTAGGCCCTATTGCATAACCTACCCTGCTTAAGAAATCTATTTTATCATCATTTTTTCGTACGCCCTGCGAAGTGGTATTCACCAGTGCATACGCGAGATCCAGGTTATTGTTCCAGCTCCATTTACCGTGCAGGTTATTTGCGTATAGATTTACAAATGCAGCAGTGGAAAACGAGAATTTTTCAGCACCGGCTGCCCAGTTGCGGCTTCCGCCCTGCCCGATATTAATTGAAATCAACCCGCCTCTTTTCCAGCCACTTTTATGGGCGGTATCTTTAGCCAGTTCTTTTTGAGCGGTTGTCTGGATGTCTTTAATCACCTTGTCCTGTCCAAATAACAATGTAGCAAAGGCAAGGGAAAGCACAACGAGGTAAGATTTTAGCATGGTCTGTCGGTATTTATTAAAAAAAGGCATTCTGAAATAAAAATTCAGAATGCCGGCAAATATAATTCTTAAATTTTATTTTACAGGAGAATCCAGCTCGTGGTTTATACTTATTAAAATATAAACGATTGTCCAGCTCGTCCCGTAAAAGCGGATTATTGTTTCTTAAGTTCGTCTCTTATTTCTATCAATAATTTATCAGTAGAAGACATTTCCGTAGCGGATGGTACCGATTTCTTTTCAATACTTTTCATTGCTTTTACAATCAGGAACAAGATAAATGCAATGATCACAAATTTAATAACAGCCGCCAGGAAGCTGCCGTATTTTACAGCACCCCAGGCCAGTTTCTCAATATCCTGCAGGTTAGCCGCTTTCAATGCGGGCGCCAGCAGTAACGGTGTGATTACGTTATCTACCAAAGACGAAACAATTGCGGTAAAAGCAGCTCCGATAACTACTGCAACGGCAAGATCTATTACATTGCCGCGAAAAACAAAGTCTCTAAATTCTTTAAGCATTGCCATAATCAGCTGGTTTGATTTGTGATATAAAGATATATATGAATGTACGATTAAGTTGTAATGCAACCTTGATAGGTTACACCAAATAATAGAAATATTACTTTTTTATTCCGGGGAATTGCATTTTCAGTGCGGTCAGTGTATCGTGCAATTGTTTTGCGATGATGTATTCTTTGTACCAGTTCTGATCAGCGGGAACGATGGTCCATGGTATATCATTGCAATTTTCAAAACAATCTTCGTATGCCGCCATGTATTCCTTCCATAGTTTGGCTTCGGAGAAATCATTTTCATTGTATTTCCATTGCTTGGTAGCATCTTTTATTCTTTCCACCAGGCGTTCCTGCTGCTCTTCAGGAGATATATGCAGGTAGAATTTTAGCACGATGGTGTTGTTGTGTTCCGTTAGCAGTTTTTCAAAATCATTGATGGCTTTCATCCGCTTTTTTGCGGTCGCGTCATCGCACCACTTATGCACCCGCGTAATCAGGATGTCTTCATACTGTGATCGGTTGAAAAGCTGCATCATCCCTTTGGCGGGAGCGTGCTGGTGAATGCGCCACAAAAAATCATGCGACAGTTCTTCTGCAGAAGGCGCTTTAAATGATTTAACCGTTACACCCTGCGGATTTAGTTTACCAAATACGTTCCGGATAAGGCCGTCTTTGCCGCTGGCATCCATGCCCTGTATGATAACCAGGATAGCATGTTTCCCTTCTGCATAAAGGAGGTTTTGCAATTCATTCAGATCGTCCGTGAGTTTATTGATTGTATCTTTTGTTTCCTGTTTGTCCAAGTCTTTTGGCGCTCTTGTGCTGATGTCGCCGAGTTTTATTTTTGACATAATGGATATTTTCGCTGAAGGTAAAATATATTAATGCGCCCCTTTTTAAAAAATCGGTGATTTTAAATAAATGCCGGTGACGGAGCTTGTTGCAATGATCAGTAAAAGTAAATTGAATGGGCGTCGTTTAACCTAATTTAAAGAACATCACAGAAGCTTAAACAATACGCCGGCGAATAAACCGCCTACTACTGGGCCGAGTATTGGTATGCCCGCATACCCCCAGTCGCTGTCTCGCTTGCCTGGAATGGGCAAGATAGCGTGCATAATACGCGGACCAAGGTCGCGTGCGGGATTGATTGCATACCCGGTAGGGCCGCCCAGTGATAATCCCACGCCCAGTACCACCAATGCCACCGGCAGCGCATCCAGTGCTCCCAACGTGCTGGCAGGTGCTGCTATGTAGAGCGCAGCAAACACCAGGATAAAGGTGCCGATGGCCTCGGTAATTAAATTATTGGGTGTGCTGCGTATGGCAGGACTGGTACAAAATACCGCCAGCTTAAGATCTGCATCCGGCGTTGCAATAAAGTGTTGTTTGTACGCAAGCCATACCGTTAACGCGCCCGTCATTGCGCCGAGTAATTGCCCACCGATGTAAGCCGGTACATCGGACCATCCAAAACCATTGCCGATATAGGCAGCAGCCAGTGTAAATGCGGGATTGAGGTGCGCCTTACTAAAATGAGAAGCCACAAAGATGCCAGTAAATACTGCAATGGCCCAGCCAAATGTAATGACTATCCAGCCGCTGTTATTGCCCTTTGTTTTGTTGAGGACTACGTTGGCCACCACCCCTTCGCCCAAAATAACAAGGATGGCAGTGCCGATAAATTCACCAAGAAAAGGATGCATAATGGTTGTTTTTAATTATTGGTTTGCAAGCGGAATATAGTTTAGCGCTATTTTCTTAAATGCGGCAACCTGTTCGTCTTCCCATTTTTTATCTTTGTTCATCTGCCCTGCCATCAATGCCGCCACGCCCGGGGCTGCATCCAGCGCCGCCCTGGCGTCCAAAAGTAAAGCTCTTGTTCTTCTTGCCAGCGCATCATCTACAGTAATGCACATTTCCTGTTGTACCGCCCACACAATGGCCGCTTTAGTGTAGGGTAAACGCGGATGAATTTTTTCTGCAAGACCGGCATCCTGCGATACAAGCGCTTCTATAGCCGGTTGATCTGTTCCGTAATAATAGTTGTCATTGTTGTAATCAGTGGTCACCTGCGCGCCGTGTATCGACAGTCTTTCAGTCATGCATTCCCTGTGCGGCAGCATATTGTTGATGGCCGCAGTGTTGATAACGTCTTCCGCCATCTTGCGGTAGGTAGTCCATTTGCCACCCAGGATATTAATTAAACCCGATGGTGCTATTGTAATAACGTGATCCCTTGACAGTTCTGCCGTTTTTTTACTCTCTGCTTTTACCAATGGCCGTAGCCCTGCAAAAATACTTCTTACGTCGGCAATGCCCGGGTCTTTGGTGAGGTAACGGCCAATGTGCTGAATGATAAAATCTATTTCTGCTGTCTGTGCCACCGGTTCTTCGGCAATTTTTTTTACTGCTGTATCCGTAGTGCCAACAATTATTTTCTTGTGCCAGGGCACCGCAAACAATACCCTGCCGTCATCTGTATGCGGTATCATAATAGCACTGTTGCCCGGCAAAAATGCTTCATCCAAAACAATGTGAATGCCCTGGCTGGGTATAATAGTCTTTGTTTTGGCGGCGTCATCCATGTGCTGTACCGAATCGCTGAAAACACCGGTTGCGTTGATGACAGCCTTGCAGTTGATTTCATATTCTTTACCGCTCAGCTCATCTTTTACCTGCACACCGGTTAGCTTTCCGGCTGCTTTACAAAAACCAGCTACCCCGCAATAGTTGATCAGGCATGCGCCATGTGCGGCAGCCGTTTGCGCCATGTTAATAGCCAGCCTTGCGTCGTCAAACTGCCCATCGTGGTATAAAACGCCACCGCGCAAATCAGTAGGGTCGAGGGTAGGCGCGCGTTCCAGCACTTCTTCTTTACTGAGCCACTCGGAGGGACCCAGACCAAGATCGCCACTCATCCAGTCATACACTTTAAGCCCGAGGCCGTAATAAGGCCCTTCCCACCATTTATAGTTGGGAACAATAAAAGATTGATTTTTGACCAGGTGAGGCGCATTTTTTTTCAACGTTCCCCTTTCTTTCAACGCATCCATTACCAGTTTGATGTTGCCTTGCTGGAGGTAGCGCACCCCGCCGTGTACCAGTTTGGTAGAACGGGACGAAGTGCCTTTTGCAAAATCCGACTGCTCAAATAAAATGGTACTGTATCCACGCGATGCGGCATCAATGGCTGCACCAAGGCCGGTAGCGCCGCCACCGATGATGCAGATATCCCATCCGGATGAATGGGCTTCCATTTGCTGAATCATTGTAGTTCTGTTCATAGGTAAACCGGTAGTATGAATAATTTCTGCCAAACAACTGGCGTCCCCTTTGGTGCTTACGCCACGTCATCTGCCCAGGCAATGCTTGCTTTAACCGCACGCCGCCAACCATGCATCAGTTTATCAATTTTTTGTTTTTCCATTGCAGGTTTAAATGTTTTGTCTGCCTGCCATTGCACCTGGATGTCATTGATGTCTTTCCAGTAGCCCACTGCCAGGCCGGCCAGGTAGGCCGCACCCAATGCCGTTGTTTCATATACTTTAGGACGTACCACCGGCACGGCCAGGATATCGCTCTGAAACTGCATCAATAAATTGTTGATGGTAGCACCGCCATCTACCCGAAGTTCTTTTATGCTGATGCCAGAATCGGATTCCATCGCTTTTAATACATCAGTTGTCTGGTAAGCGATGCTTTCCAGTGCGGCCCTGCTGAGGTGTTCTTTGGTTGTACCCCGTGTAACGCCAAAAATACTTCCCCGCGCATACTGGTTCCAGTGAGGTGCGCCCAGTCCTGCAAATGCAGGCACGATATACACGTCGCCGGTATCAGCAACACTTTCAGCCAACGGCTCTGCTTCCGCGGCGGAACGTATCAGCTGCAGCCCGTCTCTCAGCCATTGTATCACTGCACCTGCAATAAAAATGCTTCCTTCAAGTGCATAAGTGGTGGTGTCGTTAATTCTCCAGGCAACCGTTGTAAGCAGGTTGTTGCTGGAACGAACGGCCTTGTCACCGGTATTCATCAGCATAAAGCAGCCGGTACCATAGGTGTTTTTTACCATGCCGGGCGCGGTGCACATCTGTCCAAACAAGGCAGCTTGCTGATCTCCGGCAATGCCTGCAATGGGCATATCGCCGTGTTCAGTAACACCATAAATTTCACTTGATTGTTTTACTGCTGGCAGCATGCTGCGCGGTATGTCAAATAGTTCAAGCAATTCATCGTCCCACGCGCAGGTATGTATGTTCAGCAGCATGGTTCTGGATGCATTGGAAACATCGGTTATATGCAGTTTGCCGCCAGAGAGTTTCCAGGTTAGCCAACTGTCTACTGTACCAAATGCCAGCTCCCCCTTGTTTGCTTTTTCTCTTGCACCAGGCACATTATCCAGTATCCATTTTAATTTGGTTGCAGAAAAATACGCGTCAATGATCAGCCCTGTTTTTTCCTGTATCATTTTTGCCATGCCGCGTTCTTTTAACGCATCGCAGAATGCAGCCGTGCGCCTGTCCTGCCATACAATGGCATTATAGATAGGTTTGCTGGTGCGTTTGTCCCACACAATGGTGGTTTCGCGCTGGTTGGTAATGCCAATGGCAGCAATTTGTTTGGTACTGATACTTTCCCTCGCAATAACTTCTGCCATTACACTAAACTGTGTGCTCCATATTTCTTCTGCATCGTGCTCCACCCAGGCGGGTTGCGGGTACAGTTGCGTAAATTCTTTCTGGGCAGTGCTGATGATATTGCCATCATGGTTAAATAAAATAGCCCTCGAACTGGTGGTTCCCTGGTCCAGCGCAAGAATGTACAGGTTGGTCATATGTAAGCATTGATGATTAGGGAAAGTAAGATAGGAAAAAAAGAGAAAGAATTGGTCCGAATGTCGTGGAAGGAATTTGAAATTGCGTTTGCTTAACATATTGTGAAAACCAATGCTACAACCAAATAGCTATTTTTACCGGGCGCGTGAATTTTATTAATTTCATGAAAGGGTGCAGAATCAGCAGGTAATTGAATTAATCAGCTTTCGCGGAAGAAAACCTTAATGCTATAAAAAATTCTATTCCAATATTTTTATTTAGTTTCTTTTTTGTGTCGTTTGCGGCGCCAGGCGATCCGATACCCCGCATCAGGCAAACCCTGGCCACGTATTATCGCAATTATCCACAGGAAAAAGTTTACCTGCAACTTGATAAACAATTCTATTCTGCTGCTGAAACCATCTGGTTCAGCGGATATGTTATTTATAAGAACACGCCATCCTTTATCAGTAATATACTTTATGTAGAATTGTTTAATGACAAAGGCCGTATTCTTAACCGGGCCATGCTGCCGGTTCAGAAAGGAACTGTCTCGGGAGAATTTTTGTTGCCGGCCAGCCTGCCTGCAGGAAACTACTATATCCGTGCCTACACGGCATGGATGCTCAATTTCAGTAACGAATTGTTTTTCTATCGCAAAATATCGGTTACGGACAACCGGAAGCCGGAGAAAAAGCAGGCTGCTGCGGGGCATGCTGATTTCTCAGTGCAATTTTTTCCGGAAGGTGGTAACCTGGTGAGCAGGTTAACCAGCCTTGTTGCCTTCAAAGCGATCGATACCAACGGCCTGCCTGTAAATGCTTCTGGCAAAGTATTCAACAACCTGGGCGATACGATGGCGCTGATTAAAACAACCCATAAAGGGACAGGCTATTTCATTATTCACTGTACCCCGCAAACCATCTATACCGCCCTGGTAACTGCTAATGGCATTACAAAAAAAATTCCTCTTCCTGCCGTACAAACAAATGGTATTGTCTTGCATACAGAAACGCACATCACTGCCGGCGCAGACAGCGTCTTTTTTCACATTTCCAGGAGCGGCCTCAATAAAGAAAAATTTGAAAACCTTCTTTTATGTGCCCGGATGGAGAACAATTTTTCGGTTTCAAAGATCCATTTTAATGAAACTACTTTTAATGATCCGCTGGATACGGTGCTAACGGCCCCATACCCGCTGCTGTTAAATGATTTCGGTGCAGGCCTGCTGCATATTGCAGTATTAACCGAGTCCGGAAATGTATTGGCAGAAAGAACGGTTTTTTTGCGGCAACAAAGGCCTGACTCCGTTCAGCTACAGCTAGCAGCAACCAATACCAGTGAAGAAAAAAGTAATTTTCTCGTTTCACTTCCGAATGACTATAAAGGGACGCTGGCGATATCAGTAACTGATGCAGGTGATGGAACCGACGATGGTAGCGGTAATTCAATCCGCGCGGCTATGCTGCTCTCGCCCGAAATAACTGCCAGCATAGATGATGCTGAATGGTATTTTGACAGTCGTCATCCGGAAGCGGCACATGCGCTCGATGTATTATTGCTAACATGCAGCACTGCAGGAAGCGGGTTGCAGCGTATTTTAGACAGGGATGAACAAAAGGTAAAATATTTTCCTGAAAAAGCAATAACGCTATCGGGACGTGCATTTGAAATAAGAGGGAATGTAAAATCGCCGATGGATAATGGTTCGCTTTTTCTTATTTTAAAAAATGCGGCAGATTCAATCACCTTGCCTTTGCGTATTAACACGGATACGACGGGATTTTTTGTAGTGAACGACCTGGCCTTTCACGATACAGCGAGTATCTATATTCAAACTGGCACCAAAACACCGGGTAGTATAAGCAACAGTTCGGCGATAGAATTTTCTAAAAATATTTTTGATTCTATTGCTCAAAGTAACTACTCGGTGGCGCCAACTGTACTCAGCAGAAAGCCTGTTATTACAAATGCGGATAGTCCGGTCGATGCGTCCTCGGCTGATCAGGCAGGCATATTAGCGAACGTAACGGTAACGGCGAAGACCAGAACACAGCTTGACAGCGTACTAGCTCAATATGCAAGCGGAATGTTTGCCAACCCTGGTTCATGGGCGCAGACATTGGATCTTACCAGGGACCCTATTACAGCTAATTCCGACCAGGACGTGCTGGCATGGTTAAATGGGAAAGCAGCCGGGTTGAATTATTCGTACAGCAATGGGAAACCGGTTATTTACTGGCGTTTCTCAAATATTATAGTAGGGTTGTCAAATGTTGAGCAGCTAAAGCTCAACTCCCCGGCTTTTTTCTTAAATGAAGCGTTGCTGAGTGCCGGTCTGGAGGGGTATGATGCTGCCATCGATTTGCTTTCCGGCATACGTATAGCGGATGTTGCACTGATAAGAATTTATAAACCAGGCACTATGCCCAATGTCCCAGACAACGGTCCCCATGGAACAATTGCTATCTGGCTTAAAAATGGTGCCGAAGTGAAGCGTCCGGTACCTGGTGTTGATTTTGCAAAATTTTCAATAAGGGGATATAAAATAAACCGCCGCTTTGTTGATATAGATACGACCCTCAAAAAACACAGCACTTTATACTGGAACCCATCGCTGGAAATAAACCCACTTACACATACTGCCTCGTTTAGTTTTGCGAAGAATGGATCAAAACTGTTTCGGATTATCGCACAAGGGATGGATGGAAATGGTAACGTGGTAAGCGTAAACCAGCTTGTTAATAACAATAGCAAATAAAAGGCGGAAAGCATGAAGGAGTTGCTTTTAATCATATGTACACATTGTTTATGTTGCGCTACCGGTATCGCACAAAACGTCCTTACCGGCCGTGTCATTGAAGCAGGCACTCCGAAGCCCGTGCCTGCCGCAACCGTATATGTGAGCAACTCTTCAACGGGCACATCTACCGGTGACAATGGCGAGTTTGTTTTAAAAAAGCCAATGAATGACAAGTTTACGCTCGTAGTATCTTGTATAGGTTATGAAACTTTTACAAAAGATTTCCAGCAGGGCACAATTGCGTTGAACATGCGCATTGAACTCAGGCGTAAAGCGGCTGATTTGGATGAAGTAGTGGTAACGCCTGCAGATAAAAATGGTTGGGCAAAATGGGGCGATTTATTTATTGAACATTTCATGGGCAATTCATCGTACGCACGCAGCTGCAGAATAAAAAATCCGAAAGTTTTAAAATTCAGGATGAATGAGAAAGACAGTACGTTAACAGTTGTAGCCGGTGAAGCAATTGTGATCGAAAACAAATCATTGGGATATACCGTCCGGTACAATTTAAAAGAATTTAAATATTATTTTTCAGGCAACACTGTATTTTATTCAGGATATGCCCTGTTTGAAGACCACGCCTTCAGTGATGGCAAACTCCGGGTACAATACCTGGAAGCCAGAGAGAAGGTTTATGCGGTTTCGCTGATGCATTTTATACGAAGCCTGTACACGGGGACAACGCAGCCAGCCGGTTTCGTCATTATGCGGAAAATAAAAAATGGCACAATAGAAATGAAAAAAGGCGGCACTGTAGTGGAACAGGAATACACGGGTGTGTCACTTTTTGATACCGTTTATGAAATCAGTAACGCAGACACACGAATCAAAATTGTAGCAGTTGAAAGTACAGAAAAGCCCAATGCTAATTTTGACAGTGCTGATAAATCTTCTATAAACAATTTAATTTCTTATAATGACGGAAAGCTTGTGCTGAATTTCACTGATACATTGCAGGTCATTTATACTAAAGACAGACCCCCGTTTGAATATGCCGGTAACAACCGTGCTGCAAAGGTCATTAGTTCTGAATTGTCGATGCCTTGGCCCGGACCAGTAACTATTATGCCTGATGGGAGTTTTACACCGACTAATTTGGTAATGAATGGTTTTTGGGGATGGTGGGAAAAGATCTCGATTATGCTCCCATACGATTTTCAACCGTTGGATTAAATAATATACTTTTTATACTAATCAGTAATATATTAAAATGTAAGCCGGAAACTGAAGAACACGCCAAACCGTTTTACGCCTTCGGGTGGCAGCGGCCGGGGCAGTACCCGCCAAATAAAATCCAACCGGAATACTTTTAAAATATTGTCCACGCCGGTGCCGATTTCCATATAGGTTTTACCATTCAGCGAATTAAAAGTATAACCGGGTGTTGTGTTGTATGCCTTGTTTGCATCACTCAGGCTTCCCCATAAACCCTTTGCCGTCCAGAATTGCCTGAACTTTAATTTCCTTGTGAAAGGAATGAACCGGAATAAGCCGGCGCCAAAATTATGTTCCAGGCCGAAGCCCATGTATTTATCGTGGACATACTCCCACCGGTTCAATAAGCTGTACGCATACCTGTTATAATAATAGATTTCGTTACCAGGCGCTACGTCCAGTAACATAAAAGGCAATGTGCCAAAGGTTTTACCTGCGAATACATTGTAATACAGACTGCCATAGGGAGGCAGCTGCAGGAAATCTGAAATACCACCAGATAACTTTGTATAATTGTAACTGCTGTTCAGTATACCGCTCATGCCCCTGGATAATTTTATTTCGCCAATTGGGTAAGGGCTGCCCAGGCTGTACCGGTAAAAATGCGTTTCCAGAAATTTTTCGAGATAAGCAAAACGCAGGCGGATACTGGCTTCAAAATTATTAAATATTTCACCGCTTGCTGCAGGGTAGGCCGATTTGGAAGGCAGGTTGCGCAGCGGATCGTATTTTTTGTCCGTAGCATTCAGTAATACGGAAAAGCCGGAATGCCATTCTTTAAAGAAATCAATTCTTTTTTCTTCTGTGAATAGAAATTTTATGGGCACGCCGGATTTACGGATGGCCAGTGCAAATATATTGTCCTGGCTTACTTCATCTAAATACTGCTGGCCGTAGTCGATGTCCTTCGAATATTTGACAAACAGATAAGAACGCGGATTTTTATTGAACAGGTAAAGTGCATCTCCTTCGTATTTGAATTTCTGGTCGCCAAAACCATAGGCGAGGTAGCCGTGCAGGGTAAATTTTTTATTGAAGCTGCGGTTGGTGCCCAGGTCGAACCGGGTTCTGAACCCTTCCAGCACATTGGAAAACACCCAGTTTTGCCAGGGGCCGATTTGGTAATTGCCCACGTTCAAATAACCAGTGCCAATGAAGTTGATGATATTGGTATATTTTATAAATACCGGCATTTTTTGCAAGGTGTCAATCATAGCGTAGACCGACTTTTCATTTTTGCTCAATGCTTCGTGCCGCTGTTCGTCCCAGTAATTTTCTTCTTTGTCGCGGGCGCCCTTCTGTACCAGGACTTCCTGTATGATTTTATTCAGCTTCAGCGAATCTTCAATATAAGACTGGTTGCGCACAATATTTGTGTACGTAGTTGTTTTACGGGCAATAATACCTGTCTTGTTTTTACCGATGGGTGCGATGTCGGCTACAAATTTGTCTTTTACCAGGAACCAGGTACTGTCATCTATTAATTTATATTCCTGTATGAGGCTTAATTTATCGATAAAATTAATATTGGCTTCGGCAGATAAATACAGCGTCATTTTTTGTACAGCCCAACTGGTATCATGTACCCAGCAATCTCCCTGGAAAGTGTTTTCACCTTTTCGTTTCGGCGTAAAACTCATGTGAATAAGGCGCCGGCCACTTACAAACTGTGAATCCAATACGGTATAGCGATAATAGTTATCGCCATTGTCGCTGATGGGACTAACAAATTTTTTATCAAACACCGGTACAAAATTGGCATAAACGTTTACGTTAGCGTCGGTACCGCCAAGCAGTTTACTGATGCTTTCGTTGTCTACGCCTGCTGACTTGCTGCCTTTAATGATTTCTCTGGTTCTGAAAGGTTTTTTCTGAAAATAATAGTCAGAAATGTTTTCCGTAAGAAAAATGGGGAGGAATGGCGGCCCTTCGGTGGTATCTATATTGTCAAACACAAACCCAAATGGCTTTAGTAATTTTCGATTTTTTATTTTTTCTTTGTTAATGCGGTTCAGATCCAGCTCCATTTTGTTGTAAAGCTCATAGGAGAAATTGTCGAACCGGTACCGGTCGTTCTCTGGTTTATGCTTAACAATGCGTTTCCACATCAGGTAACCGCGATCTATTTTTCTTTTTACGACCACCTCCGCCACCGTTTTGCCACGTTCCAGGTTGATCACAAATTGTAACTGGCTATCGGCTGCTTTTTTAAGAAAGTCAGGCCCAATAAAAAGCTTGTAATCTTTGTATCCTACATACGTAACCAATAAAGTATCGGAAGGCCACTCATTAAAATGGAAAATAAAATTGCCGGCAGAATCACTGAGTTTACCATTGCCGCTGTGTATAAAGCTGATGGATGCAAACGGCACCCGCTCATCACTGAGCGCATCTTTTATATAGCCTTGGAGGGTTTTATTTTGTGCGTTTGCGGCACCTGCCGACAGCAGACAGCAAATAATCAATAGCATACTGTAACCGAGCAGCTTCAGGAGGTTCATACAGCATCAAAAATATGATTAATGGCCCACAAAGCCCTGTTTAAAGGACAGCCATCACTTTGTAGCAGCTAGCTGCGCCGGCACTAGACCTTGTGTCTGAACCCTTCGTGCCGTATGGTTCAAAGTGCCGTTGGGGGTATCACCCGGGTAGTGACACGCTAAAAATATTTATTTCCGATCACTAGGAATAACCGGTGTTTTATTTTTACTTTGTAATTCAAAGTACTTTTATGGATAGCCAGCAACAAAGCCTTGCAGATTTACAGGATATAAAACGCATCATGGAACGGAGCAGCCGTTTTATCAGTTTGAGTGGCCTGAGCGGCATTGCAGCCGGCTTTTTCGGACTGGCAGGTGCCGCTATCGCATATAACTGGATCAACCAATACTATCTTACTTATAATACCAAAGGTCATTGGGATTTAAATGATTTTGCGCAACTTGAATGGAAATTGTTTTTCCTGGGTTTGGCTACTATGCTGCTGGCGTTGCTTTCGGGGTTTTATTTTACCTGGAAAAAAGCAAAAAGCAATAACATGGTTGTATGGAATACCAGCAGCAAGCGCATGGTAGTTAACCTGTGTATTCCGCTGGCAACGGGTGGCGTTTTTATTTTTGCGATGCTACTGCACAATGAATGGAAATTTATAGGTCCTGCCTGCCTGTTGTTTTACGGCCTGGCTTTGATTAACGCGGGCAAATATACGTTGGATGAAATTCGTTACCTGGGCTTACTGGAAATAACGCTGGGCTGCATAAACCTGTTTCTGCCCGGTTACGGAATTTATTTTTGGGCCGCCGGATTTGGTATTTTGCATATTATTTATGGTGCACTGATGTGGGACAAATATGAAAGAGCGGCAACAGCATAAACAGTTTAGCAATGAAGAACCCGATAGAGCACCTGAACAAAATTTTTGACAGTCGTATACGCCTGGGCATCATGAGTGCGCTGATGGTGAATACGGCCATCAATTTTAATGAGCTGAAAGAGCTGATTGATGTAACGGATGGTAACCTGGCATCCCATTTAAAGACCCTGGAAGAAAATGCCTTCATTAAGGTACAAAAAGGATTTATTGGGAGAAAAACCAACACCACTTACATTGCTACCAAGGCTGGCGAAAAAGCGTTTAAACAACATTTGGATGCGCTGGAACAAATGATTAAATCTATCAGTTAATTTTTTTTGTCGAAATACTTTGAAATACAAAGCACTTTTAAATAACACAAAATGACGACATTTTCGAGCCGCATGACCGCATTTTTAATAGCCGGCAGGATATGGCTACTTACCAGCCTGGTACTGGGGTTAGGATGGTTGTTGTACAGTCTTTTTTTTGAAACATACAGCAGTGCCTGGATAGGTCCTGTGGCAGGGCTCTGCGCGCTGGCGGGCAGTTTACCGGTACTGGTTGTACTGGCCGTTGTTATCCCGCGAATTGAAACGCATGACTGGCCGCAGGATAAGAAAATCCAAAGACTGGTGCTGACGGCTTTTATCTGCACCCTGCCTTATGGTTTTATCTGCGGCGGATTTTTTACCAGCAGCTTCCGGAACGATAACCATTGGCTGGAATACCCACTGTATTCACTGGCTGCATCCGCGATACTGTTCGCCTGCAGCAGCGTTGCCATGTTACTGGCGGGGAACAGCATCACTCGTTTTTTTTCTTCTTATCACCATAACCATTCATTCACCCAAATCAATCAACAAATGGACACCGAACAATTACCCTACGCGATGCCTGCGGAAAAGGCACATTCAAAAACATTCACGAAAGGCCTGATCACCGGGGCACTGATATTGCTGATGATGATTCCCACACTTTTTGTTATCAACCTGGTAACCGAACGGCAAAAACGCCAGGAAGAAGTAGTAAAAGAAGTAAGCAGTAAATGGGCATCCGAACAAACCATTGCCGGACCTTACCTGTATATTCCTTATACCGCTAGTGAAATGGATGACAACAAGAAAATTAGAACGGTTTCCAAACACCTGCTGCTGCTTCCAGATAACCTGGACATCACCGGCACCATCACCCCCGAAATAAGGCCGCGCTCAATTTATAAAGTATTGCTGTATAAGAGCAGCCTCAAAAACAATGGAAACTTTACCATACGCATCCCAAAAGACATCAACATCGCTTCCCTGCAGCTGGCCGATGCTAAAATCTGTTTTGGCATATCAGATTTTAAAGGCATAGAAGAAAAAATTGCCGTTAATTTCAAAGCTATCAATTACGAATTGTCCCCCGGCCTGCCGGCCAGCGAAATTGATGTAACCGGATTGTCTGCCCCCGTTAGTTTAACTACAGCAGACATTGGCAGCAGCATTAATTTTAATATGCAGCTGAAGATTAAAGGCAGTGAGCAATTGCATGTTGTGCCATTGAGCGGTAACAGCACCGTAGCACTGAGTTCCACCTGGCCCACCCCTTCCTTTGATGGCAATAATTTGCCGGGCGAAAGAAATGTAGACGAACATGGCTTTACGGCAAAGTGGGTTATCAATAAAGCGAACCTGCCATTCGGAACCGTATTACGCGGTGCTGCCTTCGATAAAAATAGTTTTGCATTCGGGGTAAGCATGCTGCAACCTGCAGACCAGTACGCTAAAACAATGCGTAGCGTAAAATATGCCATCCTGTTTATCGGGTTAACTTTTTCACTTTTCTTTATCGTGGAACTCATGCAAAAAAAGCCCCTCCATCCCGTGCAATATGTACTCGTTGGACTCGCGCTTGTTATTTTTTATACCTTATTACTTTCTTTCAGCGAATTTATCCTATTCGACCAGGCATACGCCATTGCATCTGCCGCTACAATAATGCTGATTACCCTGTACGCTAAAAGTCATTTTGAAAGCTGGAAGACGGCTTCGCTTTTCGGCGGCGTGCTGTGCGGTTTGTACGGATTTATTTTCATCCTTATCCGTTTGGAAGATACCGCCCTGCTGGTAGGAAGTATTGGCTTGTTTTTGGTACTTGCTATAGTGATGTACGCAAGCAGAAAAATCAACTGGTACAATGCAACCATCAATAAAAATAATATTGCATCGGCCTAACTGGCAATTATAAAAACAAAATAAACCTTCCGTCTTCATTTGCAGGAGGCCCGTTTTTTTCAAAGAAAGGGCGGAGCGGAGGAACACTAATTATCATGAAAGCACAGAAATTTTCAATCAGAAACAGGGCCAGGAGTTTTCAGTATGCCTTTAGTGGGTTGTATCGTTTTTTAAGCACTACGCACAACGCTATTATTCATGCGGGGGCTACTGTGGTAGTGATTGCGGTGGCCGTGGTGATAAAATTGCCGCTTGAAAAATTTCTTTTTGTTCTGGCTGCCATTGGTATGGTGTGGGTAGCAGAATTGTTCAACACCGCCATCGAACACATTTGTGACATGATTTCACCGCAGTTTCACCCAAGAATTAAAATTATCAAAGACCTGTCTGCTGCCGCAGTACTGGTTGCCGCACTGGTAGCAGTAGTAACCGCATGCATCATTTTTATACCTGCATTCTTATGATCAAAGTACATTCAATACAACGCCGGTGGATATATATCTACCTGCTTAAAACAGAAATACAGCGCCTGCTGCTTACCTCGGTTGGATTTGGGTTTTTATTATTACTGGCAAGAACGGTTTATACCGGCGGGATCACCTTTTTCTTCCTGGTATGGAACCTGTTCCTTGCTTTTATACCCTATTTTTTATCGTACACCTTAACCCTGCGTCCCGCATGGGCAAAAAATAAATGGAAATTTTCATTGGCACTGGTAACCTGGTTGCTGTTTGTTCCCAATTCTTTTTACATGCTCACCGACCTGTTTCATTTATATGACAGTGCTTCTGTGCCCCGCTGGTACGACCTGCTGCTGATTTTTTGTTTTGCATGGAATGCATTGCTGATGGGCATTTTATCTGTGCGGCACATAGAAAAAATAATACAGTCCAGGTGGCATTACCGTACGGACTGGTTGTTTGTATACCCGGTGATGCTATTGAATGCATTGGGCATCTACATCGGCAGGTACCTGCGTTTTAACAGCTGGGATGTGGTTAGCAATCCTTTTCACCTGGTGGCAGATATTGTACGCCTGGTTATTCATCCCATTGCGTATAAGGATGCGTGGGCCATGGTATGCTGCTTTTCTTTTTTCCTTAGTATCCTTTATATGACTCTCAGAAAATTGAGCAGGCCCATGTAAGCAGCCGCAGCAACCGGTTGCACACCCTGGCCCAAAAAAGCCCCCATATTGCTTTTGGCAACATGGGGGCTTTCGCTATGAAAAATGTTATTAGAAATCTATTCCCATTCCAAAATACCAAATCGGCTTTCCGCGAAAGAAACGGTCCATGGTCCAGGCAGCATCCAATTTTAAAAAGTAGCCCAGTAGGGTACTGCGGGCACCAAAACCATAGCCACCTACAAAAGGTCCAATACCGCCCGCTTTTATATTAACGGAAACAGGGTTAAGGGGGTCGCTGGCATCCCTGTAAACAATATGCGGCCGCTCAATTTTATTGTACCCGCCGTTCCATGCAGATCCGAGATCAATGAACTGCGTAAGCTGAAAATTACGAAGAAAGGCGTTGTTGATTGGCTTGTTAAAGAAAGTTGTAAAAACCGGTAGCCGGAACTCACTGTTGATAACGACCGCATTGTTTCCGTTGGCCACATTCTGGTTGAAGCCGCGCATGTTAACCGCCAGCGACTGATATGCGTAGTCGGGATCCTGCGGTGCAATACCGGTATTGGCTTTCGGAAATAACCAGCCATCGGCACCACCGAGGTAATACAATGTTTTCTGGTTGCCCCAGCTAAAGTCTGCGCCAACACGGCCGGCCCAGATGAAATTTCGGTAGATAGGGTAGTAATAACGGATATCTGTACCAAAATTAAAATTGCCCCTGCCACCGTTTACCGTATCCTTTTTCAGGTTATTGTTGAAATCGAGGTATACTTTATACCGCAGCCCTTTATAGATATTGGTAGTGGGCGTAATCGTGTTGTCATAAACATACTCAATGTGGCTAAGCAGGAAAGATTGCTTATCATCCGGCATCTTCAATGACAGATCGCTGGAGCCACGGGTAACATATTTGTCAGTACGCAGGCCTACGGAGATGCGAATACTTTTAAGTTTGTCGAACGGGTATTTTACAATTCCCTGGTAAAGGTTGGTATATAGTTTAACGTCAAAATTATTGATTACACCAACCTGGGTCTCACGGTAATACACCGCGGAATAATCGAGGCGTTTCTTGAGGTAATCAAAACGTCCAAACCATTCGCCGCCTGCATCAAACAGGGAATTATTGGTACTGATAAAAGGTGAGTTACCCCCTGTGCCGCTACCAATACCAACACCTGAGCCAACCGTGTTGATAAGCGGTATGCGCATGGCACCTGTAAACCGGAGATCTTCCATTACATCAAACACGCTTGCTTTTAATAAGCCATTGAACCCGCCACTGCTGTTCAATACAATCGGAAGGCTTCCCGTATAGGGCTGGAAGCGGTTTACCAGCACATCGTTGCTAAAACCCGCTGATACATTGTCGCCAAAAAATTTAAGTTTATAATCGTAATGCTTTGCTTTGGTTAACACGGAAGGCGGCAGGCTACTGAAACGGTCATCGGCACTTACTGTATTGTTGCCGGGTATGATGGCATCCTTTTTCTCGTTTTCAAATTCATTTTCAAAGGCATCTTTCTTTGCAGCAGTATCTGATGCCGCAGATTCAATCAGCTTTGCAGCCTGGGCACTCGCAATGCGTTCCGATTCAATCGTTTTACGCCGGAAATCAGTTGGCCGCGGGTTGATGTTTCTTTTTTTGAGGTTGTTGTCGTCTACTTTTAATTTATACATAAAAAGCAGATCCCCTTCCTGTCTTACTTCACTTACCAGGCCATTGTCGCCTGCAATTTTTGTTTCTTTCAAACTGCTCTGGTAATTGGTCAACGGGAAGACATATGCAGAATCATTGGTTAGTGAAAACGTAAATACAGAATCGGGTTCATTTTTTTTATTGAGTGTTAACACAGAGTCCAGTTCCTTGCTATCCGGATTGTGCAGGATCTCGTCGCCAATTTTATAGACGGTATCAACGCCGGCCCTTCTGGTAGTAAAAAATCCTGCCCAGCGGTTGCCAATACCGTTTTCGTCACTCACATAGGTAAAATGCGCAGTATTGTATTGTGCGGGATAGCGTGCATTGCCATACCGCACCCGGCTTAGCTGAGAAATTTGTTTGTATTCGCTTTTGTTCCAGTTGTCTACCAGGAAGATATTGTAATGATTGTCTGAAGGCAGCACGGTATCACCGGTTGCTGCCTGCGCACCCGGCCGGTTAGACGAATAAATAATTCCAGTTTTGCCTGGGAAAGCTACAAAACTCGCATCAAGGTCATCATACACATCATTTGTTATTTGTTCAATAGCCTGGTTGTCTATCTTGTAAGTGAAAATGTCCGACTGGCCGTTGCGCACTGCGCTAAACAACAATGTGTTTTTATCCAGCATGTATTTCACGTCCTGCACCTGGTCGAATTCAGGAATATCCTGTTTGATGGTTTTGTATTTTTTCAGCAAGTCATATACAAACAGTTTTACTTTGCCTTCTGCATTGTAGATCACCGCCAGGTTATTTCCTTTACCATCCCATGCAATGAGCGGGTAATTAGGGTTGAGTTCTTTTTCTTCCATCAGCACACCGGTCTTGAGCAACACTTTACGGTTCACAAAATTTTCATGCAGTACCACGCAATATTTACCGTTTTTATATTCAGTAATGGCGTAGGTCTGGCTGCGTGGCGCAGGGTTGGGTGAGTAACGAAAGAAATTCTTATGCGTAGTTACTTCTTCCGTAGTTTGTACCGAACCCTTGGGCTGGTTTCGCCGCCCCCGGATATCTTTATCGTACCGGTCCTGCTGATAGGCCATAAAATCCTTCAGCACTTCTTTAAACTTCTTTTTTGCGATACGGTTGGAGGCGCTGTTGAGGTTGCGGTATACGCGCGCCAGGTAAAGAAAATAAGTAACATTTTCTTTTTTATACTTTTCAGAAACATAATACCAGAAAGCATGTCCCGCCAGCAGCGGTTTATCAAACGCCAGCTGGTAAAAATTGCGGTAGGTGCCGGAGAGGATGGCTGATTTTAATTTGTCGTCCAGCTCGGTGCTCCAGTTTTCTGCCGCGTAATCTACATAGCCGTCCGTTAGCCATTTGGGCAGGTCCAACAAAGCCTGGTTGGCTGCAAATTCCCCCAGGTCGTCCCCGAATAAAATATTATCCAGTAAGATTTTTGCAAGCCCGCTGCGTACCTGGCGGCGCAGGCTGGCGTGGTCCCCATCAAAATACACCAGCATTTTATTATTCACCAGCTTGGTTGTGCCGCCGGAGGTTTGCCAGTCGAGGCTTAGCCCGATATTAGACTGTTGCAGCTCATCATAGCTATTATAAATAACAATGTTGGCGCGGCGCTGCAGGCCGTATTCAACAAAACTTTCTATATCGGGGAGTTCTTTTTCTGCTACCTGGGCCACGTATTTGGCCAAGGGTTCACCATTTTGGGAATAATAAGAGTTGAAATTGTCAGTCTGGTAATAGGCCCATTTAAATTTTTTATATTGAACCCTGTTTTTGCCAAATTCTGTAGTGCTTAATTGTGCAAAAGTTAACGTATAAAAAAAGAGCCCAGTTATAAGCAATGTAATTTTCTCCATGCTAAAAAGTTGCTGTGTCAAACTATTCTTCTGAAATTGCATACCGGATGTTTAGTAATTAAAATTATGCTATTTGAGTGATATCGGGGAATTGCCTGTATTTCAAAAATCACACTGTTCGATGCCCTTTTACAGGCTCCATTTGCTTCTTTCCCGGCCCGCTATGGGCGGCAGGCAAGGTAAAGCATGCAGGGTTATTTCGCACCGGTAAAACAGTATTAAAAAAATGAATCGATTATGTTTACAGTTACGTCTTTTACGTTTAGCCCGATTGCAGAAAATACCTATGTCTTAAATAACGAAACAGGCGATTGTATCATTATAGACCCGGGCTGTTATTTCGCTGCTGAACGTAAGGCGCTGGCTGATTTTATTGCTTCAAACCGGCTGCGCCCTAAATATTTGTTAAATACACATTGTCATCTCGATCATGTATTCGGCAATAAATTCACGCACGAAACCTGGCAGCTTACGCCTTACATCCACCCCAATGAAGCGGTGGTACTGGAAAACGCCGGAGCCGCCGGTCTAAGCTGGGGAATGCCTTTCGATAACTACACAGGTACCCTCCACTTTTTACGTGAAGGCGAGGAAATTAGGTTGGGTACAGATAAGTTAAAAGTGTTGTTTGCTCCCGGCCACAGCCCCGGACACGTCTGCTTTTACTGTGCGGACCAGCATTTTTTGATTGGGGGTGATGTGCTGTTTAAGATGAGTGTAGGCAGAACCGATTTGCCGGGGAGCAATACCGAAACACTGCTGAACAGCATCCGTAACGTGCTGTTTGTACTTCCAGATGAAACGGTGGTATATCCCGGTCATGGCGAAAGCACCGAAATCGGGTTTGAAAAACAACACAATCCATACGTGCAGCAACGGTAGCGCCGGCAATGCCAGCAAGAAATGATGCCCGGCGCTTAGTGCAGCAACCAACCCTGTTAACCTTTTGGCGTGCCGTGCTGCAGCCTGCAAACCGGAATAGTATCCCGGGTGCCACTTTGCGGAAGAGGTAGTCCGTACGCATGTGGTACAAGGCGATGGAATATTACCTGTCGGAGGAATGCCTGCTACAAGAGATGCTGTGCAATCAGCGCAAATATTTGCCGATTAGCGGCAATTTCTGAAATTCTTTTTTTTCGATTTTTAGAATAAAAACCAGGAAAGCAGCCAGCAATGCGAGGCCCAGTGAAATACTAAAGATAAAAGAAGTCAACAAATGCGTAATGCCTTTGTGCAGCAGGAAGAGCAATACTACAATTACCATATAGGCCAGCAGTTTTTTCCAGGCATACGGCACGCGGTAATACTTCTGCCCCAGTACAAAAGACATGACCATCATGCTGCCATAACAAAAAAAAGTGGCCCAGGCGCAGGCCATATAGCCATAATACGGAATAAAAATATAATTAATGGTAAGCGTAATGGTTGCCCCGGCGATTGTTATCCAGGCGCCGGTAACATTTTTGTTCGTTAGCTTATACCAAATGGAAAGATTGTAATAGATACCCAAAAACATATTGGCGAGCAACAGGATGGGTACTACTTTTAAACCTGCCCACATGGCTTTGTTATTGATGAAATATTTCCAGATATCCAGGAACAGCGCCACAATCAGGAACATGGTGCAAATTGTAATTACAAAAAATTTCATCACCCGGGCGTACACTTTTTGCGGGTTATCGCCGGTAGACTGCTTAAAGAAGAAGGGTTCGGCACCCATTTTAAATGCCTGGATAAACAGGGTTATCAGGATAGACAGTTTATAACAGGCGCTATAGGTACCCACGTCCGCATGCTTGGCCGACTCGGTGATACCCGGCGACCACCAGCCGAGCATTATCCTGTCAAAAGTTTCGTTTACAACCCCGCCAAAATTCACGATCACCAGGGGAAGCGAGTACAGGATCATTTCCTTCCAGAAAGTTTTATCAAACTCCCACCTGAAAGCAATCAATTCCTTCCATAGCAACAACAAAGCGAAGGCGGCCTGGATTACATTGGCTATTATAATGTAGCCGACGCCATCGTTTTTATTGTAAAACAATCGCACGATACTGTTGGAGTTGGCGTCCAGCAGGCGGGGGCAAACAGAAATAAGAAAATAAGTAACGCCAATATTTACAAGTACACTGCTAACGCGTATCGCCGCAAATTTTATTGGTCTTCCGTCCTGCCGCAATTTGGCCAGCGGTACCAGTGCCAGGGTATCAAAAGCAATAATTAAAGCGCCCCAGGTAATATATTCGGGATGTTCTTTTACAGAGATTAACTTTGCAATGGCATTGTTGAAAAGAATCATAGTGGTCGCCAATACCAGGGTAGTGCAGATGAGTGAAACGCTGGCTGTATTGTATAGTTTTTTTCTGCTTTCTTCCTTTTGTGCAAACCGGAAATAAGCGGTTTCCATTCCATAGGTGAAAAAAACAGTAAAGAAAGGTATCACAGAATACACGAGGCTATATTCGCCAAACTGGGGGGTGGTCAGTTTAAGGGTGAGATAGGGGAGCATCAGGTAATTGAGGAACCTGGAAAATATGGTACTTACCCCATACCAGAGTGTCTGCCCGGCCAGATTCTTTATTCCGCTCAAAAGATAAATGATTTTGGCAAATGTAGTTTTTTTGTATCGCGGATGTTTCTTTTTTAACTTTCTTTATTGGGCAACGAAATGCCGCTGACCAGCATCTTTAAAGAAAATAAAAACAGGGTATGAAAAAGTTAGTGACCGTATGGGTATCGTTGATGACCGTTTTGGCGCTGGCCGCACAACCGCAGGCCACAGAAGGTAAAATAGAATTTCAGAAAACACAGCAACCGGCCGCCTTTATTACCGTTCCTTACCCAGACGATGTAGTGGAAAAAGCTATTGAAGACTACATGTCAAGAAAAGGTGCGAAAAGCGGATCCAACAGCGGATTTAAACTGTACCGTAGCTATAAATTAAGCAGTACACAGGAGAACAACAGCGATCTTTATTTTAAGGTGAACAGGAAAAGCAGGTCAGAGAAGGATGTGTCTGTAATTGCGCTGGTGGTGGGCAAAAGTACAGAAGATATTAAGACCCGAAAGCTGGACAGCAGCGGCAATACCCTGGAGGGTGCAAAAGAATTGCTGACTGATATGGTGCCGGCACTTGAAGCCTATAATTTAAATGTACAGATAGACGATCAGCAGGACGTCATCAAAAAAGCGAAGAAAAAATACGACGGCCTGATAGATGACGAAAAGGATGCGAACAATAAAATTAAGGACCTGGAGCAAAAGCTTGCGCAGAATAAGTTGGATCAGAAATCACAAGCGGAACAAATCAGGAGTAATATCCCTTCGGACGACAAAGCCATGCAGAAAGCAAACAAAAAGATGCGGAACCTGGTAGACGATGAAAGCAGCGCGGAAAAGAAAATTAGAAACCTGCAGGACAAACTGGAACAAAACAAAAGAGACCAGCAGAAACAGCAGGATGAAGTAAATAAACAGCAGGATATTTTAGGCACCCTGATGGCAAAACGCAAAGGATAAGCCTTGTTCATTCCAGCATGTATTAAAACAATCCCGGATGCGCCACGCAACCGGGATTGTTGTTGCTGGCAGTCTGTAAGCGGTGTTCCATGAGCTGGATTCGGGCAATCATTGTATCCTCGTTATTAGTTTTAGTGCCAGATCGGCCCATATTTTTTATAAATTACGGTAGAATTAACCCGGTCTCGCCGGGGCCTTAAAACCAGTATTCATTACCCGTCCTCTATGATTAATTAAACGGATGGGCGCTTTCGTGAAACAACCTCCTTTTACCAACGCTGTTTAATTATGGAAACGTTTGCACATATAAAAACTGTTATCGGGATAATCCTGGGCCTGAGCATCACCCATTTACTGAAAGGCGCGGTAAAAATAGTTGAGCATCCAAAAAAGAATGCTCCTTATTGGGTGCACCTGCTGTGGGCGCTGTATATTTTTTTAGCGGTGATTCATTTCTGGTGGTGGGAGGTGCATCTGAATGATATCCGGCATTGGGACTTTGCCTTGTATTTTTTCCTGGTAATTTATATAATGCTTTATTATTTCGTGTGTGCATTGCTGTTTCCTGACCAGTTGGACGAATATGATGGTTATGAAAACTATTTTTACTCGCGCAAAAAATGGTTTTTTGCTGTTTTGGCGCTGATTTTTGCCGCTGATATTGTAGACACCGCAATAAAAGGAAAGGAATACATGGCGCGTCTTTACTGGGAATTTCCGGTGCGCAACATCCTGCACATATTATTATGCCTGCTTGCTATGAAAATAAATAACAGAAAGTTCCAGGCGGTTCTGGTAATCGTTTTTATAGTGTATGAACTGTCATTTATTATCCGGAAATATTATGTAGAATAGCGGCTGCCCACCGGTTTTCAGGCAAGTTGATGCACCAGGGGTACCAGCGCCAAATTTGTATCGATCAGTTGTTAATGACCGACTTTACGTTAAACATATTAGAGTAATTTTCGGAAATGTCTTTCGCCGTCAGGCCGGGCGTTGTGCATGCCGGGATAGTCGCGATTTTAATCTGGTGCGGATTAGAAAACCATGCATTTACATCTGCCTCAATATTGATGGTGCTTTTTTTGCCCGCTGTTGCGGAGATGGCCAGGGATTGGCCAAAGGGAAACAGCAGCGTAGGTGTGCGTAACACGTTGTTACTACCCGTAAACCCGCCTATATTGTATTCTATTTTATTACCGGGTTGTGCGGATGCCGGTGATTTACCTTCCAGCTTTGCCATGATGTAACCAGTTGCAGCAGTCCAGAACATGCCCCTGGCGGGATCAAGCGCACCAGTTTGCTCACCGCTTACATTGCCCGTACTATCTATTCCAATTAAAAATGAAATGCGGTTATAGTTGAAAGGTGCAGCCAGCAGTTTTACCGCCCAGGTGGTGGAATCAGCAGCATCTACCAGGAAATATTTATCAGCATTCAGGTGATATACCCGGTTAGAATCCGTGTTAATGAGATCGAACTTGCTGATATAGAATTTAAATGCAGTAACACTGTATTTTTCTTTCCAGAAATTGCGGTACGAAGAATCGAATTTAAGTTTTACAGTATCTGCCATCGGGATAAAATTAACCGTCAGGTTAAAACTATCTTCTATTGCAGCTCCTTTTGTAAAGCCACTGGCACTGTATTCTTTGGAGCAACTGCCAGATGCCGCTATTAAAAGAATCAATAAAAGAATTGTTACAGGTTGGTTTTTCATAGTTGGATATTTCAAAAAATCAGTGGTCAGCGGTCATGGCGAATTTTTTGCCGGTGCTGTTTGGTATCGCTTTTTCTTTTCTTCGTTTCTATCCGGTTCTCTTTTGCTTTCTTAGACGGTTTGGTAGCAATCCGCGCTTTTTTCTTCTTAAGCGCCGCTTCCATCAATGCAGTCATCTTTTTTATGACCTCTTCTTTATTGGCCAGCTGCGTCCGGTGTGTCTGGCTCCTCACTTGCAAAAATCCTTCCGAATTAATCCGGTTACTGAGTTTTAAAAGCAACAATTCTTTTTGCGCTGCAGATAATAAAACAGATGCGGGTACGTTGAAACTGCCTTCTGCCGCAGTTTCTACTTTATTAACATGCTGACCGCCTTTTCCGCCGCTCCGGAACGTTTTAAAAGCGATTTCTATAGAAACGTTTACCATAACCATTAATATTGTGTGGATTAGTAAATTTACGCACAATATTTATAAACGATGAGGGCAGTCATACAACGGGTTTTATCCGCAAGCGTGTCAATTAATGGAAATCTAAACAGTGCAATAAACCGCGGGCTGCTGGTGCTCATCGGTATTGAAGCGGCAGATACCCTGGAAGATATCACCTGGCTGAGCACCCGGATCGTTCACCTCCGTATTTTTGATGATGCAGCAGGAGTGATGAACCTGGACCTGCAACAAGCAGCTGGCGACATTTTACTTATCAGCCAGTTTACCCTCCATGCAGCAACCAAAAAAGGCAACCGGCCCTCTTATATCAAAGCAGCAAAACCAGCCATCGCCATACCTTTGTATGAAGCAATGATAGCACAGCTTGAAAAAGACGGCGGTAAACCAATCTATACAGGTGTTTTTGGCGCAGATATGAAAGTGAGTTTGGTAAATGACGGTCCGGTAACCATCATCATTGATACAAAAAATAAGGAGTAAAAGCAATGAATGATATAGCAACCAGGGACGATATTTATTATTTAATGGAATGTTTTTATGCCAGCGCCGTACCCGACGATGTGATTGGTTATTTTTTTACGGAAGTAGCGGCAATAAATTTAATTGAGCATTTGCCCGTCATCACCGATTTCTGGGAAATGGTTTTACTGGGTGGCCAGCATTATAAGAAAAACGCCATTGCGGTACATACGCATTTAAACCAGTTATCGCCCATGGAAGAAAAGCATTTCACACGCTGGCTGCAATTGTTTACCAGAACTGTAGATGGATTGTTTACCGGACCCGTGGCGGAGCTGGCAAAGCAAAGGGCCTTATCCATTGCAACGGTTATGAAAATTAAGATTCTTCACCCATAAATAAATTTACAAAATGACCATAGCGCAAGCACAGCAGGACGTTGATGGCTGGATAAATACGGTAGGCGTCCGGTATTTCAATGAACTCACCAACCTGGGTATATTAATGGAGGAGGTAGGGGAGTTATCCCGACTGATGGTGCGTATCTACGGCGAACAATCTTTTAAAAAAACAGACACCGGCAAAGACCTCGCAGATGAAATGGCCGATGTACTGTGGGTGCTGCTATGTCTCGCCAATCAAACCGGTGTAAATTTAACCGACGCCCTGCAACAGAATTTTAAAAAAAAGAATGCAAGG
Source organism: Chitinophagaceae bacterium (assembly GCA_039919885.1). GTDB lineage: Bacteria > Bacteroidota > Bacteroidia > Chitinophagales > Chitinophagaceae > JACMLD01. The sequence goes on from JBDSEV010000002.1 coordinate 118,997, forward strand.
GACGCAGACAGGCACCACGATAATGAAAAATTGATTGGCTGACGCCACGTCATTGCGCCAGGTGCGCCGCCATTGAACTTATTACACAATCAACTTATATTTGCAGCCATTATGGCAAATGATACCAACAGGTTCCAGGCAATTATTTCTCATTGCAAAGAGTATGGTTTTGTATTTCCAAGCAGTGAAATTTACGACGGCTTAAGCGCGGTTTACGACTACGGCCAGTACGGCAGTGAGTTAAAGAAAAATATTAAAGATTACTGGTGGAAAAGCATGACCCAGTTGCAGGAGAACATTGTAGGTATCGACGCTGCTATTTTTATGCACCCCACTACCTGGAAGGCCAGCGGCCACGTTGATAATTTCAGCGATCCTATGATTGACAACAAAGACAGTAAAAAAAGGTACCGGGTGGATCATTTGCTGGAGGCTTTCGGCGACGAACTGCGGTCCGCCGGCCAGCATGAAAAGGCGGATGCATTGTTGGTTGACATGGACGCCTTTCTGGCCAAAGATGATTTTGCCGGTCTAAAGCAATTAATTGAAGACAATAAGATCAAATGCAGTGTCAGTAAGACCGCCAACTGGACGGAGATCCGCCAGTTTAACCTCATGTTTTCCACTGAATTTGGATCTACAGCTGCTTCTGAAGAAACGGACAGCAAAGTATACCTGCGCCCCGAAACGGCACAGGGTATTTTTGTAAACTTCCTGAATGTGCAAAAAACCGGAAGGATGAAAATTCCTTTTGGTATTGCACAGATAGGCAAGGCGTTCCGCAACGAAATTGTTGCCCGCCAGTTTATCTTTCGCATGCGGGAGTTTGAGCAAATGGAAATGCAGTTTTTTATCAGGCCCGGCACAGAAGGAGCATGGTATCAATTCTGGAAAGAAGAACGCCTTAAATGGCACCTGAGCCTCGGCATTGCTCCTGAGAAATACCGCTACCACGACCATGTGAAACTGGCCCATTATGCCAAGGAAGCCTGCGATATTGAATACGAATTCCCGATAGGTTTTAAGGAAGTGGAAGGCATCCATTCCCGGTCTGATTTTGATTTAAGCCAGCACCAGCAATACAGCAAAAAGAAATTACAGTATTTTGACAATGATTTAGATGCCAACGGCAAACCCTTTGGTAACTATATTCCGTATGTAATAGAAACATCCATTGGGCTGGACAGGATGTTTTTACTGGTGATGAGCAATGCCTACACAGAAGAGGACCTTGGTACGCCGGAAAAACCCGATAGCCGGGTGGTATTGAAATTTCCGGCAAAGCTGGCGCCGGTAAAACTAGCAATATTGCCCCTGTTAAAAAAGGATGGTTTGCCTGAAATAGCCCGGCAAATAATGAATGACTGTAAAAGTTCGTTTAAATGTTTTTACGAGGAGAAGGATGCTATTGGCAAACGTTACCGCCGGATGGATGCGATCGGTACCCCTTTTTGTGTAACGATTGATCACCAAACAAAAGAAGATAATACTGTTACCATTCGTTACCGGGACAGTATGACACAAGAAAGGATTCCTATCAGCAGTTTAAAAAAATTGGTGGAAACCCTTATTTTGTAAAAATATATCGGAATTCTCGAATTAAAAGCGTAAAATTACCCTTTCGGAATCGACAACCATACGCTAATTTAGTATTGTAAAATATCCAACACCTAAGAAAACAACCAAACACGAACAACTATGCTTGCATTTATTGAACTTTCTATTAACATTATCGTGCTAGCGCTGATTGTCCTCGGCGCCGCGTCGTTCGGCTTCCTGGTTAATGCGGCAAGAATAAAAAAGCAGCAATCCGCTATTTTAAAATTGGAAGCGGAAATGTTACACAACCACGCAGAAATTTTACATCTTCAGAAAGAATTATCAGACAAAGAAAATCTTCAGTCAAAAACACCCATCTTTTCAATTGCAGAAAATGCTTCCGAATCTATCAAGGAGCAGGTTTCAAGTGCCAGGCTTTCCAAGAAAGTTTCCGGTGGCGGCAAAACATCCTCCTAATATGCTGCCCCGATTTCGGGTAATAGTTTACTATTAATCGCTTTATTTAACAAGGCAGGTACATACCAAAACCTGTTTTGCAGCGTAATAGTGTTAATCCGATAAACCCTAGAGAAATGATCCTTACCCACCCGTACATTTTTAATACGATTGTAATCCTTTTTATTGCCTTTACATCAGGCTGGCTGGTCTTTGTACTGCTGGGCAGGAGTAAACAACGATTGAAAAATAAAATGGATGAGCTGGAGAAAGAAAAAGAACAACTGGAGCAGCATGCCCAACAGCTGGAAGATCAATTACAGGGACGCTATCCCAATTCAATTAAGAATACACCCGTCATCGCAATTTCTTCAACCGTAAAGGGTGCTAAAACCCGCGATACCGGGAGGTGATTTCGGGCATTCGTATTCGGCTAACGCTGAGCCAGCTGTACGCAATCCACATACGCGCCACACCTGCATAACTGTTAGTCCAGCATCATCTTTTGTAGTTTTTTGGTCAACACAAAGAGCAGTAACGAAGCGATGCCCGCCATAAAAACAAACAGCATAAAGAAGTCATAAAGATTGTGCATCTGGTAACCAAGAAACGAAGTCGTTTTATTATCAGGATACAATGAGCTCAGCACCCCTGCCAGTTTGTTGCCAAAAGCATTTGCGGTAAACCAGATCGCCATTAGCAAGGAAGAAAATTTCAATGGTGATAATTTATTCACGAGCGACATGCCGATGGGCGAGAGGCATAATTCACCCATGGTGTGCAGTGCATACATGCCGGTTAGCCATATCATACTAACCTTAACGCCTGGTTGCACATTGCTGACACCTTTTGCGATCCACAAATACCCCAGCGCCAGCAGGAACAGGCCCAGCGCCATTTTTGTAGGGGAGGAAGGTTCTTTTTTGCCAAGTTTCAGCCATAGCCAGGCAAAGAATGGAGCAAATAAAACGACAAAAGTAGAATTGAGCGATTGAAACCAGCTGGCAGGTATTTCATCTTTGGTTACGTGCGTTAGTCCTGCCGCAAAAATATACACGTTGGCTGCTATAATTGCTGCTGCAAACAAGGCCAATAATGAAAACACGGTAATACGCAGCTCTTTGTCGAATACCAAGGCAAGATTTTTTGAAGCCTTTTTAAACCATGTAAATATGAAGTACAGTAACGTTGCCGATAGTGCGGCAATTAGCCATACCGGTATACTGAACCCTACCTGCCGGTTGGTTTGTTCATCTGCAAAAATTGTTAGGGACGCACCCGCCTGCTCAAAAGCGCTCCAGAAAAAAATCACAAAAAAACAGACAACGAAAATAACCACCACTTTGTTCTTCTCAATTTTATTAAGTGATTTGTCCATGAAGATAATCGCGGGAATAATTACTATACAGGCTACCAGCAAATAGAACAGGTAATTGATTTTGGTGTCCAGGTAGAGTAACCCAATACACGCACTGGCAAGAATGGCCATTCCGATAATGGTAAGCACAGGTGAAAGCATGAACCGTGGCGTGTTTTTCGGTATCATCCCCAATATTTTATTATCCGGGTCACTTACATATTTATGGTGAAATAATTTTTGAACGAAAACACTTATCAGCATACCAGCCCCGGCTATAAGAAACGCCCACCTGAAGTCTGCAGGATCACCGGTATCGCCAAAAAGCCCGCAGATAAAGGGCCCCAACGCACCACCGGTATTAATGCCCATGTAAAAAATAGTGTAGGCAGCATCCGTGCGGTTATCATTTTTGGGATATAATTGTCCTACGAGCGAAGAAATATTCGGTTTAAAAAATCCATTGCCCGCTATCATTAAGCCAAGACCGGAAAAGAAAAGAAAGGTACTGAGATCAGGCGCGCTTTTATACACCGTGCCGCATGCAAATAAAACAATTTCACCAATAGCCATCACCAGGCCCCCGGCAATAATGGACCTTCTGTTTCCCCAGTAGCGGTCTGCCATAAAACCACCCAGCAAGGGCGTCAGGTAAATAAGGCTAAGGTAACTGCCATATAGGTTGGATGCAAAAGCCTGGTCGAACAGCAGTGCTTTTGTCATAAACAATACCAGCATTGCCCGCATGCCGTAAAAATTAAACCGCTCCCACATTTCGGTTGCAAACAAAATGTATAAACCTTTTGGATGACCTTTTGGAATGGCGGCTTGTTCTGGCATAAATTCTTTTTAGTGTTGGCAGTGGTTTATATGCCAATGTACACAGAATTAATGAATGCTGTACACAACGCTGTTAGAAATTTGACCCGACTTTACGATATTTGCCATTCGTAATTTTATGCATGTGCAGTAGCAAACCTTTTTTTAATTTACAGGCTGAAAAAATCCATACATGAAAATTCTTTTGTTAGGTTCTGGTGGTCGCGAGCATGCCCTTTCGTGGAAACTGACCCAAAGCAGCAAATGCAGCAAGCTTTTTATTGCACCCGGGAATGGTGGTACTGCGCAATGTGGACAGAACGTGTCCCTTGTCATTACTGATTTTGTGGCTATCGGACAGTTTTGTTTACAGGAAGATATTAAGATGGTGATTGTGGGTCCAGAGGAACCATTGGTAAAAGGCATTGTTGATTATTTCCGGGCAGAGGAAAAGCTCAATGGGATTATGATCATTGGTCCGTCTCAGCATGCTGCACAACTGGAAGGCAGCAAGACGTTCGCAAAAGCGTTCATGGAAAAATACCGGATTCCTACTGCTGGTTACCGCGAATTTGATGTAAGTAATTACGAGGAAGGCGTCCGGTATATCAACCAGCACAGCCTGCCGGTTGTTTTGAAAGCGGATGGTCTTGCGGCCGGTAAAGGGGTGCTGATTTGCCAGAACCATATTGAGGCAGGAGCAGAGTTTGAACTAATGATACACCGCGATAAATTTGGTGAGGCTGGCAGGAAGGTGGTAGTGGAGGAATTCCTGGAAGGTATTGAGTTAAGCATGTTTGTGCTCACCGACGGAAAAAATTATGTTATACTGCCGGAAGCCAAAGACTATAAAAGAATCGGCGAGGGCGATAAGGGTTTGAATACCGGTGGCATGGGTGCAATAAGCCCGGTGCCTTTTGCAGATGACTTATTCATGCAGAAAATTGAAGACGATATTGTTCGGCCCACCATTGAAGGACTGCAGCAGGAAAATATGGACTACAAAGGGTTTGTCTTTATCGGTATTATTAAATGCGGCGAAACACCGCTTGTAATAGAATACAACTGCCGGTTGGGTGATCCGGAAACAGAAGTAGTGATACCCCGCTTAAAAAATGATTTAGTGGAACTGTTCACCAGCACCGCGCAGCAAAAACTGGATGAGGTGACTATTGATTGCGATGATCGGTATGCATGCACGGTGATGGCGGTAAGCGGCGGCTACCCCGGGGAGTTTGAAAAAGGCTACGAAATTGAAGGGCTTGATACCGATACCGGTCCCGATAGTTTAATCTTTCATGCAAGTACACTCAGCGCGTACGGTTCGGTGCTGACCAATGGCGGCAGGGTTTTTTGCGTTACCTCTTTTGGTGAATCGGTGGTGGAAGCAGTCGATAAATCCATGCAGGTACTGGAACATGTTCATTTTGAAGACATGTATTTCCGGAAAGATATTGGGTATGAGTTTGCATAACAGTGACCACAATTACTATTCTATGCATTACAGCGATTACCTGCAGACAGATAAAATACTCAATGCGCAATTCCCGGAAAGCGACAAATTAAACCTGCCTGCACATGATGAAATGCTTTTTATCATTATTCACCAGGCATATGAATTATGGTTTAAGCAATTGCTGTATGAGGTTAATTCTGTGAACGGTATCATGGTGAAACCGGCACTCAACGACAACTCCCCGGAATTGCAAACAGTTGTGCACCGCCTGTCGAGATGCATTACCATATTAAAAGTATTGGTACACCAGATAGACATAATGGAAACCATGACGCCCATGGATTTTCTGGATTTCCGGGATATGCTGCGCCCCGCATCAGGATTTCAGAGTGTGCAGTTTAAAATACTGGAAGCCAGGCTTGGCCTTCGTTTTGAAGACCGGCATGGCCAGAATTATTACGTTTCACAATTGCGCAGTGGGGAAACAGCGGACGTAAAAGACGCGGAGCAGGGCGCTTCGCTGCTGGAACTCGTAAACGGGTGGCTGGAAAGAATGCCTTTTTTTGACGAAGCCGGTAACTGGGAAAATTTTATTGTGCCATCATCCTATACCGTCAATGAACATACGCAGATACCTGTTTACTGGCAGGCTTACCGGTCAATATATGAGAACAGCCTGGCCAGTAAAGAATCCGGCAACCTGCCGGTATTTGATTCCGTATTCTTTTCATCCGGCACAGAAAGACAATTATCTGCAAAAGCATGCCGTGCAGCAATATTTATCATGTTATACAGGGGCTACCCGGTTTTGCAGCTTCCCTTTCAACTGCTCAACAATTTGCTTGAAATAGACGAACAGCTGAGTACCTGGCGCTACCGTCATATGAGCATGGTGCACCGCATGATTGGAATGCGCATAGGCACCGGTGGTAGTAGCGGAAAAGATTATCTTACTGCTGCATTGAACAAACATTATATTTTTAAAGAAGTAGCGGCGCTCACCAGTTTTTTAATTGAAAGAAGACAGCTGCCCCAATTAAGCGATCAGATGGAAAAAAGGCTGGGATTTATTCACTGATCCACGGCTTTTGTATTAAATGGCAGGTTATTTTGTGTGCACTACTGATGTACTGTTTATTAACGAAAATACCGGCTTTGCATGCAATTTGTTAGACGATCCCGGTAACGCCAGCTTCCGGCGTTGTTAACGGCGGGTGCCACAGACGGCCCCGGCAACTGAGTTTAAAAGCTTATATTTGGGTTGTCAGCAAAATAGAGCGCATCATTTCCACAATATTGATCTTTTAAGCCGCGTTTAATAAGGTGCAGAGTTGAAAAAAAACCTTGATTGGCAAGCACTTGGCTTTGTTTATTCGAATAATTTCCTTCAATTTCGCACCCATTATATCCTGTTCAAAATCTGAGACTGAAAACATGGGACTTTTTAATTTTTTTACGCAAGAGATAGCCATTGACCTGGGTACTGCTAACACCCTCATTATATACAACGACGAAGTAGTAGTAAACGAACCTTCTATTGTAGCCCTCAACCGCAACAACCCCAAAGATGTTCTGGCGGTTGGTAAAAAGGCGTTGATGATGCATGAGAAGACCCACGAGAGCATTCGAACCGTTCGGCCCCTGAAAGACGGTGTGATAGCCGATTTCAATGCCGCTGAGCTGATGATACGCGAGATGATCAAGATGATCCATCCCAAAAAACCACTATTCCCGCCCAGTTGGCGCATGATGATATGTATTCCTTCCTCTATTACAGAGGTGGAAAAGCGTGCAGTAAGAGACAGTGCTGAGCAGGCAGGTGCCAAAGAAGTTTACCTGCTGCATGAACCTATGGCAGCCGCGCTGGGTATTGGGATTGACGTAGAAGAGCCGGTGGGCAATATGATTATTGACATTGGCGGTGGTACTACAGGTATCACCGTAATTGCACTGGCAGGTATTGTTTGCGATCAGTCTATCCGCATAGCAGGCGATGAATTTACAGCCGATATTATGGAGGCATTGCGCAGATACCATAGCCTGCTGATTGGTGAAAGAACCGCTGAACAGATAAAGATCAACATAGGCGCAGCAATGAAGGACCTGGAAAACCCGCCCGAAGACATCCCCGTAAACGGTCGTGATTTGGTAACCGGTATTCCCAAGCAAATTATGGTCAGCTTCCAGGAAATTGCGGAAGCCCTCGATAAAAGTATTTTCAAAATTGAAGAAGCGATCCTCAAAGCACTGGAAACAACACCACCGGAGCTTGCCGGCGACATCTACCGCCGTGGTTTATACCTCACCGGCGGTGGCGCTCTTTTGCGTGGCCTCGACAAGCGCTTGAGTCAGAAAATTAAACTTCCGGTGCATATAGCAGATGATCCGTTGAAAAGTGTAGTGCGTGGTACAGGCCTTGCCCTTAAACACTACGACCGGTACCCGTTTGTTATGAGATAAAAAATTAAGTGCGAAGCCGGAACCTGTTCCTGGCTTTGTGTTTTAACTTCAAACTTTCCTCTGTGCGCAATATATTTCTCTTCATCAGAAAGTTTTCCAATTTTCTTTTCTTCCTGGTGTTGCAGATAATCTCGCTTTATTTCCTTTTTACTTACAATAAGTTTCATGAAGCCGCTTTCATGGATGTAGCGGGTGAATTTACCGGCCGTATCAGCCAGCGCTACAACAAGGTGCAGTATTATTTCAAACTGAAAACAACCAACGACTCACTGGTTAAGCAAAACACCCACCTGCTAAACCTGCTCCGCCAGGATTATGAAGCAGCGGACACAGCTGCAAGATTTTTTACAGATACATTACGGGTAGATTCTCTGTTATCGATCCAGCGCTTTAAATACTATGATGCCAAGATTGTAGGCAGTTTTGTAAGTACCCAAAACAATTACCTCACCATCCACCGCGGCAGCAACCAGGGATTGCCAAAAGGCAAAGAATGGGCGGTTATCAGTCCGGACGGTATTGCCGGCAGGATCGTCTCCGTAGGTGAAAATTTTTCGGTTGTAATGAGCGTGCTGAACCGCCAGTTCAAAGTAAATTCTATGCTTAAAAAAGGCGGTGAAACCGGCCCTGTTTCCTGGGATGGTGATAACCCGCTTTACCTGAAGCTGATCAACATTCCCAAAAGTGCAAAAGTGGCAAAAGGAGATTCCGTTTTAACGAGTAATGTTTCTGATATCTTTCCTCCTGGCATTATGGTGGGTACAGTGGCAGAAATTATAGATGATAAAAGCAGCAATTTTTATATCCTGAAATTAAAAACCGCTACCAATTTTTCTAACCTGCAGTTCGTATACGTACTGGAAGATTTGCAGCGGGACGAACGCCAGAAATTAGAAGATCCTTATAAAAAAGGTAAATGAGCACACTCGTAAAAAATATCATCCGCTTTGCGTTATTTATACTGATACAGGTGTTTGTGCTGCACCAGGTACCTACCCTTCACAAATTCATTACACCTTACCTGTATTTTCTTTTTATTATATGGCTGCCCTTTAGCATGGGGCGCAGTGCCCTGATGTTTACCGCTTTTGTGTTCGGTCTAACGCTCGATTATTTTTTAAAAACGCCCGGACTGCATGCTGCTGCCTGCGTGCTGGTGGCGTATATACGGCCTTTCCTGATAAACATGCTTATCAGGCAGGAAGGTGACCAGCAGAACTACGCTTCGCCTTCTGTTGTAAGCATGGGATGGGCTCCTTACTTTATGATGGTTTTTATACTTACACTGCTGCACCATGGCTACCTGGTGTTCCTGGAATGGATGCAATTTGGCAGTTTTCTTTACTTCCTTGGTAAGGTACTGGCTACCACCGGCGTTAGCATGTTACTGATACTGATTGCCGAATTACTATTCTTCCGCAAAGAAAAATTCCGCACCAACACCGTGTAAGGTGAAACGGGCGGCGTGGGTCAGTAGTTAATGCGTGGTACCACCCGGTAAACATTAACGCCGTAGGATACCGGTTTCGCCAGCCAGGTTTCGAAGAAAAATAAATCTTTATGCTGTCACAATAAAATAGTTCATTTCTTCATTCGTATTTTGCACTTCGTAATTCTCCTTTTCCACTATGTCCGTTTTCAACCAGTCGCGCAGTACCATCATCAGGCTTATTTTCCTGGGCGTGTTTCTTATTATTCTTGGCCAGCTGGTTAACCTGCAGCTCATTTCCGGTAAATACAAACAACTGGCAATGAACAATGCACTTTTTGCAAAAGTGGTTTATCCTGACAGGGGTATTATTTATGACCGGAAAGGGAAAGCCATCCTTAACAATACCATTATGTACGACCTGGTGGTGACGCCCAACCAGGTAAAAAATATAGATACTGCGGCACTTTGCGGACTGCTGTCCATTGATACCGCGGAGTTCCGGCAGCGGATGATAGAAGCGATTTTTAAAAATACCAAGTTCCGCCCGTCTGTGTTTGAAGATCTGCTGCCAGCAGGATTATACGCCCGGCTTGACGAAAACATCTGGAAATTTCCCGGATTCGATTTAGTGGAAAGGCCGGTTCGAAAATATCCATTCAATGCAGCTGCTCATATCATGGGCTACGTAGGAGAAGCGGATTCTTCCGTTATTAAAAGATCCATGGGCTTTTACCGCCTGGGCGATTATGTGGGCAGGAGTGGAATGGAGCAATATTATGAAGGTGTACTGATGGGTCGCCGCGGGGTAAAATATATTATCAAAGACAATAAGAACCGCCTCCAGGGGCCTTACGAGAAAGGCATTTACGACACAGCGGCCCTTGCCGGCCGTGGCCTGCGCACCTATATGGACATAGAAGTACAGCAGCTGGCGGAGAAGCTAATGACCAATAAGGTGGGCGCTGTGGTGGCAATCGAGCCGAAAACAGGTGGTATTATCGCCATGGTGTCGGGACCAAATTATGATCCAAATCTTTTAACCGGCCCGGAAAAACAGGAAAACTTTAATAGACTTTTCCGGGACGTATCCAGCCCTTTATTTAACCGCGCTATCAAGGGGCAGTACCCACCCGGGTCAACATACAAACCACTGGGTGCTTTGATTGCATTGGATGAAGGTGTTATTACGCCAAGTTATGGTATTGGTTGCAGCGGCGCCTACCATGGATGCAACCGGCCGGTAAAGTGTACAGAGCATTGGGCAGGTCACGCAAATAATTTAAAACTGGGTCTTTCCTGGTCTTGCAACTCTTTTTTCAGCAGTGTATTCAGGCTAACGGTAGACAATCCAAAATACAGGAACCCGCGCAAAGGTTTGCAGGAATGGAGCAAGTACATGAACGCATTTGGGTACGGGCACCGGTTGGGCGTTGATTTGCCCAGCGAAGACGGCGGCAATATTCCAGACACGATAGCTTACGATAAAGAATACCGCGGCCAGTGGAACTCGTGTACCATGGTTACTTTAGGTATTGGGCAGGATAAAATGACGGTTACGCCGCTGCAAATGGCGAATGCCATTTCAATTGTTGCCAACAAAGGTTATTATTATATACCGCATTTTGTAGCCAAAATTGACGGAGAAACCACGGAAGATACCGCGGTGCTTAACCGCTACAGGTACAAACATTCCGTACTCACCCATATACCAGATGCCTCTTATGAAGATGTAATTGACGGAATGGAAGGGGTTATGACCGTCGGTACCGGAAAGGGGTTGCCTAAAATTCCAGGTGTGAATGTGTGCGGCAAAACCGGTACTGCAGAAAACTATCATAAAGGGGTAAAGCAAAAAGACCATTCAATATTCGTGCTTTTTGCACCCCGTGAAGATCCTAAAATAGTTATTGCCGTAGTAGTGCAGAACGGGGGCTTTGGTGCAGCAGCAGCCGGGCCCATAGCAAACCTGCTGCTGGAGCAATACCTGACCGACAGCCTTCGTGCCCAAAGTAAAAAAGAAGTGGAGCGTGTAACTGCCATCAATCTTATTCCTAAATATTTTGCACCATGGCAGTACACCAACGATTCAATCAGGGCCTTTAATTATTTCAAGCTTACAAATGATACCAGCGTTATCAGAAGGTTTTTGCACAAGGCGAAGCCCGATATGCCCGCCAGGCCGAAACAAAGCGATACCCGTCTTATCATTAATAACAATGCTGCAATAAAACCAAGAACAGTTGCGAAGATTAGTAAACCTGTGGTAATAGCCTGATAAATGAATCAAAAGAATCCTGCAATATCAAAAGGCGTTGACTGGATGCTGGTGTGGTTATACATCATACTGGTTTGTATCGGTATATTGAGCATATTCGCTGCTACTTATAAGGAGGGCGACGATGTGCTTAAAACATTCCTGTCACTTAAAACAGATTACAGCCGGCAGTCATTGTATTTTATTATTTCCGGGGTAGCTGCCACCTTTATTTTACTCACAGACAGTAAATTTTTTACCGCCACCGCCAACCTGTTCTATGCAGCAGGAATTATACTGATGCTGCTGGTATTTCCTTTTCACAGCGATGTAAAAGGAACGAAATCAATTATTCGTTTTGGCGGTGCATTCCAGTTGCAACCAGCCGAACTGTGCAAATTATTTGTAAACCTTGCGTTGGCAAAATACCTGTCCAGGGTAGAAACGGATTTTAAAAAAACAAGTTCGCAACTGATAGCAGCTGCTATCGCCGTTACCCCCGCTATTCTTAGTATTGCGCAAAGCGAAACCGGGTTGGCCCTGGTCTATTTTTCATTTTTTCTTGTCATGTTCAGGGAAGGTTTGCCTGCGGCGATCCTGATAGTGGGCTTTTCGCTGGGTATACTGGTGGTTGCTACGCTAACGGTTCCTCCTAATATACTGGCCATTACCCTTACGGTGATTGCCGCGCTAACTATCTATTTTATGCGACGGCAGGTGAAGCGAAGCAAAGAAACACTAGTCTTAATAGTTGTAATATGGATTGCCTGTGTGGGTATCCAGCGGTTTGCAGTGCCCTTTGCATTTAAACATGCATTTAAGGCTTACCAGGTAGAAAGAATTTACAGTATGCTGGGCAAAGATGTGCCGGAAGAATATATGAAGGGAGGTGCAGAACAAGAAGATCCGGAAAAAGCTTTAAAGAAGAAGGAAGCGGGTGATTACAATGTAAAACAAAGTAAGATAGCTATTGGAAGCGGAGGTGTCTTCGGCAAAGGATTGCTGAAAGGCACGCAGACAAGAAATGGTTTTGTACCTGAGCAAAGAACTGATTTTATCTTTTGCACTATTGGCGAAGGCTTTGGTTTTATCGGCAGTTTTATATTGCTGTCCATTTACCTGCTCTTGCTGATGCGTGTAATAACCATTGCAGAGCGGCAGCGCAGCGTATTCAGCCGTTGCTACGCGTACGGTGTGGCCTCCGTTATTTTCTTTCACATTGCTATTAATATGTGTATGACCATCGGGCTTGCCCCGGTGATTGGAATACCACTGCCATTTATTAGTTATGGTGGTACCGCACTGCTCACCTTTACCATGTTAATTTTTATACTTGTCCGGTTAGATGCAGACAGGCAAATGGTCTTGCGGTGATCATGGTGCGGAAATCATCATAGACTGTTTCGCTATGCGGGCAGTGCTTTGTGCACGTCTTTCTACTTAATACTATAAGCTAAATTTGCCCAATGAAAATTATCCCGCTCAGCGAAGGCGCTTTCACCATCGATAAGACCAAAGTTTTTGTGCCATTTGATACCGGTACAGACGATTTGCAAAAACGGTCGTTGGGAAGCTTGCTGGTAGAAGTGCAGCCATTTGCGCTTATTACAGCAGAGGACGTGCTGTTGTTGGACACCGGCTTAGGTTTTGAACAGGACGGCGTTCTGCAAATACACCGTAACCTGATGAACGCCGGTATCAACCCGGGAGAAGTTACCAAGGTATTGATCAGCCACCTCCACAAAGATCATGCGGGCGGAATTAGCAGAAAGGATCCCGCCAATGGCAAATACGAAATCGCATTTCCTAAAGCTACCTATTACCTGCAAAAAGCGGAACTAGCATTTGCGCTTGAAAAAGGATTGCCCTCTTATATTCCCGGTGAACTGGAATGCCTGGAAACTGCTTCCAACGTGCGGTTGCTGGAAGGCAACGGCGTACTCAACGGATATATAAAATACGAGGTGACGGCAGGCCACAGCCCATACCACCAGGTATTCTGGATAGCGGACGGAGGAGAGAAAGTTTTTTTCGGCGCCGATGACGCGCCGCAACTGGGACAAATGAAGAATAAGTTTGTTGCCAAATACGATTATGATGGCAAAAAATGCATGGAATTAAGACAGCAATGGTGGAAGCAGGGGGAAGCAGAAGGCTGGACGTTTTTATTTTACCACGATGTAAAGACGCCCGTATTTAAACATTGATGCAAGCGCCCAAAGCCAATTGCCTTGTGTAATCAATTAGATTTAACGGCTGGCAAGGGTCAATATCTTGTAACTAGCGCAATAATTAATGTGCGAAAATGTTACCGGAACTATACACCGATTGTTTGCGGAATGTTGCATAAAACGTTCCTATGGAACGAAAAAACATTAAATCGTTGTGCTACCCATAAGATGTCCCGCTGGGACAAGGCGGCATCTACAGCATAATTACATCGTGTACACCGCATTCTTTGTCTTGTAAAATTCAGACCAGGTTAAGTTCGAAAATATTTCCGGAATTATACACCGAGTGGTTGCGGAATGTTGCATAAAACGTTCCTATGGAACGAAAAAACATTACATCGTTTTGCTACCCATAAGATGTCCCGCTGGGACAAGGGGGCATCTACCGCATAAGTACATCGCGTACACTGCATTCTTTGTCTTGTAAAATTCAACCCAGGTTAAGTTCGAAAGTCTTACCGGAATTATACACCGATCATTTGCGGAATGTTGCATAAAACGTTCCTATGCAACGAAAAAACATTAAATCGTTGTGCTACCCATAAGATGTCCCGCTGGGACATGGGGTATCTACAGTATAATTACATCGCGTATACTGCATTCTTTGTCTTGTAAAATTCAACCCAGGTTGAGTTCGAAAGTGTTACCGGAATTATACACCGATTGTTTGCGGAATGTTGCATAAAACGTTCCCATGGAACGAAAAAACATTAAATCGTTGTGCCACCCATAAGATGTCCCGCTGGGACATGGGGTATCTACAGTATAATTACATCGCGTACACTCATTATTTGTTTTTATAAAAATTAACGCTACTGGAATGTTGTGTTCGCCATTGGCCTGGCGTAAAAAAGCCGGCTCAAAAAAAGAACCGGCTTGTTGTCTGTGAAAACCCTGAAAGAAATTTTTAATTGCGCAATCCGCGTTTATTTTGCTGACGGTTCATGCGGCGTTCCTGCAATACGCGCTGTATCTCTACCTTAAAATCTTTTTCAGAACGAAAAAATGTATTCACCTTTTCTGCTGATATTGCCTTGGAAAACTCACCATTGTATTTCTTACGAACACCGAGTATTTTTTCTTCCATGTCAATCTCAGTCAGATTTTTATCTTTCTGGTCCTGGCGAATACTGCGGATGTCTTCTGTATACTTATTATACACGGGCCAGAACCGCTGTGCTTCTTCCGGCGATAAGTTTAATTTTTTTGTGAGGTAGGCAATTTTATAGGCTTCCAATCGCTGACCATCTTGCGCCTTCACCCAGCTTCCTGCACCAACTATCAATAACAATATGAGTAAAATTTTTTTCATTTGTGCCGGTTAATTATTTACAGAATTTAATTTTGCACCATGTTGTTCCAGGTACCGCTGCAATTCTTCATCAGGTATATCGGCCAGCAAATCTTTTATATCTTCCTCGTCTACCGTGTGGTCATCAATGGTAGTTATATCTGCCACTGAAACCGTATTGGCGTTTAAGAAACCCTCTATTTCCTGGTCCGGTATGGCCGCCACCCTTGCTGAATCCCATGGGGCAGATTTGGAAGCCGCGACGCTGTGAAGCATGTCGGGCCTGGTGGAAATGACATAACCCGTAACAACGATAATGCCTGTAACCACGGCCGCAGCTGCATAGCGCATTGCTTTTTTGCCAAAGCCAAATGAAAGCAATTTGCCGGTTGGTTGTTCCGTTACCTTACTTACAATAGTAGCAGGGTTGTTTTCAAAATAGCCCGCAGGTACTTCATACACCCGTTTTTCTTTAAGCCCCTGCATCATCGGTGATACATCCGCTTCATCCGCGTTTACAATCGCTACTTCCTGTACACCGGTCATTATGCTGGCGGATAAATCACTGAAATAACCTTCTGGCGCGGTAAACGGACTTTTTTTGTCCATTTTACTCAGCAATGGTGATAGTAGGGCCAGTTCATCTCCCGCATTTTCGGTTTCCTGGGCTTTGATTCGGATTAGCAGCCTGTCGGCGAATCCTTCAAAATAGCCCTCCGGCGTATCAAAAACAACTGATTTGGAAATGTTGAGCACCGGATCTACACCGGCTTTTTCTTCCAGCGCAATCCGCAGTACCAGCTGCACCGCAAAATCTTCCAGGTAACCCGGTGGAAGCGCATAGGGCGTTTGATTGCCAATGGCGGCTACAAAAGGACTCAGATCCTTTAATTCACGATATGTAGCAGTGTTATTTTTCATTATTCAACAACTAAGACGAAGACAGTTCAGCAAAGTTTAATGATTTAATATAAAATCTTCAATTTTTTTAACGGCATGGTGATAACTCGCCTTGAGTGCTCCTTCGCTGGTTTCCAGCACTTTACTCATTTGTTCATAGGGCATTTCATCATAATAGCGCAAGTTAAAAACTATCCGTTGTTTCTCCGGCAGCTGTTGCATGGCGAGTTGTAATTTCCACTCCAGTTTGTTGGGGTCAAAGTGTTTGTCTGCTTTGATGGTATTACTCAGGCCCGTCTCCACATCGCCCAGCGATACGGTGGATTTTCTTTTTTTCTGTTCAAGGAAAGTGAGGCATTCATTGGTGCCAATGCGGTACAACCAGGTGTACAACTGGCTGTCTTCCCTGAAGTTTCCAAGGCCATTCCATACCCGTATGAACACGTTTTGTAAAACATCATTGGCATCTTCATGCTCTACCACCATCCGGCGCAGGTGCCAGTATAGTTTTTCCTGGTACTTTTTAACGATAGCAGTAAATGCTTTTTCTTTAGTTGAAGGATTCCGGAATTCCAACAGCAATTCCGCGTCCTGCATTACAACTGCCATAGGTTAGTTATTTTTTTCGCAATATTATTTGACCCAATTTTGGGCAATGGTTTAACGCACCAACCGTAATAATATGATAAGCCGCACCGTATTCACCCGTTTTTGAATCGGGCAACCCTATCAATAACAAATTCTTCACCAATATACAAAAGGGCCGCAACAACGCACAAAAAAGCCCTCCGGCATTGAGACAGGAGGGCTGTTAAAAATATATGTAAGGTTATGCTTTTTTCCGCGCCATCACTTTTTCAGCCGCTGCAATAATATGTTCTGCGGTAAGACCATATTTTTCCAGTAACTGGGTAGGGGTGCCGCTTTCACCAAAGGTGTCGTTGGTACCTACATATTCAATGGGTATCGGCAGATTCTTAGCAGCTGTCTGCGCCACACCATCGCCCAAACCGCCAATGATATTGTGTTCTTCTACTGTTACGGCGCACCTGGTTTTTGTGATCGATTTGATGATGGCTTCCGTATCCAGCGGTTTTATTGTATGGATATTGATCACTTCCACGCTAATACCTTTTGCTTCCAGGGCTGCACCGGCTTCGATGGCTTTCCATACCATGTGACCGCAAGCGAATATGCTTACATCGGTACCTTCAGAAAAAACTTGCGCCTTACCTATTTCAAAAGGCAGATCTGCAGTAAAAATGGGCCAAACAGGGCGTCCAAAACGCAGGTATACCGGGCCTTCATAGTCTGCAATGGCTTTGGTAGCTGCTTTTGTTTGTGCATAATCACAGGGAACGATTACCGTCATGCCTGGCAGCATTTTCATCATACCAATATCTTCTAAAATCTGGTGGGTAGCACCGTCTTCACCCAGGGTAAGACCAGCATGAGAGGCGCATATTTTTACATTTTTACCGGAATATGCAACCGACTGTCGGATCTGGTCGTATACGCGACCAGTAGAAAAATTGGCGAATGTAGTGGTATATGGAATTTTACCGCCGATGGTTAACCCTGCCGCAATGCTTATCATATTGGCTTCAGCAATTCCGCACTGCACGAATCTTTCCGGAAATTCTTTGATAAACTGGTTCAGTTTCATAGAACCGAGCAAATCTGCTGTTAATGCAACAATGTTGGGGTTGCTTCTTGCTGCTTCTGCTATACCATCACCGAAACCGCTGCGGGTATCTTTCTGACCGGTAGGTTTAATATCTTTTAGTGCCATTATACTAGTATTTAATGCCGCAAAGTAAGGAAGAAGTTGGCAGTTTTAGAGAATGAATTTTTAAGACAGGCATAAGTTACTTGTCCCAAGGAGCAGGGTCAGCCCGAAGCTTTTATTTGGATGCGTGGCAGACCCAGGTAAACGGAAAAGAATTGGTGTGCGCAGACCTTATCTATTACGGCTTTGAATCTTAATCCGCTTTAATTGAGCCCGGCGTTCTGCTTACTGTAAAGTTTGGCATCGGTTTTTAGCCGTTGCTCCCACTTCCAGGCGGTGAGCATCATATCTTCCAATGAATATTTTATCTGCCATTTTAATTGGGTAACGGCCAGTTCGTTGTTGGCGTAAATGGCAATTACGTCGCCCGGACGGCGGGGCGCGATAATGTAATTCAACTTAACACCGCTTACCTTTTCAAAGCTGTTAATGGCTTCCAGCACGGTAACGCCATTGCCGGTACCAAGATTAAATACCTCACAGTTTTTATCGCTCCGACCTTCAATCAGGTACTGCAAAGACAGCGTATGTGCGTGTGCGATATCGCAAACATGTATAAAATCGCGCAGGCAGGATCCGTCGCGGGTAGGGTAGTCGTCACCAAACACTTTCATTTGCGGCAATTTGCCCACTGCTGTCTGCGTGATCGCCGGTACCAGGTTAGCGGGTTTGCCAATGGGCAGTTCGCCTATCTGGATAGTAGGATGGGCACCTACCGGATTGAAATAGCGCAATAAGATGGACTGCACTTCATTTACCTTGGAAAATTCGTTGATGATTTGTTCCCCCATTTGTTTGGTATAGCCATAGGGTGATTCAGCCGGCTTAGGGGGCGTTTTTTCGGTAACCGGAATTACATCCGGGTTGCCGTATACCGTGCAGGAAGAGGAAAAAACAAAATGAGGTATTTTAAATTCGTGTACGCATTTCAGCAGGTTGATGAGCGATACCACGTTATTTTCAAAGTACATGAGTGGTTCTGCAACCGATTCGCCCACAGCCTTGTATGCCGCGAAATGAATAATACCGGAAATATCATCGTTTTCCTGGAAAATAGCGAATGTGTCGTCATAATTACAAAGGTCAACTTTATAATTTTTCACCTTTTTACCGGTAATTTTTTCGACGCCTTCCAGAATACGTGCGGAAGAGCGGGAGTTGTTGTCTACAGAAATAACGTCGAAGCCGTTTTCTAGTAAATCAACCAGGGTATGCGACCCAATATAGCCGCAGCCGCCTGTAACAAGTATTTTTTTCATCTTTTTTTGTTGAAAGTTGGTGCAAGATGTAAACTATTTAGCCTATTTCCAAATTAACCGTTTCGGAGGGATGGAACGCAGGTGGCCAGGATGGTTATGGTTTGAATGTTTGGGTCGCGACTGACAGATATTTAAAGCAGAAAAATCCTACTTTATCCTGAAAATCATAAAAATCTGCGTTCCATCACGGGTTAAACCAGGTTGATGAGGTATTGGCCATACCCGCTCTTGAGTAATGGCTGGGCTAGTGTTACCAGCTGCTCCTTGGATATGAATCCTTTTCTCCACGCGATTTCTTCGATACACGCAATTTTTATTCCTTGTCGTTGCTCAATTACCTGCACAAACATCGACGCCTGCATGAGCGAGTCAAAAGTGCCTGTATCAAGCCATGCTGTGCCACGGTCCAGGATAGATACTTTTAATTTTCCCTGCCGGAGGTATTCTTTATTTACGTCGGTTATTTCATATTCTCCCCGCGGACTGGGTTGCAGGTCCCGCGCTATTTTTACTACATTGTTGTCATAGAAATAAAGACCGGGTACTGCATAACTACTTTTAGGTTCTGCGGGTTTTTCTTCAATGGATATGGCCTTCATCTGCTCGTCAAATTCTACTACCCCGTAGCGCTCGGGATCACTTACATGGTAGGCGTATACAATGCCGCCATCCGGGTTGTTGTTTGCCTGCAGCGTTTTACCCAGTCCGGCACCATAAAAAATATTATCACCCAGTACCAGTGCTACGCTGTCATCACCAATAAATTTTTCGCCAATCACAAACGCCTGTGCAAGCCCGTTGGGCAGGGGCTGTTCCGCGTAAGAAAATTTAAGGCCGAGGGATGTGCCGTCGCCGAATAATTTTTTGAATAAAGGCAGATCGTGCGGGGTAGAAATAATAAGTATGTCGCTGATACCTGCCAGCATCAGCGTGGACAGCGGGTAATAGATCATCGGCTTATCGTAAACGGGCATAATCTGCTTGCTGATGGCAAAAGTAATTGGATGTAAACGTGTGCCGGATCCGCCTGCAAGTATGATTCCCTTCATATAATATAATGTTTAAGCCCCAGGTTATTAGTTGTTAACAAAAGACAAGATAGATAAGATAATGGAAAATAAAAGAATTTAGTATGGAGTTTTTGGCTTTTTAAAAACGGGCTGGCAGCAAAGGCAAATGGCCGGAAATACGCAAAGGTTTGTAAAAATTAAGGTGCAGCTGCGGGCGCTCAACTATCGGTATAATGCGCGATGCTGCGTTTGCAGCGAGGGTGCGTGCCCATGATGCGCAAACTAGTGATTCGTTTTAACTTGCGCAGCTGTGGCCACTTGAAAAAACTAAATGAAGATTTTGAGAATATAATATACAATGGCAGCCAGTGCCGCACTTACCGGAATGGTAAGTATCCAAGCCCATAATAAATTAATGGTTACGCCCCAGCGAACGGCGGATAATCTTTTTGTGGCGCCCACGCCAATAATAGAACCCGTGATGGTATGCGTAGTACTTACGGGTATGCCAAAATGTTCAGTCATGTACAATGTAATGGCGCCGGCGGTTTCTGCTGCCACCCCTTCCAGCGGGGTTACTTTTGTAATGCGCGTGCCCATTGTTTTGATGATTTTCCATCCACCGCTCATTGTTCCCAGGCCGATTGCGGTAAAACTGGCCAGCGGCACCCACCAGTATTCTGTTACAAATTCGGTGAAACTCATATCACGCCCCTGTGTTTTCTGGTAAAAAATCATAGCAGCGCCAATGATGCCCATAACTTTTTGTGCATCATTGCCACCGTGGCCCAGGCTGAACAAACCAGAAGACACGAGCTGCAGTCTTCTGAACCAGCTGTCTGCCTTGTACGGGTTTGCCCGCCGGCAGATATTTACTATCAGCAGTGTTAATATAAAAGCGATCACCATTCCAATAAGTGGTGCCGCAAAAATGAAGAGAAAGGTGGGAATAACTTTTCCATAGTTTACCACGGAGTGACCGGCATCTGATAAACCTTTTGCATGCGCAATGGCTGCGCCAATAAAACCACCCATCAGGGTATGGGAAGAAGAGGACGGTATGCCAAACCACCAGGTAAACAGGTTCCAGATAATAGCAGCGATAATGCCCGCAAAAATAACTTCCAGCGTTACAAACTCAGGGTTTACCCACTTGGCTACTGTGTTGCCGATAGCAAATTCGCCGTAGATATATTTCGAAACAAAAAAGGCTGCAAAATTAAAGAAGGCTGCCCATAGCACAGCCTGGAAGGGCGTCAGTACTTTGGTGGAAACAATGGTAGCGATAGAATTGGCAGCATCATGAAACCCGTTAATATAATCAAAAATCAGTGCAAGTATGATGATGATAACAAGAAAAGTCATGGCAGAAAAATGTGGTAGTTTGAGTGTGTGGAAATGCGAAAATAATGTAGTGCGGAGGCCGTTTCATTTTTACATTCCACGCATGCACCACATTTTTACATTTGCTTACGCGTATTTAATAATGATAGATTCAATAACATTCGCTGCATCCTCACATTTGTCAGTAACTATTTCCATTACCTGGTAGATTTCTCTTTTTTTAATTACTTCTTTGGCATCTGGTTCCGTTTCAAATAAACGGTCGATGCTCAGGTCAAAAATATCGTCGGCCTGGTTCTCGATGCTGTTTACTTTTACCAGTGCGTCTGTAATCTGCCGCATGTTTTTCATATCGCGTAACTCCACCACGGCATTTTTTATTTGTTCAGCGGCCTGTTCAATAAGATCAGCCATTTTTTGAATGCCCTGGTCATTGGGATTGACTTTATAAAAATTGATTTTTTTGGCAGAAGAATAAATATAGTCGGCGATATCGTCCAGTGCGGATGCCAGGTAGTGAATGTCTTCCCGGTCAAATGGGGTAATAAAATTTCGGCCAAGTTCTGTAAAAATGCGATGGGTAAAATCATCATTCACATGTTCCAAATCTTCCATTTTGGAGATGAGGGCTGCGCGTTTGTCGAAATCAGGTTCGGCTACTACGTCTTTCATTAGTCTGCCCATTTGTGCTACGGTAGCAGCGACATCCTCAAACAGGGAATAAAAGACCCTGTCTTTCGGCATAAATATTTTTAAAAATGAATTCGCCATACGCTACAATTTGGGGCAAAAATAGCCAGTTTGCCTTGGCTTTACAATAATTAATGTTTAGTAATGATTTCTTAACATGGAGCGCGTTTTTCGATATTTTTGGCCTTTATACCACAAAAAAATGGGAAAAAGGGTTTTACTGTTTCTGCTTATGTTTTTTGCAATCCGCCAGGCGGAAGGACAGTTTTTAATGGATATGATTGATACGACGAAAGACCTGGGGAAAAGTCTTTTTTCAGTGTATAAAAATTACAACCACATCCGTATCAGCGGTTTTATACAGCCGCAGTTTCAGCTGGCCAGTACAAAGGGGCAAAGCAGCTTTAACGGGGGTGATTTTCCAGCCCATGTAGATAACCGGTTTAGCCTGCGCCGCGGCCGCCTGCGCTTTGATTATGCGCGTTTTAATAAGCAAAATCAGCCGGGCGTTCAATTTGTTCTGCAGTTCGATGGCACAGAAAGGGGCGTATTCATAAGGGATTTCTGGGGACGGGTTTTTGAACACAAATGGCAGGTTTTCGCATTTACCGCTGGCATGTTTGCCCGCCCGTTTGGGTACGAGCTTAACCTGGGATCACCGGATCGGGAATCGCCTGAAAGGGGCCGGATGTCACAATTACTGATGAAAACAGAGCGTGATTTAGGTATTATGTTTTCTTTTGAACCGCGGAAACCGCTTCATCCGTTGCGGCATTTTAAACTGGACATGGGCCTTTTCAATGGCCAGGGCGTGAACGCGGCTGCCGATTACGATTCCTACAAAGATTTTATTGCGCGACTATCCGTTAAACCCTACCATCTCGGCAGCAAGTTTGTGCTGGCTGCGGGCCTTTCTTATTTAAACGGTGGTTTTCTGCAAAACACCAAATACATGAACCGGGTAGCAGAAGGAGGCCTGGTAAAGCGGTTTTTGCTGGATTCAGCCGCTTCAAATCTGTACACCAGGGCGCCGCGTAAATATGTGGGCGCAGATATTCAGCTAAAGTATAAATCCAACGCGGGATTTACGGAATTGCGCGCGGAGTACTGGCAGGGAACACAAACGGCCAGCGCCGGCACGTCTGAAACTCCTGCCAGTCTCCTCAACGAACCCGCTTACATCAGAAAATTCAATGGCGCTTTTATCTACCTCCTGCACAATATTTTTAATGCGCAGCACCAATTGTGTATTAAATACGACTGGTACGATCCAAACACCCAAATAAAGGCACAGGATATTGGCAAACCAGGCACCAACCTTACTGTTACTGACATTAAATACAACACGCTGGGCGGCGGATACAATTACTACATTAATGAAAACCTACGCCTGTTGCTGTGGTACGAAAAAGTTATTAATGAAACAACCCAACTGGCTGGCTATACGGCCGATCTCAAAGACAATCTCTTTACCTGCCGCCTGCAATTTCGTTTCTGAACTTATTGGGTAGTTGCGAGGGCTGCTTTGACGGCGCCTGACCAACGTTGCATTTAAACTGTTAACTAATTGATATTCAGCATTCAAGCAGGGTTATAAGCAAAGCTTAACATTCCAGGGACGGTTAATTGCGTACATTTAAGTAATTCATTAACAGTAAAAAATAATTATATGAGCGACGCAGCAAAACAGCCAGCTACAAAAAAGATTACAAGAAAGGAAGCGCGGAAGGCTGTATTTGAAAAATTATCAGGTGCAATGGCGGAATATAAAAGCAAGCTGGATAAAAAGAAATTTGAAAACAACTTGAAAAAAGCCAGCAAACTTTTTGCCGGCGATTTAATGAAAGCATTCAAAAAAGACCGCAAGAGCAATAGAAAAATAAAGGCTGCCGGTAAAAAAGAACTTACCGCAAAATAATTAGACTGCAGTTATTTCAAAAGTGTTTAAAAGGCTATCGTTTTCGGTAGCCTTTTGTTTTGCACATCATCGCATCGGTCAATCCCCCCGCTGGAATTTTGAAAATAGCATCACCGATATCTGCAAATCTTGTCCTCCTTAAATGGCCTCATATATACTAATTTATCTTCAACTGCAATTGTACACCTGCTGATTTTTACTACAATTGTAATCAATTCAAGGCTGGCGAAAGCCGTTTGCACATTTGTGATAGAGCATAACATTTCCATGACGTTGCCTTAATCATTTGTTTACACTGCACGGCGAGGTTTGCATTTTCTTAACAGATGTTAACCAAACTAATGCAATTATGAATGAATTTTTGAAGCCACGGCGCGCAGGGCTGATGCTAATGTTAATCGTTTGCTCAATGGTATCTTTCGCCCAGGTACCAGTTAAAGGACGCATCGCATCGGCCTACGATCACAAACCGGTGGCTGGCGCAACCATCGCCGTAAAAGGTTCCGGCAGGCAAACCCTCTCAGATGAAAGCGGGTATTTTACCATCAGCGCAAAAAGCGACGAATTCCTGCAAATTACCAGTGTTGGTTTTGCGGAAACGGTTGTAAAAGCATCTGGAGATTTAAACAACCTGGTGCTGTTAACAGACACAAAAAATTTAAATGAAGTAGTGGTCACTGCGCTGGGCATAAAAAAGGAAAAGAAGAAGTTGGGTTATGCCGTGCAGGAAGTAAAAGGAGAAGACCTGGTAAAAGCGCGGGAACCCAACCCTATCAATGGTCTTGTGGGTAAAATAGCTGGTTTAACCGTTGGCGCCTCTGCAGAATTGCTGGGGAACCCCAATGTATTATTGAGGGGAAGCAGCTTGAATTTATATGTTGTAGACGGCGTGCCCATTAATTCAGACACCTGGAATATTTCTCCCGACGATATTGAAAGTTATACTGTGCTGAAAGGTGCCACTGCATCTGCACTGTATGGTTCGCGCGGCCTCAACGGCGCTATTATGATTACCACCAAAAGAGGTTCAAAAGACAAACGTGGTTTTTCTATTGACTTCAACAGCAGTACCATGTTCGAAAAAGGATTTAATGCCATTCCCAAGGTGCAGGATCTGTACGGCCCCGGCGATCATGGAAAATATGCTTTTGTGGATGGAAAAGGTGGTGGTACCAATGACGGCGATTACGATGTGTGGGGTCCAAAATTTGAAGGACAGCTGATACCCCAATACGACAGCCCTGTAGATCCGGTTACCGGCGTTCGGGCAGGAACACCCTGGGTGGCCCGTGGTAAAAACAACCTAAGCCGTTTTATACAAACTGGTATCCTGTCTACCAATAGCATTGCCATATCTGCTAAAACAGAAAAGATGGATATCCGCTTTTCGGTTGCCAACACGTATCAGAAGGGCATTGTGCCCAATACAAAATTGAATATCTCAAATTTCAATATTTCTGCTGGTTATAACTTTACTGACAAGCTGCGCCTGGAATCTTATATTAATTACAACCGCCAGTCTACGCCCAATATACCAGATGTTCAATACGGTCCCAATAGTATTATTTATAACATTACTATCTGGGCCGGTGCCGACTGGAACATAGATGACATGCGCAATTACTGGCAGCCGGGTAAAGAAGGTGTTCAATCTGTGTATGCCGAATACCAGCGCTACCATAACCCTTATTTTATGTCTTACGAATGGCTGCGCGGGCATTACAAAACTGACGTAAATGGCTACGCGAAGCTCAGTTACAAGTTAAATAAACATTGGGATGTGCTTGCGCGTACCCAGGTATCTACTTATGACATATTGCGTACAGAAAAAATGCCCTATTCAGCCCATCCCTATGGACGGGAAGAAGGAAAAGGCGATTACCGCGAAGACAAACGCAGTTTATTTGAAAACAATACCGATGTACTGGCCACTTATCAAAACAACAACCTGTTTAACAATCTTGTTACTGTAAGGGCCTCAGCAGGCGGCAACATCCGCTCTTTCAAATACAATTCAAGTTATGTAAGCACCGACTACCTTAACGTACCAGGTCTGTACACATTTTCTAATTCACGCAACCCGATAAAAGCAAGCAGCTATCTGGCGAATATGATTGTTACGAGTGCTTATAGCTATGTGGATATCGGTATCAGCAAATATGCCAACCTATCGCTGACAGGCCGTTACGACAAAAACTCCACGCTGCCCGATGGTAACAACGTGTTTTTTTACCCGTCTGCTTCATTAAGCACGGTTGTCTCCGATTACGTAAAACTGCCTGAGTTGGTGTCCTTCCTTAAATTCAGGGGATCTTTTGCAAACGTGAAAGGCGCGTTAACGCAATCTACCATCGGTTCTACCCCGTTGGCCAGTTACCCGCTTGGTTACGGTTTGCAATATGCTTCTTCCTACGACGGCCCTTCTTACCAGAATTCGGCAGCCTACGCCACACCGCTGGTATACGACAATAAAGCAGGCGCCTATTTTTCTGGCACATTGAACAATCCCGACATTCAGCCATTCAGTTCAAGGGTAATTGAAACGGGCATGGACATACGTTTTTTAAAAAACCGGCTTTCACTGGATGTAACTTATTTTACTTCTAAAGACGGTCCGCGGGTATTCACCAGTCCGCTTTCACAAACCACCGGCTATACTGGAGCGTTGCAGAATGGTATCACTACAGTAAAGAAAGGCTGGGAACTTAGTCTCACTGGCAGTCCCATCAGGAGCGCAAAAGGTTTTAACTGGGATGTGCTCGTTAACTGGTCAACCTTTAAAGAAAGATTTACCCAGTTTTACGGTGGTGCCAATTCTTTGAATGCCCAAACTTTTGTGGGCGATCGCTCCGATGAACTGTATGGCAGTGCGTTCGTTAAAACCCCGGATGGTCAGATTATTAATGACGCGGGTGGCAGGCCGCTTCGCAACCCGGTTGCGCAGTTGCTTGGTTACGGCAACCCGGATTGGGTTTGGGCTATCAACAACAGCTTCCGGTACAAAAACTTCAATTTCAGTTTCCAGTTTGATGGCAGGGTAGGCGGCAGTATGATTAATTATATACAGCAACAAACATTCCGCGGTGGCCGCCATATTGCTACAGTTGAAGGTGCAATGGGGCTTGCGAGAGAGCAGGATACGAAAGGTGTAAAATCGTGGTTGGGAGAAGGCGTTACCGTAAGCAATGCAGTGCCCATTCAATATGATGCAGATGGCAAAGTAACCAATTACAAAGATTTGCAGTATACTGCCAATGCTACTAAGACTTATTTGCAGGATTACATCAGTGTCTATTACAACACCAATGAAGGAAACCTCATCAAGAAAACATTTGGCAAGCTGCGCGAAGTAGTCATCGGGTACACGTTGCCGCAGGGTTTGCTGGGCAAATCATTTATCCACCAGGCCAGTATTTCTTTTGTTGGCAGAAACTTGCTGTACTTCTCAAAGTATAAGGATCTGGATCTTGACCAATATGCCGGTGCCGATGCATCTTCCTCGCTCCAGTCGCCCACTACAAAACGCTTTGGTGTAAACCTTAACCTCACTTTTTAAACATCACCTGCAACCATTAAAATACCTGACATGATACGTGTAAAAATATATATCCCTTTTGCAATCGCAATACTGCTTGTTGTGAGCAGTTGTAAGAAAAAGTTCGAAGACTATGCCACCAATCCCAACCTTGCTGAGCAGGTGAGCCCAGACCTTGTATTGCGTGGTATTACTTCAGACATGAATGCCGACGGGCCCTGGAGTTCCATTTCGCGTTGGAACCAATTTGATGTATGTAACTATAATTATTATGGCGATCAGCGGTACGACTGGACAGGCGCAAGCCTGAATTATCTTACGCTGAACAATGTGATAAAAATGGAAATGGAAGCAACACGCGCAGGTGCTGCAGACGCAAATCCGTACAGCGCCCTGGGCAAATTCTTCCGCGCATTTTTCTTTTACCGCATGACCTGCCTGGTGGGCGATTTGCCGATGCAAACGGCACTGAAAGGATCTATTGAGCCCAATCCTGCGTATGATTCACAAAAAGTTATTTTTCAACAAATCATTCAATGGCTGGAAGATGCCAATACCGATCTGACCAAATTAATTGCCGCCGGTAATAAAACAATGGATGGCGATATTTATCTCGGCAATGATTTACGCAAGTGGCAGAAAGTGGTTAACACATTCCGGTTACGCGTACTGGTGAGCCTGAGCAAAAAAGAAGGGGATCCTGATTTAAAACTCAAGCAGCAATTCGCAGATATTTTTGCGGGAAAGTCTACTGCATATCCCCTGATGGAAAGCCCAGCCGATAATTTGCAGTACACCTACACCAGCCTGAATAAATACCCATCTAACCCGGATAACCTGGGCTTTGACGCAACGCGGTATAACATGGCTGCTACCTACCTCAACAAACTGGTTGAACTAAAGGATCCGCGTGCGTTCGTTACTTCAGAACCAGCTACCAAACAATTGTCTGTAAATAAAAAAACACCGGCAGATATTACCGCCTATGTAGGAGCCAGTTCGGGTGAGGATTTAACGAACATGTCTTCCAGGATGTCTTCGGTTGATACAGCGGAGTATTCGCTGCGCAGCAGGGCTCGTTATTATTCGTCTTATTCAGCAGAGCCTGGTATCATCATTGGCTATACTGAAATGTGTTTTAACATTGCTGAAGCTGCCAACCGCGGATGGATAACCGCAGATGCAGAAGCGTATTATAAAAAGGGTATCCAGTCTTCGCTGGTTTTTTATGGTATACCGGTGGATGCAGCAGGCACCATTACCAAAACATACAAGGGGGTCAGCTATCCCATTGGTTTTGATTTTGCGAACGGCTATTACCCGCAGGTGGCCGTTAAGTATAAAGGCAACAACGTGGCTGGGCTGGAGCAGGTGCTCACACAAAAATACCTCGCGTTTTTTCAAAATTCAGGTTGGGAAGCCTATTTCAACTACCGCAGAACGAACGTTCCGGTATTTTTTACCGGCACTGGTACGGGCAACAGCGGTGTTATACCGAAAAGGTTTCAATACCCTTCTTCCGAAAGAACTACCAATGCCAACAACCTTAGCACGGCTGTAAAAAGCCAGTATGGTGGCAGCGATGATATCAATGCTCAAATGTGGCTGATAAAATAATACAACCAGGGATATAGTAAGTAAACAGTTCTTATTTTTAAGGCGAAACCAACATTGGTTTCGCCTTTCTAAAAAAATCATGTATGAGAAAAATACTAATCTTTTTATTTTGTGTGGTGGCAGCAACCGGCACCGAGGCACAGCGCAAAACTGAAAATGTGGTCATCGTTACACTTGACGGGATGCGCTGGCAGGAAATTTTTGGCGGCGTTGATGAAGTATTGATGAACGACAGCGTGTATAACCATAACAAAGATGGGATAAAGAAAAAATTCTGGGCGTCGACTGCAGAAGACCGAAGAATAAAACTCTTTCCTTTTTTATGGACAACCGTTGCAGCGCAGGGTCAGTTGTATGGCAACCGGCGGTATGATAATAAACTGGACAATGCTAATCCTTACTGGTTTTCTTATCCCGGCTACAATGAAATATTTACCGGTTACCCGGATACCGCCATCAACTCAAATGATAAGATCCTGAATCCGAATGAGAATGTGCTGGAATACATCAACAAGCAAAAAGGGTTTACAGGCAAAGTAGCTGCGTTTTCCACCTGGGATGTTTTTCCCTATATTCTGAACAGCAAGAGAAGCGGCGTTTATGTAAACGCAGATGTTGACACCCTGCACTTTAACACACCTGCGCTGCAGTTGCTGAATGATATGCAGTTCCTGACCACCAGGCCCATTGGTGTGCGGCCAGATGTGATTACTTATATGGCAGGCCGCGAATACCTTAAATTCTATAAACCCAGGGTGTTGTATATTGCTTTTGATGAGACGGACGATTTTGCACATGGTGGCCTGTATGATCAGTACCTCGGCAGTGCCTTTGCGGAAGATGCAATGATTGCCGATCTCTGGAAAACACTGCAATCCATGCCGCAATACAAAGACAAAACAACCATGATAATAACCTGCGACCATGGCCGGGGCGATAAAATAAAATCCAACTGGAAGCACCATGGCAGCAAAATAGAAGATGCGCATGAATTATGGCTGGCTGTAATTGGTCCGGATACAAAACCTGCGGGCGAATTGAAAACCGCGGGCCAGTTATACCAGAAACAGATTGCCGCAACCATTGCGCAATTGCTGGGATTTACTTTTACGGCCAATCACCCGGTTGCCGATCCGATTGGTTCTATTTATAAAAAATAATATTATGACGGAAGTGCAGATTGAACAGGTTGTTAGTGAAATTTTTGATCTGTATGATAAACACGGAGCTGCGGAATATGCAGGTGAACCAGTATCGCAGCTCGAACATATGTGCCAGGCGGCAACATTTGCCATCCGGGAAGGATACGATGACGAAGTGGTGCTGGCTGCTTTTCTGCATGATGTGGGCCACCTCCTCCCCATACACCATGAGAGTGAATCAATGGACGGCTATGGCATGATGGACCACGAGAAAGTAGGCGCCAACTACCTGGGTGAACTAGGATTTTCTGATCGCCTGTGTAAACTGATAGCTTCTCATGTAAATGCGAAACGCTACCTCACCTGGAAATACCCGGCGTATTACCAACAGTTGTCGGACGCCAGCAGGAAAACCCTCGAATTCCAGGGTGGCAGCATGAATGATCCGGAAGCAAAACAGTTTGAAGCAGACCCGTTGTTTGATTTGTATATAAAAATGCGTCGTTGGGACGAAGCCGCAAAACTTGAAAACCAGCCGGTGCCGGATATAAATCTGTTTCGTGCAAAAGCGATTGAACATTTAAAGAAAACAGCGATCGGGTAACTTAACCATACAATGCTGTAATGGTCTCTGCCGCCAGGCCCGCACTGCCCGTCATGCCTTTGCCGCCGATAGCCGTAATAACATGGATATTGCTATCCACCTCCTGCTTAAAAACATCATGGCTTTTACTCTGTGCATAATAGCCATTCCAGTAAGCAGCCATGCGCCAATCGGGTAAATTGAATATTTGTTGAGCCGATTCAATGATGAGGCGGTTTATTTCCTGGTTCACTTCGTAGCCCAGCTTGTCCTGGTCTTTTGCATCGGCATACTCATGCGAATCGCCAATGATGATGCTGCCATCTGCAGACTGTTTAAAAAGAATATGAATGCCCCATTTTTTACAGGCTTCATCAATTTCACCCGCTTTTAGAATGTTGTAAGACGGGCACTCCTGGAAACTTTCATAGCGGCGTATGCTCAACCCCGTGAGTATGGAACCATTGAGCTGGTACCCCGGTTGCGGAACTGTTTTCATCATTTGCAATTTGGATACTTCGATATCACTTTCATAAAAAATTGACGGAAAAAGATTCCGGAAGTCCCTGCCGTTGCAGATAATTACTTTATTACTGGTGTAAGCCTGGCCCAGGTGGTCTTCTGCAATGCATTTTCCGTTTACAAAGCCGCAAAAACGCACGAGGGTATTTGGGCGGTAGTTAAGTGACAACTGCTCCTGCATAAAAGCAATCAGCTGGTGTATCATTTTTCCGGGTTCCACGGTAATTTCCTGCGGGAAGAAAATACCGCCTTTGCAATAGCTTTCTTTTAAACCCGGGTATTTTTCCAGGCAACTCTTTTTTGTGAGTAGCTGCGAAGGATAATCTTCATTGCGGTTAATGTCTGCCAGTTCGTTAACAAGCGCCAACTCGGTTTCATCGGATGCGATGTATATTGATCCCTGCTGCCTTACCGAAATGTCAAACCTGCGCTGCAATGACTGATAAATTTCGAGGCTGCGCCTGCCGTACTGTTGCCATTTGCCCCTGCTCATCCCCGATGGCACAACTTGTCCAAAATTACGCACGGTGGCTTCCTGGGGCTGCATGTCTTTTTCCAGCAGTAATACTCTAAGTCCCTTCGTACAAGCATGGTAGGCATGAAAGCTTCCCAGTACGCCGGCGCCAACAACAATTAAATCGTAATGAATGGAACGCATATAGTTTTAGATAACGGCTGCTGTGATTGTTTTGTATTTTTTTCTAAAATATAACCACGAAATGGTAATGCTGATAACGCCGATGATGCCCATTACAAAACTGATTCCCAGGAAATAACGGAGCCAGTTTACCCGGGCGTTTAAAATTTCTTTGTTTACGATAATGAAACAGCTGCCGAGGTAGCCCACCGAATCCATGAAATAGAAAAAGAATCCAATGTTGCCCTTTATTCTGAAGGCGGCTATAAAACGGTCGAGAAACAAACACTGCAGCGTATTGTAACATACATAAACGCCAACGGTATTCAATACAAGATTAAAAACAGGGTCAAACTGCTGCTGGTGTAAAAACCATGCAGATAAAAGTATGGTGATCAGTCCGCACCCAATAGCAATATGATGCGCGGCAATACTCCGGAAATGGTTTTTAAATGTTGTCAGCAGCAACAATAGCAATAATACTGTTACCGCAGCCACCGTTTCCATCTGGGCAAAAATAGCCGGTTTAAAACCTGGCTTCACCACCCGCAGGATTTCCACTGCATAGTTATCTTTTACATCGCGAAGGATAGTAAGCAGCAAGTTGATAACGGTAATGCATACCAGGCCGGTAAAAAATTTTTTAAACAGGGCAATGCGTTCCTGGCTGTTCAGCGACACGCGCACCCCACGACTGGCAGATTCTGCTGCAGTGGGTGGCGGAATTTTTGTAAGCATCCACACTGCCAGCAACAGGAGTGGTACGTACAACAAGCCAGTTACGAACGGTGTATAAATCTCCGGCACTTTCCAGGTTTCAATACTAACCCTGCTCAGGCTTTTGGCAATACCGGAACTGAATATGAAATTGGTGCTCAATATAAGTGCCAGCATATCGGTAAACCGTCGCCCTTCAATAAAACTAAAAACAAGTCCCCAGATCAGTCCGAGCGATAGACCGTTGGTAAAAAGAAAAAAAACATTGAATGGTTTGGGTACCAGGGCCAGCAGGAGGAGGCTGAAGTGTGCAGCGCCAATCAGCGATAAAATATAAAACGCCCGCTTTGAGTGATTGATTTCAGAAATAAATTTAATGCCAATTACCTTAGCGGTCATATAACCGAATGTCTGCGCTACCACCAACGCAGACTTGAATGAAATACCAAAGGCGGTTTCCCCGTCGAATGTAGTTGCGCTGAAGGGCTTTCTGAAACCGTACATACAGAAATAGGTGGCAAAACTGGCAAATGCTGCCCATGCAAAAAAGGAAAAGGGCGTCTTTACTACAGGTTGTTGTGCAGAAGCAGTCAGCATGCAGGCGAAAGTATTGGTAAATTAAAATATTGTTTGTGCTGGTATAATAGCCGCAATTTTTTAAAATTTCATTACAGCAATTGTATGATTTTTATAGTGGCTGTCTACGCGCTGGTTTTTTTACAACGCTGCATAATAAATCATCGCATCATAAAAGTCTGCGTCCGATGGTTTGCCAGCCGGGTTTTTACTCTTTTTTTGTATCCATGGTAAATCCGACAGAGGTGCCAATATCTGGCGTACTTCGCACATGGATGGACTGGCCGTGTGCTTCAATAATATGCTTACAGATAGCAAGTCCGAGCCCGGTGCCGCCTTTGTCGCGGCTCCTTGCGGCGTCCGTCCGGTAGAACCTTTCAAAGATGCGCGGCAAGTGGTCTTCATCAATACCAATACCGTCGTCGCTTATTTCCGTTAGCACATGCTCTTCATCAGTGCGGTACACGGTGGCAATGATATTGCCATCCGTTTTCCCGTACTTAAAAGCATTCTCTACAAGATTGATCAACACCTGTCTTATCTTTTCTTTATCTGCAAAAACAACTACCGGTGCCTCGCACCCTTTTTTTATACTGCAGGTGATTTGTTTTTTTTCCAGCTTAATAGACAATGATTCAAACACTTCTTTGATCAGTTCCTGTATAATAAAATTTTGTTTATACAACAGTTGCTCGCCACTTTCCAGTTTAGAGATTTCATCAAGATCATGCATAAGGTTTACCAGCCGATCTATATTGCGGCTCGCATTCTCCAGGAATTTTTTTCGAATGTCAGGCTCTTCCATGGCGCCATCCAGCAGTGTGTCTACATAACCTTGAATCGCAAAGATGGGCGTTTTAAATTCATGCGCGAGGTTCTGCAAAAACTCTTTCCGGTAAACTTCGTTTTGTTTTAATACTTCAATTTCAACCCGCCGTTGCTCCGCCCATTTTCCTACATCTTCACTTACTTCATCAATGCTTTTTTTGGGCAGGATATATTTGTAGTATGTTTCTTCTTTTTTACTGGCTTTTGTCTGGTAAATAAATTTGTAGATGAGTTTAATGCGATGATAAATAAATTTCTGCAGCAGAAAATTGATCAATGCGTAGGAGATAACAAACAGCAGCGCCAGTGTGGTGAGTGCAATCCACCAGCTTCCGCTAAAAATCAAACTAGCAAGGGCTACCAGCACAGAAATGCACAAAGCGTTTAGCGCAGCTACCTGGCGTGGGGAAAGATTTTTAACATCCATTACAGAACGCTGGTTTTGTGCATGCAAGCTAAGGGAAAAACTAAAGCTTATGCAATTAGCAGATTTGGTGGTAAGAGCCCTCGTTTTTTGTGCCGTATTCCATGTGGTGCACGGTTGTTTTACAAATTGAATTTGTAACCAACGCCTTTTACCGTAGTAATACAATCCATATCCAGTTTCTGTCGTATTTTACGAATGTGTACATCAATGGTCCTGTCGCCCACGATAACATCATTTCCCCAAACCTGGTTTAGGATCTCATTGCGTAAAAAGACGCGGCCCGGTCGCGCCGCCAGCAGGTACAACAGTTCAAATTCTTTTTTTGCCAGGGTCATTTCCTCATTGTTCACCTTCACAATGTATTGCTGCGGATCAATGAGCAGGTTATCAAAGAGCAGGGTGCCGTTGCTTTCTGCGTCTGTTTTATTAACGCGCCGGAACAGGGCATTTACGCGGCTAACGAGTACTTTAGGGCTGATGGGCTTGCTGACGTAGTCGTCTGCACCTGTATCAAGGCCTTTAATCTGTGAAGATTCATCACTAAGCGCGGTAAGAAAAACAATAAGGGTTTCTTTAAAGGCAGGCTGGGTACGGAGAATGGAACAAACTTCCACGCCTGTCTTTTTCGGCATCATAATGTCCAGTATAATCAAATCGGGTTTTAACTGCCTGGCTTTTGTAAGCGCGTCATCCCCATCTTTTGCCGTATATACGTCATATCCTTCCTGTTTCAGGTTATAATGAACAATCTCCAGGATATCCGGCTCATCGTCTGCAATCAGTATCTTTTTACCCTTACTTTCCATGCGAACCCTTAATTTCCGCAAACCTAGCCTAAATGCCCATTACCGGGAAATGTTAATGGTAAGTTTACAATTTCTTAATATTCCGGAAAGAAATCGTGGGCAAGAACATAGAACAAGGCGTTATTCATTTTGCTGCGTAACGCCATTTGCCAACCGCCAATACAAGCACAATTTTCCGTTTGTATGCAGCGGATTCGTAGTATTTTTGCCTTTATTCCTGAATTGGTCCTTATGCAAAAAATTTTACCCGTTTTCCTGCTCATTTTAGGCGCTTTTTATGCACATGCGCAGCCGCCTGCCTTCAGGTTTGTGGCCGACAAAGGACGTGTTCTGTTTCACGATAAAGTGGATGCGCAACAGCAGCGTATCAAGGACATGGATGGTAAAAAGGACGACGCCATCAGCTTATCCAAAGACATTACGGTGAACGGGCAAATTGAATTTGCCTTGCTGGATCGCGTGGACGGGCTGCAGCAGAAAATTGAGCAGGATTCGGCTTTGGCCCACGCTGCCAAAGTGAAGTACATATTGGGACTGGAAACATTGTTAAACGGGTACAGAACCAATGTGCTAAAAAAAGATTACCCCGCCACGATAGCGCCGGAACTGGTGACCGCGTATGAAAAGGCAATGGTTCTGGATATAAAAAAAGAAAGCATTGAGCCGGTGGTGGCCGCCAATAGTTACCCGGTAGGGAAAATATTGATTGAGTGTTTCAAATTTCCAGAAAACCCGGGCATCAAACCGTCAGGACCCATCCTGCTGGAAAAATACATTGGCCTGCACCCCGATGAAATACTGAATGTGCTTCAGCGAAATGGCGACCTGCCATCTACAGACAGCCTGATAAAAGTGGCGGCACACCGTGACCTGCGAAAATTCTACAATTTTGCCGCCGTGGGTGATAGGCTTGGTGCCCGCATCCGATCATTGAACGATCCTTTTGTGCACACCATTTCAAAAATGGCCGTCAGTAAAAGCGGGCAATTGTATTTTCCATTTATTGATATGCTGGTAAATAATAAAATCAGTTTTGAGGATATTGATAAAATAAAAGATGATAACCTGGCTTACTACCGGTTACTGGTAAAAACAAGGATAGATTTTGCCGGTCGGATGATGGCGCCGTTGAGGGACACGCCCATGGAAATGCAGTCACTCACCAGAATGCTGGCAAAAAAAGCAATTGAAGCTTTTGTAAATGAAATTAACGGACTGCATGATCAGCCCGATGCGGTAAGGTTCAGGAGCCTGGAGCCATTAACCCCGCAGGAACTGTATTATCTCTGTGTTGTAAGCGAAGATGTGATCTACACCTCCAGTTACCTGGGTGTGTATAAACGTATTTTTGAGAAAATGAGGAACCCACGGGGAGATAGCCTGATACTGAGCGTGAAAGCAGACTATTTCCGCAAGTTTATAAAAATGTCTGCTGCCTACAATACACTGGATACCCTGCTCAAGTCGATGCCTGCGGAAAATGCTACGTCTTTAATGAAAGCATTTATGATTGGGTTGGAGAAAACAACTACCAGCAATACGGTGGAAGATGCCGTGGATGTGGCGGACTCCTATAGCAGCATCGTAGAGAAAAATAAAGCCCTGGCTGATTTCATGCTGGATGAAGCAAACTGGAATTACGATCGCTGCGTAAAAAACAATGATAAAAATGGCATGGTGGTTTACAGGCTCGAAAAAACATTGTTTGAATCTGCTGATACCAGCAATAAGATTGACTTGTCAAAACAACTCGGTATAGCGCCCATTTATTCTGTTGACTACAATAGCCTGACCAGTGACAGCGGCAGGGTGGTACAGCAAGTTTTCTTTTATGGCGATGAGGATAAAGACGGGCAGAATTCTTATTCCAATTTTAAAGCACTTTTTGCGGGCAGGCCGGAATGGAAGATGAGTGAAAATGAAAGTTGGCTGAGCGTGAAATCTGTTAAAGGAAAATCCGTCTGGATATTTGCGAACAGGCCTTTGTACGGCCCGGATGACCCCGATGCAAAGGCGCAGGCAAAACTAAACGCATACCTGGAAGCGCAGCACCTGAAACCCACAATTTTTATTCACCGCGGCCATAGCTATCATGTAAAATACTCATTGGCACAGATTCAGCCTTCAGCGCGCATTGTAATACTTGGCTCCTGCGGTGGATACAATAATTTAAACGAAGTACTTACCATCAGCGGGGATGCACATATTATTTCATCCAAACAGGTGGGTACAAAAACAGTGAATGAGCCGATTCTTAAAGCAATGAATAATATTCTGCTGACTGGCAAAAATATAGACTGGCTGCCAATGTGGAAAGACCTGAGTAAACAGTTTACGGGCGATTCCAAAGAAAAGTTCGATGACTATATCCCGCCCTACAAAAACCTCGGGGCAATATTTATTAAAGCCTACCGCCGGGCTATGAGCGTAGAAAGCAATTAATGCGTGTTACGAGATCATCGAGTTAGCGGATATGGTGTGGCTATCTCTGGTGAATACAATGGAATGGAAGAAATTGCTGGGTAAATAATTCCGGCATCCGGAATTTTCCCTTTGTTCTATCTTTGTTGCTTATGAGTGAACAGCAGCCCAGGAAAAAAATTTTTGATTTTGCATTGCTGAAAAGGGTATTCCGTTTTGCGGGACCCTATAAAAGAAAATTTTACACCTCGCTCTCAATGGCGGTGCTGCTGGCCATTTTTGCCCCCATTCGTCCTTATCTAGTACAACTCACCATCAATAATTACGTAAAAGGCGGCGTAACTGTGCCGGCCGCACAGCGCAATTATTTTGTTGAAATGGTTGTCACTATCACAGTTATCCAAATTGTGCTCCTGCTAATAGAAAGCATCGTGCGTTTTTATTTTTCTTATATAACAGCATGGCTGGGGCAAAGCGTTGTAAAAGACATGCGGGTGCAGGTGTACAATAAAATACTGGGTCTCAATCTGTCCCAGTTCGATAAAACGCCCATCGGCACGCTCACCACACGTACCATCAATGACATAGAATCCATCAATGATATATTTTCAGACGGGCTGATACCTATCATTGCAGATTTGCTTTCGATTATTTCGGTACTCATTGTGATGTTTGTGGTAGACTGGAAACTTTCGCTGATCTGCCTGGCGCCATTTCCAGTGTTGGTTATCGCCACCTGGTTTTTTAAAGAAGCCGTCAATAAATCTTTTATACGGGTGCGCAATGCCGTGTCCGCACTCAATGCTTTTGTGCAGGAGCATATTACGGGCATGCATATACTGCAGGCCTTTGCTTCCGAAGAAAGGGAAGCGGGCAAGTTTACGCGGATCAACCGGGATCACCGGAACGCTAATATCAATGCCATTTTTGCTTATTCTATTTTCTTTCCGATAGTGGAAATTGTGCTGGCCTTCTCTACCAGTTTACTCATTTGGTGGGCAGCCAGTGAAGCACATTTACTGAAAGACAGCAATCCCGCGGCCGCGGGCGAAATGATCGGTAAAATGATTTCCTTCTTTTTGTTTTTAAATCTTTTGTTCAGGCCGCTGCGCGTAATTGCAGATAAGTTTAACGTGTTGCAGATGGGCATGATTGCCGGTGAACGGGTGTTTAAGGTGCTGGACAATGATGACTTTATCCCTGATTCGGAAAAGGGTGCTTTTGCGCCGGCCAGGGTGCAGGGGAAAATTGAATTTGACAAAGTATCTTTTGCGTATACTGGTGAACGGTATGTCCTCAAAAATATTTCTTTCCTGGTACAGCCCGGAGAAACACTGGCCCTGGTAGGGCATACCGGCAGTGGTAAAACTTCTATCATCAGTTTGCTGAATCGCCTCTATCGCATTCAGCAGGGCACTATAAAAATTGATGATGTGAACATTGAGCAATATAACCTTGACATTCTCAGGAGCAGGATAGGCATTGTGCTGCAGGATGTGTTTCTTTTTTCTGGTTCTGTGATGGACAATATAACGCTGCGCAATACCGAAATAACGCGCGAACGGGTTATTGAAGCTGCTACACTGATTGGTATGCACGATTTTATTATGGAACTGCCCGGCGGCTACGATTACAACGTGATGGAAAGAGGTGCCACGCTTTCGCTGGGGCAACGGCAGCTATTGTCTTTTATAAGGGCGTTGCTGTACGATCCTTCCATACTGGTGCTGGACGAGGCCACGTCTTCGGTAGACACTTCCAGTGAACAACTCATCCAGCGTGCCATCGATAAATTAATTGCGGGAAGAACTTCCATTGTAATCGCGCACCGGCTTTCCACGATCCGCAAAGCCAGCAAGATCATTGTGCTCGACAAAGGCGAGATCAAAGAAATAGGAACACATGAGCAACTGCTTAAGAACGATGGTTTTTACGCACGGCTGTACGAAATGCAATTTGAGAAAAAGCCCTCACCTGCTGTTTAAAAGAGGTCTCAAATCCTTAAAATTGCCAAAAAAATTTTAGTAATTCGCTGCTATGGAACCGTATAAACAAGATGGTAAGGAATTGGAGAATGTTGCAAAGGAGAATTTTCCTGTTTATGAGAGACGTAAAGCGCTTGAAGAAGCAAGGCT
Organism: Chitinophagaceae bacterium; assembly: GCA_039919885.1. Taxonomy (GTDB): domain Bacteria; phylum Bacteroidota; class Bacteroidia; order Chitinophagales; family Chitinophagaceae; genus JACMLD01. Next base: position 159,148 of record JBDSEV010000002.1, read on the forward strand.
GAAGGAGGCTATCAATAGAACGCCTGCTGAAAAATTTTCCTTCCTGATGACGTTAATGAAGATGAACCGGCAAATGCGCAATGCAACAATTCATTATAAATAATAGTCTTCGTTTATGGACGTATATGACGATTCATTCACAGGTCTATGGCGTCTTTTAAGTGAAACCAGGTTAGGTATATTATGGTTGGCGGTTTCGTAACTAACTTTCACGGATATCAGCGTTACACGGGAGATATTGATATATTTATTGAGGATACCCTGCCTAACAGGCAAAAAATAAGAAAAGCATTCCGGGAGTTAAATATGGGAGACTATGAATCTATGGAAACCATGCAATTTGTTACAGGCTGGGTAGATTTCACGCTAAATAATGGCGTCCGTTTAGCCATCATGACTGTTCTAAAAGGGGTGGACCAATCTTTTGATGAGTGCCTGCAATTGGTCCCAGTGGCGGAGATAGATGGAGTAATGATTCCTTTTCTGCAAATCAACCATCTCATAGCCAACAAGAAATCAGTCAACCGCTCAAAAGACCAGATTGATGTAATAGAGCTGGAGAAAATAAGAAAATAATGGAAGAAAGGCGTCAGGCATGAGACATTAATGGCAGACGTGCCTGAAAGCTGGATGTCACGCGCTGCACCACTCCCGTCTTCCGTTCTCAACTTCCCCTCAACACTCCCCGATTCGTGTTAAACGCTGCCCGGAAGCAGCTGGTTACCCGGTTTTAAAAACTGCTCATTACAGTGGCCGGTACCTGAGCCGTAGTGGTTTGATCGTCCTTTGCTTGCTGCAGTCCGGCATCGTTTTACTTTGTAAAACCGATAAAACTAGCTTTTTCATGAATTTCAGGGTTTATTTGGGTACAATACGGAAAAAAACACGCCGAGTTGCCGCTGTACATTCACCTATCTTTTTTTCGGATCGTTTCGGTTTTTAAACCCTGCCTCCTTATCTTTGCGCCAAATTTAGGAACCAGTATGTTTTCAAAGAGCCTCAAATCCTTATTGGCAGCGGTTTTCAGCCTTTTTTTCCTCTTTAATTTCAACCCTGCATTTTCGCAGGAAGGCGGGGAGCACAAGGAAGAAAAGAAAGGCTTTAATGCGAAGGAAATTATCTTTGGGCACGTTTTAAACAACCACGATTTTCACCTGCTGGATATTGTAAAAGAAAATGGCGAAAAACAGCCCATTTCTATTCCCCTACCGGTTATCCTTTATTCAAAGGAACGGGGACTGGACGCTTTTATGTCGTCTAAATTTCACCATGGCGAGCACGACTACCGTAATTACATGATGCTCACCGAAGAGAAGATTGAAGCGCTGCACCTGGACCCTGCAAAATACAATGCCCAGGATATTTTACCGCTGACGGAAACCGGCGCCATTGATGCTTCCGTAAACGTATACGATATCTCGCTGACCCGTAACGTAGTACAAATGATACTGGCGCTTTTCTTTTTTACCTGGATCATGCTCAGCATCGCTAAAAAATACAAGATGGGCCAGGGCGTTACTACTGCTCCC
>JBDSEV010000067.1:0-70707 GCA_039919885.1 Chitinophagaceae bacterium
CCAAACCAAACTAGAATAGTTCCAATGATACCAGTCGCTGCATAAGGCGCCTCAGCCGGTTCGGTTCCGGCGGTAGCCGGATTGCGGAGCAAAGAAGCGGGTGCAGCGCCGTTGCAGCGACAAGGCCCCGGCGGCCTGAGCCGGACCGCGCAGCAGATCCAAGAATAATCAAATACATTATGAATAAACAGGAACTCGTTGCAGTGACGAGGCCCCGGCGGCCTGAGCCGACTACGAGTGTTGGCAATAACATCAATATCATGACCCTTCACAAAAAGTCCCTTCCGGACCCAGGAAAAAAATATTTAACTATCCTTTAGGGGTTTCCCTCATTCGTGTTGTCTTAAGCGTACACGTTTATTTTTTTACTAACTGATTGCATGCCGAACACAAAAATCTGGGCACTTATCGCCAAAAAATTATCCGGCGAAGCATCCATTGAAGAACTGGGTGAGCTGGAACGTTTATTAAAGGCGAATCCTGAAATGCATTACCCCATGCAGACAGTGGCCGATCTATGGCACCATGCATCCCCCGAGACAGAAGAAGGCCAGCTCGCTTTCGCGCGCCATACAGACCGACTTAAAAACATGGGCGTAGATTTTCCAACCGCAGCGGTGCCCGGCTATACCGGGGATGTTCCTTCAAAAAGAAAAAAATACCTGGCCATTTTAGTAGTTATTGCCCTTGCGGGAATTGGTTATTTTTCCTGGCCACAGCTGTTCCCATCCAAAGCAAGCGCTAAAACGCTGGCCGACAAAAGCGAAATCTCCACCAAATACGGCTCCAGAACGAAATTGCAGTTGCCTGATGGCAGCCAGGTTTGGCTCAATTCCGGCAGCAAATTGTCGTACGATAAAAGCTATGGAAACGGCTTGCGGGAAGTGGCCTTATCCGGCGAAGCCTACTTTGACGTGGTGAAAAATCCGGCGCAGCCTTTTATTATTCACACTACCAGCATTGACATTAAAGTGCTTGGAACCGCATTCAACGTAAAATCATTCCCCGGGGAGAAAAATACGGAGACCAGCCTCATCCGCGGCAGCATTGAAGTAACCATCCGCAACCAGCCCACTAAAAAAATCATATTACAGCCCAACGAAAAATTGATAACTGCCAATGAAGATGCCGTGTTGCCGGTTGCCACAATCAACCCAGCCAATACATCAAATCCGGTGATACCGAAAGATGCAGCGCCGCAGGAACCCATGGTGCAGGTGAGCCATCTTACCTATGAGCCGCGGGACAGCACGGTGGTTGAAACGTCCTGGATGGACAATAAACTGATTTTTCGCAGCGAAACGTTTGAAGACCTTTCTGTAAAAATGGAGCGCTGGTACGGGGTAACCATCCGGTTTGCAGATGATGCCATCAAACCAAAAAAACTGAATGGCACTTTTGAGAATGAAAGCATCCAGCAGGCGTTACAGGCGCTGCAGCTGATTACACCGTTCTCTTATAAAATAAACAAAACTGAAATTCTTATCGCATCAAAATAATAACCAATCGCTAAAAACTAAACTTGGCAGTATGAGACAAAACAAACCGACTTAAAAACAAAAAGGGCACCGTTGGCGCGGCACCCTGTGAGGTAAGACAGACGCTTGCATCCGCCCTTTTTTTACCAAGGGCTTTTCATCTATCACCTTTCAATTAAAAGTATGAAAAAAAATTATTTGGTGCCTTTATTATTCCGGAGGCACAATTTTTTAAAGACGCTCCTGATTATGAAACTAACGACGGCTTTGTTATTCCTTACCTGCTTACAGGTTTCGGCTAATGACGCATTCTCACAAACCAGCATAACGCTGAAGCTGCAGTCGACCGAACTGAAGAAAGCACTGACCATTATAGAGCGGAAAAGCAGTTACCGTTTTCTGTACAATGAAGAGACAGTGAAAGCCGGAACCAAAGTAGATGTTGACGCCATCAACACGCCGGTAACGGAGATACTGGACAAACTTTTTGCCAACCGCCTGCTGTCTTATAAAATCCTTGCGAACAACCTGGTAGTGATTACCGGGAAAGACATGGAAGTAACAGAAACCAAAGTAACAGGTAAAATAACCTCTTCGTTAGGCGAAATATTACCGGGTGTTTCGGTAAAGGTGAAAGGGAGTACCCTGGGTACCCAAACAGATGCTGCAGGAAACTTTGCGTTAACTGTTCCGGACAATGCCGTACTGGTATTTTCTTACGTAGGTTATGAATCGCAGGAAATTGCGGTAGGCGGTCGCACCAGCATCACGGTAAGCCTTGTTGCCTCTACGCAGAAAATGGACGAAGTAGTTGTAATTGGTTATGGTGTTGCCAACAAGCGGGATTTAACCGGTTCCATTGCCAAAGTATCCGGTAAAGACATTGCTGATAAACCCAATACCAATCCCGTTGCTTCTTTGCAGGGCAGGGTGGCCGGTTTGTCTGTTGTAAACAGCGGAACACCAGGCAGGGCACCAGATATCCGTATACGTGGTACGTCCAGCATCGGTAATAAAACGCCGTTGTACGTGGTGGATGGTATTTTTAACGACAACATCGATTACATCAACCCCAACGATATTGAATCCATTGAAGTTTTGAAAGACCCTTCTTCGCTTGCCATATTTGGCGTACGGGGCGCTACCGGTGTAATTGCCATTACCACCAAAAAAGCAAAGGCCGGGCAAACCATCGTAAACTTCAATACCAGTTTCGGGTTTAAAAAACTGGTAGACAAAATTAAATTCGTGGATGCAGAAGGTTTCAAAACACTGTTTGCGGAAGAAAGGGCCAACGATATCACCAATCCAACAACAGCACCTTTTGATTATACCGGTTTAAATGCCAATACAGACTGGATCAATGCGGTAACAAGAACCGCGCATTTCAATAATAATAACCTGAGCGTTTCCGGTAGTACAGAAAAGAACAGGTTTAATTTTGGTCTTGGCTACACTTCCGACGAAGGCATTATCAAAAATGAAAAATTGACGAAGATGCTGCTTTCATTCAGCGATGAATTTAAAGTAAGCAAGCATATCAAAATTGGTCTCAACCTCAATTCTTTCCGCCAGAACAATCCTTATGATGCAACGGCTGTTTTAGACGATGCAAGAAAAGTAATACCACAGGTATCCGCCGGCACCCGCTTGTTTAAAACAGCTAACCCATACGGAGGTGACAGCATCATGTCTAATTTATATTCAGGTCTGGACGTGGGGCTGCAGTCTTCCGGCGTGGTAAACCCATTACTAAGGGTAGAGCGCGAATGGGACAAGATCATCAACATTGAATACCGCAACGTAGGAAGTATCTACGGCGAAGTAAACTTTCTCAAAAATTTTACCTTCCGCTCTACGGTATATGCAGATATCAGCACCGTTAACAAACGCCAGTACACACCGTTGTACTACGCTTACAATCCTAAGAATGACATTCCTTACCTGTACAGTCAGAGCACCAACCTGCAGGAAGACGACCAGACGTACCGGAAATTTCAGCAAGATCATGTACTCACGTTTAAGAAAAATTTTGGTGACCACAGCGTAACAGCAACCGGTGGTTTTACCACGTATTATTTTGGAAATTTCAACAGAACAGGAAAAGTAAGCCAGCGCCCGTCCAACTTAGCGGGTGTTCCCATTCCGGATGATAAAAGATTCTGGTACCTGTCAAATGGTTTTGAAGATCCTACCACAACATCCGGTTCTTCCAGCCAGAACGAATATTCCACCGTTTCTTACCTGGCCAGGGTGTTGTATAATTTCAAAGGCAAATATTACCTGAATGGTTCATTCAGAAATGATGCGTCTTCAAGAATTCCGGAAAAAAACCGTAACCAGAAATTCTGGGCCATTGGTGCAGCATGGGATGTGAGCAGGGAAGACTTTATGCACAACCAGCATATTTTTGATTTCCTGAAAGTAAAAGCATCTATTGGTGTGCTGGGCAACCAGACAGCTTCCAGGCTGGATGGCACACCGCTGAACTATCCTTTTTATCCCAACCTTACTTCCGGATCCAACGCAGTATTTGGTACCAATGTAGTTTCGGCCGCCACGCAGGAATACATTGCTAACCCGGAACTGAAATGGGAAACCGTAGATGCAAAAGAAATAGGCGTGGAATTAAATGCTTTCCAGAACCGCCTGCATTTTGAAGGCAACTATTTTATCAGGACCACTAAAAACCTGATGACCTTTGTTGACCGGAGCGTACTTGGCTTAAAAAATGAACTGGTAAATGGCGGCAGCCTCAAAAACTGGGGCGAAGAATTTACGGCCAGCTGGACACAGAATTTCTCTAAAGACCTCACCTTAAACATTGGTGGTAACATCACATTTACGAAAAACAAGGTGCTGACGCTGGCGGAAGATTTGCCCGCCGGATTTTTATCCCGTGCCTCACAAAACAATGGTAGTGCAGAAAGCAGAACCCAACCCGGCCTGCCCATTGGTTCTTTTTATGGATATGAAGTGGAAGGACTTTACCAGAGCTATGCAGATATCCTGAAATCTCCTTCTGCCGCAGCGTTGGGTGCTTACCGGCCAGGCGATTTTAAATTCAGGGATGTAAACGGCGACGGCATTATCAGCGCGGATGACAGAACAGTTATTGGCAACCCTACACCGGATTTTGCGTATGGTGGATCAATAAGTCTTACCTACAAAGGACTTAGCCTGGGCGTAGATGTAGTGGGTGTATACGGCAATGAAATTTTCAGGACCTGGGGTTCGCTTGAATCGCCCTTCCAGCGTGTTAACTATTCTGCTGAAAAACTCAACAGGTGGCATGGGGAAGGAACATCCAACTGGGTACCTATACTGGGACAGGGAGATCGCTTTAACTACAACGGTTCTACCTATAATATTGAAGACGGCAGTTATTTCCGGATCCGTAACGTGCAGCTGGGCTATAGTTTTCCAAGACCGATGCTGTCAAAAGCAAAAATCAAGGACCTGCGAATTTTCGTAAATGTTCAGAATATGAAAACATTTAAAAATAACCTTGGTTATACCACAGAATACGGCGGCGATGCAACATCTTTTGGATATGATAACGGAGGTGGAGCAATTCCTGTTGTAATGACCGGCGGCCTGAACATAACTTTTTAAAATTTAAAATCTCATTGGCATGAAAAAATATAAAATGTTAACCCTCACCTTGCTGTTGGCAATTCCAATGCTGGTATCGGTGGTGGGTTGTAAAAAATTCCTTGACCGCAAGCCATTGCAGTCAACACTGGATGATTTAAACCAGGGCGCGCTGGAAGGACAGGTACTGGGTATGTATAATATACTGAGAACCTATGCAGGCTTCTCCACTTTACCTTTCCTGGATTTTCATAGTATCCGGGATGATGACGCGGCAAAAGGCAGTGATATTAATGATGGTAAAGAAGTAGTGACTGAATTTGATACGTACCAATATTCAAAAGACGACTGGGCACCGAATACCTATTGGAATGACAGGTATACAATGATAAACTCAGCCAATATTGCATTGCACACTGCGGATTCTTTAAAAGTGACCGATCCCGCTTCGCTTCGCAATATTGGTGAAGCTTGTTTTTTCAGGGCGCATTCTTATTTTGAACTGGTGAAAACCTACGGTGATGTCCCATTGCTGAAGAGCCAGATTGTTGTTCCTTCCGATGGAGTGAAACCAAAATCAACGACAGGAGAAATTTATGCTTTTATAGATTCCAATTTGCAAGTGGCCGCTAATTATTTGCCGGTTACCGCAGATGAGTATGGTCCCGGTTTCAAAGGCCGGCTCACCAAAGGCGCCGCTAATACACTGTGGGCGCAAACTTATCTCTTCAGACAAAACTGGGCAAGGGTGATAGCGCTTAGCAACCAGGTGATAGCCTCTGCACAATATTCATTGCCAACGTTTCCAACGGTATGGAAAGACGGCACCAATGGAGATGGTAAAAATGGACCGGAATCTGTTTGGGAAATGAACGCCTGGGTAGGCGCTAACGGCCAGAGCAACGGCAAAGTAAACAACGGCTCCGGCTGGGGAACCTGCCAGAATGTAAGGCAAAATGGTGCTACCAACGACTGGAATCTTGGTTGGGGATGGAATGTGCCTACGCAAAACCTGGTAGACGCATGGGACGATACGGATCCAAGAAAACGCCAGACGATTTTATATTCAGGTCAGTCGGACGGCGGCCCATCCCAGGGTGGCTATGGCGCAACTCTTCCTAATTATACCACGCCAGATGGCGCTGGTGGCCTTGCCCAAAAATACTGGAACAAGAAAGTATATTCAGACCCCGCCATGCGGCAGTTTACCGGCTTTGTAAATGCAAATGGTGCAGCGGAATGGATCAATCACCGCATTTTACGCTATGCAGATGTTATTTTAATGCTGGCCGAAGCATCCAACGAAATGAACGACGGTGTAACGGCAGCGGCTAACCTGGAAAAAATACGCGACCGGGCCAGCGGCTTCCTTGGTGCAACCCGTACAGTGCTTCCAAAAATTGCTTTTGTAAGCCAGGCACAAATGAGAACCGCTATCAAAAATGAACGAAGGTTTGAGTTTGCTATGGAAGGTTACCGCTTTTATGACCTGGTAAGATGGGGCGATGCCGTCTCTGTGCTGAATGGTCTGGGGTATACAAACAGATGCAGGTATTACCCGATACCGCAAAAAGCCATTGATTTATCAGGCGGCGTGCTGAAACAAAATCCGGAGTGGTAATATTTTTAAAACTTTCATTTTTAAAAGCTTCTTTATGATTTTTAATATAATAAAAAATAGCACTTTGCTTTTGGCGCTGGTTCTACTGGTGAGCAGCTGCGATAAAAAGAAACAGCCTGCATTGGGCGATTATGCAAAAGATACCAACCCGCCCGGCGGACCGCTAAAATTCTATGCTGCTTTAAATGGCGGCAATGTAGACAGCATCCGGGCTAATTTTGGCGTAGACAACAACGTCTCTTATGTAGCCGGATTGGCAGATAAAGCAGTCCAGTTCGACGGTACTAAAAATGGTTACGTTTCTTACCCGTCTGCGAATGATTTTGGCGCAGCAACAAGTTTTACGATATCATTCTGGATGAACATCACCCTGGCGCAGAAAGACAATGCGCATGCAGTAGGGGTTTTAGCATTCGCAAATGCTAAAAACTTCTGGGGCAATGCCACCTTCTATGCAGACAACAACGCAAAGTCGGCATCAGACTCTATGGATTTAAAAATACATTTCAATGCCCCCGGTAACGGCGACAACTGGAATTATGCAGGCTACAATTTTGCCAAAGCGTGGCCAAAAATGTATGACGGGGTATGGCACCAGGTAGCATTTACTTATGACAAAGCCACTTTAACCGGTACTGTTTACCGTGATGGCGTACAGTTTGACAAGCAGACTGGTCAGACCATCGCCTTTGAAAACAATTCGCAGGTAGTATTGGGCGGCTTCCAGGAAGCAGCCGGTGTGGTAGACAGTTATGGCAACAATACCTGGATGGCAGGCTTTCCCGGTAAAATGGACAATGTAAAGTTGTACGGAACTGCTTTGACAGCGGCAGAAATTGCAGCGTCTTATGCAGCCAAAAATTAATAAATTGATTTAACACCTGCAGGAGGGTTGCATATAAATAATGCAACCCTCCTGTATTTTCAATCAAAACGCATATTATAAATCAGTCACACCTTGTTGTAATTGTATGAAGATTTATTACCTGGGTATTTTAACGGGCATGGTATTGTTCTCCTGCAAACAGCCGGCACCTGCTTTGTTTGAAAGTATGTCGCCTGCTACTACCCATGTATATTTTGAAAACCAGCTTGAAAAAAAAGAATTGTTCGGCATTTTATATTACCTCTATTATTACAATGGTGGCGGCGTAGCCCTGGGAGACATTAACAACGATGGTTTAACGGATATTTATTTCACGGCCAACAGCAAAGGGCATAACAAACTCTACCTCAACAAAGGCAATTTCCAGTTTGAAGACATTACCGATGCAGCAGGCGTAGCGGGTACTGCAGACTGGTGCAGCGGGGCCACTATGGCAGATGTAAATGGTGATGGCCTGCTGGATATTTATGTATCTGCCATCAGCGGCCACCACGGACTGCAGGGACACAATCAACTTTTTATCAACAACGGCAGCAAGGCCGGCGCTGCAAATAACTTTACAGAAAGCGCGGCAGCATACGGACTGGACGCAGCAGCCTTCACCGGGCAGGTGGCTTTTTTTGACTACGACCATGATGGCGATTTGGATTGCTACATGCTCAATCAGTCGCACAAACCAAATGAAAACATTGTAGATACCAGTCGCCGCAGACAATACGATGGAATGGCGGGTGACAGGTTATACCGCAATGATATGAACGGGCCGCTAAAAAAATTCACGGATGTGTCAGCCAGCGCAGGTATTTACCAAAGTAACCTCGGCTATGGATTAGGGTTATCCATAGCAGATCTCAACAACGATGGCTGGGATGATATTTATGTTGGAAATGATTTTCATGAAAACGATTATTACTATGTCAATAACGGCGTGTCTGCCAGCGGGCAGGTAACGTTTACAGAAAGTGGTGCGAAACATTTTGAACATTACAGTCGCTTTAGCATGGGCAATGATATTGCAGACTACAATAACGATGGACAGCTGGACATAGTAACCACCGACATGCTGCCGCCGGATGAAGGAAACGTTAAGCGTTATGGCAGCGATGAAAATGCAGATATCTATAAATACAAGCTGATAAAAAATGGTTTCCAGTACCAGTTCTCCAAAAATTGCCTCCAGCAAAACAATGGTAACGGTATCAGTTTTAGTGAAACCGGATTGCAATCGGGTATCTCGGCCACCGACTGGAGCTGGTGCCCGCTGCTGGCGGATTTTGATAACGATGGCAACAAAGACCTGTTTATTTCCAGCGGCATTGTTAAACGCCCGGTTGATTTGGACTATATAAAATTTGTTTCCAACTTATACGTGCACAAGAAATTAAATACTTCGGATAAATATGACGACCAGGCACTGGATAAAATGCCGGATGGCGCTTCGCATCCCTTCCTGTTTAAAGGAGATGGCAGAGCAGGCTTTACCGATGTAAGCAATGCATGGGGTACCGGCAACATGAAAGGTTATTACAATGGTGCGGCTTATGCAGACCTTGACAATGATGGCAACCTGGATCTTGTGATCAACTGCATCAATGCACCAGCGCTTATTTTAAAAAACAATGCAACTAAGAAAAACAGCCTGGCCATTTCTTTTAAGGGCGAAGGCATGAATACCAGCGGCATCGGCGCCAAAGCTTATTTGTTTACCGGTCGTACACTGCAGTACCAGCAGCTGATGCTCACACGCGGCTTTCAATCTTCCTCTGAACCGCGACTGCATTTTGGCCTCGATAGCATTAACCAGGTGGACAGTATATTAATTGTATGGCCCAACCAGCAATACCAGTTGCTTACAAATATTCCCGCCAATCAGCCATTGGTTGTTGACCAGAGAAACACCTTGCCCGGTTTTCAGTACAAGTATTTTTTTCCTGCAACTATCCCGGCTTTTGAAGACATTAGTCAACAGATTACTATTGGTTACAGGCACGTGGAAAATGATTTTACGGATTTTAATGTTCAGTACCTGTTGCCACACATGGAATCTACCCGTGGACCAAAGCTGGCAACAGCAGACGTAAACAAAGATGGCCTCGATGATGTCTTTGTATGTGGTGCCAGCGGTAAACCAGGCAGCCTGCTGTTACAAACCAGCAATGGTAAATTTATACCCGCAGATACGGCAACCTTCAACAAAAATTCCGGTACAGAACAAACCGCAGCTGTTTTTTTTGATGCGAACAATGATGGATATCCAGATTTGTACGTAGTAAGCGGCGGCAACGAATACCAGGATGGCGATGCCAGGCTCCAGGACAAGTTATACCTCAACAGAAAAGGACATTTTGAATTGTCGGCCGAAGCCGTGCCCGCCATACTGGTAAATAAAACTTGTGTAACGGTTGCCGACATAGACAAAGACGGCGACAGCGATATCTTCATCGGCGGGTTCGCCAGCGCAAAAACTTATGGCTATGCCCAACCTTCTTACCTATTGCTAAATGATGGAAAAGGAATTTTTACAATGGCCGCCAATCCGGTTATTCAGCTAACAGGTGCAGGCATGGTTACCAGCGCTATTTTTACTGATATCAACAATGATGGCTGGCAAGACCTGGTGTTGGCGGGAGAGTGGATGGGTGTAAAATTGTTTGTCAATAACAAAGGCATTTTTAAAGAAACTACTATTCCGCATTCCACCGGCTTATGGCAGACTTTGTATGCAACAGATGTAAACGGCGATGGCTTTGCTGATATACTGGCAGGTAACTGGGGCCATAATTCTAAATTGTTTGCGGGTAAGAACGGTCCGCTGAAATTATATGTGAAAGATTTTGATAAAAATGGTTCGGTAGAACAGATAATGGCCTATACCATCAATGGCAAAGAATATCCTTTTTTGGCTAAAGATGAGCTGGAGCGCGCGTTGCCGGTATTAAAAAAAGCTTACCTGGATTACAATGAAGTAGCCGGTAAAACGGTACAATTTATGTTTTTTGATTTGTTTAAAGAATACCAGGAGCTGAACGCGGAAGTGCTGGGCTCTTCTTTATTTTTAAATGATGGAAAAGGAAATTTTACACGGTCTGATTTACCCGATGCACTGCAATTAGCGCCCGTGTTTGCTTTCAACGCAGTAGGCAAGCATAACTATATCGCAGCCGGAAATTTTTATGGCGTGGTGCCTTACGAGGGCAGGTATGACGCGTTGCGACCTACGCTATTTAATTATGAGCGTGGCACCAAGCAAATTCTTACGCAATCCATTTTGCCCACCATCACCGGGGAAGTGAGGGACGCACAATGGATTAATTACGGCGGTAACCAGCAGTTGCTGCTACTGGCAAGAAATAATGATAGCCTGGTTTTTCTCAAACCCACAAATAAATAAACATGCGGCACTGGAAATGTTTGGCAGAAGCAATATTTTTTTTGTGTCTGTTATCCTGCGGAAAGAAAAACGATGCACCGGCACCACCACCCGTGTTACCGCCCCAACCCCTCACCGTAAAAGCAATATTGCTCAACGATGCAGTGTTTGACAATACCAGCATTTTGTATGGCGTGCCAACCACCAGTAGCATTAAAATTCAGTTTTCGGTAGCGGTATTGCAGACCAGCGTAGCGGCATCCACCAGCCTAACGGATATTGCAGCCGGTACCACTGTTCCTGTCAGCACCAGCTTTCAAAACGGAGACTCAACGATAGTAGTAACACCTGCATCCCCACTAAAATACCTTGCTAAATATGCATTCAGCATCAGTACCGCCTTGCAGTCTGCCAACAAAATAAACCTGGGTTCGGCGGTCAGCAAATCATACATCACCCGGATAGATTCGTCGCGCAAATTTCCTTTGTTATCCAACGATGATCTGCTGGATAAAATACAACAGCAGACGTTTAAGTATTTCTGGGATTTTGGTCATCCGGTAAGCGGCCTGGCAAGAGAACGCAACACCTCCGGAGAAACGGTTACCTCGGGCGGATCGGGGTTTGGTGTGATGGCCATCATCACCGGCGTTGACAGAAATTTTATTACCCGTGCGCAGGGACTAACAAGACTGCAAACCATTACCAGCTTTCTTAAAAATACGGCCAGTAAATTTCACGGCGCATTTCCGCACTGGTTAAATGGAAGTTCCGGTGCGGTGATTCCTTTCAGTGCAAAAGACAATGGGGCAGACCTGGTAGAAACCGCTTACCTGCTGCAGGGCCTGCTTTGTGCCAGGCAGTATTTTAGTGGCGCAGATGCGCAGGAAACAATGTTGCGCAATGATATTAACAGTATATGGAATGGGGTTGAATGGGATTGGTTCCGGCAAAATAACCAGGATGTACTGTACTGGCACTGGAGCCCCAGTAACAACTGGGATATGAATGTTACTATACGCGGATGGAATGAATGCCTGGTTACCTATGTGCTGGCCGCATCATCCGCCAGTCATGCTATCCCTGCTTCCGTGTACAACAATGGTTGGGCGCTTAATGGCGGTATGAAAAATGGCAATACCTACTACGGTTATACATTGCCTTTAGGTCCGGCGAACGGCGGGCCGCTGTTTTTTTCGCACTATTCATTCCTGGGCATCAATCCCAACGGGCTTACGGATGCATATGCCAATTATACAACCCAGACAAAAAACCATACCCTTATCAATTATAGTTATTGCAAAACAAACCCGCAAAGCAATTTTGGGTACAGTGATTCCTGCTGGGGACTTACCGCAAGCGATATACAAGGTGGCTACACCGCCAGTTCTCCCACCAATGATGTGGGTGTGATAGCGCCCACTGCCGCCATCGCTTCATTGCCTTACACACCCGATGAATCTATGAAAGCGCTCAAATTCTTCTATTATGTGCTGGGCGATAAACTCTGGAAGGATTATGGCTTCGTGGACGCTTTTTCATTGAAAGATGCCTGGTTCGCAGATTCTTTCCTGGCCATTGACCAGGGGCCACAAATAATAATGATTGAAAATTACCGATCCGGACTGCTATGGAATTTGTTTACCAGCTGCCCGGAAATAAAAACAGGCATGAAAGCGCTGGGCTTCACCGCACCGTATCTATAATTTTTTTATACAGCAGGCTATATATTCATTCGATTCATTTTTACATTGCCACCATGAAGAATTATTTTTTTAGTGCATTGCTGATTGTTCTTTTTTGTTCGGCTCATGCACAGCCCGCAAAAATTGCCCGTCCGCAACCGATATCCAGGCCGGCAAATCTTTCCGACAGCGCTTTGCTGGATCTGACACAACAACAAACATTTAAATATTTCTGGGATTTTGCCCACCCGGTAAGCGGCATGGCAAGGGAACGCAGCAATACAGATGGCGGCTACGGACATGAAACCGTAACCACCGGTGGTACAGGCTTTGGTATTATGGCAGTGATTGCTGCAACAGAGCGCAAATGGATTACCAGGGATACAGCCGCCAAGTTTATGCGGAAGATGATAAACTTTTTATTGAAAGCGAACGCTTACCACGGGGCTTTTCCGCATTGGCTGGATGGAGCAACTGGCAAAACAATTCCGTTTAGCAGGAAAGACGATGGCGGCGACCTGGTAGAAACTTCTTACCTGTTCCAGGGATTGCTTTGCGCCCGGCAATATTTCAACCAGGACAATGCCGCGGAAAATGAATTCCGGACTAAACTAGCCTGGCTATGGAACGGTATTGAATGGAACTGGTATACACAGGGCCAGGAAGTCTTGTACTGGCACTGGAGCCCCAACAACGGTTGGGCCATGAACTTTCCGGTGCGTGGTTTTAATGAGTGTTTGATCATGTACATCCTTGCTGCAAGTGCAGATCAATACCCGGTGAGCCCGGCAGTCTACCACCGCGGATGGGCACAAAGTAATTTCTTCAACAATGGAAAAACATTTTACGGGTATACATTGCCGTTAGGATTTGATTATGGTGGCCCGCTCTTTTTTTCGCAGTATTCTTTCCTGGGGCTTGACCCGCGCGGATTAAAAGACCGCTATGCCGATTATTGGGAGCAGAACAAAAACCATACACTCATTAACCGTGCTTATTGTATCGACAATCCCAAACACTTTAAGGGGTACGGAGAAAACTGCTGGGGGCTTACCGCCTCCGATACCTACAATGGGTACAATGCTTTTTCACCTACCAATGATGAGGGTACCATAACGCCTACTGCTGCGTTGTCTGCATTTCCCTATAGCCCTGCGTATTCCATGCAGGCACTGCGGCATTTTTATATAGACCTGGGTGATAAAATATGGGGACCCTATGGTTTTACCGACGCCTTTAATGAAACAAAGCAATGGTATGCCAAAAGCTACCTGGCTATTGACCAGGGGCCAATTGTTGCGATGATCGAGAACTACCGCACTGGCCTCATTTGGAAATTATTTATGAGTTGCCCGGAAATTCAAAACGGCTTAAAAAAATTGGATTTTCAAAGCCCGTGGTTAAAGAACTAAGGCAACACGGCAACTACCTGGAAAAGCAAATGGTAACAACTTTTTTAGACGTATCGATATTTATTCAACGGGGTTCGGGGTTTTTATTAACGATCATAAAACAAACCATATGACAGACTATTCGCTTACACCCGCACAAGTGCATGACTATAACAGGGATGGTTTTATTATTATCCGGCATTTGCTGCCGCAGGCAGAAGTTGACAAACTTTATACCATTGCGGTGGAAGATGATACCATGCAAAAACATTCTTTTGACCTGAACGATCAATCCGGCAGAAAAACGAAACTCGCTTTGTGGTATACGCCGGGCAACGATGCTTACGGGCTGCTTACAAAAAGCAAGCGCATGCTCAATGCGGTGAACGCACTGATGCAAGGCGATAGTGCGGTTTGTCATTTTCATAGCAAACTGATGCAGAAAGAACCCAAAGTTGGCGGCGCATGGGAATGGCACCAGGATTATGGCTACTGGTATAAGAATGAATTTTTATTACCCGGGCAGATGATGTCTGTAATGACGGCCATTACAGCAGCCAATAAAAACAATGGTTGCCTGCAGGTAATCAAAGGTTCGCACCAAATGGGACGGATAGAACACGGTTTTGCCGGCGAGCAGGTGGGCGCTTCACAACATTATGTAGACCTGGCGTTAAAAACCATGGAACTGGTATATGTAGAACTGATGCCTGGAGATGCACTGTTCTTTCACAGCAACCTGTTGCACCGCTCGGCTGCAAACCTTTCTGATAACTCAAGGTGGTCACTGATATCCTGCTATAACAGGCGGGCTAATATTCCATATAATGAACCTTCCGCGTCCAGTACCATTCCGTTAGAAGCCGTGCCGGATGAAGCGCTGCTTTTGTGGGAAACAAAAGGACTGGGCAGCGGTGCGAATTTTCTCGAAAAAGAAAAAGACCAGGCATTGAAATAAGCAGGTTGCTTGTGCCGAGTAGAATAATCAAAGGCTGTGTGAAAACCAGCAGCCAGTTGATTGCCGGATGCAACTGGTTCGTTTTTACCGGCGAGGCAGGTGAAATATTGGTATTAGATAATAAAAATAATTAAATCAACTACCCATGAGCGATAGCCTGCTGGTGAATATCAATACGAAAGGGACCGATGCGCATAGCTATGATGCCATTGTTATTGGCAGCGGCATCAGTGGTGGCTGGGCAGCCAAGGAACTGTGTGAGCAAGGACTCAAGACACTGGTGCTGGAGCGGGGACGCAACGTGGAGCACATCAAAGATTACCCTACCGCGAACCTATCCAGGTGGGAGCTTCCGCACCGCGGCGACATTACCCGTGCAGCGACTGTTCAAAACCCACTCATCAGCAGGGCTGCGGGCTACGGAGAAGACACGCAGCATTTTTTTGTAAAAGATGCGGACCATCCTTATGTGCAGGAGCAGCCATTCGACTGGATACGCGGTTACCAGGTAGGAGGTAAATCACTTACCTGGGGAAGGGCTTGTGCAAGGTGGAGCGAATATGACTTTACCGCACCCGCGCGTTTCGGTTATGGTGCGGCTTTCCCCATTGGGTACAACGATATTAAAGACTGGTACAGCCACGTAGAAAAATTTGTGGGTGTTTGCGGCAATGCCGATGGCATACCCGCCATGCCGGATGGTGAATTTTTACCAGCTTATGAATTAAACTGTGTTGAACAACATTTACAAAAAGTAATAAAAGAACAGTTCAGCCGCCACTATGTTTCAGGACGGTGGGCGCATATTACGGAACCCAAACAAGTCCATATTGACCAGGGCCGCACCCAATGCCTTAACCGCAACCTGTGTATGCGCGGTTGCCCGCTGGGCGGCTATTTCAGCTCGGTCAGCAGCACGCTGCCATGGGCAAAAAAAACAGGCAATCTAACGGTGCGGCCGCATTCCGTGGTGCATTCCATTATTTATGATGAACAGAAAGGCAAGGCAACCGGGGTGCGCGTCATTGACGCAGAAACCAAACAGGTTACCGAATTTTTTGCAAAAATAATTTTTGTAAATGCTTCCGCGCTTAACAGCAACCTCATCCTGTTGAATTCTATCTCCAAACGGTTTCCTGCAGGGTTGGGAAATGACAGCGGTATGTTAGGTAAATTCATTTGTTTCCATAATTACCGCGGCAGCATGCAGGGAGAAATTGACGGCTACACGGATAATTATTATAAAGTAGCAAAGCCCGCAGAATGTATCATGGCCAACTTCAGGAACCTGGAAAAACAGGATACTGATTTCCACGGGGGGTATGTTATTTATTCAGGCGCCAGCCGGCGAACGCTTCCCGATCAGTTTATTTCGCCGCCCATCGGCGCAGCATATAAGGAAGCGATGTGCGAACCCGGCGGTTGGACGGTATACATGTACATGCAGGGCGAAACCATTGCAAAAGCATCCAATCATGTGCGGCTCAGCACAACCGAAAAAGATCAATGGGGAATTCCATTGCTGGTAACTGCTGTTGGATACGATGACAATGATGATAAAATGGTAAAGGATTTTTTAGAACAGGGTACCGCTATGCTGGAAGCCGCCGGTGTAAAGAACATTAGCACACATGACAGCCACCAGGCACCGGGCTTAGACATTCATGAAATGGGTGGGGTGCGTATGGGCAGTGATCCTAAAACGGCTTTGCTAAACGAGTGGAACCAGTTGCACCATTGCAAAAATGCGTTTGTAACAGACGGCGCCTGTATGACCAGCACTGGCAGCCAGAGCCCGTCTATTTTGTACATGGCGTTTACCGCAAGAGCAGTAAAACATGCAGTGGAAGAAATGAAGAAAGGAAATCTATAGCTGCATTTTACACCGTGGTAAAAAAGTATTTAAAGGAGAAGTATCTATATATATGACTAAGATTTTACTATTATTATCAATACTTATTTCGCAACAGGCCAGTGCACAGCAAAGCACTTATTGCAACCCGATCAATATAGATTATGGTTACACGCCCATTCCTAATTTCAGCGAATGGGGCCGGCACCGCGCTACTGCCGACCCTGTAATTGTAAATTATAAAGGTGATTACTATTTATTTTCTACTAACCAGTGGGGCTATTGGTGGAGCCGTGATATGATCAAGTGGACGTTTATCGCAAAGAAATTTCTTCGTCCGTGGAATGCAGGGGTATACGATGAACTTTGTGCGCCCGCCGTAGGCACTATAGGCGATACCATGCTGGTATTTGGCTCTACTTATACAAGCAAATTCACGGTTTGGATGAGCACCAATCCCAAAGCAAATGAATGGAAGCCGCTGGTCGATTCCTTTTCAATTGGTGGATGGGATCCCGCATTTTTTACCGACGACGATGGTAAATTTTATATGTACAACGGAAGCAGTAACCGTTATCCGCTGTACGGCATAGAATTGAACCGCACCAGCCTGCAACCGGTTGGCACAAGAAAAGAAATGTATTTGCTGGAGCCAGACCGGTACGGCTGGCAACGCTTCGGCGAGTACATGGACAATACCTTTCTTGACCCGTTTATTGAAGGTGCCTGGATGACCAAACACAATGGAAAATATTACCTGCAATACGGTGCGCCAGGTACAGAATTCAGCGGGTATGCAGATGGCGTGATTGCCGGAACCGGTCCCCTGGGTCCGTTTACGCCGCAGTCTGACCCGCTCAGTTTCAAAGCGGGTGGTTTTGCACGCGGCGCAGGGCATGGCGCTACATTTACCGACAACCAGCACAATTACTGGCATACCAGCAGCATCATTGTTACTGTAAAAAATACTTTCGAACGACGGCTGGGTATATGGCCGGCAGGGTTCGACAAGGATGATGTGATGTATTGCAACACGGCGTTTGGCGATTATCCGCATTACGGTCCGCAACAGGCATCAACTTCCTCTTTTACTGCCGGTGCCTTCACCGGGTGGATGCTGTTAAATTATAACAAACCGGTGCAGGTATCGTCTACCCTTGCCAGTTATGCAGCCAATTACGCGGTGGATGAAAATATAAAAACTTATTGGAGTGCTGCTACGGCGGGAAAAGGCGAATGGATTCAAACCGATTTGGGAAAGTTGTCGGCCGTGCGGGCTATACAAATTAATTATGCAGACCAGGACGTAGACAGCAACCGGCTGGGCAAATGGCCGGGCCAATACCACCAGTACAAGCTGTACGCATCCGCTGATGGAAAAAAATGGACCGTCCTGGTGGATAAAAGTAACAACAAAACCGACATTCCGCATGAGTACGTGGAGCTGGCAGCACCTGCGCAGGCACGTTACATCCGGCTAGAAAATATTCATATGCCTACCGGCAAATTTGCCATCAGCGGGCTGCGGGTATTTGGCAACGGCAATGGCGCAAAACCGGATACCGTAAAACAATTTTTTGTATTAAGAACGGAGAAAGACAAACGCAGCGCGTATATCAAATGGAGCCCGGTTGACAATGCATTTGCATTCAATATTTATTACGGTACCGCGCCTGATAAACTGTACAATTGTATTATGGTACTCAGTGTAAATGAGTATTGGTTTAAAGCGATGGACAACCAGCGGCCTTATTACTTTACCATTGAAGCCGTAAATGAAAACGGGGTATCTGCAAAAACCAAACTGGTTAAAGTTGAATGAATGATGCGGTATAGGCTGAATGCCGCAGTAAATAATACAACGAATTAGTTATCTTCAGTGCACTTAGAAAAAAGCGTGTTTACAATAAAACGATTGATATGAAAAATATGCGTAGACGTATCTGTACCATCCTGGTTTTTGTACTTGCCTTTACGGGAAGCTATGCGCAGGATATGCCCTTCTATAAGGAAATCCAGGCATTTAAACAAAAGGATGCAGCAGCGATGCCGCCTAAAAATGCCATTTTATTTACCGGTAGTTCTTCCTTTACCAAATGGACCGATGTACAGGACTATTTCCCCGGTTACCCAATCATCAACCGGGGTTTCGGGGGTTCATCTTTACCAGATGTAATACGCTATGCCAACGATGTCATATTTCCTTACCAGCCCAAACAGGTGGTCATTTACTGTGGTGAAAATGATCTGGCGGCTTCAGATACGGTAACTGCGGAAACTGTAGTTCAACGGGTGAAAACGTTGGTGGGTATGATAAGGTCGAAACTGGGCGATACGCCCGTTTTGTTTGTTTCGCTTAAACCAAGTCCGAGCCGTAGCCGCCTTTTTCCAAAAATGCAGGCCGCCAATGCAGCCATCAAAACATTCCTGGGGGCTGATAAACACGCCGTTTTTGCTGATGTGTATACTAAGATGCTGGACAAGGATGGTGAACCGATGAAAGACATTTTTCTTGCGGATAGCCTGCACATGAACGCGAAGGGCTATGCAATCTGGCAAAAAGTGCTGGCGCCTTTGCTCATTAAATAACTGTGGCCGCAAAACAGCTAAAGTTAGGTAAGCGGTATTTTTTTCAACCCGCCGGCCCGGCCATAAAAACAAAGACCCCACCGGGGTGGGGCCATAGCACATACATTTTGTGGTTTCAGAGGTAAGTGCTAGTCTGCTAAAAAGTTTTATGATGCTTATTTTGGCCTGCGCGCATAATCAGGCCGATGCTGAATAGGCGATTGTCCCATAATAATTATACTGAACAGGAATTTTGCAAATCGACTCAGGTTTGAAGAGGGCCGGTACACACTTTTGTGAATCATGGTTTTGTGCACGGCGTAGTACATATTGTTTCTTTCCATGTGATATTGGCTTGGTTTAATGATGAAAGACGTAAAGTTAACGCAGGCAGGCGACTAATATTGTGTACTTGTATATCTACCCAGTAGTTTTTCTATTTCTTAACAAGTTTTTAGTAGGTATCTTGTTACTAATCAATCCAACCCTATATGAAAAGCAGCATTCCGTTGTTACTCATCCTGTTTTGCGGCGCCGGAAGTATGGCGCAGGGCGTTTTCCGTAACCAGACCAACGCCGCGCTTGAAAAGGTAGTCCAGGATTATCCCACCCACTTTAAAAATATAAGGGGTGAGTTGGTTTCGTCGGGCCAGCAGTCTGCAGAATACAAATCGATTATTGGTATCCCCGGCGCGGTTTCCACTACCATTACACAATCCGGTGTGGCGCAACAGCAATTGGTATCCTGGCAATCTATTGTCTACTCGGGTAATGAATTTGAGCTGGCAAAAAATCGCTTTGGAGAATTATTCAACGAGATAAAAAACACGATTATAAAACCGGCAGGCGAAAAAGCGGTGATTGTAAATGGCATGTATACTGAGCCTTCGCCAGACAAAAGTTACACGACCATCCAGTTTGATCTGCTGCCAGCGAGCGGTTCAATGCAAAGATTGAACATAGACCTGGCACTCAAAAAAAGCGGTGCCCAATGGAAAATTATACTCAGCGTATACGATAAGGAAAGGAACGAGGCTACAACCATCGTTGTTAAATAAAGAAAGCAATACCACTGCATTGCATTTGATTGCAAACGCTCGAAGTTTTTATCATAAAAGAAAATCCACGGCATTGAAAGGTACGATGCAGCACCGGCGGCACCATTGGGTTTTTCGCATAAAAAAACCCGGACGATAAGCCCGGGTTGTACAAATGATTGTGCGTTATTTTATATTGTTCTTATTCCGGTGCTGGTTTTCCTGCTGGCAAAATACTGCATCACCCACATGATAGTAAATGTGGGAATGAAATCGGTGCCGGGAATAATCTCTTCCGTAAAATTAAACAACGCCCCTTTCCAGCTGCCGAAGGTTGCGTAAAAAATAATGGCCGAAAGAGGTGCAAATACAATATCTCCCAGTTCGCCCAGGCCCGGAATGGCATAAGTGACAAAACCCAATGCATCCATAATGATGCAAAAAGCCAAAGAAGGTGATTGTTTTTTCATCGCTTGAATAAATTTATATTATTCAATCAAACTACGCACCAGATTTTGCGACTGTAATAATGACGGATTGAGAGATTGTTCAGGCGCTCCGGTATTAAAACACTTACTGTTACCAGGTAACATATTTATAGCTCCTGACTAAACTTTAAGTAGACCCCGTTGGTCCATCCAAACCCATCCTGATTGGGATACTCACCACCGCTTGCTTTGCTGGCGGTATCGGTTACATCATATTTTTCCATCATTTTACCGGAGCTTGCATATACTTTTTCGTTTGCCCGCATCCAGCGGGTTTTAATTTGACCTGCCAGCTCATGGTGCCCGAAATTTTTTATGCCTTTGTACGCCATCCACTGCAGGGGTGCCCATCCGTTCGGCCAATCCCATTGCTGGCCAGTCTGCTGCAAGGTGGTAACCAGGCCACCCTGTTGCAAAAATTGTTCTTCTATTGTCCCGGCAACAGCAGCAGCCTGTTGGGGATCAGCTACTAAAAAAAACAAAGGGTAAGCGGCAGCCAGCGTGTACTGAATGCTTTGTTTTTGTGCAATGAAATGATAGTCGAAATAGAATTTCTTGTTTTCGTTCCAGCAATATTGTTGTATGGCGGTTTTCCGGTTGGTGATTTTTTGATCGAACGCGGCGGTAAGAGTGGTTTCCCCGGTAATGGTATAAATTTTTTGCAGGACTTCTTCGGTACGCAGCAACAGGCAATTTAGATCTACCGGGATCAAATGCGCAGCTTCAATGGTTGACATATTTTGGCCATCCGCAAACCACCGGCTGCTAAAATCCCAACCAGACGTGCACGCTGCGCGGATGTGCCGGTGCGCCTGCGTGGTATCGGCGGCCTGCCTTGCGGCGTTGCTGTCTTCCCGGTAGGCTTCCGCCCTCGGCGTATCCTTGTCGTCCCAATAACGGTTAAGCAGGGTGCCATCCGGTAAGCGCACTACATACCGATGCGCATTTCCCGGTGCGGTAACTGCTTCCCCCTCCATCCAGCATGCATATTCTTTTTCTAACTGCGGCCGGTATTTAAGCAGCGTGTCCGCACCTTTTTCTTCTGCCAGTAGTTCCACCATGAGTGTAAAAAAAGGTGGTTGAGAACGGCTGAGGTAATAAGTCCTGTTTCCGTTCGGAATAAAACCAAACGTATCTATCAGGTATGCAAAATTGTCTGTCATGTGCTGCATGAGATCTACGCGGTTGCTTACCTGCAGACCAAGCATGGTAAAATAACTGTCCCAGTAATATATTTCCCTGAATCGGCCACCGGGTACCACGTATGGATTTGGAAGCGGAATTAATGTGCCTCCTTGTGCAGTATCCGGGTGCCGGGTTAGTTCGTTCCACAGTTGCTCCAGGTGTTGGAGGATGGGCTTGTTGCCCGATTGATAGGTACTGGTAACTGCCATGGGCAAAATAAAATGCGTGGCAACGAATTCTTTCAAATCAAAATCAACCTGCACCTTTTCTTTTTCATAGGCCTTTGTTATGGCAGCAGGATCGCCCCGGGGTATGCAATCCACAAAAAATTTAGAATCGGAAAAGACCTTTTGCTGCTGTACATGCTGGTACAATTCGCCCAGTGTCTCAATAAAAAATATGTCGGGTTGCGCCATAAATACTAAATAAGCGGGTGGAAAATCAGGCAGTTACCATAGCCCTTGACTGCAGTCTTCTGAACATGAATAAACACAGTATCAGTATTGCAATAGGTATCAGCGAAAAATAAAATGCCTGCTGGCCGCCGGTTTTATCTGCATCAAATACGGCACCCATAATAAGCGAACCGGTAGTGCCGCCCAATGCGGAAAATATAATTATCAATCCTGACATCATCCCGTGTTTGGGCCTGGGCAAAGAAGTGAGAATGGCAGAATTAATGGACGGGTATACCGGCGCCAGGAAAATACCAATCAAAGGAAACATAAAAGCCGCCAGTGGCGCATCACCCCAGCCGGTATAGGTTTTACCTACTGAATCTTTTGCCAATGGCAATGCAATACAAATTAATACGGCGGCTAACACCAGGCAGCTTACAAGAACCGAAAACCAGTTAAACCGTTTTAATAACAGGCCCGCAAGAAAACGTCCAACGGCCGTAGATCCGGCAAGTATACTACTCATCTGTATGCTCAGGGCCGCGGGTAGCATCAGCACTTTATTATTAAAAGTGGGAAGGAAATTTTGTATGCTTTGTTCTATCAGTACATAAAAAAATGCCGATGCAATAAATGCCAGCACAATGGGTTTGAACATCAACGAAAACATTTCACCAAATTCTGCTGCCAACGGTTTGCTTTCCGATTTAGCTGAAGACTCATCCAGTTCGGCGCCAGCCAATAAAACAACCGCCAATATTGAAAGGCCGCCGAGCAGGTAAAAAGCATTTAACCAGGCTGTAGATTGTGGATTGGCATTGTCTACAAAAGAGCTGAAGTAAAAGTATAAGGTAAGGTTACCAATCATAAAGAATGACTCAATAAAGTTCATCAGGCTAATGTGTTCTTTAGCATCTTTGGTGATAATGCCGATGATACTATATACCGACATTTTGATGAGTGCGAAACAGGATCCTATTGCCACGAACAATAATTTTACCGCTAAAAATCCAGGTGTATTGGGAATTATAAAACATACAATGGCAATAATGCCCAGCGATGCCATCATTGCTTTTTTGTAGCCGAACCGGGTGATGTAAGAAGAAACCAAAAAAGATACCAGGGCAATGCTCAGGTCTTTGCAGGGATCTATCCAGGAAGCAGCACTCTTGGAAACGCCGAAACTGTTTTGCACATTTAAAATGGCTACCCCGGAGCTGTTGAGGAGAATAGCAAAAACATAGTAGTTAATAAACAGGGATAATTTTATTCTCCAATGTTGCATTCGTTAAATTTTAGGCAGCGTTTCTAATTTACCCGGTTAAAGGTAGATAGAATTTATTGCCATAAAGCGAAAGGAAAAACGGTTTTTTACAACGGCGCTATGGAATGCCGGATGCGAACGACTGGGTGAGTACCAGGCAACAAACAGTATCTTTTGAAATCCGGGTTTGTATAAAAAACCCAGGCATTAATTTTTCATTTAGGAAAGCCGGTGCGGTAAACCAGGCGCTCCTTCACCGGCGGAATTGGCCGCAGCAGCAAGGTATGTTTTCAGCACGTTTTCCAATTCTTCCAGTTTAAATGGTTTTGATATATAATCATTCATACCGGCGTCCATGCAACGGTCGCGGTCTTCCTTCATGGCATCTGCGGTAAGCGCTATCACCGGGATGTTACAAATTGGCGCAGGTAACAAACGAATTTGTGCAGTGGCAGCAAATCCATCCATCTCGGGCATATTAATATCCATGAACACCAGGTCGGGTGTATTGCCGGACAGCATTTCAATCGCTTCTTTTCCATTGGTTGCCTGTAATACATGCAACCCCATTTTTCCCAGCACTTCAGATATCAGCAGCATATTTACCGGTTCATCCTCCGCCACCAGAATAGTGGCGGCGTATTGCATTTTCTCTATCGTTGGCTTTTTTATTTGAATCGCTTCTTCTATAACTTGTTTGTTGAACAGTGCAGACAACATTCTATCAAGTTCCTGCAGCTTTACCGGCTTGGAAAGCAGTTTAATGATGCCCCTCCTTTCGGCCTGGTAACCTTCCATATTTTTTTCCAGCGAAGATAGCATGAGCACTACGGGGTTGAATGCGGCGCCTGACTGCCCAGCTATCTGGTTTGCCAGCATCAGTCCGTCCATTTCCGGCATTTGGTAATCTGTAATAACCAGGTCAATAGCAGGTTGGCTTTTATCCGGATTGTATAAGTACTGCAATGCTTCGGTTCCACTGGCGGCAAGGGTGCAGGTTATCTGCAGGTATTCAAAAATACCTTTCATCAGGTGCCGGTTGGTTTCATTGTCATCCACCACCAGAACATGGTTCAGCAAAGGCTTGCTGCCCGGTTTTATCAGCGGCTGCTCGTCAATTACTTCCATGGTCACTTGAAAAGTGAATGTACTGCCGCGTCCAATTTCACTGCTAACACTCAGCGTACCACCCATCAGTTCGGCAAGGCTTTTGGAAATAGTGAGCCCCAAACCGGTACCGCCATATTTACGGGTAGTAGACGAATCTGCTTGTGTAAAGCCTTCAAAAATTTTATTTACTTTTTCAGCAGCAATGCCGATGCCGGAATCTTTTACGTTAATGCTGATGCCAACTGACTGCTTGCCGTCGGTCTGCTTTTTAGCAATGGTTTGTTTTACTTCAATAAATATTTCACCTTTTTCTGTAAACTTAATGGCATTGCCCAAAAGATTTACCAGTATCTGGCGAATGCGAACGGAGTCGCCATTCATGACGGAGGGTAAACCGGGGTCTGACCAAAACAACACTTCGAGGTTTTTTTCATGCGCTTTTACATTCAGCAGGTCGATGGCCTCTTCTATAAGCTCGTTCAGTTGAAATGGCACGTGGTCAATAAATAATTTGCCTGCTTCAATTTTAGAAAAGTCAAGTATGTCATTGATGATACCGAGTAACCCATACGCTGATTTTTTTACATTCTGCAGGTATCCACGCTGTGCTTTTTGAAGGTCGGTGGTGAGCACCAGGTCCGTAAAACCAATAATGCCGTTCATTGGTGTACGCAACTCGTGGCTCATATTGGCCATAAACTCACTTTTGGCGCGACTGGCTTTTTCTGCAATATCTTTTGCCTGTAAAATTTCTTGCTGCAGCGCACGTTGCTCTATGGCCGCTGCCAGTGTAGCTGCAAAGGAATGCAGTATGGTAAATTCAGTGGCCGTCCATTGCCTTTCGAATTTACATTCTTTGATAGCGATATGGCCCCACAAAAGATTTTTTACAATAATCGGGATCAATACAACGGATTGCACTTTCTTTTTCTGGTAGTCTGTTTTCAAGGCTTCATCCTTGATCTCACTTGTTATCGAAGCATAAATTTCATTTTGTTTCAGGGTTTGCAAAACCCGCGAGTTAACTGAAAAGGGTGATGGACTAACGGGATAGTGAACTTGCTTGCCACCCGTTCCGGAAGTATTCCAGTAGGCCACTTGCTGCAACGTTAGGTTGTTGGCAGCATTGTATAAGTCTTTATACACACTGATAATATCTACTTGCATTTTTACCCCCAGTAAAAACACCCCTTCACCAATGGCTTCTTCAATATTTTTATTCCCTATCAACTGGTGGGTAGCTTCTGATACAGCCTGCAGCAGCTGATCTTTTTTCCGTAAGCTGCCTTCCACTTGCTTGAGCCCTGTAATATTGTGGGAAAAGCCAAGCAGGCCCCAAATTTTTCCTTTTTCATCGTACAGCGGCACCTTGGTGGTACTGAAATAATTTAATTCGCCATTGTGAATATTAACTTCTTCGGGCACGTATTTCGCCGTGCCTGTTTTAATTACTTCATCATCATCTGCCCAGAAGCCACGCACATTGTTTTGCGGGTCGCCTTTTACCACGCTGTGGGCAAAACCAAGTTCAATATCATTTTTGCCGATCATCTGCTCAGGCGTTAATTGCAGTGAGCTGGCGTAAGCTTTATTTGCCATTAAGAAACGATGGCTGCTGTCTTTAATAAAAATCCAGTCCGGCGTAGCATTTATCACTGTCTTCAGCAGTTGTTCAGATTGCTTTACTTCTGCCAGCAGCAATTCTTTTTGTGCTTCAGCTTTTTTTACGTCGGTGATATTGTGCGCAAAGCCGAGTACGCCCCATATTTTACCTTCATTGTTTATCAACGGTGCTTTAACAATACTGAAATAATGCAAATCGCCGTCCATGTAGGCGGTCGCTTCTGGTATTTCGCGGGTGCAACCCGTATTAATCACATCATCATCATCCTGCCAGAAGCCGCGGATACCTTTTAAAAAATTTCCTTTTACCTGCTCTTGCGTAAACCCAAGTTCAATATCATCTTTCCCAATGATCTCGTTAGGGGTAAGGTGCACCAGGCTTGCATAGGCTTTGTTTACCATCACATGCCGGAAATTATTATCTTTTATAAAGATCAAGTCGGGGGTAGCATCAATAACAGAACGCAGTAATTCTTCAGACTGCTGCATTTCCGCCAGCAATATGCTTTTTTGCGCTTCTGTTTTTTTGCGTTCGGTAATATTGCGCGATGTACAAATGAGTTTGGTGACGGTATTGTTTTCTTTTACCGGCTTAATAATACTTTCCAGCCAGATATGACTGCCATTTTTATGAAGCATGCGGTAACGCAATAGCAGCAGCTCACTGTTATAAACAGACGGCGAATCGTTTGTGCTGGTAAACCTGTTGTGATCATCGGGGTGCACAAACTCCATCATGTTTTTGCCGGTTACTTCTTCCGGGGTGTAGCCCAGTACCGTTTTAACAGAGGGAGAAATATATTCAACGATGGCAGTGGCAGAATGCACGCTGATGATGTCTTCCGAATGTTCTGCCAGCAAACGGTACTGTTGCTCGCTTTCCAGGAGCGCATGTTCCGTTTTTTTGTGCGCTGTGATGTCCTGTGCAATACCAAACCGGAATTGCTCATTCATTTGTTTTCCCTTTATAAACAGGTGGCGGACCTGGCCATTGCGGGTGGTAATGCGGTAAGAGAAGGAAGACTCATAGTACTTGTTGTCTTTATTTTTCAAGATTTCTTCTGCCTCCGCTGCCAGCAGGAACGCGTCTTCGGGCAAAACAAAATTGTTGATATAATCTTCCATTGTCATGGTATCGGGATCACTTTCCGTAAGCCCAAGCAGCGTTTTCATTTCAGTGCTCAGGATAAACTCGGAGGTCTCTTTGTTGTACTTCCAGGATCCCATGTGCGCATAACCCATAGCGTAAGACAAGGTTTGGATGGCTTCTTCCTTGCTTTGCTGTGCCAGTATTTTTGCGGTTACGTCAAGCCCGATGCCCTGTATTTCTGCAATTATTTTAGTGTCGTCCGGCAATGCAATAAATTCCCATTCTGTCCATAAAAAACTTTTGCTGTTGTTAATCGGTTTGCGGATAACGATTCGAAAAATGTTCCCCGGGTTTTCCCAGCATTGTGCGGCTGTTTCCACGCAACGCTGTATGTCTTTTGGAAATATGATATTGTAATAAGGCGTATACAGCAGCTCGTCCAGTGAATAGCCAAAAGTTTTCAGGAACTCTGGATTGGCAAATGTAAAATCGCCCTGCTGGTTTAGCCTGATAACATAGTTGGTTTGCGAATCGAGGATGGAAGTAAGATATTTTTTCTCCTGTAGCAATTCAACTTTTGCCAGTTGCAGGTTATTCAGGTTATCTTTATTTGTGCGGATTAAGGGCACTACAAAAAGCATGGCAAGGCAGCACAGCGCAATCAGCAGCGATACAAATTTTCCTGTATTGAGCGCAGATGAAATGTTTTGTTTTGCAATGAGCAGGGACACGCATTCCCTGGTAATAGCATCCAACACATCGACTGTGTTGCTTTCAGCCGATAATATACGCGCGGTATAGGCCGCGGTGCCGGCTGTGCGCTGAACGGGCGTCGTGGTGGTAATCTCCCTGGCTATTTTTATAAAATTGGCGGCGTTGCTATTCACGCTGGTTGCCAGTTGCTTACGAATGTTATGGTCGGTCTCTAATCTACTGATTTGCTCCAACAAAGTGACCTGCTGCCGGTTGAAGTCAGCGATGGCTTGTTGCAAGCCTTCCGCGCTAGTTGCGGCACCCGATTCTGAAATCCCCGTATTTAACAGGAGCAAACGCGCTGTATTGGCAATACGCTGGCTGATGGCGCGCTGATTGGCAGTTGTACCTACTACCCTGGCCAGCCGCTTATTTTCTTGTAAAGCAGTATATATAAGATAGTAGGCAAAAAAATTGACCAGCAAGATCACTGCAATACTGATCAGGCCAACGCGCATACGTTTTCTATAGTGTACTGGTGTCATGGGTTTAACGCAAATATTACCGTATAACAACAAAACAGCTGCTATATTGGCTGGTAAGCATTTTTTTGAATCTGCATAAGTGTTTACACCAGCAAAACCTGGGCAGGGCGTTTATAATACGTTAGCAACGATGGCTCTTAAAAAGATAGGATTGTTTCTTGAACATACGGTGCTGCAGCAGCTAAACAACGGAACCTGCACCGTTTTTACGTATTTCTTGAATTGGCGGCGGTGCACAAAAAAGCCCTGGCAACAAGCGCTCCAGGGCAGATAAACGGTTGAAAGAAATTAATAATTTATAACCTGCTCTTCAATGGCAGCGGGCAACGCGCGGAACTCATATTGCTGGTTGCGCAATTGTGGCTCAAAGCCTGCTTCTGCAATCGCCTGCTGGATGCCTTTATAGGTAAATCGGTGCGGTGCACCAGCTGCGCTCACCACGTTTTCTTCAATCATAATAGATCCAAAATCGTTGGCGCCTGCATGCAAACATATTTGCGCTACCTGTTTGCCCACGGTGAGCCAGGAAGCCTGTATGTTTTTTACATTGGGTAACATGATACGGCTCATGGCAATCATGCGGATGTATTCATCGGGCGTTACCAGGTTATGTACACCGCGTATGCGCGACAACAGGGTGTCAACATCCTGGAATGTCCATGGAATAAAAGCTATAAAACCTTTTGCGTGTTCCGGCTTCTTTGCCTGCACTTCACGGATTTTCACCAGGTGTTCAAAGCGTTCCTGGATGGTTTCCACATGACCAAACATCATTGTAGCCGAAGTGGTCAGGTTTAGCTTATGCGCTTCATGCATAATCGCCAGCCATTCTTCGGTACCACATTTCCCTTTGCTGATTAGCCTGCGCACACGGTCAACCAAAATTTCTGCACCAGGCCCGGGTAATGAATCCAGTCCGGCCTCTTTTAACGCCAGCAGCACTTCGCGGTGCGTAGATTTTGCCAGTTTCGTAATATGTGCTACTTCCGGTGGCCCCAGCGCATGCAGCTTTAGGGTAGGATATAACTCTTTCAGTTGCCTGAATGTATTAACGTAATAATCGAGCCCCAGTCCGGGATGGTGACCGCCCTGCAGCAAGAGCTGCTCCCCGCCATACCTGAAAGTCTCGTCGATCTTGCGTTTATAGGTTTCAATATCTGTAATATAAGCCTCGGCATGCCCGGGGATGCGGTAGAAATTACAAAATTTGCAATTGGCAACGCATACATTGGTGGTGTTTACATTGCGGTCGATGATCCAGGTAACTTTCTGATGGGGTACCTGCTTTTTCCGCAGTTCATTGGCAATGTTCATCAGCTCTGCAAGCGGTGCATTTTCAAAGAGGAACACCCCTTCCGCTATCGTCAGAAATTCAAAATTGAGCGCTTTTTGATACAATAATGCCAGGTCCATAAAACTTGTTGTTGGGTAATGAGGTAACAAAAGTACTGCAGTAATGTTGTAATCGGGAAAACAGCATAGCCATTGGTGGTTCGTGATACGTAAATTGTGGCGGTAAGCAGCCCGGTACGCGTTTTTGGCCGGGTAAACCTTAACCAAACAGGGGGCAAACTATCATCGCTCCAGCTTAAACCCCGCATCAACAGCAGGTCTTGCAGCGGCATTTGCCAGTTTCCAGCCGGTACGGTACATCCATTCCGTCATACGTTTCAATTTTTTTATGTTGATGGTGCCGGGCTCGTCCATCGGTGTATGGTACAGCGGATGCAATAAGGTTGAATAAAAAATAGCGGGGTAGCCCGCACGGGCATAAGGCAGGTGATCGCTTCGGAAATACCAGTTTTCGATATGGGTGGGCTTGTCCCACAAAGTATCCAGTTTAAAAGCCGGTCCTTCTTTATTGGCGGCCAGGGCAATGGCTACCAGGTCAGCAGAATTTCGGTGCGGGGCTTGTACGCCCAGTAATGCGGCGCTGTCGGGATTGTTGCCACCAATCATGTCTCCATTCAGCACCGCCACGATGGCTGTTTTTGGCACCGTTGGATGAACCGCAAACCATTTAGAACCCAGCAAGCCTCTTTCTTCCGCCCCGTGAAAAACAAATAATACTGACCGTTTACCAGGCGCCTTTTTAAAAGCCCTTGCAATTGCCAGCATCGCCACACTCACCGACGCGTTGTCATCGGCACCGTTGTAAATAGAGTCCTTTCCATAAGCCTGGCGAATGCCATCATGATCATTGTGGCCACTGTATAGAACATATTCTTTTTTAAGAACAGCATCTGTGCCGTCGACAGTAGCCACGATGTTTACCGATGGATACTCAAACCGTTCCACCAGCAACTGTATATCAAGCATCGGATTGTTTTGCACCCAGTCCGCATTTTTTCCGTGTATCCATAGTACCGGTGGTTTTGCAGTAGTGCTGGCATTTGGTCCGTCTTCTAGGTCGTACAGTCCGCGACTGAGCGCAGGTAATACCTGGCTCCAGCTTTCTTCTGCCATTTCATCTGCTATGAATATGATGGCAACCGCACCCCTTGCTAATAAGTCTGCACTGTATTTGCGCAAAATATATCCTGGGTAACGCCGCCCGGGTAGCGAAACATTGATGTCAATACCTGCGGAAGATACCTGCAGGGCGACAGCTTTTCCTTTTAGATCCAATTTGTCCAGTTCTTCTGTTGATGCATTTCCGGCATACACGATGGGTACATGCAGCATTGCCGGTGCTGTTTGTGCAATCAGTACATCCTGCCAGATCTGCAATGAATGACCGCCGATACTGATCTTACTCGATGCGGCTATGCGGTTGCGCCAGATTGAAAAATACTGAAAGTAAGTACCATCATCGCCGGCCGGTTTTAACCCGTTGGCTTTTATAACAGCTGCCCACCAAACAGCAGCTTTCAATTCGTCCAGCGTTCCAGCTTCCCGCCCACGGAAATGATCGCCTGCCAGCGCAAACAGATCCTTTTTTAAATCTGCTGCTGTGATGGCCGAAAGACCTGGCGGAGCCACAACCTGTGCCTGTAGGTTAATAACCATTAACAGAACAGCTGTAAGGAGAAAACGTAACTGCATATGTTTTTTTTAAAATTTGGATGATGGCAAAAAAATAATCAGCAACTGTAAATTAAATTTGCTGTAGCCCGTAAACCTTCTGTAATCTACCAATGCGGGCTGCAAGTATTTAAACAACCGGAACCGAATGACCAATGGTAAACTATACCATATAAGACGTTTGCATATTGACTTATAAATGCAAATATATTTCACTTTAAATACACCAACGGTTGCTGTTTATTGTTCGGCTTGTTGTAACTTGGTAGCAGTCTTTTTATTGTAGTAGTATAGTAAGACGATTACTGCCCAATATTAAATCAACGAAGCTGTGCGACGCAACGATTGCCTCTTTCTTCTGCTGATGTTTTTAACTGCTGGCACTGCACAGGCCCAGGAAGAATTTGTGCAGTCAACGGCCCGGCTGATAACCAGTTTTCCTTTCCGGCAGTTTAGCGGCGGGGTAATTATTATCAAGGCAACTGTCAATGATACGAAAGATTCACTCAATTTTATACTCGATACCGGCAGCGGTGGTATATCACTGGATTCACAAACCGTTAGCCATCTAAAAATCCCAAACGAGTTATCAGACAAAACAATTCGTGGGATTGCGGGTATCCGTAAAGTAAATTTTGCCTACAACAATACACTCAGGCTGCCAGGTCTCCGGGTAGACAGTTTAAACTTTCATATCAATGATTACGACATTTTAACAAGTGTATACGGCGAACACATCGACGGCATTATCGGGTATAGTTTTTTTAACCGTTATATTGTAAAAATAAATTACGACAGTTTGCTGATTCAGGTGTATTCAAAAGGATCAATGAAGTATCCGAAAGGCGGTTATTTATTAAAACCGTTGCTGGTGAATTTGTTGATTCAGAGTGCAAGGGTGATTGACCAGGACGACAGAACAGCGCGTTTCTATTTTGATACGGGTGCCGGTTTGTGCCTGCTGCTGTCCAGCGATTTTGTTGAAGACAGTACGCTGTTCAGTCCGAAAAGAAAAAAAGTGAGCACGCAGGTGGAGGGACTGGGCGGAAAAAAACAAATGGAACTCACTACGGTAAGGAATTTCCGGCTGGGGCCCTATCGTTTCAGAAAAGTGCCGGCGTATATATTTGACGATGAATACAATGTTACTTCCTATCCCTATCTCGGCGGTTTAATTGGTAATGATCTCCTGCGTCGTTTTAATGTAATCCTGAATTATGAAAAAAGAGA
This sequence comes from Chitinophagaceae bacterium, assembly GCA_039919885.1. GTDB lineage: Bacteria > Bacteroidota > Bacteroidia > Chitinophagales > Chitinophagaceae > JACMLD01. Next base: position 33,091 of record JBDSEV010000067.1, read on the forward strand.
TATTTATATCACCCCCAACACCCACTACCGCGATTTGTTTGATTATTCCTATACCGGGCTGAATTTTTATGTAGTAAACAATGAGGTGCTGATAACAGATGTAATGAAGAACTCACCGGCAGAAAAAGCGGGCTTCCTGGCGGACGATGTAATCATGGCAGTGAACAACAATTTTAGCAGGAATATACAGGTTTACAAAAGCGCGCTCCAAAACCCGGGTGAAAAAATAAGAATATTGATTTCCCGCAATGGCCAGCCGAAAATGCTGACGCTGAAAATAAAAAGCATTATCTAATCCGTTATTCGCGTCCCGCCCGCCGCCTGCGTCCCTTCTAAAGACTTCGTCCGAAAATCCGGTATATATGCTTGCCCGTGGCAGCATATTACCACCAACAACCGCATTTCGTTAACATTACTGGCAATTGTCCCAACGGCATTAATGGGCAAAATTGTAACTTGCGTTTCTTTAAAAGAACATATGATTCAATTCGATAAGTTTACCCTGCCGAACGGTTTAAGGGTATTGGTACACGAGGACAGTTCTACCCCTATGGCAGTAGTAAATGTGATGTATGACGTAGGTGCGCGTGACGAAGACCCGGCGAAAACAGGATTTGCTCACCTATTCGAACACCTTATGTTCGGCGGAAGCGTTAATATTCCATCGTACGACGAACCCCTCCAGGTAGCAGGCGGAGAAAACAATGCCTATACCACCAACGATCTCACTAACTATTATTGTCAGCTGCCCGCAGAGAATATTGAAACGGCTTTCTGGCTGGAAAGCGACCGTATGTTAAGCCTCGCTTTCAGCAAAAAAAGCCTGGAGGTGCAGCGCAAGGTGGTTATGGAGGAATTCAAAGAGCATTACATCAATAAACCTTACGGTGATGTATGGTTTAAAATGCGCGAACTGGTCTACACGGTGCATCCTTACCGCTGGCAGACCATTGGAAAAGAGTTGAGCCATATAGAAAAAGCCACCATTAATGATGTAAAGAAATTTTTCTTTAAACACTACTGCCCGGCGAATGCCATCCTGGTGGTAGCAGGCAATACTACCACAGCGCAGGTAAAAGAACTGGCAGAAAAATGGTTTGCCAATATACCCGCCGGTGAAAAATACCAGCGCCACTTACCAACAGAGCCTAAGCAGACAGCGCCGCGTAAAGCCATTGTGAAATCGAATGTGCCGCTTGATGCGTTGTACAAATGCTGGCACATGAGCGACCGGCTGGATGACGGTTACTATGCAGCAGAACTGATAACAGACATTTTAAGTGGTGGCGGTTCTTCCAGGTTGTACCAGTCGCTGGTAAAAGAGCAACAGCTTTTCAGTAATATAGATTGCTATCATTTTGGCAGTACAGATGCGGGTATTTTAACCATTGAAGGCAAGTTGGTGCGCGGCATAAGCATGGAAACCGCAGACCGTGCAGTTGAGCTGGAAATGGAAAAAATAAAAGACACGCTGATAGAAGAGAAAGAATTGCAGAAAGTAAAAAATAAAACAGAATCGGCACTGGCTTTTGAGGACATGAGCATCATGAACCGCGCCAGCAGTCTTGCCAACTATGAACTCCTGGGCAATGCCGGCCTTATTAATGAAGAACTCACTAAATACCATTCCATCACAAGGGAAGATATCCGCCGGTATGCGCGCCAGATTTTTGATGTAAATAATTGCAGTACGTTATACTATTATGCAGAAGCGGACCATGCAGCCGGTGCCGGAACGGACCACCCGCAATAACAATTTCAGAAAGGAAGTCAAACAGATTTTATGCTAAACAGAACAACCGCCCCACCTATAAAAGACGCCATCGATTTTAACCTGCAGCTAAAACCATATCAGAAATTTACACTCGATAATGGTATAGAGGTCTATGCAGTAGACGCCGGGGCAGAAGAAGTAATGCAGTTAGAATGGGTGTTTTTTGCCGGCAACTGGTATGAAGAACAGAATATGGTAGCTGCCACCACTAATTACCTTTTAAAAAACGGCACCTCCGGTAAAACTGCATTTGAAGTAAATGAACATTTTGAATACTATGGCGCTTACCTGAACCGGGCTTGTTACAATGAAACCGCTACGCTGTCGCTTCATTGCCTCAGCAAACATACCGCGGAACTATTGCCCGTAGTGAGTGAAATTATTACCGATGCTGTTTTTCCGGAAGATGAACTGCATTTGTACAAACAAAATAATAAGCAACGTCTTTCTGTAAGTTTGAAAAAAAGCGAGTTTGTTGCGGGCCGGCTGATTGATGAATATGTTTTTGGCATTGATCATCCCTATGGCAAATACAGTTCGGCAGTGGCGTACGATGCGCTTAACAGGCCGCTCCTGCAATCGTTTTACAGCAAGTATTACCAGCAGAGCAAGTACATTATTTTCATTGCAGGCAAACTGCCAAAGGATATTGCAGCGCAACTGAATACAAATTTCGGGCAAATGACGATCAGCAAAACAGCGGCTGATAAATTCCATGTAATTAAACCTGCAGCGGAAAAAAAATACCGCATCATCAATGAAAGTGACGGCGTGCAGGGCTCCATACGCATGGGCAGGTTGTTTCCCAACCGGCACCATCCCGACTTTACAAAAGCAACCGTACTCAATAATATATTCGGCGGATTTTTTGGCTCACGGCTGATGAGCAATATCCGGGAAGACAAAGGATATACCTATGGCATACATAGTTATATTCTCAATCACCAGCATGAAAGCGCCTGGATGGTAAGCACGGAAGCGGGCCGCGATGTATGTGAACCCACCATACAGGAAGTATACAAAGAAATGGACATACTGCGGAACAAGCCCGTTAAAAAAGACGAATTACTGCTGGTGAAAAATTATATGCTGGGTTCAACACTCGGCGACCTGGATGGCCCTTTTCACATTATTGGCAAATGGAAAAACATTATCCTGAACGGACTGCCCGAAACGTATTTCTATGATGCAGTAGCGGCCATTAAATCCGTGTCCGCAAAAGAACTGCAGGAACTCGCCAACAAATATTTTACAGCCGCTGATTTTTATGAATTAGTTGTAATTTGATACAGTTAATACTGCAGTCATGAAAAACTTTCTTATTAAAACGCTTATTATTGCCGCCGCCGTGGTGTTGGCTTCTTATTTTTTGCCAGGTGTTGCGGTAGACCGTTTTACCACTGCTTTGATGGTAGCCCTGGTGCTCTCCGTGCTTAATTTTTTTGTAAAACCCCTGCTGGTGCTGCTTACGTTGCCCATTACTATTTTAACGCTCGGCCTTTTTCTTTTCATTGTAAATGCACTTATTATTGTGCTTGCAGGAAAACTGGTCACGGGCTTCAGGGTAGACTCAATATGGTGGGCGCTGCTGTTCAGCATGCTGCTGTCATTTTTTACTTATATACTGGAAATTCTTATAGAACCGGAATACAAGAAGAAGTAAAACGCGCTTATGCATTTTGAAAGAAAAAATATTCCGGGGGATCAGCTGCTGCATATGTACAAAAGCATCCTGTTGCCCAGAATGATAGAGGAAAAAATGCTGGTCTTGCTGCGGCAGGGTAAGATTTCAAAATGGTTCAGCGGTATTGGGCAGGAAGCCATTGCAGTTGGCGCAACACTTGCATTGCAAAACGATGAATGGATAATGCCGCTGCACCGTAACCTCGGCGTTTTTACCAGCCGGAACATGCCGCTCCATAAATTATTTCTGCAATGGCAGGGTAGTAAAGAAGGGTATAGCAAAGGAAGGGAAAGAAGTTTTCATTTTGGATCGAAAGCGCACCATATCTGCGGGATGATCTCGCACCTCGGTCCCCAACTGGCCATCGCTGCCGGTGTTGCACTGGCGTATAAATTAAAAAAAGAAAATAAGGTATCACTGGCTTTTACCGGAGAGGGGGGTACAAGCGAAGGAGATTTTCATGAAGCGCTGAATACCGCCGCCGTGTGGGGCCTGCCGGTTATATTTGTAATTGAAAACAATGGGTATGGATTGAGTACACCTGTTACCGAACAATACCATTGCGCCAGCCTGGTAGATAAAGCGAAAGGGTATGGCATGGAGGGCGTGAAGATAGACGGCAATAATATCCTGGAAGTGTACGATACCATTAAAGGAGTGCGTGAATATTGCATCCAAAACCAGCAGCCTTACCTGATAGAATGCATGACTTTCCGCATGCGCGGGCATGAAGAAGCAAGCGGCACCAAGTATGTGCCAAAAGCCTTGCTCACCCAGTGGGAATTAAACGATCCGGTTAAAAACTTTGAACTATTTCTAATCCTGCAGCAGGTACTTACCGCGGAAGATATTGACGCTATAAAAGAATCCACGCGGCAATACATAGAAGACGAGTTAAAAAAAGGCTTGGACGATGCATTAATAATGGTGGATACTGCAGCGGAATTGCGTGACGTGTATGCACAACCGCTGCAACCTGGTAGTGCAGTGTTAATGCCGGAAGAAGCTTCCCAGCCCAAAGAACCACCGGCGCAAATTGCAGCACCGGAAACAGTTTTGCCAAATTATTTTGCAAAACCCAGGGGAAGGTTTCCTTTGCCTATACCTGCTACCCATAACGCTAGAGCGCCTGCCTCAGTACAGCAGCCTACCGGTGCCAGGCAAACAGATCCGGAATTACGTTTTGTAGATGCCATTCAGCAGGGACTTTACCAGTCGATGCAGCAGCACCCTCAGCTTATTTTAATGGGGCAGGATATTGCAGAATATGGCGGCGCTTTTAAAATAACCGCGGGATTTGTGGAAGCTTTTGGCAAAGAAAGGGTCAGAAATACGCCGCTCTGTGAAAGCGCCATCATTGGTGCAGCACTCGGGCTAAGCCTGGAGGGGCATAAGAGCATGGTAGAAATGCAATTTGCAGATTTTGTAACCGTGGGCTTCAACCAGGTGGTAAATAACCTGGCCAAAGTGCATTACCGCTGGCAGCAAAACGCTGATGTGGTAATTCGTATGCCAACGGGCGGTGGCATGGGCGCAGGACCGTTTCATTCCCAAAGCAACGAGGCCTGGTTTGTACATACGCCGGGGTTGAAAGTAGTCTATCCTTCTTCTGCCATGGATGCAAAAGGTCTGCTGATTGCGGCGATCAACGATCCCAACCCCGTCTTGTTTTTTGAGCACAAGGGATTGTACCGTAGCATCAGCGGACCGGTGCCCGAAGCATATTATGAAATTGAAATTGGCAAGGCAAGGCTGGTGCAGGAAGGCGATGAAATTTCAATTATTACCTATGGCGCAGGCGTACACTGGGCCACTGATTATGCAAAACAACATCCGGACATCAGCATAGCAATACTGGATCTGCGCACGCTGTTGCCGCTGGACTACGCCGCCATAAAAGCCACCGCTATACATACAGGGAAAGTGCTGCTGCTGCATGAAGACTGCCTCACCGGCGGTATTGGCGGCGAAATAAGCGCCTGGATAAACGAACACTGTTTTGATTATTTAGACGCCCCTGTTATGCGCTGTGCATCGCTGGACACGCCCGTTCCATTCAATCCAGTGCTGGAGAAAAATTTTATGGCCAACGCGCGGTTGGGCGAAACCGTGCAACGATTATTGAATTATTAAAGAAAAGATTGTACGGCGCTTCCTATTTCAATCCCTTCAAAAAAACCAGGCTCTGCGGTACCTGCTCCATGGCAAGCGGCGATTCATCTTCAATAAAGTAGTATTTAACGCCATACTTTTTGGCCACTTTCATAATGGCTGCAATGCCAACATCGCCTGCACCCAGTACAACATTGGTTTCATCGGGGGCTTTTCCGTCCTGGCTGTCGGGCGTACCGGGTTTGCGATCTTTCAGGTGCATCAACGGAAAACGCCCGGGATATTTTTTTAACAATGCTACCGGATCCTGGCCTGGGTGTTTTACCCAGAATACATCCATTTCAAAATTGGCATACGCGGGGTTCATTTTACCAGCCATGTAATCAAACATGGTTCCATTTTTATACGCGCCAAATTCATAACCATGTGCATGGTAGCAAAAAGTGATGCCATTTTCTTTCAATACTTTTCCCGCCTTGTTAAAAACAGCAATCGCTTTGTCTGCATCCTCCAGCGTAAATGAAGCGTTGTGTGGCACCCACGCACACATTACATATTTGGCACCAAATGCTTTTGCATTGGCTACCACTGCCTGCACATCTGTTTCCAGTTGTTTAAAATCTGCGCCCACACTAATGGTGGTCAACTTGTTTTTTGCCAACATTTGTTTAAACTCGTTCAGCGGAAGTCCATAAGTGCCGCCACCCTCTATCTGCCGGATGCCCATTGCGCCAATCTTGTGCAATGTGCCGGGCACATCTGTTTTAAACTCGTTGCGAAAGCTGTATAACTGCAGGCCGATGGTTGTTTGGGCGCTGGTCATCAATACAACCAGCAGGAGCGAAGCAATAGATAAAATATGTTTCATACAATAAATTAAAATGTGTTCTAATATACTACAAAGCGCAAACTACTCCCGAATATTTTTATGCTGCGGCTGTTTGCTCCGCCGTCAGTAATTTCTTGTGGCTAAAAATTCTGCAGGAATTAGGCGCAACGGAAATAAATAACATTTGATCTCTTAACTCCGGCATTTAATGAAATTCATTATTTAACATATTGAGAAGGTCAATTGCTTTCTGTTTATGCCGGGTAAAACTTTCCTGGCCCAGCATCATGTTGAAGGATGCGCTTCTTTCCAGTATGTTATAAAATTCCATGGTTGCTTTTTTGTCAAAATTGACCAGCATTTCTTCAGGAAAATTTTGAAGCGTAACACCCGGTGGAACAGGCTCCAGCAACCGCGTATTGAAGTGGCTTAGTTTAAACGGTACTACCTGGTCCGAAAAATAAGCTTGTTCTTCCGCCTGTACATACTCACCGTGTTTAAGATCCTCTTCATAACTGGTTAACGTGTATACAAGGGTTGTATTCTTAAAATACCGAAGTGCGCCGGAGGACCTTAACTGCTGTAGGGTGCCGTTATTAGGGATAAGGTGCAGGTATTTTCCCATTTCTGCCGACAATGCCAGGAACTGTTTTTGTTTTGTTTTTTCCAGCGGAAAGTTGTTTATCATATTACGGAGGCTATCGTATCTTTTTGCCTGCCCGTTGCGAAAATCAATAATAATATTTATGATAACGGTATCTGCAGACAAGTCTTTCCGCAGCATAGCGGCATAGTCCTTTGCCCTTAGATGTTCAACGTAGTGTTCCCGCTGATTTTCTACAAAAAAACCGGCGCTCACGGCAAGGAAGAACATAAAAAACTCAAAGATGTAGTCGTGCCATTTTTTCTTGTGGTGAACATGCGGATGATGATGTACTTCCATGTCTGCTTCGGGGGATTGTGTTAAAGCAATAGCTGTTACCTGCTCCGGTTGCGGCGGAGCTATATCGGGTGCCACCGCGCCTGGTGGCGACCCTTCGGCCATATCCTCAAGGGGATCTTGTTCTGTCGGGTTCTCCTTGTTATCTGGCATTTGATAGAATTAAATCGGCCTGGAAAAAAAAATTAAACGTGATTGAATTTTTTAAGCCGCGTGCGATGAAGCAGCGTAGCTTATTATGGCGATTAAAGATATGTTGCAAACATATTCGTAAAAAATTGTCGGCAACAGTAATATTATTTTATTTGCCTGGATGATAGGTTTTTTGGGCCTGCTTTAGGACGTCTTCTTTATAAAAAAATATCTCTTTAAACCGGCCGGTTGCATACAGTTCCATTTGATCCTTAAAATGGGGCGAATCCGGATCGCCACTTTCTCCGCCAGCCAGTAATGATTTGGCCTTAATCTTTTTACCAAATTCAACTGCACAAATAAAGCTGTTTCCGTTAACACCATATCTTTTTTTAGTACCCGGAAAACTCCGCGACGTGTAAGAAGGCAACATGCCCCAGGTTGAAGACGTGAAACCCACTGGTATGCTTGGCTGCTTATCATCAAACTGCTGGTCGATAGCAGCAGATACGCGCTGGTACCGGTTAATGGTACCCCAGTTTACCCGCCAGTCGCCAAATTTCTGCTGCAGGTCTTTAACGGTTTGTTGCAAAGCGATCAGCAGATCCAGCGGGGTGGCCGCCGCAATAAACTGGTCCGTTCTTTTTATTTGGTCAACTATTTCATAAGGGTCGTTGCCCGCCAGTTTGTTGATAGCAGGCAGCAGCCGGTAGCCCCATTCAACCGCAAGTGCAGTTGCATTGGAATTTTCATCGGATTTCAGATCCCAATTTTTCAATACCGTAACAGGTTCCAGCAAACTTGCATACAAGGAATCCGCTTTGGAAACATTTTTTTCAAACGCATTTACAAGGGCGGGTACCAGTTTTTCAAAACCGGAAAGATAGCGATCGTAACCTGCTGCAATCACTTTGTCGATGGTATACGCTTTTTCGCTGGCCAGTACCCGTACCGCGTTAATGCTCCTGAAATTTTCTGCGTCGGGGGCCATGTACACAGGATAATTTTCTTTTTTAGGACTATTGCTGCCCGCCACGGAAAATGGGGAAGAATTACAATTCTGCAGCCATCCGTTGGCCGGGTTGTATACATGCACGCTTTGATCTACGGAATGCAAACCCGTCCACTCGGTGGCTGCTATGCTGCCATCTACCGGCCTCGACCAGTCGAAGGAAGTATCCCTGACCGGTATAAAATTACCGTGCCAGTAAGCAATGTTCCCTTCTGCATCCGCATATACGGTATTGTTAGATGTATTGGCAAGTAAGCCCATCACTTTTTTATATGCTGCAAAACTAGTTGCTTTTGTACGCTGCCAGCTTTGTATCAAACCATTGATAGAACGATTATTTGCTTTTACACTCAGCCACTGGTTGTTTCTTTTAGTCATGATGGGACCATGCTGGGTATACAACGCGTTGATGGTAGTGGCTTGCAATGCGCCCCCGGCTTTGAATTGCAAGGTTATTTTCTTTTCAATGACTGGTTTTTGCGCATGATTGTATTCATACATCCAGCCATTTTTTTTCTTAGTTATCTTTTCTGCGTAGAGGTCTGCGATATCAACAACACTTGATGTGTGCATCCATCCGCAGTGCTCGTTAAACCCCTGGTAAATAAAAAACTGGCCCCATGTTACAGCGCCATAAACATTTAGCCCGGCCTCGCTCACCAGGTGCACCTCCGGCCGGAAGTAAAAAGTAACATGCGGGTTAATATATAAAATGGCGTTGTGTGATGCTGTTATAGCCGGCGCAAAAGCAAAACCATTGGAGCCGGTGGGGTCGGCTTCCGCAGTTTCATTTTTTACGGATGCCGTAGCGGTGCCGCCGGTGTAAAAATTTTTCAATTCGTTTTCATCAACACCTGCAGTATTGATGGCACCGATGCTGCCGTCTGTCCAAAGCAGGGGGTACCAGGGCTGAAACCGTTTTAACAGCGCGGGCTGCACGGAAGGATTTTTATACAAGTAGTAATTGATGCCATCGGCAAAGGAATTCATCAATTGTTGTAGCCAGGCCGGGCTTTTTTTATAATCTGCCTTCGCATCGGCGGAGTCTATCACCAGCCTTATAAGCAGATCTTCATACAATGCGGATTCGCCTTTTAATTCTGCCATGCGGCCCAATTTTTCAATATAGTTCATCTCCACCCTTTTGAAATCATCTTCACACTGGGCGTATAGTAAACCAAATACTGCATCTGCATCTGTTTTGCCATAAATGTGCGGAATTCCCCAGTTGTCGCGGATAATGGTAACCTGGCTGGCTTGCGTTTCCCATCGTTTAATTTCAGCCGTGGTGAAGGATTGCGCAATTAATTGAGCAGGCAATAAAAAAAGAAGGAGGAATATTTTCATGAAATAAATGTAGTGATTGCCAAAGATTCACCGATTTTTTATTTTTATGAATTGAATAGATGCTGGTGCTTAACCCGGCACGGGCGTATTTTTGCTTGCATCGTTTATCCATTTAATTAAACGCCCGCGTTTTTGCAGCTGGCGTTTTTAGTAGAGCCCCACTTTTCCATTTACGGATGCAAACATTTTTTTTGAATCGAAGCCAACACCGTTTTTGAAGACGATTTCTGTATGCCGAATATTTTTAATGTCCTTTTCAATGTCACCATCGGTTAGCACCAGGTCTGCTTTTTTGCCTTTCGCTATCGTGCCCGTTTCCTTATCTATTTTTAGATAAACCGCGCCATTCAGCGAACATATTTTTATAGCCTGCATTGGTGTAAAACCGGCTTCCACCAATAGTTCTACCTGGCGGTAATCACTGTAACCTGCAATGGTTCTTCCTGCTCCGGTAGGGTCTGTTCCCGCCACCAGCAGGCCGCCGGCGTCATAAAATTCCTTTTCCCAAACCAGTTCTTTTTTAAATAAGTCCATAGCAACCGCATCTTTGTGCTGCATCTCCGTCCATTCTGCCACCTGTTGTTCTTTTATTTGCGGCAGCAAAGCAACTATTCCGCCACCATGTATAATTTCCCGGTCTGTATAGGGCTCAAAAACCGGCAGGGTAGAGGTAAGCGCTACTTTTTTCTGAATAAGGAATTGTATCAGGTCTTTCATTGCCGCGCTGTTAACCGCCAAATCAACCAATGATTTCCGGCCGCCGGCTGGCAGCTCGTCTTCTTGTTTACCGGCCACAAAATCTGTACTGGCCATAAAGCCATGTTCCAGGTTATCGATGCCCAGCGTGGCTGCTTCGTGGTAAGTAATGGCGCCGAGATGACCGGTTACTTTTAAACCACGTTGGTGCGCTTCTCGTAGCACAATGGCCAAATCTTCCCGGGTAGCATGCATGTACATTTTAAAACTGGTGCAACCTTTTGCCGACCAGAAGGCAACGGAGGCCGCCGCTTCCGCCGTATCTTTTATAACATTGAGCGATGGAATGTCAAAACCTTTTCTTTCAATGTAAGGCGCGGTGATATCCATATCCGGCCCGGTTAGTTTGCCTTCTGCAATCATTCGTTTAATGGTAAGGTCGGTCTGTGGTTCAATACTGCCCGCCGTACGCATCGTGGTAACGCCTGCCGCCAGGTACAGGCGCGGAAATGAAAAAGGCAGTTCGGTAAGGCTAAAGAATGTTTCCAGCGGACTGGTATAATACAAGTGCTCGTGCAGCATAACCAGCCCTGGGGTGATGGTTTTACCGCTGCAGGTGATAACGGTAGCACCTTCCGGTATTTTCACTTCCGCTGCAGTACCCACCGCGGCAATCCGGTCGTTGTTCAGCAGCAGCACCTGGTGGTGTTTTGTCGGGGCGCCGGTACCGTCAATAATTGTTACATCGGTGAAGGCAATGCTGCCTGCCTTCACTTTAATAAAAGGCGTTACAGCTGCATCAAATTGTTGCGCATAGGCGCTTATCCGTACAATAAAAAAAGTTATTAGAACGATAATACGCGCGATTGATTTTTTCATTGCAGCCCTGTTTGTATAATTTAAAAATAAGACACCGCAGGGTATTTTGCCCGGCTGTATGCGCTGGCTTGCTGTGTTTCGTCCGCCTGCGCTGTTTAGCGGGAAAATACGGTAGCCGGGTATCCGCGGCGTTATGCAGGGATAATGCATAAAACGGTGCGTGCAATTGAATATAAAACAAATTACTGAGCGTTTGAAGCCCCGCAGGAGATGGTGCTATACCCGGCATGCTCAATGGCACATCACAGGATTTACGGTACACTATTTTTAAACATCTGCCGTTAAGGTTTGTTACTTTTGCAGACGGCTGCTCCGCGCAGCTTTTTTACTAAATTTCAGTTTATCATGCAGTTATACTGTCCGTCGCTTACCGAATATAAACGCCTCAAAACCCTGGAAGTAAAAGTGGGTGACTTGCTGCTCGGCAATCTGCATCCTATCCGCATCCAGACCATGACCACCACCAATACAATGGATACCGCGGCTACCGTGGAGCAATCCATCCGCTGTATTGACGCAGGGGCAGAACTGGTGAGAATTACCGCACCCAGTAAGAATGAAGCGGAGAACCTGCTCAACATAAAAAACGAATTGCACAAAAGAGGCTACCATACGCCCTTGGTAGCGGATATTCACTTTACGCCCAATGCTGCGGAAATTGCAGCGAGGATTGTAGAAAAAGTGAGAATTAACCCGGGCAATTATGTTGATAAGAAAAAGTTTGAACAGATAGACTATACCGATGCGGAATATGCCGAAGAAATTGATCGCATCCGGGAAAGGTTTACGCCACTGGTAACCATTTGTAAAAACTATGGTACTGCCATGCGCATTGGTACCAATCATGGATCGTTGAGCGATCGTATTATGAGCCGCTACGGAGACACGGCCAACGGCATGGTAGAGAGCGCTATGGAGTTTTTGCGCATTGCCCGCGATGAACAATACCACAATATTATTTTGAGCATGAAGAGCAGTAACCCGCAGGTAATGGTACAGGCTTACCGCCTGCTGGTGCAAACAATGGACAGGGAATTTGGAGCTTGTTATCCCCTGCACCTGGGTGTTACAGAGGCCGGAGACGGAGAAGATGGAAGAATTAAATCTGCAATTGGTATCGGCTCACTGCTGGAAGATGGCATTGGCGATACCATACGGGTATCCTTAACCGAAGATCCGGAATTTGAAATTCCGGTTTGTAAAGATTTGGTAAAAAGATACAATGACCGCGGCATTGAAACGAACGGCCAGGGCTCCATACCAGCTATTGATAAAATTCCTTACTCGCCTTTTACCTACGCGCGCAGATCCAGTTTTGAAGTGGGCAATATTGGTAAAAAACAGGTGCCCGTTGTGATGGCAGATTTTATGCAGGCCGGCAACATAGGGCAGCAAGATCTGCAAGCGATTGGTTATACCTACGATGAAGCAACAGATAAATGGCATATCAGTGACGGTGCCGCAGATTATTTATACACCGGTTCTAAGCTACCGGCGTTTGCATTGCCGGGTACGCTGAAAATAGTCTGCGACTATGAAACATGGCTAAAGGCGCCGGATAAAACAAGTTGTTTTCCATTATACCAGGCGTCCACCTACCTCCAGCACAATGAAAGGTCGGGCGTGTTAAATTTTGTGACGGTGGATGCCAGCAGCGCGTCTGCAAACCAACTACTGCAACAAATAAGAAAAGATGATACAGTGGTTTTATGTATTTGGTCGTCCCATTCGCATGCCATGCCTTCTGTGCGCCGTTACATAATGGAATTGATGAACCAGAATATTAAATGCCCGATCATCCTTGCGGTAGAAAGCCACGATGACAATATTGATGACCAGCTCATTCATTTTTCTGCTGCGTCCGGGTCTTTGCTGTTGGACGGCATGGGCGATGGCATCTGGCTGATGAATGATCCGTCCAAACTGGTGAACAATAAAGTGAGCGGCCGAACCTACCTGGAAACAAAGAGTAACCACCAGTTCATTAACAATACTTCTTTTTCTATTTTACAGGCCACCCGCACGCGTATTTCAAAAACGGAATACATCAGTTGCCCCAGTTGTGGCAGAACCTTGTTTGATTTGCAGGAGACCACCGCGCGCATCCGCGCCGTTACCAATCACCTTAAAGGGGTAAAGATTGCCATCATGGGTTGTATAGTAAATGGTCCAGGTGAAATGGCGGACGCCGATTTTGGTTATGTGGGGAGCGGTCCAGGAAAAATAACCCTGTACAAAGGCAAAGAGATTGTAAAACGGAACGTAGACAGCGATATAGCGGTAGATGAACTGATTGGCCTGCTCCGCGAAAATGAAGCGTGGATAGAACCATAGCAAAACCTGCACCTGCAACCAAGGAATAACACGACCCTACCGGGCCATCAACTTAAAAAAATCTATGGAATTTACAATAAAGGCTGCCAGTGCAAACGGCCTGGAACAGGTGGTACTTACCGATCCAAACCTCGGCACGTCGGCCATCATTTTGCCGGCTCATGGCGCCATGCTGCATGCCTTTACGGTGCAAACAAAGCAGGGTGCGCACAATATCATTGACAACTATGCCGATGCATCCGCGCTGAAGGAACAGTTGTCTTACAGTTTTAAAAGCAGCAAACTTTCTCCCTTTGCCTGTCGCATTCCAGGTGGAAAGTATATGTATGACGGAGAAGAATTTGAAATGCAACATAAGTTTGTGGACGGCAGCGCCATTCATGGATTGCTGTACAACAAACCATTTAAACAAATGGCACTTTTTGCAGACGAAGAAAGAGCCAGTGCCGCATTCAGGTACCATTACAAAGCGGAAGACGATGGCTACCCGTTTGATTATACCTGCGAAGTGCGTTATACCCTATTGCCACAAAATACACTCCAGGTACAGACCACTATTATAAACCTGGACGATCTGCCCATACCCATGAGTGACGGGTGGCACCCGTACTTTACGCTGGGTGGAAAAGTAAATGACTGGCTACTCTATTTTGGTGCCGATGCCCTGCTTGAATTTAATGCGCAGCTGGTTCCAACGGGGAAGTTGTTACCATACGACCATTTTCATCATGCACAGCTTATTGGAGATACCGTACTGGATAATTGCTTTTTGCTGAATGAAGACCGGAGTTATGCTGCCTGTACACTGCGCAGTGAGACAACGGGCATACAACTGAACATTTTTCCCGACGCCAGCTATCCATTCCTGCAGATTTTTACACCCGATCACCGGCAGGGTATTGCTATTGAGAATTTGAGCGCCGCACCGGATGCTTTTAACAATAAAATAGGACTGCTGATGCTGCAGCCGAGGCACACCCAGACTTTCACAGTACATTACCAGGTAGATTGTCAATAATTTTTTTATCTTGCTCAAAATGATTTTTATGCAGCACCTACGCACGCTTTTACTTTTTTTACTACCGTTAATTTTTATGTCTTGTACAGACACCCGCGAAGAACTGGAAATAAAAAGCGATGGCAGCGGCACGCTGGTAATGAAAACTGATTTCAGCAAAATGCTGGACATGGTCAAGGGTTTTTCAGGAGAAAATGACATGGCAAAAGACGGCCTGGACAGACCATTTGACACCACTATGCTAATGAAGGATTATGTTGATACCGCCAGCGCGGTACCTGCCGATAAAAAAGCATTATTGAGAAATGGTAAAGTGCACATGATCATGAACCTCAAGAACAGCGAAGGGAAGCTGGACATGAATTTTCCTTTTGCCTCAACGGATCAGTTACGCGATTTGTATGCAAGCTTAAACAGCTCGTCTGGCGGACTAAAAAATATATTTGACGGAATGGGTAAGAATTTGCCAAAAGAGGGTACCGATGCGCAGGGGGCCGATAAAGGGATGCCGCAGATAGCGTCTGTATATGATATTTCCATCAGGGACGGATTGTACAGTCGTAAAGTAAACAAGGCACGCTACGATGAATTTGCAGAGTCCATGAAGCTGGATGAGCTAAAGCAGATGGGCAGCATGCTGGGTGAAATGGATTATACACTTTCCATAAAACTCCCCCGCCCGGTAAAAAAGGTAAGCGGCACCAAAGCAGTGCTTAGCAGTGATAAAAAGACGGTTACCCTTAAAACAGCACTCATGGAAACCTTTGAACACCCGGAATTGCTTTCGCTTGACATAGAATATTAATTGTGCGGGTAAACAAATCTTATTGGCGCTATTTGTTTTTTGGTGATTTGCTGGTGGAATTAACCGCCATCGCATTCAACTGGCATACTGCCCGGTTTTTTACGAAGCCCCTGTTGCTGCTGTTATTATTTACCTGGTTCATGTCTGCATCTGTAAAATTTTCGCCGCTGCGCTATATTATAGCAGCGGCTTTATTTTTTTCATGGTTGGGCGATATTTTTTTACTTCACAACAATGCGGGTTGGTTTATGGCGGGGCTGGGCAGCTTTCTACTGGCGCATTTGTTATACATTTTTTTCTTTGTTCGGGCCAGAAGAAGCCAGCCGGTTAAGGGTCCATGGCGGCCGGTTGTAATTGCCGCGGTGGTTGCATATACCGTTATGTTGTTTAGCGTACTTTATAAGCATACGGGTAATTTACAAGTGCCCGTTGGTATCTATGCGTGTGCCATCGCCGGCATGCTGGTAACCGCAGTGCACGCCTTCAACAAAAATTATAGTAATGCAGGCGCGTGGTGCATCCCGGGCGCTGCGCTTTTTGTAATTTCCGATTCACTGCTTGCCATACATAAATTTTATTACGCGTTTGCGGGTGGCCCTTTTGCGGTAATGCTTACTTACGCCCTTGCACAGTATGCCATTACAAAGGGTTGTTTGCTGTATCTTGCTGCTGAGAAAAAAGGTCTAACGGCCATCGCGAAGCGCCGGGGATGAATGGGCCCGGAAAACACGGCGACAACCTTTTTATAATCGAATAAAAGAATATGATCCAGACCGATTTTTTAGTAGTGGGTTCCGGCATTGCGGGTTTAACCTACGCATTGAAAGTTGCCCGTCACTTTCCTGATAAAAAAGTAACGGTTATTACAAAAACACGAACTGATGAAACCAATACCAAATACGCACAGGGCGGTATTGCGGGGGTATGGGACAATGAAAAGGACAGTTTCGATAAACACATAGAAGATACGCTGATTGCGGGTGACGGTTTGTGCAACCGCCACATCGTGGAGATAGTAGTAAAAGAAGGCGTCGACCGCATTCGCGAACTGATAGAATGGGGTGCGGAATTCGATCGGGACCAGGACGGTGATTATTCATTGGGTAAAGAGGGTGGCCACAGCGAATACCGTATCCTGCACCATAAAGACGTTACCGGTAGAGAAATGGAACGTGCGCTGGTGGATACCGTTAGTAAGCAAAAGAATATTGAAATCATTAAACATTGTTTTGTGCTGGATATTCTTACCCAGCATCACCTCGGCTTTTTGGTTACCAAGGCCACGCCGGATATCACCTGTTATGGTGTGTATGCGCTTAATTTACAGAACAACCATATTGAAAAAATAATTGCAAAAATCACTTTGCTGGCTACGGGTGGTAACGGCCAGATCTACCGGACCACTACCAATCCATCCATTGCTACGGGTGATGGTGTGGCGATGGTATACCGGGCAAAAGGCAGGATAGAAAACATGGAATTTATTCAGTTTCATCCAACCGCTTTGTATGAAGCCGGCGTGGGCGGACAGGCGTTCCTGATTACGGAAGCCGTACGGGGTGATGGTGGTATACTGCGCAATAAAAATGGAGAGGCATTTATGGAGCGCTATGATCCGCGCAAAGATCTAGCGCCGCGTGATATTGTGGCAAGGGCAATCGACAGCGAGATGAAAATTACCGGTACTGAACATGTATACCTGGATTGCAGGCACATGGACCACGAAAAGTTTGTACACCACTTTCCCAATATATACGAAAAATGTCTCAGCATAGGCATAGACGTTAGCAAGCAGCTAATCCCGGTGTCACCCGCTGCACACTATAGTTGCGGCGGCATCAAAACGGATGAGTGGGGGCGTACTTCAGTGGTTAATTTATATGCAGCCGGGGAATGTGCCAGTACCGGGTTGCACGGCGCCAACCGGCTGGCCAGTAATTCTTTGCTGGAAGCGATGGTTTTCGGGCACCGCTGCTATTTGGATGCGGTTCAAAAAATCGAAGCAACAGGATTTATCAACAACCTGCCCGACTGGAAAACAGATGGTACCACGCACCCGAGGGAAATGATTCTTATCACCCAAAGCCTGAAAGAACTGCAGTTGCTAATGAGCGATTATGTGGGCATCGTGAGAACCAATATTCGTTTACAGCGTGCTATGAAAAGGCTTGATTTATTATGGGAGGAAACGGAGCTTTTATACGAAGGCACTACCGTATCTCCCCAGCTCTGTGAGCTGCGCAATATGATCACCGTGGCTTATGTGGTGGTAAAATGCGCCCAGCTGCGGCATGAGAGCCGCGGTCTTCACTTTAATACAGACTATCCAGGCAAAAGCGAAATGGTGCAAAACATCGTGCTATAGCCGCTGCCAGTGTTTTATAAGATAACTGTAGCTTTAGTGTTTCCGGAACATTAAGCACCAATCTTGTCATTATTGCTGTCTTCATCAATGATTGCAACACAAACATTTGCCGATGTATTATCTTCTTTATGGTTTTCTTTACCTGCTTTCTTTATTGCCTTTGCGATTACTGTATTTACTTGGTGACGCCGTGTATGGGTTACTGTATTATATATTGAAATACCGCAGGGATGTGGTGATGGATAACCTGGGCGTCGCATTTCCTTTAAAAACAACTGCAGAAAAAACGGTTATTGCAAAAGCATTCTACCACAATTTTACGGACACTTTTATTGAAGTGGTGAAGATGCTTTCTATGAGTGCCGCCGAATCGCAAAGGCGTGTAACGGGCGATTACAGTGGTATTGAAGCAGCCATTAAAAGCGGTAAGAATGTACAGCTGCATGCCATGCACAATTTTAACTGGGAGCTGGTGCAATGGACCGTGGTGAGAAGTGTCAACATCACTTTTTTAGGTGTGTATATGCCCATCAGCAACAAGCCCTTAAATACTTTTTTTTATAACCTGAGAAAAAAATATGGAACGGTTTTGATTTCGGCCACAAAGTTTAAAACAGGGTTTGATGAAGTAGCGCCTCCGCATTATGCATTGATGCTGGCGGCAGATCAAAATCCGGGAAATCTCAACAGTGTATTTTGGCTATATTTTTTCAACAAGCCAACTGCTTTTGTGGCCGGCCCTGAAAAAGGCGCCCGTTTAAAAGATACCGCCGTGGTATTTGTCAATTTTTATAAAACCAAACGGGGCCATTATCATTTTACTTCTACACTGGCCACCACGGAGCCCAACAGTTTACCGGAAGGAGAGCTGACCAGGCAGTTTGTACGCCATGTAGAAGCATGTATCCGCGCCAATCCGGCTAATTATTTATGGAGCCACCGCCGCTGGAAACATGCGTGGAAAACCGCATACAGCGCGCAGTGGGTTCGTTCTGAGGAGTCTGCCCCTGAATCAGCAATATTGTAAATAATTTTTGTTAACGGATCCCCTATCGCGTAAATATTTTCTGGCCTACATCTGTATTTATTCAAATGGACCATTTGTTGCTGGGTAAACAAGATGGCCTGTTCTTCGTTTTGTTGATGGTACAAACTGATCGCATGTATTATATCGTTTTTGGTATACTGTTTCTTATTTCTTTATTGCCGCTGCCTGTTTTATACCTCCTGTCTTATTTCTGTTATTTTATTACTTACCATGTGGCCGGTTACCGCAAGGAAGTTGTCTTAAAAAACCTTGCCCTCGCCTTCCCCGAAAAAACAGCGGCAGAGCGAAAGGAAATTGCCAAACAGTTTTACTTGAATTTTTGGGATAACTGGCTGGAGGCACTGAAATTAATAAGCCTTAGCCCGGGCGGCATGCGTAAACGTATGCAGTATGATACGGCTGCTTTGGAATCCATCTTTGCAACCGGCAAAAGCTGCCATATATTGTTGGGCCACCAGTTTAATTGGGAATGGGGAAATGCGATTATTACACTGGATGGATCTTACCGGTTGCTGGCTGCTTATGCCCCCATTAGTAATAAAATTTTTGACAGGTTATTCCTTTACATCCGTCGTCGTTTTGGTACAACACTGCTGCCTTTTAATGATATGCGCCGCGCCATGCTGCCATTCAGGCACCAGCAATACGCACTGGCGCTGATGGCAGACCAAAGTCCGCCGCTTCCTGCAAAAAGTTACTGGCTCAATTTTTTTAATACGCCCACGGCTTTTTTAAAAGGCCCGGAGAAAGGGGCGCGGCTCAGTAATATGCCGGTGGTGTTTTTGTCGATTAGTAAACCGCGCCGCGGTTTTTATCATATTGAAACAAAACTGCTCACCTCCAACGCCGCGCAATTGGCAGAAGGGGAACTAACCCAAAAATATGTGCAGGCGCTGGAAGCGAATATTCGCCTCAACCCTGCCTGCTATCTCTGGAGCCACAACCGGTGGAAACATCAGTGGAATGGGGACTACGCAAAGGCCTGGATTGGAAAGGCCGCGCCGGCAAATTAATTAAGCACGCTTGTTTTCTTAGCCGTCTGTATATTTTTTTGTTCTTTTATTGTAGACCAGCCGCCCATTATATTGTGAATGTTATGGATGCCCTGGCGTTTTAACAACGAGGCTGCTATAATGCTGCGGTAACCGCCGGCGCAATGCACATAAATATTTTTGCTGTCGTCCAGGTCAGCCATAACTGCGGGGTCAGTCATTTCATTGAGTGGAATGTTTAGAGCGCCTTTGATATGACCATCTGCAAATTCTGTTTCGCGCCGAACATCCACCACCACCATTTTTTTATCGTGTGGCAGATCCATTGCCAGCTCATCCGCTTCAATTTCAACAATCATATCAATCTTCTCGCCTGCAGCCTGCCACGCGGCAAAACTTCCGTCCAGGTAGCCCGCCACAGTACCAAACCCCACCCTCGCCAGGCGCACAGCCGTTTCTTCTTCTTTACCGGCATCCGTTACCAGCAAGATGGTCTTATCGAAAGGCAATAACATACCCGCCCACTCGGCAAAGCGTCCGTCCAGTCCAACACTGATGGCATTTGGTATAAAGCCATTGATAAATACGGCGGAATCGCGCGTGTCAAGAATAATTGCTTTGTCGTCTTTTATCTTTGCTTTAAAAGCGGGAATGGTCAAGGGTTGCAATGCTTTTTTCAGGAGCTTGTCAAGGCTTTCGTAGCCTTCTTTGTTGATCTTGGCATTAACCGGAAAATACTGGGGCGGTTCTGCCAGGCCATCTGTTACCACTTTGATAAAATCTTCTTTTGAGCGGGCCAGCAGCGCATAATTGGTTTTCTTTTCTTCGCCAATGGTGCTATAGGTATTCGGCCCAAGGTTTTTGCCGCAACTGCTGCCGGGTCCGTGCGCAGGATACACCAGCACATCATCTGGAAGCAATATTATTTTATTTTGCAGGCTGTCATACATCATGGCGGCCAGGTCGTTCACGGTTAATTTATTGCCTTGTTGTGCCAGGTCGGGCCGACCCACATCTCCTACAAAAAGCGTATCGCCGGTAAACACAGCACTTGCTTTACCCGCCTCGTCTTTTAGCAGGTAGCAGGTAGATTCCAATGTATGACCGGGCGTGTGTAATACTTCGATGGTGGTGTTACCCAGTTTAAAAATTTGTCCATCTTTTGCAACGGTAACCGGGTAGCTGGTTTCGGTATTGGGGCCATATATAATGGGCGCCCCGGTTTTTTCACCAAGGTCGATGTGACCACTCACAAAATCTGCATGAAAATGGGTTTCAAAAATATATTTAATACGGGCGTTTCGCTGCTTTGCCAGGGCAATGTATTCGTCCGTATCGCGCAACGGATCAATTACGGCGGCTTCCCCTTCGCTTTCTATGTAGTAGGCGGCTTCACTAAGACACCCTGTATACAATTGTTTAATAAACATACACACGATAATTTGAGCAAAAATACAAAAAAACAAAAAGCGGCCACCCTTGCAGGCGCCGCTCGGCTGAATAAAGAAATATTTTAACTTATTATGCCTAGTACCTGCTTGTTTAACTGCGCCAGCCTATCGGCATTAATAGAGTACGATATGTATTTACCGTCTCTGAATGTTGCTACAATTCCGGCGCGTCTTAAAATGGCAAGATGTTGAGAAGCAACTGATTGTTCCAGCCGCAACTGCACATAAATCTCTGTTACCGTCATTCGCTGATGGTCTTCCAGCAACCGCATAATCTGCTGTCTTAATTTATGATTAATAGCCCTTAGCGTAACAGCAGCTTTTTTTACCTGTAAAAAATCCATTTTAATAGGTTCTCCTTCCTGCTGCCTTACAATTAAATGGTTGACAGATGTATTCATGGTTGATGTAATTTTTGCATTAATCTAGTCCTACAAATTAACTGCAGGACATCGTTGATCGGTTCAATATTATGATGAAAACAGTTATTATGGCGTTAATTTTTTTAACGTGTAAAAATCTTTGAGGTATATGGGTTCTGTATAAGCAAGGTTACAAAAATCCTGTAACCTGAAAGCATCATTTGACATACAGGCAATATCAGCAGCTGTATAAAAAGCAGCACTGAAAACAGCGTTGGCATGCTGTATCAATGTTTTCCATTTATTGCTTCCGTTACCAAAAAAAACAATTTCCTGCTTGTTAAGCCATGTTGAAAACGATTGTTCGTCCAGTATCATTGCACAGGGTGCTATCAGTTCATTCAACGCGGTATCATACAATGCAGTAAATACCTCCATCCGACGCGCATCCAGCATTGGGCATAGCAGCTGAGCACCTGGGGTAGCTTTATTGGTTGCATAAGCCATTACCCTAAGTGTATTCAAACTAATTAAAGGAATATTCAGTCCGTAGCACAATCCTTTTGCAGTGGCCATACCTACACGCAGGCCGGTATACGAGCCAGGGCCGGCTACTACCGCCACTGCATCCACATCACGCAATTGGTAAGTGTGGTTATCGCCTTGTATCATTGATTCAATAGCGCTGTGTATCCATGCTGCGTGGTCTATTGATTGCGGGTTCACCCGCTCCTGCAGCAGGTTTCCATCCAGCGACAACGACACACTGGCTGTTGCGGTGGCAGTATCAATATTTACAATCAGCGCGCTATTTTTAACCATTCTTTAATACTTTTTTCCAGCGATAGCTGCTAATAATCAATTCAACGGCATCGCCATCCTCATTTTATCAGCATTTTGTATGGGGTTGCTTGCTAATCATATAAAGAAGTACCTAAAAGTAATATAAAATGTTTTTATCTTCCAATGCTATCACCTGATCAAACCTGATTTTTAATGTGCGTTTTCAGCGATCATTTCGGTGGTTAGCAGATCGGCAACCTGATAGAGGTTATCTTCTTTGCCTAACTGGATAAGCAGTTCATGAATATTTTTAAGGCCAATTCTTTTACTCCATTCAAACGGGCCGTACGGATAGTGGGTGCCTAATTTCATGGCAATATCAATGTCTTCTTTTGAACTTATCTTGTCTGCCAGCGTATAATACGCTTCGTTTATAATTGTGCTGATTATTCTTGCACTTATCATACCCGTAATATCCGGCACCAACTGGTATTGCCATCCAAGCGCATCAAATACATTTTTAACCATTGCTTCCTGTGCTGGTGGAGCCACCACTTCAACAAAAGGATTGTTCAGGAAACCGGGCCATGCATTCACCCTTACAAAAGGCTGCCCAATGTAGCGAAGGGTGTGTGTAACAGCATTCACAAAGACCGGTAACGGCAAAAATTGTTTCAGCTGCTCGATTCTGTCCTGGCTGCAATCAAACAGCAAATCAATTACAACCGCATCTGCCGGTACCTGCTGCGGAGATTCCACAAATACAACCCTTGTTTTTTCTGACAGCGGTTTGGAAAGAAATGCTGACTTTAACCTTTCATTGGTAATAACGGCCAGTTTCATTGCTGTTATTTTTTGTAAAGGAACCCCATTTAAGCGAAAAATCCGGAACCTTAAATTTTATACATTTGACTTATGGAAAAAACAATCGTTCAGACAACGGAGGCGCCGGCGCCCATTGGCCCTTATAGCCAGGCCGTACAATTTGGAAATATGCTTTTTATCTCGGGGCAGGTAGCCATCAATCCTGCAAACGGCGTTATTGAAGCTACCGATATCAGCGCAGAGACCCACCGGGTAATGGATAACCTGAAAGCGATACTAACTGCAGCAGGAATGCATTTCAACCATGTAATTAAAACAACTATTTTTTTAAGCGATATGGGCCTTTTTTCAGCGGTAAATGATGTGTACGCCAACTACTTTTCGGACAATTTTCCTGCACGCGAAACGGTGGCCGTAAAAGGACTGCCAAAAAATGTGAATGTGGAAATCAGCATGATTGCAGGCAAATAGTTACGCAAGGGGTATAACCTTTCAATTGCTATACTACCTGATCGGTTAGCAGCATTTATAGTTTAACCACGCCCAATGCTTTTCCCACTTTGGTGAAAGCAGCTATGGCGGCGTCCAGGTGCTGTTGTTCATGTGCCGCGCTCAGTTGTACGCGAATGCGGGCCTGTCCTTTTGCTACCACCGGAAAGAAAAAACCAATAACGTAGATACCTTCTTCCAGCAGGGCAGCGGCAAACTGCTGTGCCACGGTGGCCTCATATAACATAATGGGCACAATGGGATGGTCGCCCGGTTTGATATCGAAACCAGCGGCGGTCATTTTGGAGCGGAAATAGGTAGTATTCTGCTCCAGCCTGTCGCGTAAGTCGGTAGTTTCGCTGAGCATATCCAACACCGCAATGGAAGCACCGGCAATGGACGGCGCCAATGTATTGGAAAACAGGTAAGGCCTGGAGCGTTGCCTCAATATTTCGATGATGGCTGCATTACCGCTGGTAAATCCGCCACTAGCGCCCCCGAGGGCCTTGCCGAGGGTGCCGGTAATAATATCTATGCGGCCCATCACCCCGCGGTATTCATGGGTGCCACGCCCGGTTTTGCCCAAAAATCCACTCGAATGGCACTCGTCGGTCATTACAATCGCATCGTATTTATCGGCCAAATCACAAATCTTATCCAGCTGCGCAATGGTTCCATCCATGCTAAAAGATCCATCTGTTACAATGACCCTGCTCCTGCACGCAGCGCTTTCTTTCAGCTTCTGCTCCAGGTCGGTCATATTATTGTGTTCATAACGGAAACGTTGCGCCTTGCACAAACGAACACCATCAATGATGGAGGCGTGGTTGAGCGCATCGCTGATAATGGCATCCTGCTCGTTAAACAGGGGTTCAAAAACACCGCCGTTGGCATCAAAAGCGGCCGCGTATAAAATCGTATCCTCCGTACCAAGGAAACGTGCAATTTTTCCCTCCAGTTCTTTGTGTATGTCCTGCGTACCACATATAAACCGTACGCTGCTCATGCCATAGCCGTGTGTTTCAATGGCCTTGTGGGCCGCTTCAATTACTTTCGGATGCGAGGACAGGCCCAGGTAATTGTTAGCACAGAAGTTTAAAACAGTTTTGCCATTGACCACAATTTCCGGCCCCTGTTCACTTGTAATGACGCGCTCGGTTTTAAAAAGACCAGCTGCCCTGATTTCCTCCACTTCTTCGCCAATGCGCTGTATAAATGCCTGGTTCATTGCTGTGTATTTGTTGCAAAAATAACGGAAAGCAGCAGTTGACGGTAAACTGGTCTGTGTTAGTGGCCTTTACCGGTTGTTTTAGGTGTTTTGTCGGGCAAAAGATGCAGTTCATACAATTTCAATATGGCCTGTAACATTTTGAGAATACCTTCGTCTTATACATTTAAATCACGGATTATGAGCGCCAAAACCTTCGTCAGCCTGATGCTGCTTTTAATACTCTTTACTGCAGGTTTGTACGTAATTGGCGCGCCCGCAAGGAAAGAAAACAGCCGGGTAGAATGTTCGTCCGGTACTGATTGTACCATGGATACCCAGGCGCAAATTTCCGACGGTCTTATCCTGGAATCCGTATCCAGGCATTTACTAAGTGTAATACAATAATTTCATTCCCTATACATCCATTCACCAGGCCCCGCCAGTACCGGCGGGGCCAGTTTTTTTAAAAAAAAACCGCGCAGCTTTGTAACTTCTGGTTATGACTGATCGTATAACAGGAAAGGAAGGATTGTAAGAATTAAAAGGCACTGCAACCCGTTATTTTTCTGGCTGGCACAGCAAAAAAGGACAACGAAAAACCAGGAAGTACCGGGAAGGGTTCAGGAGCAGGATTTTAACCAATAACACCAACATCGGAACTGTTTTATGACTGAGAAAGATTATAATGAATGTGTCCGTCAATATGCCGACAATGTGTACCGGTTTATAGTGAAGAATCTGCGGCATGAAGAAGATGCCAGGGATGTGGTACAAACGGCTTTTGAAAAAATGTGGCGCAACCGGCAGGAAGTAGATGCGGCGAAAAGCAAATCTTATTTGTTTACAGTAGCTTACCACCAGATGATAGACCATATAAGGAAAGTGAAGCGGATTCACCTCAGGGAAACATTTAGTGAAACTACCCGGGTAATTGACAAACCGGCCAATAACCTTAAAAAAGTGCTGGAAGACGCGCTTGCAACGCTGAGCGAAACGCAACGAAGCCTGGTGTTGCTAAAAGATTACGAAGGGTACAGTTACCAGGAAATTGGCACCATAACCGGGTTAAATGAGAGCCAGGTAAAAGTGTACTTGTACCGGGCAAGGATACAGTTAAAAAACTATTTGGTGAGCCCGGAAAACGTGCGGTGAGCGTTTAAAAAACAACAACATGAACATTACCAGGAATAATTACGAAGAATTTTTCATGCTGTATGCAGACAATGAATTGTCTGCAGCTGCAAGAAAAGAGGTGGAAGCGTTTATTGCAGCCAACACAGATTTGCAGCAGGAGCTGGCATTGTTTCAGCAGTTTAAATTAAGTCCGGATGAGGCGCTGGTGTATGCTGGCAAGGAAGCTTTGTTAATGCCGGAAGATGGCCGTGTTTTTATTACCACCTCCAATTACGAATCTTTTTTTGTTTTATACGCCGATGACGAAATGACCAATGATGAGAAAGCCGGGGTGGAAGATTTTGTATATCATCATCCGCAATTGCAGGCAGCATTTGAATTGCTATTACAGGTAAAGCTACAGCCGGATGCGGGTATTGTATTTGATGACAAAGCGATCCTCTACCGTACAGAAAAGGATGATAGGGTAGTTCCTTTTGGATGGTGGAGACTGGCAGTGGCGGTGATGGTTTTAATAGTGACGGGTATATACTGGCTTTCCAAATCAGGAAGTACGGATGCACAGCTCCGTTTTACAAAAAATACGCCGGCTGTAACTATCCCACAGCCATTACCGTTATACAAAAAAGAAGAACAAAAAAGTGTGGATACCGGCAGCAATGAACAACTGGCAAAAGAAAGGATGGCCTTAAACGATAACCCAAAAGAAGTTCAGGAACAGCAAAGTAAAACACCAGCCAATACGGCTGTTGTCAAGCACCGTACACCTGTCAATGCAGGTATTACAACAACGGCAACACTGCATCCCCAAATTGAAAATAGTATCGAAACCACTGAAAACCCGTTAACAGGGAGTACTATTGCTTCTGTTAAAAAAGGATCGCGGAAGAGTACGGAGATAAATACAGACATTGCTGCTGCAGCAAGCAAGTCGGTAATAAATCATCAGCTAGCGTATGCAGTAACCTATGAAAAAGGCCAAACAACGGATAACAGCGCGGTTGCAGCAGTTAACGATGATAAACTGGAAGTGCTTAACACTTCCGTTAATACCAAAAATTCATTGAGGGGGTTTTTCAGAAAAGCTTCACGGCTGATTGCCAAAAAGACGAACCTTGATGACGATAGCAACAAACATAACAGCATCCTGATAGGCGGTTTTGAAATTGCTGTTCGATAAACCTAATTCAAAAAAAGCAAAATTTTTTTATGCGTAAAGTGTATGTATTATTGGCAGGACTATGTATTGGATTCACCGCTATGGCGCAAACAGATACAGTAGTTGAACAGACAAAAAAAGTAGACACCATCCGTATCGGCAGCCTCATTATTATTAAGAAGGGCGATGGCCGTTATGAAAACAGGGATGGCTCAGTAAAAATCCACCGGGAAAAACACAGGCCCCAGAATGTGAGTACCAACTGGGTTATTGTAGATTTAGGTTTTGCAAACTACAGCGATAAAACCAATTATCCGGGCGCAGTGGCAGCAGGCGTGGTAGCACCCGGTTTGGGCAAAGAAGATTTTAACCTGCGCAACGGCAAATCGGTAGATGTAAATATCTGGTTGTTTATGCAACGGCTGAATGTAATTAAACATGTGGTAAACCTGAAGTATGGTTTGGGCATTGAACTAAATAATTACCGGTATGAATCAGCATTGCATTACGACAAGACGAATAATATTTTTACAAACGATGCGATACGCCATTATAAAAAGAATAAACTGGCCGCAGATTATCTTACCGTGCCACTAATGCTGAATTTTAATTTTACACCCAGGAATTACTACAACAAATCCTTTGGCTTCAGCGCAGGTATCAGCGCAGGATACCTGTACAGCTCGCGGCAGAAAATGATTACCATAGAAGACGGCAAACAGAAAACGCACGATGATTTTTACCTGCGTCCGTTTAAGATAAGTTATGTGGCAGAGTTGCAAATGGGCCCCGTAAAACTATATGGTTCACTGGCTACCCAAAGCATGTTTGAAAAAGGATTGGACCAGACTCCATACACCGTTGGATTGAGGTTAAGCAACTGGTAGAATGGTAACAATATGTTACCCCGGCAACCGGCTTCTACAGGCCGGTTGTTTTTATTTCCATCACACCATACGAAATACTGTTTCGGTTCTTTCATAAATTGTAAAATGACGTACCGCTTACCCACCTGAATTTGGGGACGGGTCATTTCTTAATCCTTTCTTACTAAGCTGTTTAGCCAATAAACTCTTAAACTTCTCCACTAAAAAAATATACCCCGCCTTTAAGCGTTTTAGTAGCATCAAATTTGCATGGCAACCATATCCGAAGTTTCTACTATTAAACCAGTAGGTCATTATTCAGTCTTGTAAAAAATACCAGTCATGAAACGAGTTCCGGTTGCAATCACTATTTTGTTTGCACTTGCCCTGTTTGCTTTTACCACGCACGAGACCAGGAGAACGATTAAGCACCGGTTTTTTAATGATGGGTTAACCGGCAAACCTTACATCATTATAGATAAATCTGACTATGAATTGAGGGTGTATGATGACGATGGCTGGTATGCCACCTACCCGGTTGTATTTGGCAATAAAAGCCTGGATGATAAAATGTTGGAGGGCGACAGAAAAACGCCCGAAGGCGTTTATAAAATTGCTTCGAAACGTCCCCATGAGAAATGGGATAAAATGATGCTGATTGATTATCCTACCAAAGCCGACTATGAAAAGTTTAACCAGCGCAAAGCAAAAGGGCTGCTTCCAAAAAATGCGCGGATCGGCGGTGGCATCGGCATTCATGGTACCTGGCAGCGTGATGATATGGTAGTCGATTATTTCCAAAACTGGACCAATGGCTGTATTTCCCTTAAAAATGAAGAGGTGGATGAGTTGTATAATATAATACCCCTAGGTACACCGGTCACCATTCAACGCTAAATTGTTTCAAATCAAATTATGTTTAAATATTAAATAGAAGTTTAATGTGTAAAACAGAACCTTGACTATCTTTAAAATAGCGCTATCGAATCAGCTTTTAAAAGGCCTGCATTTTCGACAGCCTGATTTTTATGCTTTACGCTTTCTGTAAACTTTTAATGACGACCGGTTTACGTTTTTTCTACCGGCATATTTTTGTAACAGGACTTGAAAATATTCCTTCACAGGGACCTGTAATCATCATCGCCAACCACAATTCATCTTTAATGGATGCTGCCCTGCTGGGAATATTGCTAAAACGGCGCGCCTGGTTTTTTGCGCGGGGCGATGTGTTTGTGAACAAGCCGGTACAGAAGATTTTAGGATGGCTGCACATGATGCCCGTACACAGCCACCAGGGCGGCAGAAATACCCTGCAGGCCAATAGCAATAGTTTTTCAGCGGCGCAAAAAATACTTTCGCAGGGAGGTGTAATCGTTTTCTTTCCCGAGAGTTACAGTCATACAGAGCATCATTTACTCCCTTTCAGAAAAGGCGTTTTCAGGCTGGCTTTTGATACGGCTGTGGCAAAAAATTTTTCTTTTGATATACCGGTTGTACCCATCGGCATTACATACGATCATCCAACCGCAGGCGGAACAGCAGCATCCGTACACGCGGGTAAACCAATCCTGCTTTCCGCTTATCAAACTGATTACGAAAAATCTCCCGCAGTGGCCGTTTTGCATATTTGTAAAGACAGTTGGCAGGAAATGGAAAAACTGGTGTTGCATATAGCTGATCAAAATCGCTTGCAAACCGCAGATAACTATTGTACGGTCAGCAGGAATAATCACTTGCCCGGCCGTGCGTGGAAAGTTGCATCGTCGGAAAAGCTGGCGCGGGAACAGGCCATCTGTAAAGAGATAAGTCAAGCAGCCCCCGATGACTTTGAAGATAAAAAAAGTAAGACCAACCGCTATTTTGATGCATTGTCTTCCGCATCAGTCACAGACCGGACGGCGAGCGGTAAACGGGTAGTTTCCACCGGGAAAAAAATATTGCTGCTCTTGGGGTTCCCGATTTTTTTTATTGGCCTAATGCTGAACGGGCTGCCGGTACTGCTGGCCCGCCGCATAGCAGATAAAAAAGTAAAACGCAAAGATTTTTACAGCTGGATATTTGTTGTTTGTTACTCGTTTAATTACTTGTTTTGGCTAATGATTGTGTTCGCCATTGGCGCCCTTGCATTTAATTGGATGTACGCGGGGGGCATTTTGCTGGTACTGGTGGCGAGCGGATTGTTTGCTTATGTATACCAGAACTGGCTGCACGACAACCGGCAACAAGCAAAGTGGAAATCGCTTTCTGCCAGCAGAATAGCGGAACTGCAAACCATGCGAAACAGCCTTTGAATAGCAAATTGTGCAATCTTCCCGGCCGATGATAGTAACTTATATCTTTCCTCTCTTGATTTCGTCAACCACACCCGGATCCAGCAGGGTGGAAATATCACCCAGGTTGTCCACTTGTCCTTCTGCCACCTTACGTAAAATTCTGCGCATAATTTTGCCGCTTCTTGTTTTTGGAAGACCTGTTACAAACTGAATTTTGTCGGGTTTTGCGATCGGCCCTATAATGCGGCTAACGGTTGCTGTTATATTTTTCCTGGTAAGTTCTGTATCTGTGCCGGAACCCTGGTAAATAACATAGGCATAGATTCCCTGTCCTTTTACGTCGTGCGGGTAACCCACCACAGCACTCTCTACTACACCGGCATGCATGTTAATCGCATTCTCTACTTCTGCGGTTCCAATTCGGTGGCCGCTCACATTCAAAACATCGTCTACGCGCCCGGTGATGCGATAATTACCAAGCTCATCTTTTAAAGCGCCGTCACCAGTGAAATAGAGGTTTTCGTAAGTGGCAAAGTAATTAAGCCGGCAACGCTCATGATCGCCATAGGTAGTTCTGAGAATACCGGGCCAGGGCGCTTTAATACAAAGGTTTCCCTTGTACAGTCCGTCCTCATCTTTTACGGTTACTTCTTTACCACTTTCGTCTACCAGCATTGGTTGAACGCCGGGGAGGGGCAGTGTAGCCCATGAAGGTTTTGCCGGCGTTACGCCCGCCAGGTTTGAAATCAGTACACCGGCAGTTTCGGTTTGCCACCAGGTATCTACCACCGGAGATTGTTTTTTACCGATGTTTTCATTGTACCAGTGCCAGGCTTCTTCGTTAATGGGCTCACCAACGGTACCCAATACTTTTAATGACGAAAGATCTTTTCCTTTTACCGGGTCTAAACCGAAACCCATCAGGCTCCTGATAGCGGTAGGGGCAGTGTATAGTATATTCACTTTGTAGCGCGCAACAATGTCCCAAAACCGGCCGGCGTCTGGCCAGGTGGGAATGCCTTCAAACATAAGCGAGGTAGCTCCTGCGCTTAAAGGACCGTATAAAATGTAGGAGTGGCCCGTAATCCAACCGATATCAGCAGTACAAAAATGAATCTGTCCGGGTTGGTATTGAAAAACGTTTACAAAAGTGTAGTTGGTCCACACCATATAGCCGCCGCAGGTATGTACCACGCCTTTGGGCTTACCGGTGCTTCCAGATGTGTATAGTATGAAAAGCGGATCTTCGGCATCCATTATTTCAGCGTCGCCGGAACCGGTTCCCTCCGTATCGCCTGCAGGGGTGGGTGAAGAAACGGGCATCGATTCCGTAACAATCCGCATTTCATCCTCCCACCAAACATCGCGCCCTTTAATCATGCTTACCGGCGTCCTTGTACGGGTATACACAATTACTTTTTTAACCGTTTTATTTCCTATCAGGGCATCATCGATAACACTTTTTAATGGGATGTCTTTTGCGCCGCGGTATGCACCATCGCAGGTAACAATGAAGGCGGCTTTTGCATCTTCCAGCCGGTCTGCAATGCTTTGCGCAGAAAAACCGCCAAAAATTACGCTGTGAACGGCGCCAATGCGCGCGCAGGCGAGCACGGCATATGCCAATTCCGGTATCATCCCCATGTAAATGCAGACACGGTCGCCCTTTTGTACGCCATTGTTTTTGAGTACCTGCGCAAATTGGCAAACCCGCTTGTGCAGTCTTGCATAGGTAACAATTCTCGGTTTCTCATCAGGATTATTTGACTCCCAGATAATCGCGGGTGTATCACTCAATGCAGGGAGGTGCCGATCCAAACAATTTTCGGTAATGTTCAGCTTGCCCCCGGCAAACCATTCAATCTTTGGTTCTTTGAAATTCCAGCTAAGTACTTTATCCCATTTCTTTCTCCAGTAAAAATTTTCCGCAATCGCTGCCCAAAAGCCCTCAGGGTCTTCTACACTCTTCTTGTAGTCGGCTTCATACTGCTCAAATGACGTAATCTGGTATGGGTATGGCATAGTAGGCTGTTGAAAAAATTAATAAGTAATGTAGCGGGATTAGGCCTATGAAGATACACCCTGCGGAAATAACAGGTGTTCGTTTGTTAAAAAAAACAAATTGGTTTGATTTTTTATGGGTTTCGATTACTTTTGCCCCGCGCATGTTACCAAAGCTATCCATATTAGTACGAGCCACTTCCGCAATAATTATGATTGCGGCATTGTGTTTTTTAACCACGGCTAATTTCTGGGTATACAGCGTGAAAAAGGAACAAAGCACCAAAACCGCGGCCTCCAATAGCCCGGTAGAAAAAGATGCTGGTGCTAATACAGTTCCTAACCCGGTAGAAGAAAAAAATGCCAATGGGTTACAAAATCTTTCCGAATACCTGCACAATCACCACCAGGTGCTGGAGCATCCCGTAGCTGTTCATTTTTTT
Organism: Chitinophagaceae bacterium; assembly: GCA_039919885.1. Classification (GTDB taxonomy): domain Bacteria; phylum Bacteroidota; class Bacteroidia; order Chitinophagales; family Chitinophagaceae; genus JACMLD01. The sequence goes on from JBDSEV010000067.1 coordinate 66,054, forward strand.
GGCAACCGCCACGATATCATTAACTACCCCGTTCATCATTGCGACCTGATTATACCTCCACCGAAAGCCATTGGCTAATGCTGCCATTCATCGGTTCATAACTAGCATTTTCTGTATAACGTGCAGCATTTTATAATGGCTGTATCGATTGCCTGCTACTTTTAAGCGGCATCGCTGCGCGTTTTATTTTATGTGTTGTGCGGCTACCTGCGCAGCAGCTATTACCGATCCGGCAGATCCAAACTGTTCGACGACCTATCAAGCTAAAAATCTAAACTTATTTCGTTGTGAATAAAGTAAAAAATTATTTTACCAGTCTGCCGTCAGATTTTACCGCGGCGATGGTGGTCTTCCTGGTGGCCTTACCACTTTGTCTTGGCATAGCGCTGGGTTCAGGTGCACCTTTGTTCGCTGGTATCATTGGCGGAATTGTAGGGGGTGTGGTGATTGGCTTACTGAGTGGCTCCCAGATGAGCATCAGCGGACCAGCAGCCGGTTTAACTGCAATTGTTGCAGTAGCCATTGGCAAGCTGGGTGTATTTGAAGCGTTTCTGTGTGCAGTGGTTATCTGCGGAATCATACAAACAATACTTGGCTTTTTAAAAGCAGGCGTGCTGGGAGATTACATTCCGTCGGGCGTCATCAAAGGAATGCTGGCGGCCATCGGGCTCATATTGATACTGAAACAAATTCCTCATTTTGTAGGCTCTGAAAATGATTTCCAGGGAGATCAAACCTTTACACAAACGGATGGCAAGAATACTTTTTCAGAATTGTTTTACTCGCTGCAGCATGTACTGCCTTCCGCCGTTATCATTGGCGTGTTTTCTTTACTGATAATGATTGTATGGGACAAACTGCTGGTAAAAAAATCAAGCATATTTAAATTGGTACCCGCTCCATTGGTGGTGGTATTGTCGGCTGTGGCTATCAACGCGGTTTTAAAAAGAAGTTACCCGGAATTTGCATTGGGTGCAACACACCTGGTAAATATTCCAATTGCGAAGACGTTTATGGAATTCACTTCTTTTTTTACCGTGCCGGATTTTTCTTACCTGTCTGATATCAGGGTATGGGCTACCGGCTTAACACTGGCGGTAGTTGCCAGCCTGGAAACCCTGCTGAATATAGAAGCGGCGGATGAGGTAGACCCCTTTAAGCGGGTAACGCCTGCCAACCGCGAGCTGTAAGCACAGGGCATAGGCAACCTTGTTTCCGGCATGCTGGGCGGTTTACCACTTACTGCCGTAATTGTGCGAACATCTGCTAATATAAATGCCGGTGCAAAAACTAAATCCGCTGCCATCATCCAGGGTCTCTTCCTGTTTTTGTGCGTATCGTTCATTCCAGGATTACTCAACCTAATTCCGGTGGCTTCTTTGTCTGCCATACTCATCTATATTGGTTATAAACTTACGAGGGCCTCCATTTTCCGGCAGTATTATAACAAAGGATGGGATCAGTTTCTGCCTTTTATAATTACCATCCTGGCCATACTTTTTACGGATTTGCTGGTTGGTATTTTCATCGGCTGCTGCGCAGGGATGTTCTTTTTGCTGAGAAGCAATTTTAAGTCTGCTGTACTGGTTGTTAAAGACGAGAACAGGTACCTGTTCAGGCTGCGGAAAGACGTTTCATTTTTAAACAAGCCTATCATTAAAAGGAAACTGGAACAGGTTCCCAAAAACTCGTTTGTACTGATAGATGCCGGCCGCGCAGATTTTATTGACAAAGACGTGATAGGCGTTATTGAAGATTTTATGAAACATGCACACCTGAAGGCCATCCAGGTAGAATTAAAAAAGAACATCTATAAAGAGCATGGCTTTTCCGGACTGGTCCCCGTTAGCGTTTCACCTTAAAAAATTATCTATGCAATCATTTGAAAAATTATTACTCGAAAATAAGGCATGGGCCCAGGAAGAATTGCTTGAAGATCCGGAGTTTTTTAACCGGCTTGCAAAAACCCAGACACCTGAATTTTTGTGGATTGGCTGCAGCGATAGCCGTGTGCCTGCTAATCAAATTACCGGCACTAATCCGGGTGAACTTTTTGTACACCGGAATATTGCCAACCTGGTAGTAGAAGATGATCTTAACCTGCTGAGTGTGCTGGAGTACGCCGTCACCTACCTGAAAGTAAAGCATGTGATTGTTTGCGGGCACCATGGTTGTGGTGGTGTTAAAGCCGCAATGGGTGACGAACAATACGGCATGCTGGATAACTGGCTCGTGAATATTAAAAAAACATATGCTGCTCACCGGGAGGAAATTGATGCCATTGAAGACGGTGACGAACGAGTGAATCTTTTATCTGAATACAGTGTAAAACAGCAGGTGCTCAATATTGCTAAAACACAAACAATAAAAAACGCGTGGGCAAAAGGCAACCTACCCCAAATACACGGCTGGGCATATAGCCTCAAAGACGGCTTGTTAAAAAATATATTCCGTATGGTTAAGCCGGCAACGGAAACAAGTCCAGGAAATGTGTTGACGGCCGTTTAAGCCGGTTTAATTGTTAGCGATATTTCAGATTGCAGAAATTACCTGCCCAGCAAATTATAGCCGGCACCATCAGTCCGCTGGTTGGTACAGGCGGCGGTAGTAGGATTGAGTATTATTTTTCAAGGGTGCCATTGTATAAAAAGAGTTGTTACTTATTTAAAACGCAATTGCGTAGCCGTGAAAATTAAAATTAATTAATTAAAAAAATTAGAGAATATAAAATTATTTGTATGTTTAAAGAAATCAAAAATGATTTACCGGCAAGTATTGTAGTTTTTTTTGTTGCACTGCCATTGTGCCTTGGCGTAGCACTGGCCTCTGGCGCACCACTTTTTTCCGGTATAATAGCAGGTATTGTTGGTGGAATAGTGGTGGGTATGGCCAGCGGTTCTACTTTGGGCGTTAGCGGACCCGCAGCCGGACTGGCAGTAATTGTGCTCACCGCCATCACCACAACGTTTAACGGTTCTTATGAAACTTTTTTACTTGCGGTTGTTTTTGCCGGTGTGCTTCAAGTTGCCCTTGGGTTTGCCAAAGCCGGTTTCATTGGTTATTTTTTCCCGTCTTCGGTTATCAAGGGGATGCTGACTGGTATTGGCTTGTTGATTATTTTAAAACAAATTCCACATGCGCTTGGTTGGGACAAGGATATAGAAGGCGATGATGAGTTTTTACAGGCCGATGGTAGTAACACTTTCTCCGGCATTGCTAAAGCTTTTGAGTTTATAACCCCGGGTGCTATATTGATTGCTGTTATTTCTTTGGGTATCCTGATATTGTGGGATAAGGTTTTATCCAAAAAGCACAAAATTTTTCAGCTGTTGCAGGGGCCTATCGTGGTAGTACTGCTGGGCATCCTGATGAATTATTTTTATACAAAAGGCATGCTTCCTTTCAGCCTGCAGGAAGACCAGGTGGTGCGACTGCCGGTACCGAAAAGCATGGCCATGTTTTTAAGCCAGTTTACTTTTCCCAATTTTTCCGCCTTGTCTAACCTGGATGTTTATAAAACGGCATTCGTGATTGCCATCGTTGGCAGCCTGGAAACACTCCTGAGTGTTGAGGCAACTGATAAACTCGATCCTGCAAAAAGGATCACGCCAACCAACCGCGAGCTGAAAGCGCAAGGGCTGGGCAATATTTTATCCGGGCTTATCGGCGGGTTACCCATTACCCAGGTAATAGTAAGAAGTTCGGCCAACATTTCCTTTGGCGCTAAGACAAAATTGTCTGCCATCCTGCATGGTTGTTTGTTGTTGATCAGCGCCATTACCATTTCCAGTGTTTTAAACATGATCCCGCTGGCCAGCCTGGCCGCCATATTAATAATGGTGGGGTATAAATTAGCAAAGCCTTCTCTTTTCAGGACCATGTACAAACAAGGCTGGGAGCAATTCGTACCGTTTATTGCAACCATTATTGCGATACTGGCAACAGATTTACTGAAGGGAATTACCGTGGGCATCTTGCTTGGCATTTTTTATACACTTCGTCACAGCTACCGCAATTCTCATCACATGAAGGATGTAATTACAAAAGACCACGAGAAGGAAATACACACCCTTGTGCTGGCAGAAGAAGTATCCTTTTTTAACAAGGCCAGTGTTATCAACGCGCTGGATGCAATTCCGAACAATTCAAAAGTGATTATTGATTTCAGCAAATCAAAATCTGTTGCGTACGATGTGGTAGAATTGGTAGTTGATTATAAAATTAATGCGAGAACAAAAAATATTACCGTAGAAACGATCAATTTTATAGAGCCGGAGAATATTGCAGCGAGCACCCACTAATCATAATTAAAATAGTTTGAATACATGGATTGTCATCCTGCGCAAGGTGCGCATGCAGCACGCGCAGGATGACAATCCTTTCACAAGTTCAGGATATCTTTTTTAGAAATGCAGGATGAAACAAGTCTTTGCGATGCGCATGCTGGAGAATGCTTTCTACAAATCTTCGTACTCGTAGATTTCATCAATATGGGTACCTGCAGCCATTTCGAAAACCGGTTTTATGATACCATCTTTTAGTCCGTATACCCATCCGTGTAAATCGGGTCTTTGCTCCTGTTTCCAGGCACGCTGAATAATAGATGTTTTTGCCAGGTTGAAGACCTGCTCTATTACATTGAGTTCTGTGAGCC
>JBDSEV010000029.1:0-81253 GCA_039919885.1 Chitinophagaceae bacterium
TTTGGATGAAGCGCGAACTGTTTAAAATCAATTTGATCAATGATGCGAACGGCGCCATAACCGCCCCTGCCGCATAAAACGGCCCGTATCGATTTATCATTCAGCATTTGCTGAAAGTCGGCCAGTCTTTCGGCGTCGGTGCCGCCAAATGTAAAATCCTTCCTGCCCACGGTGCTGCCAACGCTGATAGTAAAGCCCCATTCTTTTAGCTTGCTCACGGCGGGTTGTATCTCTTCCAGGGTAATATATCCTGCAGGGCAGGTAATGCCAATGGTATCGCCTTTTTGCAAGTAGGGTGGTATAATGGTCATAATGTTATTTTATTTTTTGCCTGGCCATTGATTTCTTTCAAAATGACTTCTTCCTTTTTTACGGTAAGCCGGTGCAGCACACCGCATTTCAACGCATAATTCTTTCTTTGGTGGCCCACCGGAAAATCAAAACAAACGGGATAATTATAAGCCGCGCATATTGTCAGCACAATGTCCTGGAGGTTTTTTCCGAAAGCTTCATCCGGGTCATCATCCGGCTTTATCTTAAAACCACCTATTATCAATCCGCGCAGGCCGGCGAGTTTACCAGTCCTTTTTAAACCCCAGAACATCCGGTCGATGCTGTACAGGTATTCACCTGTGTCTTCCACAAACAATATTTTACCCGACGTGCTGAGATCGGATGCACTGCCGGCAAGCGATTCAAGTGTCTTCAGGTTGCCGCCCACCAGTACACCTTCTGCCACGCCTGGCTTATTTTTTTCATTGGGCAACGCGGTGTAGCGCATTTGTTCACCCAGCAATGCTTGTTTTATAGACAGGATGGTTTCCATTTGTATGGGCTCGGCCTTGCTCCAATCGTCCGGAAAACTGTTACACATTTTTGAATGAATGGAGGCAATACCGTAGTGGTGATTAAGGTGCGAATGAAAAACGGTGATGTCACTGAAACCGATAATCCACTTGGGATGCAGCAGCAGCTTGCCGAAGTTGATGTTGTCAATAATGCGCACGGCCCCGTAACCGCCCCGCGCGCACATAATGGCTTTTACTGAATCATCGTCCAACAACTGTTGAAAATCAGCCGCCCTTTCGGCATCGGTTCCGCCGAAGGTAAAATCACGTTTCCCAATAGTGCTGCCAATTTTTATGTTAAACCCCCAGCTTTGCATTTGTTGCACAGCCGGCTGTATATCCTGCAAAGTAATATAACCGGCCGGGCTGGTAATGCCAATGGTATCACCTGGCTGCAGGTACCGGGGAATAATGAGTGTTTTTTGTATATCATCATCGCCGCTGTCTGCCGCCCATGCAGGAATAGCAGCGCCCGCCACCAATGCAGACGAAAGAAACTGTTTACGGTTCATCCCTTAAAGTTATTGGAAAATCAACCATTTTGGCGTTGGTAGCAATTAAGGTATTTTTGCAACCCGGCGAACAACAAAACCAACTGATTTTTCAGCAGCTGGTACAAAAAAGAAGCATACAAACAAATGAAAGATTACAAAAGAATATTGGTAACTGCGGCGCTACCCTATGCCAACGGACCTGTACACATCGGCCACCTGGCGGGATGCTACATTCCGGCGGATATATATGTGCGTTACCAGCGTGCCCAAAAAAGAGATGTGAAATTTGTGGGTGGCAGTGATGAACATGGAGTACCCATTACTATCCGTGCGCTGAAAGAGGGCATCAGCCCCCAGCAGGTGGTGGACAAATACCATGCGATGATAAAAGAAAGCTTGCACCAGATGGGCATTTCGTTCGATATCTATTCGCGCACCTCCAAAAAAATGCACCACGATACCGCGTCGGATTTTTTTAAAAAATTATATGACGATGGGTTATTTGAAGAAAAGGAAACCGAACAATATTATGATGAGCAGGCAAAAACGTTTTTGGCCGACCGTTATATTATTGGTACCTGCCCCGTTTGCGCCAACCCCAATGCTTACGGCGACCAGTGTGAACGCTGCGGATCTACCCTAAGCCCTGAAATACTGATACATCCGCACAGCGCACTCAGTGATGCGGTACCCGTAAAAAAGAAAACCAAACACTGGTATTTTCCTTTACAGAATTATGAGCCCTGGCTGAAGGAGTGGATTATAGAAGGCCACAAAGAATGGAAAAATAACGTGTATGGACAGTGTAAAAGCTGGCTCGACAATGGGCTTCAACCCCGCGCTATGACCCGCGACAGCAATTGGGGTATTAAAGTACCGCTGCCCGATGCAGAAGGAAAAGTTTTATATGTTTGGTTTGATGCGCCCATCGGCTATATTTCCGCTACCAAAGAACTAACTGAAAATTGGGCCGACTACTGGTGTAAAGACGATACCAAACTGGTACACTTTATCGGTAAAGACAACATCGTTTTCCATTGCATTATATTTCCTGCCATGTTAAAGGCACATGGCGGTTTTGTATTGCCCGACAACGTACCTGCCAATGAATTTTTAAACATTGAAGGGGAAAAAGTGTCTACCAGCCGCAACTGGGCCGTGTGGGTGAATGACTACCTGCAGGATTTTCCTGAACAGCAGGATGCACTCCGTTATGTGCTTTGCGCAAATGCACCCGAAACAAAAGACAATGATTTTACCTGGAAAGATTTCCAGGACAGGAACAACAGCGAACTGTCTAATATCTTCGGCAATTTTGTAAACCGCGCTTTTGTGCTGATGCATAAATTGTGCAACGGCAAAGTGCCGCCTTTGCATGCAGCAGCAATGGATGAAAAAGATGCCGCCATGCTGCAAGACATACAGCAGGCTAAGACCAATGTAGAAAACCTGCTGGAGCAATATAAATTTCGCGATGCATTGTATGAAGTCATTGACCTGGCACGCAAAGGAAACAAATACATGCAGGAAAAAGAACCCTGGATAGTAGCCAAACGCCTTACAGAAAATCCAAAAGCACAGGAGCTGATTGATAACTGCCTGCACATTTGTTTACAGCTGACCGCCAACCTGGCCATTCTTATCAACCCATTTCTGCCGGCTACGGCAAAGAAAATGCTGCACATGATGAAGGTGGTAGACAAAATACTGGAATGGGAAAATGCGGGGAAAACCAATTTGCTGAGCACGGGTTACAGCCTGCGGGAGCCGCAACTATTATTCAGGAAAATTGAAGACGAAGAAATTAAAGTACAGGTTGAAAAACTGCAAAAAAATAAGGTAATGTCTGAATTGGAAAAACAACAAGCCGTTACCAGTGCTGCACCGGCTGAACCAGTTGCACCTAAAGCAGCCATTGTGTTTGATGATTTCGCCAAAATTGACCTGAAAGTAGGCACCATAACGAAAGCCGAAAAAGTAGCCAAGGCAGATAAGTTATTACAGCTGGAAGTAGATTTGGGCTTTGAAAAAAGAACCATCGTTTCTGGTATTGCGCTGCATTTTAAACCGGAGGATATCATCGGTAAACAGGTGGTGGTAGTCGCCAACCTGGCGCCGCGCAAAATGCGGGGCATTGAAAGCAACGGTATGATACTGATGGCCGAAGACAAAGCGGGCGTTTTGCATTTTGTAAACCCGGATACCATTATTGACAACGGGTCTGGTGTAAGCTGAGTGTAGCGCAGCTGCAGTACCCGGAATGATGGGCAACGGAAAAAAATATTTATTATGAAAATTGGATTTATCGGTCTGGGCAGCCTGGGCACACCCATTGCCATTAACCTTAAGGAAAGCGGACACGAACTCTATGTGTACAACCGCACAGCGTCCAAAACGGCGCCACTTGCGGCGAAAGGAGCAATTGTTTCTGATAGCATCGAAGCAATATGCGGCGAATGCAATATTGTGTTTACCATGGTATCGGACGACGCGGCCATTAAAGAAGTGTCGGCCGTATTGCTGGACCACCTGCCGGCGGAAGGCATCCACGTATCAATGAGTACCATCCTTCCACAAACAAGTGTAGAACTGGCAGCGGCGCACCAGCAAAAAAAACAATTTTACCTGGCAGCACCTGTTTTTGGACGACCTGAAGCTGCCGTGGCAAAAAAATTAAATTATGTAATCTCCGGCGATGCGGTTATCAGAAAAACAATCACGCCACTGCTAAAAGACGCAGGCGGTGCCGGCGTATTTGATTTTGGGGATTCCTTCAGCGCTGCCAGTACGGTAAAGCTGTGTGGCAACTTTGTAATTGGTGCAGCCCTTGAGGCAATTGGTGAAAGCGCGGCGCTTGCTACTGCAAGTGGTGTTGATGCTGCTGCCCTGTGGGACATGTTATCTCAAACTTTGTTCAATACACCGCTGTACCATAATTACAGTCGTATAATTCTGCAACAACAATTTGAACCCGCTGCTTTTACTACAAAACTGGGTCTGAAAGATATGAAACTGGTATTGGCCCAGGCAGATGCCGTAAACCAAACCATGCCGTTGGCAGGTTTGCTGAAAAACAATATGCAGCAATTGGTAGACCAGGGCAAAGGAGCAGTGGACTGGAGTGCGGTATCCCTGGGCCGCCGGCAGTAACAACAAGAAGGTTAATCAAGGCCCGTTGGCACGGACAATACACGCCTAAATTGATTAGTAAAATGCAAAATATCGATGTTATCCCCTGCATTTTCATTATACAATAATCTGCGCCCATTCATTATGACGGAAATGATTTTTATACTACCTTCGGTATGAATAGTTGTTTAACTAACTAATTTGCCAATATGTCAAAAAGAATCATAAAAAAAGTAGCGGTACTGGGTAGTGGCGTAATGGGTAGCCGCATTGCAGGGCATTTTGCAGGCATTGGTTTGCAAGTATTGTTGTTAGACATTGCACCGAAGGAATTAACCCCTGCGGAAACAGCAAAAGGCCTGACGCTGGAACACCCTGCTGTGAAAAACAGGATTGTGAATGAGGCATTGGCTGCAGCCATCAAATCGAATCCTTCCCCTGTTTACACGAAAAACGTAATCAAGAAAATAAAGACGGGCAATTTCACTGACAACATGAAGGACATTGCCGGTTGCGATTGGATCATTGAAGTAGTGGTAGAAAGGCTTGACATCAAGCAGGCGGTTTTTTCGGATGTTGAAAAATACCGTACCCCCGGCACGCTCATTACATCCAATACTTCCGGTATCCCCATTCACCTGATGGCAGAAGGCAGATCCGAAGATTTTAAAAAACACTTTTGCGGCACCCATTTTTTCAATCCTCCCCGCTACCTGCGTTTGCTGGAGATTATACCAACCCCGCATACCGATCCGGAAGTGGTTGATTTTCTAATGCACTATGGTGATTTATACCTGGGCAAAACCACCGTTTTGTGCAAAGACACCCCCGCTTTTATCGCCAACCGGATTGGGGTGTACGGTATCATGGCAATATTTGGCCTGGTAGAAAAGATGGGACTTTCCATTGATGACGTTGACGCGTTAACCGGTCCTATTATTGGCCGTCCAAAGTCGGCCACCTTCAGAACAGCAGATGTAGTGGGTATTGATACGCTGGTAAAAGTTGCTAAAGGTGTGGCGGACAATTGTCCAGGCGATGAACAACGCGCTGCATTTACTGCGCCTGTGTGGTTGAATAAAATGGTTGAAAATAAATGGCTGGGCGACAAAACAGGCCAGGGATTTTTTAAGAAAACAAAAGGCGGCGGAGGAGAAAAAGAGATCCTGACCCTTAACCTGCAAAACATGGAATATGGGCCGCGGGCAAAACCGAAATTTGCAAGCGTTGAAGCCGCCAAACCCATTGATGATCTTAAAACCCGCTTGAAAATGTTGTGCGCGGCCCAGGACAAGGCAGGCGAATTTTACCGGAGTTTTCATTACGGTCTTTTCTCCTATATCTCGCACCGCATACCAGAGATTAGTGATGAAATATACCGCGTAGATGATGCCATGATGGCGGGTTTCGGCTGGGAGATTGGTGCATTTGAGAGCTGGGATGTGCTGGATGTGTCAAAAACAACTGTTGCAATGAAGGCAGCCGGGTATTCCGTTGCCCCCTGGATCGATGAAATGATAAGTAGCGGCGCAAAAACTTTTTACAAAGTAGAAAACGGAAAGCGTTTGTACTACGACGTTGGTACCAAAAAATACAAAGCATTACCAGGTGCCGGTGTTTTTATTGTAATGAAAAATTTTGAAAACGAAACCATATGGAAAAATAGCGCCTGCCGCACTTACCACCTGGGCGAGGAAGTACTCGGGCTTGAATGGTACACAAAAATGGGCAGTATCGGTGGCGAAGTACTGGAGGGTATACAAAAATCAATTGGCCTGGCAGAAGAAAAATACAAGGGTCTTGTTATAGCCAATGAGGGCGCCAATTTTTCCGCAGGTGCCAATGTGGGCATGATTTTTATGCTGGCCATTGAGCAGGAATATGATGAACTTGATATGGCCATCCGGTTATTTCAGAACAGCATGATGCGTGCAAGATATTCCGGCGTACCGGTAATAACGGCACCGCATGCGCTTACCCTCGGCGGCGCTTGTGAGCTGAGCCTGCACAGCGATAAAGTTTGCGCAGCCGCGGAAACCTATATAGGCCTGGTGGAACTTGGCGTCGGGTTGATCCCCGGTGGTGGTGGCACAAAAGAATTTACATTGCGGGCCGCCGATGAAATGCATGAAGACGAGCCTGAGACAATCACATTAAAAAATCGTTTTCTCAATATTGCTACCGCCAAAGTAGCCACATCTGCATTGGAAGCATTTGATTTGGGCATCCTGAGAAAGGGGCAGGATGAAATAAGCATGAACCAGGGAAGAAGAATTGCGGATGCTAAAAAAGCGGTGATTGAAATGTACGACGCGGGTTATACACAACCGGTACAGCGCAGCGATATAAAAGTGCTGGGCCGTTCCGCACTGGGCGCGCTCTATGCAGGTATCAATGGTATGAAAGTTGCCAACTACGCGACCGAACATGATTCCCTGGTGGCAAAAAAATTGGCTTATGTAATGTGTGGCGGTGATTTAAGCGAGCCCACGCTGGTAACAGAACAATACCTCCTTGACCTGGAACGCGAAGCATTTTTAAGTTTAACCGGCGAAAAGAAAACACTGGAAAGAATTCAAAGTGTGCTGAAGAGTGGAAAGCCAGTGCGGAATTAATACAAATCTTTTCTGATGTATGTATGGGTCTTAATACAAGCCTGTCTGAGAAAAATGGCATCCCAATAAAGACGGGGAAAAATTATGGGCGAAGCCGAGATTATACCGCAGTTAAATCAAATCATTATTCATTCCACGCTTTTTTTTTACGGCGGTGCAGTGGATGATGCCCTGGCGGCGCAGGTGGCAAAAGATATTGCCGATCACTGGAATGAACCCCAGGCAACTGTAAACATTCGCAACAATACCTACCGGGTGCTGTTTGATATGGAAGGTATTTGGAGCAAGTCGTTATTGCCGGAAATGGTATTTGACAACAACAATCCGCGCAATAATTATTTCAGGATAGAAACGTATGCAATGGGCAATATCTCGTTTGTAGACGGACTGCCCTCCAATACCGGTTACTTTAAATTAGAAAACCTACTCAACAATTCTACTACCGCAGCGCATGAATTTGGCCATACCCTGGGCTTGCCGCACCCGGATCTTTTAGACATCCGCGGCAAAGGCCAGCCGGGCATTATGTATCCGCGTGGAACCATCTGCGATCCCGAATTTCATTATGATCCTTCAGTGGCACCCGGCGAAAAAGGCGGCACACTCAATCCATTTACAAGAAAGGTATTGCAGTCAGATATCGACCTGCTGCAACTGAACCAGCTCCATTTCAATAATGGCATGGCTGTTATCGGAGATTTTTCCAGCGTGTATCATGAAAATCACCAGGACAACACTTAGTGATTTTTTACTGGCCGATTCAATGATCGCTTTATGCTCTGGACGATGGCGATCATTTTAAAACAGCTGAATACGCAAATTCCCGGCAGGCAAACCGCATCGCAGGAAGTGGGTGTTGCCATATATCTTTTTCATTCCATTGTTTATGGCTATCTTTCGCTTGCAATAAAACCTACCAGAGTGTCAGTCTTAACCTTAGAAAATATCAGCAAATCATACGGGAAAATACAGGCACTTAAAAACCTGTCGTTCGAGATACCACAGGGCTGCGTATTTGGTGTGCTTGGACCAAACGGAAGCGGTAAAACAACGTTGCTGAGTATTATTCTGGATGTATTGAAAGCAGATAACGGTAATTTTCTTTGGTTTGGTAATCCCGGTTCTCCGGAACAGCGGAAAAAAATTGGCTCCCTCCTGGAAACACCTAATTTCTATCACTACCTCTCTGCGGTTAATAATCTGAAAATTACACAGAGTATCAGCCGTCGTGGCGATGCAACCAGTATAGACAACGTTTTGCAAAAAGTAAGTTTGTTTGAAAGAAGAAATAGCCGCTTCAGCACCTATAGCCTGGGTATGAAGCAACGACTGGCTATTGCCGCAGCGCTAATGGGCGACCCGCAGGTGCTGGTTCTGGATGAACCCACCAATGGCCTGGATCCCGTTGGCATTGCGGAGATAAGAGAATTGATTATTGAACTTAGTAAAAAGGGCCACACCATTATTATGGCCAGTCATTTACTGGATGAAGTAGAAAAAGTTTGTACGCATGTGGCCATTATTAAAAAAGGATCGCTGATAACAACTGGCCCGGTAGAGGATGTACTGGCAGATGAAGATACCGTGGAAATAGGTGCTGCTGATCTTGTGGCGCTGGCAACCGTCATGGGCCATTACGGCAACGGAACGAAGGTTCAGACGGAAGGGCAGTTTCTGCTTGTAAACATGCCGAAAAGCACTGCCAGGCTCGACGATATCAATAATTATTGTTTTAGCAAAGGCATTGTACTCAATCACCTGCTGTTTAAAAAGAAACGACTGGAAGCGAAATTTTTCGAACTCACCAACAATTAACGATCCCCAAATTCATACCCGCATGTTTAACATTGTCCGGACCGAGTGGTTGAAAATAAAAAAATATCCCGCCTTTTGGTGGGTAATGGGTATCACGGCACTTACCTATCCAGGCATCAATTATATCTTTTTAAAAGTCTATGAGGATGTGACTGGAAAAGAAAGCACATCCGGCCAAGTATTAAAAGCACTCATAGGCAATCCGTTTTCGTTTCCTGAGGCATGGAAAACGGTGGCTTATTTTTCATCCATATTCGTTTTTATACCTGCCATTGTAATTATCATGCTTATAACCAACGAATATAATTACAAAACGAACCGTCAGAATATCATTGATGGCTGGAGCAGGAAAGAATTTATGATTGGCAAGCTGATTGATGTGCTTATTCTCTCAGCCATTGTAACCTTACTTTATACTGTTGTTGCGCTCATCATTGGAATATCAAATACAACCGACCTTTCAGTAGATAAATGGAGTAAAGCATATTACATTGGCTTATTTGCCATGCAAACATTTTCACAATTATCGCTTGCTTTTATGGTAGGGCTCCTGGTGCGTAAATCATTTATTGCATTGGCCATTTTTGCATTTTATTTCATTTTGTTTGAGCCTATTGTAATTGAATATATAAGGCATAGATTCAAATCAAATATTGGCGATTATTTTCCGCTTAAAATCTCACACCTGTTGTTGCCAAAGCCAGCATTTATTGGAAGGATTGACGAGAAGGCTTACCTGGCCGCATTGGATGCTGTAAAGTACCATGTTGGTTATACCCTGGCTGTCATTGTCCTCACATGGGCCTTTTGCTTCTGGATAAATAAACGCCGTGATTTATAATTGTTTAAAGACATCCTTACCAACGCGCTTGCTATGGGTCATGGCATTGCTGTCATTTTACAAAAATTAAAGAAACAATGACTGTAAAAAAGCCTTTTATGTTATTGCTGCTCTTCAGCATGCTGCTATTACCAGGTGTACAATTATGCAGTCAGCCCCTGCAGGCCGTTATAAAAACGCAGGCAACAGATATGGCACGCGCGGTACTAGCCAGGGATCTTAATAAAATCGCCGCCTATCTGCCCCCGAAATTAGTTGCGGATGCCGGCGGTAAAGAAAAACTCCTGCTCGCAAGAGATACACTAACGAAATTCATGAAACAATTTGGTGCCGAAATAAAAAAAGTAACGATTGGAGAACCGGGAAAAATCATCAACTTCAAAAAACAACTGCAGACAACGGTACCGCAAACCACGGAAGCAAGTTTTATGGCCAGCAAAGTAATTATGGAGAGTACGCTGGTAGCAATTTCCGAAGACAAAGGACTGCATTGGTATTTTGTGGACACCAGTATTTATCGGGGCGATAAACTGAAATCAGCGTTGCCGGATTTAAGCCCGGAGTTGGTGATACCACCGATGAAGAAGCCGAAGATAATAGCCAGCGAATGATTCGGGGCGGTAACAAAAACCATATTGCGGATTAAAGTATGGGATGAACGATAGTGCAGGGTCTAGTGCTTTCCTGTTAACTCATTCACCGCAGATTCAACCGAGGGGTAAATAAAATTAAACGGCGCATGTTTAATTTTTGCTGCAGCCACCGTAGCGCTTTTTAGTACTTCAATACTCATTTCCCCCATTACAATTTTTAATATTGCAGCAGGCACGTGCACAGCGATATAAAAATTATGTTTTATTGTTTTCGCCAGTTGCAAGGTTAGCTCTTTATTGGTGACAGGGTTAGGCGCTACGCCATTGTAAACGCCGGTCATGCGCTCGTCTTCAATTGCCTGCAGGTAAATGCGGCAAAGATCGTCTACATGAATCCAGCTGATTACCTGTTTACCATTTCCCAAAATAGCTGCTATCCCAAAACGAATTGGTTTGATAAATTCAGTAAGCGCGCCGCCGTTCCTGCTTAAAACAATGCCGGTCCTTATTGTAACCAGTCGCTTGCCCAGCGCTTGCACCCCTTCAATACTTTCTTCCCATTGCCTGCAGGTGTCAGCTAAAAAGTCAGTTGCAGGTGGGTCTGTTTCTTCAAAAGGGTGGGGATTGGGAACGTTTGGATCTGCGCCATACAGTCCGATGGCAGAAGCACTGATGATTGCTTTTACCTGGTTGGGATTTTCTTTTAAAGCTTTTACCAGCAGTGCACAACTCTGTGTCCGGCTTTCAATGATTTCTTTTTTTCTTTTATTTGTCCAGCGTTTATCTGCCACACCGGCACCTGCAAGGTGAACGATAAAATCGGCTTTTTGAACAGCGGTCTTGTCAATCGTCTGCGCCTGCACATCCCAGCAAGCGTACGATAAACCTTGCTCCGCCACAGCTCCATTGTTCTGCTTCTCTCTTGTTACGATAATGACCTCGTATCCTTTTTCCAGCAGTAATGCACTGAGTGATTTACCAATGGTTCCGGTACCGCCCGTAATTAGCACTGTTGGCATAGTTTATATTCTGTTTAAAAATGGTTTATCCGTCACCGGTAACTGTGGCCGTGCCAATAATAACAGGAAATACCCCCGGAAGGTTTATACAAAAGCCCTAAAGAACAAAAAAAATGAACGTTTTATAAAACTTTAAAATTTGTTTGTTTGCCGGTTTCTAAAAACCTTTTCGGTAGCTACCCCTGAAACGTAGAGTATATACTACAAACACTAGTAATTCAACTATACCAGATTCATAATTAAAGCTATTTTTTTCAACTATCCATGAGTCCATCTTTGTACCATCGGGCAAAATGCCTGCAAATCCAGTAAAGTCAAAAATTGTCGCAATCCATATCCTTTAAAACAGGCATGCTTAAAATAAGGCTGTTCTTATGAAAAACACTTGCTACCCATTGGCCCAAACGTTTGGAACCATATCCTATGAAGATGTAAAATCCCTTTGTTCTTTTCAAAATCCTTCTTTATGAAAAACTTGTTTCAGCAATCCGCAATAGCAACGCCAGTCCTTGGGATGGTGTCCACATCGCTTCGTAATCTGGTAAGCAAATTGCAGTTAAGCTTGTTGCAAAAGGCTACCGGCAAAAATAGTTTTATTGTTAACGATATAGACAAAGCCGTGGTGGTGGTTGCGGATGAAGATTCCCTTGCATATATCATCGGCAACCTGCTCAGCAATGCAGTCTACAGAACGTCCGATTGCTGCATCCGGGTTGAAACGGAATGGATTGCTGGCCAGCATCATATCCGCATCCGCAACAACGGTGCTTTTGCTTACAGCAGTTACATGCAAAGCCTGGTGCATTTTGTAGATGTAGCCCGGAAATTAGGCGGAAATATTGGCCTGGAGACGGAAGAAAACAGTGGTGTTACCATTGTTTTTTCGCTCGCTAAAAATGCTGCCTGATATAAGCTTTTGCCGGCAGTAAAACACTGTTTTTCGATTTCCGCGCACGAAGGCGTTCCCTAGATTACTCAATATTCAACTTATAAGCTGCTAAACTTAGGTTGTAAACATTACCGGTAGCAGATGTAATAATGCATCTGCTACCGGGCAAAAAAAAGCCCTTCCGGACAAAACCGGGAGGGCTAACAACTATCCTTTAACGGATACAACAACTAAAAAACACTATAAACACAACTGGCGTTAATCTAATTTTTTGCCATCAAGAAAGGTATTGAGGGTGCTGATCTTACCCGTATTGTTCTCGTCGGCCTTTACTTCCAGGCTACTGTAAAAATTTTCTGCAGGACTCACGGTGTTGTACAATTCTAAATTGCGGCGGATGTAGGCCGGCACAGTTTCAAACTCATTATTTGTATCGGCTGCATTTACGTTGAACGACAGGTTACGTAACTTCTGTATTCGTTCTGCAGCGCGAAGTTTTTGTTCATCTGCTTCGTCCCGCATCGCGGGGTCTTCTGCAAAAAACATTTCTGGATGCTGAGTCTGTAGAGCCCGAGGCGCATCCGCCGCTTTAGAAACTTCATCTTTAATTACCAGTTGCATGTCGAAAGAAGGTTCTTCTTCTTTTTGAACCGACGGTTGAACCGGCAACTCTTGCAAGACGGGTTGTTTCACAGGAGGAGTCAATTGATGAGGAGGACAGGAATTATCTGCCATCCGCGGTTCTGCATAAATATTGGAAGGCTTGGCCAAGTATCCTCCACGCACTGCAGATGCAGGAGAATTATTTAAATCAGGTATTATTTGTTTGCTTATATTTTCAGAGGGGGTTTCAGCAGACGGAGTAACAACAGGTATTCTATCAGCCGGTGGTTGCGAATATACCAACTCCGAATAGGTTGGCGCTTCTTTCTTGTCCACAGAATTATTTAGATTGTCCACAGTAGTTTTACTGCTGGCATCACTCGTAAAATTCACGGCGTTTACGGCTGCAGCCGGCTCTTCCGTCAACACTGCGTGTAATGTTTCCTTCAACATCACGGGAACAGCGGTTGGCTCTTTCGCAAGCGACAACAGTACTTTATTTTCTGCCCTAAAGTTTGCCTCGGTTATATCTTCGGCACGTTCATCCAGCGGCAACGCGAATTGTTTGCTGGCAACAGGTTGCTCATTTTTTGTTTCCAGCATCATTACAATCTTCTCTTCTTTCTTCGGCGTTTCTTTTTTTGCTATGGGTTTGGTAAAAGGGTCTTTGTATTCAAACCCGGTTGCAATCAGGGTAATACCTATTTTATCGCCCAAAGCTGGATCATAGCCAAGTCCAAGTATAACATCCGTACCCTCGCCGGCACGGCTCAGCAGGTAGTTCTGTATAATTTCTACCTCATCCATCGTAAATTCATGTTCCCCCTCAGAAGAATTGATATTAATTAGAATCCATTTAGCACCGCTTATATCGTTATCATTGAGCAATGGCGAATTCAATGCTTCCTCGATTGCTTTTTGTGCCCTGTCTTCACCGTCTGCTACCGCGTTACCCAGTATTGCCACGCCACCGTTTTTCATTACGGTGCAAACATCCGCAAAGTCAACATTGATTTGACCGGTACTATTAATAACATCGGTAATACATTTGGCGGCAGTGGCCAGCACATTGTCTGCCTTCGCAAATGCTTCTTTCATTTTAAGATTGCCAAACTGGTGCCGCAGTTTATCGTTGCTGATCACCAGGAGCGTATCTACATACTGCTTCATAGAACGTATCCCTTCTTCCGCCTGCAACTGCCGTTTCCTGCCTTCGTAAGAAAAAGGTGTGGTAACGATCCCCACGGTTAGAATGCTCAGGTCCTTGCAAATTTTTGCAATGATCGGTCCGCCACCAGTACCGGTGCCCCCGCCCATACCTACTGTTATAAAAGCCATTTTTGTATTGACTTCCAGGATTCGTTTTATTTCTTCCAGGCTTTCTTCACAGGCCTGTTTACCGATTTCAGGATTGGCGCCGGCACCAAGTCCTTGCGTGAGGTGCGGTCCCAACTGTATCTTATTAGGCACATTGCTTTGTGCAATGGCCTGCGCGTCTGTATTACAAATTATAAAGTTGACGCCTTCAATATTCTGGCTGAACATGTGGTTTACTGCATTGCTTCCGCCGCCGCCAACACCGATTACTTTAATAATAGATGATTTTTCTTTTGGCAAATCAAAGTGTATCATAGTTACAAAATTTAATAAAGGTATGAGGTGAAGGGTGTAAGGCCTCTTATTCAGGGAACCTGCGTCTTACCCGTTCATCTTTACCCCTATAGTTTTAAAAAAGGCGTAAGGTTGAAGGTAAAAGGTATCGTATCCACAATACCGCTGTTTTATGTCTTCATTCCCTGCCCCGATTATTTTAAAAAGGTATCCTGCAAAAGGTTTAAACTGAAATGGTTAAAGTGAAAGGTTTTTCCTTCTACCTTTTACCTGATTTCCCTATACCTTATCCCAGGTGTTTGTCTTCTTCTTCTTTAAACAGGTCAATCAGTCCGTCTTTAAATTTACCCCAGAAGTCTTTCATGCCTTTCCTGTTGGTAATTTTTTCAGCGGCTACTATCTCCTCGGGTTCAGCTGGTTCCGGCATTTCTTGTGGTATTTGCTTCAGGATCTCGGGCACTTCCACTTTAAAATGGGCCGTTTCAAATTGTTTGCGGTTGTGCTCGTAGTCATCGTATCCTTTTAGTATAAGTCCAATACAGGTAGAATACGTGGGTTTTGCGAGCTCATCTATATGGCCGCCGGCCAGGTGTTCTGTAGGAAAGCCGATCCGCGCATTTAAGCCGGTTACATATTCGGTTAATTGTATCAGGTGTTTTAATTGGGAGCCGCCGCCAGTTAAAACAATGCCACCGTTCAGCATCCGGTTGTCCATACCCACTTGTTTCAGGTGATAAGAAACAAAATCCATTATTTCGCTCATTCTTGCCTGTATGATATTTGCCAGGTTTTTTACGCTGATCTCTTTGGCAGGCATTCCCCTCAGACCTGGTATGGTGATAAATGCATTCGATTTAGCTTCGTTGGATAAAGCAGAACCAAACTGCACTTTCATTTGCTCTGCCTGGGTTTTCAATACCCCCAAGCCAGTCTTTATATCATTGGTGATGTTCTCTCCGCCAAATGGAATTACCGCAGTGTGTTTTAAAATGCCTTCGTAAAAAACAGCCAGATCCGTGGTGCCGCCACCAATGTCTACAATCGCTACGCCTGCTTCCAGATCTTCCTGTGCCATTACTGCGCTGGCCGAAGCCAATGGTTGTAATACCAGGTCTTTTGTAATGAGGTTACTTTTTTCTACGGCGCGGTTAATATTGCGGATAGCATTTTTATCACCGGTGATGATATGAAAATTGGCACCCACTTTTACACCACCGTAGCCGATAGGATTGGGGATGTTCTGAAAATTGTCTACGGTAAACTCCTGCGGTATCACATCTATGATTTGGTCGCCTGCAGGAATATATGTTTTAAACTGGTCGGCGATGAGCTGATCAATTTCGCGTTGAGTAATTTCCTCATTCGTATCCTGCCGAACGATATCGCCACGTGTTTGCAGGCTTTTGATATGATGACCGGCAATACCTACATAAACTTCTTTAAATTCTATACCCGTATTAGAAGCCATGCAATTATCGAGCGCCGCGCGGATCGCCTTGATCGTTTCGTCTATGTTCAGTACCTGTCCGTGTTTTACGCCATTGCTGTTTGCACGGCCAAAGCCCACTATCTCCAGTTTACCATATTCATTTTTCCGGCCCGCAATACAGGCAATTTTTGTAGTACCGATATCCAGACCAACGATGATTGGCTGCTCATTATCCCCGTTTCTTGCAGTTCCTTTACCAGGCCCCGCTATATTTGAATGTTCGTTGTTCATAGATGTATCTTTGTTTTTAGTTGTTAACGTTTTTTATTGTTCCGTAACCGTTGCAAAGCAGTCTGCTACCCGGCAGGCTTTTTCATTACTGCTTTGGGTTGTGTTGCAGCAGGCAAAACTGCCCGGCTTTTCAATGGTGGTGGACTGCTGGAGGTTGGAACATTATTAAACGAATCTTTTGCGGATGCATTTCTCCGGTGTTCTTTTAAAGTCGTTAAAGTTGGCTTAGGCGCAGCATTTGCAACAATATTATTATCCACCACTGTGGATACTGTATCGAAGGGCAATTCTTTTGTTGCTTCAATCAGCTGCCGGATATTTTTCAATGCCTGCAAAGAATCAATTTTTCCTGCCGTTCCTTTCCTTGTAGCTACTACCTGTCTATCGTATTGTACATTAATCACACTGTATTTATCCAGGCCCACCTTTGCACCGACCTGCTGATAGAATAAAAAAAGGCGGTGAAATTTTTGTTCATAGTCTTCGCCATTTCCAAATTCAACTACATGTTTACCTATAACCGGCATCATTTCAAAAGTACGGTTGGGTGTAATATCAATCTGCCCGATCTGCGCCATCCAGAAAGCATCTGCAAGGATGAACGGGCTCATCCGTTTAATTTGCTGCATCAGTAAACTATCTGCACCATATAACCGGTCCTTATCGGCCGGGAAATTCGTATACACCGGCAGTTTAACCGTCATACGGCTGTTCAACGGCAGGCGCTTCGCACTGCTGTCGATATAGAAGCTGTTTCCATTTACCGTAAATATTCTTGCTACCGGGAATCTTTCTTCCACTGACACCCGCAACATGCTGTTGTTATCAAAAAACAACTGGGCATCTTTTACCCAGATATTTTTCCGCAGACTGGCTTCTATTCCTGTGAGATCAAATGATGCCAGCAACCGCCCCTTTGGCTGGTTATTTTTATCCGGGGCGATAATGGTCATTACGTCCTGTTTGTTCAAAAACAAATCATCACCCTTACCCGCAATAGAAACCACTACCCCATTACAGACTTCCTGGTTTTTTTTATTAATGGCAGCAATCAGCAATACCAGCAGGCCTGCACCCACGATGACAGCGAGCGAGAGAAAAAATATTTTTTTTATGTTGCCAGAGAAACTCATTTTTCAAGTATTGCTTTAATTGGCTGAACAAGTGCGTCAATATCCCCGGCACCCGCAGTAATCAGTACTTCTGTAAATTCGCTGCTGAGGCCCGGCACAAATGTTTCCTGTATATAAGTAAGGAGTCCTTCTTTACTTACCATGTGCTTGTTCCCATTTTTCATCTTTTGCAATATGGTATCGCTGCTGATACCAGCAATGGGCAGCTCCCGCGCCGGGTATACCGGCAGCAACAGTACCTCATCTGCCAAATCCAGGCTTTCTGCAAATCCATCCGCCAGGTCGCGTGTTCTTGAATACAAGTGCGGCTGAAATATAACCGTACATTTTTTTCCGCTGAACAATGCTTTCGCCCCGCTAATCAATGCCTTCAGTTCTGCGGGATGATGGGCGTAATCATCAATAAAAATAACACCGCCGCTCACCCCGGCGCGGTAAGTGTCAGCAGGCGTAGTAATTGGCGGAAGAATATATTCAAACCTTCTTTTTATTCCTTTAAAACTGGCAACGGCAGCTTTGATCTTTGCATGATCAATCTGCAGCAAGTGCGCCGTGGTAATTGCTGCCACCGCATTTTCAACATTGTGCATGCCGCCCATATGCAAAACCACATCCGGCAGCATACTATCTTTCATCATCACATCAAACACGTAACCGCCGTTCATCATACGCACATTAGCAGCATATGCATCAGCACTTTCATTTTGCCTGCTATAAGTAAGATGCCGGTCTGCAGTTAACTCGGCACCGCGCGTCAAACCAAATTTATTGAGCAGGATGCCGCCTTTCTTAACTTTAGCACCAAACGCAACAAACGCATCCTGAAGGGCCGTTTCAGTACCGTAAATATCCAGGTGGTCTGCATCCATTGAGCTGATAATAGCGATATCGGGGTTCAGCTGCAAAAAACTCCGGTCGTATTCATCCGCCTCTATCACACAAACATTGCGTTCATTACTCCAGAAATTGGTATTGTAATTGACCGAGATGCCCCCCAGGAAAGCGTTGCAGCCATAACCCGTATCGCGCAATAAATGGGCAATCATGGTAGTAATGGTCGTCTTGCCGTGGGTACCCCCGATACATATATTAAAAGAACTTTTGCTGATAAGCCCCAGCACCTCGCTCCGCTTCATCACCGTTGCATTGTTTTCTTTGTACCAGGCCAGCTCCTGGTGATCTTTCGGCACTGCCGGCGTGTATACCACCAACTGAACAGCTTTGGGCGCCAGTGAAACGTCATCTGTGTAATGAATAGCAATCCCTTCTGTTTCCAGTTTTTTTGTGAGCGCTGTGGTTGTTTTGTCATAACCACTCACGGTAAAGCCCTTCGATAAAAAATACCTGGCCAGCGCACTCATCCCAATACCGCCAATGCCAATAAAATAAATGCTTCCGGCACCGGAAGGTGTATGTATTATTTCTTCTATCGTTTTTATCTGTTCCATTGTTAGCTGTCCTTCACCTGATATTTCACACGTGGGTACTGCCCGCTGTGTCCTTTTTTATTTTTTCGATGGTATGCAAAATTTCGGTGGCAATTCTTTTACCGGCATCCGTAACTGCCAGTTTTGCAATATTGGCTTCCAGTGTCCGCTGCTGTTCCTCATTTTTAACCAATCCTATAATCGTTTCTACCAGTTTATCTTTTGCTTCGTTGTCTTTTACCAGCAGACCCGCCTGCTTATTCACCAGGTTTTGCGCATTGGCTGTCTGGTGATCTTCGGCTGCAAACGGGTAAGGCACAAATACCACCGGTTTTTTTACCACACACAATTCTGCAATGGACATCGCGCCTGATCGCGATACCACAGCGTCTGCGGCTGCGTACGCCATTTCCATCTTTGCAATAAAATCATTTACCCACACATTGGTTTTACCGGCAGCCTGATCTTTTGCAGTGGCAGCATATGGTCGCCCGGTTTGCCATATCAGTTGCACATCATTTTTTTCAAATTCAGCAATGTGGAGGCCAATGGCTTCGTTGATACCTTTTGCGCCAAGGCTGCCACCGGTTACCAATATTGTTTTTTTGCCGGCAGCCAATCCAAAAAAAGCACTTGCTTCATTTCTGGTGACTGCATTGTTTGCAATACTACTTCTCACCGGGTTTCCGGTTATCATGATTTTTCCCGCCGGAAAAAATTTCTCCATTCCATCGCTGGCTACAAAAATTTTATTTGCCCTCACGCCCAGCAGCTTATTGCTTTTTCCCGCAAACGAATTACTCTCATGAATAAAGGCGGGAATGCCTTTGCTTTGTGCAAAACGCAACACCGGGAAACTTGAATAGCCGCCTACACCGATCACCGCATCGGGCATAAAATCAGCTACAATGGTCCGCACCTGGAAATAGCTTTTCAGTAGTTTAAAAGGCAACCCGATATTGCTAATCAAAGAGCTCCTGTTGAATCCGGCGATGTCAATACCTTTTATCGGGTAACCCGCCTGCGGCACCTTCTCCATTTCCATTTTGCCTTTAGCACCCACAAACAAAAGATCAATGCCCGGCTCTATTTCCTTCAACGCGTTGGCAATGGCAATGGCTGGAAAAATATGCCCGCCAGTACCACCTCCCGCTATGATGATTTTTTTATTCATCCTCCTCTTTTTGGTTTGCTGCCAACACAGCCTTGCCTTCCAGCTGCTCTACGTTTGTTGCAACGCTCAGTATAATGCCTATTGCAATACAGGTAAAGATGAATGAACTGCCGCCCATACTTATCAACGGCAGTGTTACACCTGTTACCGGAAATAAATTTACGTTTACGGCCATATTGGCAAGGGCCTGTATAACGAGCGTAAAACTTAAGGCAAGTGCCAGAAAAGCGCCGAAAGCATAGGGGCACCGTTTAAAAATCCGGATACACCGGAATAAAAAAACCAGGTAAATAAATGCGATAAACATGCCACCCATTAATCCATATTCTTCTATGATGATGGCGAAAATAAAATCACTGTACGGATGCGGCAAAAAATTACGCTGCTGGCTGTTGCCTGGGCCTACGCCCGTCCAGCCGCCTTTGGCAATCGCAATTTTTGCCTGGTTTACCTGGTAGTTGTCTTCGTCATCTGCATCAGCACCACCACCATACATAAAATTCTCCACGCGGTTAATCCAGGTATTCATGCGACCCAGCAATTTTGAATGTGCTTCTGCTTTTACAATTTCACCGTTGTTTTGCTTATGGTGAATTACCGCGGCAGAAATCAGCATCATTACAGGAATCATTGCCAAGCCAATGATTAGCAGCAGGTGTTTGGTACTCACCCGGCCGATAAACATGATTAACATACTGGTAGCGCCAATGAGCAGTGCGGTAGATAAATTAGCGGGTGCAATTAATACGCAAATGATGCCAACCGGTATAATGACTGGCAGAAATCCTTTTTTGAAATCCTTGATCACGTCCTGCTTTTTACTCAGGAGCCGGCTGAGGTACATGAATAAGGCAAGCTTGGCTAAATCGGATGTTTGCACCGTCATTTGTATGATGGGCAATTTAATCCAGCGGCTTCCCTCGTTTAAACGCACCCCAAAAAATAAGGTATAGACAAGCAATGGTATAGAAAGAATAAATAGCAACCGCGCAATTTGCGAGTACAATTTGTAATTCACTTTATGCAGAAAATAAATTATCATGATGCCCACAGCAATAAAAACGACCTGCTTAAACAGGTACGATTCATTGCTTTTGCTCAGCCGATAGGCAAGTGTACCGGTACTGCTGTACACCACCAGCAGCGATACCAGCGCCAGCACCACCACGGCTGCCCAGATCACCTTATCGCCCCTGGTCTTCTGGCCAAGTCCTTTGAAAGGATTTTTTTCTATGGTTGCAAATTCGTTCACTGAGTATTAAGTTGTAAGTATTATGTTGTAAGTTTTAAGTATTGGGTATTGGGTATTGGGTAAAAAACAGATTGGGCAAATAATTATATGCTAAGATTATGTGAGTTACGTCAGTTACCGGTTGTTTTCACTTACCACTTATAACCTATTACTTATAACTTACTACTTATCACTTACCACTTATAACTCCCTCACTGCATCTTTAAATTGTTTGCCCCTGTCTTCGTAATTCTTGAATAAATCAAAACTGGCGCAGGCCGGGCTGAGCAGCACCACATCCCCTTTTTCTGCAAAATGAAAGGCCGCCTGTACCGCTTCAGCAGCATTGCTGGTGTTCACTATCAGCTCCACATCTTTGCCAAAGGCCTCATGAATTTTGCGATTGTCCAAACCCATACACACGATGGCTTTTACTTTTTCTTTCACCAGGTCAAGCAACAAAGCGTAATCATTGCCTTTGTCTACCCCACCGAGAATGAGGATAGTCGGCTTTTCCATACTTTCCAGTGCATACCAGGTACTGTTTACATTGGTGGCCTTGCTGTCGTTCACAAACTCCACACCTTTTACCGTTAAAACAGTTTCCATGCGGTGCTCGAGTGTCTCAAAGGATTCTATTGCCTCCCGTATCTTGTCTTTACGCAGCCCGAGGGTAGCCGCAGCAATTCCTGCCGCCATTGTATTGTATTGATTGTGTTTGCCCTTGAGCGCAAAGTCATAGATGCTCATGGTTACGCGCTCGTTGTTTGCTTCAACGATCATTTGTCCGTTTCTGATAAATCCGCCGTTGCCTGGTTGTTGTTGCATAGTAAATGGTAATAGGTTAGAATTGATAGCAAATTGATTGATGTACTGTACCGTTACCGGGTCATCTGAACAATAAATAAAATAATCTTCTTTTGTCTGGTTCTTCGCTATGCGGAATTTGCTGGCGATATAATTTTCAAACTTGTAATCGTACCTGTCTAAATGATCCTCCGTTATGTTGGTTAATATGGCTACTTCCGGTCTGAATGTTTTTATATCGTCTAACTGAAAAGAACTTATTTCCGCTATGTACCATGGCCGTGGATCTTCTGCCACCTGTTTGGCAAAGGAATAACCAATATTCCCTACCAGCGCCGCGTCCAGTCCTGCATGTTTGCAGATATGGTACAGCAGTGCGGTAGTAGTGGTTTTTCCATTGCTTCCTGTAATGGCCACTATTTTGCTATTGCCTTTGTACCGGTAGGCCAGTTCAATCTCACTGATTACTGCAATGCCTTTTTCACGAATCTTTTTCAGCAGTTCATTTTTCTCAGGTATACCGGGACTTTTAACAATTTCATCTGCATTGAGTACCAGTTGCGCTGTATGACCGCTTTCTTCAAATGCAATCTGGTGCGCTTCCAATTCTTGTTTGTATACATCTTTCAAAGAACCGCTGTCCGACAGAAACACGTCAAACCCCTGCTGCTTCGCCAGTAATGCGGCGCCAACACCGCTTTCGCCTCCGCCAAGTATGACCATTCGTTTACGCATCGCTTCTAATCAGTTTCAATAGCTATCCGTTGTCCGGATTAAAGGGGGTTTTTCAGTAGTATTAAATCTTTGTACTCCACAATCTCTTTCCGACCTTAAGGGCGCTTTCATTGGATGGATTTGGCTTGCCGCGGTTTTTCAGCAATATGTTATTGGTTCATGATGTTTTTAAGCGTATTCGCCATCACTTCAAAACACCTGCGTAATTTTTTTTACCTGATTTTTAACGTTACAATTGACAACACAACGCATAAAATAGTAACTATCCAGAACCTTGTTACAATCTTACTTTCATGATAGCCCAGTTTCTGGTAATGATGATGAAGCGGGCTCATCAGAAATATTCGCTTCCCCTCCCCATATTTTTTCCGGGTATATTTAAAATAACTAACCTGTATGGTGACGCTTAAAATTTCTACCAGGAAAACACCGCAAAAAATCGGTATCAATAATTCTTTGCGTACCATGATAGCAAGTGCTGCAATGATACCGCCGAGGGTAAGGCTTCCGGTATCACCCATAAACACCTGTGCCGGATACGCATTGTACCACAGAAATCCTATGCAGGCCCCTACCATGGCTGCAATGAAAATAGACAGCTCACCAAGATTTGGTATATACATGATGTTTAGGTAATCCGCCACCCGTATATTTCCACTGGCGTAGGCAAAAATGCCCAGGCAAACGCCAATCAGGGCAGAAGTACCCGTTGCCAGCCCGTCTATGCCATCCGTTATGTTAGCGCCATTTGATACGGCGGTTATAATAAATATCACTACCAGCAGGTACAACACCCATGTATAACCGCGGATAGCTTCCGGCAATAATTTAGAATAATTGAATTCATGCGATTTTACAAAAGGGATAGTGGTTATGGGGTAATCTGATTTTACAAAATATCTTTCGCTGCCATCCAGTTTTACTACTTTAACATCTTTCGGGTTCACTGTCTTAATGTCGCCCGTAAATTCCCGGTAAGCTTTTACATTTTCGTTGAACAATAAGGTGAGCCCAATAATAAGCCCCAGCCCCACCTGGCCAAGAATTTTAAACCATCCGGCAAGTCCGTCTTTATCGCCTTTCTTATAGGCAACGCCCAGCTGTGTTGCCATTCTTTTCGACCGCAGTTTCAGGTAATCGTCTATAAAACCAACGATACCGAGCCAGATAGTTGCAAGAGTCATCAACCGTATATAGGCCTTGGTGAGGTCCGCCAGTAAAAGGGTCGGTACCAATATTCCCAGTATGATGATCAGGCCGCCCATGGTGGGTGTTCCTTTTTTCTGCTGTTCGCCGGCAAGCCCCAGCTCACGTACGGTTTCGCCCACCTGCTTTTTAATTAAAAAATTAATCAGGCGTTTACCGTAAACGGAGGTAATGGTAAGCGACAATAAAACAGCCAGCAATAACCTGAATGTAATGAACTGGAACAATGCCCTGCCTGGCATTGTTATGCCCTGTTGTTTAAACCATTCAAATAAGTGGTATAGCATCTTTATATATTGACTTTAATACACTGTTCCTTTTTCTGGTGTTGCGCTGCCTGAGTGTTTCTCATCAGTCCACGGTGGCTTCGTTTCTATTTATTCAGCAACGCAAAAACTTTAGCCAGTTCTTCTTTGTCATCAAAATGATGTTTCACGCCCTGGATATCCTGGTATTTTTCATGGCCCTTACCGGCAATCAGCACAATATCATCGGGCTTGCTAAAGCTGATAGCCGTTTTAATAGCTTCGCGCCGATCTGATATTGATATGGTTTTTCTTTTTGCTGCTGTGTTTAACCCCTGTTCCATCTCTTTTAATATCTGCGCCGGATCTTCACTGCGGGGGTTGTCTGAGGTAAGAATCACGCGGTCACTGTACCTGCAAGCCTCAGCCGCCATCAAGGGTCTTTTTGTTTTGTCGCGATCGCCACCACATCCTACTACGGTAATTATCTGCTCATATCCTTTGCGCAATTGCTGAATAGTCACCAGCACATTTACAAGGGCATCGGGTGTATGTGCATAATCGACAATGCCCATTACTTTTTCTTTTGCCGATACGATATAATCAAACCTGCCTTCCGCACCAGTGAGGATACTCAGGCAACGCAATACTTCATGTTTGTCTTCTCCCATACAGATAGCGGCTCCGTATACCGCCAGCAGGTTGTATGCATTGAATTCGCCAATCATCCTGAAATGCACTTCCTGGTCATTAACCACCATCACCAGCCCGGTGAGTCCGTTTTCAAGAATTTTTCCCTTGAAATCGGCCATGGCTTTAAGGCTGTAATAAAATTTCGCAGCATTGGTATTCTGCAGCATTACGGTGCCTCTTTTATCGTCCAGGTTAGAAATTGAAAAAGCGTCAGATGACAACGCATCAAAAAATGATTTTTTTACCCGTATGTATTCGTCAAAACTTTTATGATAATCGAGATGGTCATGCGTGATGTTACTGAAGAGTGCCCCGGTGAAATGAAGACCTGCCAGGCGGTGCTGGTGCACTGCGTGCGAACTACATTCCATGAATACGTGTGTGCATCCTTCATCCACCATTTGCCGGATCAGCTGGTTCACGGTTACCTGGTCTGGCGTTGTATGGGTGGCGGGTATGATTGTATCGCCAATATGATTTTGAACCGTACTCAGCAACCCGCATTTATAACCCAGGGCCGTAAAGAGCTTGTACAACAACGTGGCGATGGTTGTTTTACCGTTGGTGCCGGTTACCCCCACCAGTTTCAATTTCTCTGAGGGATGACCGTAAAAGTTGTGCGCCATATAGCCCGCAGCTGCTGCGCTGTTTTCTACCTGTACATAGGTAACCGCTTCATCAAGTTCCGCCGGAAATTGTTCGCAGATAATTACCCCGGCACCTTTTTCGATGGCGGCTTTAATAAACTGGTGACCGTCTGATGCCGTGCCATGAATTGCCACAAATGCCGTTCCTTTGCTCACTTTCCTGGAATCTGTTTGCACATCCTGCACCTGCGCCTGCGTATTGCCGTGCATGGAGCGGATGCTTACTTTGTATAATATGTCCTGCAATATTGCCATATGCTTACCCTGCTAATTCAATTCTATTTTTATTGATTGATTTTTATTCACCGCAGCACCGGGGTTCAGACTTTGTGCTGTTACCCTGCCCCTGCCTTTTGAAACTACTTTCATATTCATGCTTTCCAGCAGGTACAAGGCATCTTTCAATCCCAGGCCCTTTACATTGGGTACTGTATTTTTTGCCGTTACCCGGGTATTTACTACTGCCCTGCCATCGTTGCCATACATACTGCTCCAGGGCTGGCTACCCGCAGAATCCACGTACCCAATGGCAAGTGTATTCAATACATGTTTTACGTCAGTTGTGGCACCTGCATAATAAAAACCTGTACTGTCCTTTTTCAATCCGCCGGATAAAACCACCGGGTTGGTATTTTTAAGGGCGTAGAGTTTGTCGGCTATTTCTCTGAATACCGGCCCTGCTACCTGGCCACCCATGTGTTTTTCCGGATGTGCTTTTGTTTTGATAACCACGATACAGCTGTATTGTGGTTTTTCGAAAGGGAAATAACCAACAAAAGAAGCTTGGTAAACCCCATCGTCATAACCGACACCCTTACCCGCTACATGGGCAGTACCTGTTTTTCCACCCGCGTTGTACAGGGCATCTTTAAACACTGGTCTGCCCGTACCTTCCTTTGTAACTGCCAGCATGCATTCCTGTGCCGCAACAATTACTTTTTCATCTGCAATTTTCTCTTCCAGCACTTCCGTTTCAAAGTTTTTTACTACCAGCCCGTTGTCTTCTATGCGGTTCACCAAGTAGGGCTTTACCATTTTGCCATTGTTTGCAATGGCGTTATACAGCATCAGCGTCTGCAGGGGCGTTACTTCTATTGCGTAGCCAAAACTCATGGTTACCATGGCGTGCAAGCCTTCCTTGTTTCTTTTTATTTTCGGCAACACGGGGCGTTCCTCGCCTATTAAATCAATCCCGGTACGGGTATCAAAATGATATTTATGCAGGTAGCTTAAAAACTTATCCGGCTGGGCAGCAAACGTGTTGTAGGCGATCCTGCTCATTCCCACATTGGAACTGTGTGCGAAACATTCTTTTATTGTTTCTACCGATTTTGGCTGCCGTTCTGCATCGGTTACCGTTCTTACGCCCACATAATCACTACCGGTGGAGCCTACCTGAATCGGATCGCTTATACTTGCCTTTCCCTCGCTCAGAACAGACAACAGGGTTGCCAGCTTCATGGTAGAACCTGGTTCTGTTGCACGCAGGGCATAATTGTAATCTTCCCAGTAATCGCCGTTCGGCCGCCGGCCCAGGTTGGCCATTGCTTTAATTTTGCCGGTGCTTGTTTCCATCACTATGCAGGTACCGTGGTCCGCATCATTTTCAATCATCATTTTCATCAGCGCGCTTTCGGTAATATCCTGGGTGTTTACATCAATGGTAGTAATGATATCTTTTCCATTTTGAGGTTCAATCTCTGAGCCTTCCACTGGTATAAATGCACCCCCGCTGATAAACCTTACCAGCCTCTGTCCTTTATCGCCTTTTAAAAGCGTATCATACGTTCGTTCAAGCCCTACATTCTGGTTAACCAATTTTCCTCCTCCGTTGATATAGTCACGCGATAAACCAATGGTACGGTTGGCCAGGAGGCCAAACGGATTAAGCCGTTTGTTTTTTACTTCGGCAATAAACCCGCTTTTGTTTCTGCCCTGGTTAACCAATGGAAAGCTGCGGAGTGTTTTGTATTGTTCAAACGACAAATTCTTGCGCAATTCATAGTAGCGATCTTTCTTGCGGTAACCGGCCTGCAGTTCTTTTTTGTAGGCACTTGCTTTTTTATCAGCAAAAAAAACAGCCAGCGCAGTACTTAACGAATCCACATAGGTTTTAAACCGCAACCCGTTTTTCTCCCGTAACCCGTCTGCGCCAAAGTCGATATAGATGTCGAAATAGGGCACTGATGTACTCAGCATGTCACCGTTCTCGCTAAAAATGGTTCCGCGCTCCGCCTGCATCGGCATCAGGCGGGTGTGCAGACTATCACTTTTGCTACGCCAGTAATTTCCCTGGAACTGCTGGATATATATCGCCCTTCCAAATATGCATATGCTCAGCAGTACAATGCCGATAAAGCCAAGGTAGACCCTCCATAATATGTCGTTCTTAATTTCCAATATATTTAGCTACTGGTTATTTACTGTTAGGCATTATCAAAGTGTAATGTTTAGCGCTTAATCTTTAACGCTTATTTCTTTACACTATCCTTTAATATCATCGGAGGCTGTACCAATTCTTTTAAGTTTAATGGTGCCACGGCCTTCACCAATTCACTTTGTTTGCTGCGGAACATTACTTCACTTTTCAATGATTTATATTCGTACTGCAGTTCTTTTAGTTCTTTGCTTGTTCTGTTGATGTCCTTTACCGTATTGTCAGAATAATGCCCGTTGTAGATGTACAATACCGCCAGCGCGCTGAGAAAAAGGAAGTAAGGAATATTTTTTACTATCCATTGATACCTGAGCAACCGCTTCCAGTCCCGTTTTGCTTCTTTCTGCTGGCTCATTTTAGTGTGCTTATTTAATATTTACTATTGTGACCTGCGGCAGCTGTCACATTTCCACATTTCCACATTCTCTTCGCATTTTCACATTCATCACATTTGCACATTCATCACATTTGCACATTCTTCACATTTCCACATTCTTCACATTTGCCCATTCATCACATTTGCACATTCTTCACATTTCCACATTCTCTTCCATTTCCACATTTTCTTATATTTTCTCTGCCACCCGCAACTTCGCGCTCCTCGATCGCGGGTTGCGTTTTGTTTCTGCGGGTTCAGCTGTGATGGGCTTTTTTGTAATTATTCTTAATTCACTGGCCGATTCAACATTTTCAAAAGGATGTGTTACTTCCTCAGCGAAAGTGCCCTTTCGAAAAAAATTTTTTACTAACCTGTCTTCCAGTGAATGAAATGTAATAATTGCCACGCGGCCACCTGGCTTAAGCAGTTGAGGTATTTGTTCAAGTAGTTCGCGCAGCACACCCAATTCATTGTTTACTTCAATACGAAGTGCCTGGAAGACCTGTGCGAAATACTTATTGGGATTTCCTTTAACTACTGTGTGCAATGCCGCTTTGAAATTGCTAATGGTTTTTAATGAAGCGGAAGAACGAACTGCGACAATGGTGCGGGCCAGCGTTTTGGCATTGGTCACCTCACCGTACTGCTCAAATAAGGTATGCAGTTGTTGTTCGGTGTAGGTATTGACTACTTCAAACGCGGTGACTGCCTGGCGCCGGTCCATGCGCATATCAAGTGCAGCATCAAAGCGGGTAGAGAAGCCACGTTCAGGTTCGTCAAACTGGTGACTGCTTACGCCCAGGTCGGCCATGATACCATCTACCATCGTCGTTTTATGCAGGCGCAGGAAGCGCTGCAGGTGACGAAAATTGTTTGGCACAAAGACCACCCGATCATCAGCCGGTACATTTTTAGCCGCATCTGCGTCCTGGTCGAATACAAAAAGTTTGCCTTCCGCATTGAGTTGCTTCAGCAATTCCTTTGCATGACCACCACCACCGAAAGTACAATCCACATATATGCCGCCGGGCTTCACCGCCAAACCATCCAATGTCTGGCGCAGCAACACCGGCACATGATATTCACCTGAAGAACTATTCGTGCTGTTTATGCTTTCGTTGTTTTCCATAAACCATGCACTAATCGTTTTTCTTCGTCATTACCTTTTTGTACAAAGCGCTGTAAGCTGCAGGAGTTAAAGAATCAAAGAACTGGTGGTACTTACTTTTATCCCAGATTTCTATTCGTTTTTTTGAACTTGACAAAACAATGTCTTTTGTCAGGCCCGCATAGTCTTTTAAATTTGCGGGTAATAAAAGGCGGTTTGCCGAATCTAATTCTGCCGTGGCAACGCCATAATTGAAATATTTTTTTAACTTACGGTTGTCGTCATCGTGGTCGGGTAAATCTTCAATTTCTGAAGAAACTACCCCCCAGTTTTCAAGGGGATAGAGGTGCAAACAATCATCAAATCCCCGGTTGATTACAAAATTGGTTGCAGCCCCCTCCGGCAACTGCACAAGCAGTTTAGCGGGGAGCAGGAAGCGACCTTTGGCGTCCAGCGTAACTTCGTATTCGCCGAGAAAATGAATCATTTAGGAAAATTTGAACCGATTTTGACATTTATTGACACAAAATAACACTTTTTCACACTTAGGGGCTTGTTTCGGAGAAATTTAATTTGTCCACAGCCTGATTTTGAGCGAGATATGAGGCCTATAAAGGGTTTGGGCCTACAAAGCCTCAAAAAAAGCGTCAGTGGATGTTAATTGACTGTGCATTACGGTGGATAACATGTGCAGATAATCAAAATAA
This sequence comes from Chitinophagaceae bacterium, assembly GCA_039919885.1. Lineage (GTDB taxonomy): Bacteria > Bacteroidota > Bacteroidia > Chitinophagales > Chitinophagaceae > JACMLD01. The sequence goes on from JBDSEV010000029.1 coordinate 30,107, forward strand.
TGTGCATTCCCATCGTAAAACATCATATAAAGGGCACAGGCTGCTGTCTTTCATCCACCGCACATCTACGCGCATCCCCGATAAAGGGCGCAAAGGTTTCCGGCTCACTGCCACCAGAAAGAGCATGCTGGTACCGGGTTAAAAAGCGGCGGCCCCGGTGCCACCTGCCTATTGCCTGCCCTTGCCGAGCCACTCATTTGTATTTGAAACAAGTAATTACACCAGGGCTGCTTCAAAGTTGCTGGTTCAATACCTCAGAATAATTAGTTTTGACGGTGGTTAACTTGCTACGAATTACCAGACATGGACATACGCTCAATTTCAATTAACGATTATACCTATACGTTACCCGACGAAAAAATAGCACACCATCCGCTGCAGGAAAGGGATGCATCCAAACTACTTGTATACCATGACGGAAAGATTGATTCGGCTGTTTACCGGCACATTCACCAATGGCTGCCGGCAGACAGCTTGCTCGTTTTTAACAATACCCGTGTAATAGAAGCAAGACTACTGTTTCAGAAACCCAGCGGTGGTACTATTGAAATATTTTGCCTGGAACCGGCCGACACCTATGCAGACATCACCACTGGTATGTTGCAGCAGGAAAAAGTAAGGTGGAAGTGCCTGATTGGTGGTGCCAGTAAATGGAAACCAGGCCAGGTCTTACATAAAAAAATATGGTACAACAACGAAAATATTGAGCTGGAAGCCAGGTACCTGGAAAAGCACCACGATCATTTTGTAGTTGAACTGCAATGGGCGCCAGCAGCTTTGTCTTTTGCGGACGTATTGCATGCGGCTGGTGTGATTCCTTTGCCACCCTATATAAAACGCCCTGCGGAAATTGCCGACAAAGTGCGCTACCAAACAGTATATGCATTGCAGGATGGGTCGGTAGCCGCGCCCACGGCCGGCCTTCATTTTACACAGGCGATATTTGAGCAACTGCAACAAAAAAATATTCATCGTTCTTTTGTAACGCTGCATGTGGGTGCCGGTACTTTTAAACCAGTAAAAAGCCCTACCATGCAGGGACACGAAATGCATGCTGAATTTATGGATGTGCCGGCAGCTACCATTACGGAGTTGTTGCAGTTTACCGGCAATACCATTGCTGTTGGCACCACCTCGGCCAGAACATTGGAAAGCCTGTACTGGATGGGTGTAAAAACCATCCTTAACCCTTCCATCGGGGAAGCGCACCTACCGATTACCCAATGGGAAGTTTATGAAGAATTGCAACCGGGCAACTATTCAGTAACAGCAGCGCTGGAAAGTTTACTGCACTGGATGAACAAAAATAACCTGCCACGGCTTTTTAGCAAAACCCAGTTATTGATTGCACCTGGCTACACATGTAGAGTTATTAAGGGATTGATTACTAATTTTCACCAGCCACAATCTACCCTGCTATTGCTGGTGGCTGCATTGACAGGCGATAACTGGAAAAAGATATACGCGTACGCGTTAGAAAATGATTTCCGATTTTTAAGCTATGGAGACGGCTGCCTTATTTTAATGGAGCAAGAATAAAGTTTCAGGTATGCATTAGTGGCATATCAATAATAAATGTAGTACCGCGCCCGGTAGCGCTTTCCACTTTAATTTTTCCACCATGCGCATCTATCATGGTTTTTACATAACTCAGTCCAAGCCCAAACCCCTTTACGTTGTGCACGTTTCCGGTATGGGCACGATAAAATTTTTCAAATATTCTTTTCTGGGTTTCCTTATTCATGCCAATACCATTGTCTTCAATGCGCACCTGTATCAATTTGCCGGTATTGGTGGTGGACACTTTTATAACCAGGTTGTCTTTTGAATATTTTACAGCATTGTCTACAAGGTTGGAGATAAGATTGGTAAAATGCACGTCGTCTCCTTCTACCAGATCTGCCGTAGCGTTGAGCTGTAATACCGTTTTTGCTTTGCGGTCTTCCAGTTGCAGGCGAAAATTATCCAGGACATTGTGTATTACTTCATGTACGTGAATGGGCACCTTGTTAAGCTGTATTTCCTGTCGCTCCATCAATGATGCCTGCAAGATGGTCTCCACCTGCTTGTTCATTCTTTTATTTTCTTCTTTTATAATGCCGCTGAAATAGCCCATTTTTTCCCTGTCCTGCAAAACTTTTTCATTGCGCATGGCGTCCACCGCAAGTGAAATGGTAGCCAGCGGGGTTTTAAACTCATGCGTCATATTATTGATAAAATCATTCTTTATCTCGCTTGTTTTTTTCTGTTTGAACAGCGCACTTACGGTAACATAAAAAGCAGAGCAGATGATGAGCGTAAAAAGAATAGCACCGATCATCAGCCAGCGCAACTGGCGGAATATATTGTTCTTTACATCAGGCACCACCAATATCATCAGTTCCTCGGGCATCAGTGATTCATAGTCGCTGCCACTCGGTACCTGGAGGGCATAAATAAATTTCTTATTGTTGACCGTATCTTCTATTGCCTTTAACAGGTTGCCTGATTTCAATTCATACGGGTTAAGCCCAACCGTGGACGAAATACCGAATTCAAACTGCACATCTTTAATACCGTTTATGTCAAATGCTTTTTTTAATTTTTCCCCAATTTCAAAAGGGGTGTAGTTGCGGGCGATGGTAGAGGGCTTCAGCAATTCTGCCGTCAGTTGATCGCTGGGCATCATAAATCCCGGCCTGAATTTTGGATTTTTAAGGCTTGGCAAAGTTCCTTTTTGTTCCATTAATTCCGTTCCAACCAGTTCCATCGACCGGATTACTTTTTCGCTCAATTGCTCTTCTTTAATGACGAGCATGTTTTTTATCCAGGACATCTGGATAACAATGATGCCCAGGAGCGAAGCGGTGATCAGTAAAATGATAACTGGTAGAATTCTCTTCATTGTTACAAAAATAGTGGAGCTGAACCGCTTTTGTGGAAAACTATCTACGGGACCCTTGTTTTTAACTAAGGTTTTGCAGAGACCCGTTAGCTGAACTGCCCCAATAAAGATTTTTATTTGGCAATTTAATAAGTAATTTAGAATTAATGATACAGCCGGCACCAGGCATATTATTGATAGCAGATCCTTTTCTTAAAGATCCGAATTTTATGCGGACCGTTGTCTTTCTGTGTGAACACCAGGAAGAGGGTACTTTCGGTTTTGTGTTAAACCGCGTGTATGAATATACCCTGAATGAATTGGTGAACAGTGCGGATGATCTTACCGTTCCTGTTTACTATGGCGGTCCGGTACAAATGGATACCATTCATTTCCTCCATCAATATCCTGAGCAGATTCCGGGCGGCACTGAAATAGTAAAAGGAATTTACTGGGGAGGAGATTTTGAAACTGCGCTCGGCATGCTGCGGAGCGGCACCGCAGACGCCAATAAAATTCGTTTTTTTATTGGGTACAGCGGCTGGGGCGAAGGACAGCTGACTGAAGAATTAAAAGAAAAATCCTGGTTGCTTGCACAGGCTACCCGCACCATTGTTTTCCCCAGGGAAATTGGTGAAACCTGGAAAGATTCTATTCGCTTACTGGGTGGAGATTACGAGATGCTGATTAATTTCCCTATCGATCCGCAGTTAAATTAAATCGCAGCCTGCAGTTCCTTATGTTCCACTCCCTGCGGTGAAAACTGCCAACCAAAACAGGCGAAAACAAATCACTATTCCATCGTTCTTTAAAACAAAAAAACCGGTCAGCACCAAACGGTACGACCAGTTTTCTTATTACTATTAGCTTAGTTTCCCAACGGAAAGCTTACGCCTATCCTTGCTGCAATGCTGTTCAGGTTGTCTATTCCATTGTACTTAAAAGGCATATAATTATAACCCGCACCAAGGCTCACACCGGCAGCGCTTCCTTTTCTGAATGGAACGTATACCCCGGCTTCCGGCCTGGCTGCAAACGAAAATTTAGTTTTACCATCATTACTGAACTGCCCCGCATACTGGTTGTACGTGATGATATTGCCGCCCGCCCCCAATGCCAGGTAGGGCTGAATAATTGCACCCGGCAAAAGGTTGTATTGAACCTTTAACAAAATAGGTACTGTTTGTATGGAATTAGCAATCACCGCAGACAGTTCTGTACCATCTGCCATTTTATACAATTGCCGTGGGTATTTCTGGTAGAAATCCTGGTTGCCGGTTTCCAGCCCAAGCGCCAGCTTATTATTAAGGTGGTACATGAGTTCTGCGCCAAAACCGCGGTAGGAGGTATTGCTGATGACGTCTTTTGATGAACCGGATGGCACTGCTAATGAGTAGTTAAGTTTTAAGGTCAACCCGCCATCCTGCGCAAACAGGCCGGTGCTGCACAACAGGAACAGGCTCGCAATGAATAAATACGTTGTCTTTTTCATATACTGAAATTTTTAAAATCGTTTTTAGTTCGCTTTTATATAAGTGGACTGATCAAATAATGCCTGTACGCTGGTTCCAATGCTGCCATCATTGAAAATACCTTTGCCCCGCACTACCCCGTTCCAGACAGATTTTATTTTGCCGCTTTCCGGCGCATTTTTTAAATCAAACATGTCAATGGAAATCACCCCTTCATTTACCTGGTACGTGCCTATGTAAGACCCGTAATAACCATAACCGGGATAGCCCCAGCTATATGGATCCCAGTACCCGTAGTAATCGTTGTAATAATTGCCATAGTCAACATACCCAGTATACGTGTTTATGATGTTGTTAACATTGATGCCAAAATCAGGATTCTGATCTTTAGCTACGCTTTTATAACCACGTTGGGTCATTGCATTGGCAAATGCCGCGATAAGCGCAGCATCGAACGCATCATGTGTTTTCTCCTGCAGGTGGTTGCCACTAATAATTGCTACAGAATCTGAAATGCTGAACGTTTTAAAAGCGGAAAAGCTGGTGGTGCTGTCATGATTGGTAATATAAATCCTGCTTTCTTCCGGGCTAAGGTTTTTCACAGGGTCTTTGGTGCAGCTCCCCAGCACAAAAACTGCCACAACGAGTACGGCCAATGTCAGATAATTTTTCATACTTAAATTTTTAGGCTTTTAATTACTAAGAGACCCGCAAATGCAGTACCCGTTTAATGCCACTGATAACAAGTTAACAGGGGTGTAACAAATACAAATTTTTCAGTAATGCATTTTCCGGAATTCCATTAAAAGCTGATTAAGTCTTTCGCTACAGAAAAGTTTAATAAACAAAACGACTGTTGTTTTGTATGAAGCAGGGGAAATGAAAAGCTTGCTCCTCGCAGATTGGCACAACGATAATTAACTGGAATGAAAAAGATCAGCGTTAATTAGGTCCACTATTGCTACTTGCAACCTGTCCATTTTGTTTGGTATTGCGGGCCCTGTTGCAATAAAAAAACCCCGCCGAAGCGGGGTCAATAATTTTTCAGAAATAGTGGATCAGCAAGAAAGAACATTGAATCTTATTATACGATCCCATTGATTTTAAACGGATATAAGATGTGGATTTTCACGAGAACAATTATTTAACATATATCAGACGGCTGCATCCACTGCTGTAGCGCCCTCCACCAGTACGGTTACTTTGTTATTGAGTACTTCAACAAACCCGCTTTGTATTTTGAAGTTGGTTACATTCTTCATGCTTTTGTCTTTCAGCACTTTTACATTGCCGGCTTTCAATGCACTTACCAGCGGTGCATGTTTTTCCAGCACTTCAAAACTTCCGTCTATGCCAGGCAACTGCACACCATAAACGGTATCGCTGAATAATTTTTTTACCGGAGTGAGAATCTCTAATTCCATAGCTGTGGCCCCATGCAGGGACTTTTATTTTATAAGCCGATAATAGCATTCATTGATACAAGGGTGCGACGCCTGATTGATAAACGAATACCTGGTCCTTCAAAAAGCGTTTATTTGAACCGCTGCACATAAAACACCCATTTTCCAAAAGCTGCTCAACAGATGACGCTGGCGTCACCATATTATTTCGCCTGTGCCTGCAATTTCTTGCCTTTCTCAATGGCATCTTCAATGGTTCCTACCAGGTTAAAGGCCGCTTCAGGATATTCGTCCACTTCGCCATCCATAATCATGTTGAAACCACGGATGGTATCTTCCAGGCTTACAAACACCCCTTTTAAACCGGTGAATTGTTCTGCCACATGGAAAGGCTGGGAAAGAAAACGTTGCACACGGCGTGCACGCGACACCGTTAGTTTATCTTCATCGCTTAGCTCGTCCATACCAAGAATAGCAATGATGTCCTGTAATTCTTTATAGCGCTGTAAAATTAATTTTACACGGTTGGCAGTGTTGTAATGCTCGTCCCCAACAATTAGTGGCGTCAGAATACGTGAGGTAGAGTCAAGTGGATCCACAGCAGGATAAATACCCAAATCCGCAATCTTACGGCTCAATACCGTAGTAGCATCCAAATGCGCAAAAGTAGTAGCCGGTGCCGGATCGGTTAAGTCATCCGCAGGCACATATACTGCCTGTACAGAAGTAATAGAGCCGTTGCGGGTAGAAGTTATACGTTCCTGCATTAATCCCATTTCGGTAGCCAATGTTGGCTGGTAACCTACCGCACTTGGCATACGACCGAGCAGCGCCGATACCTCTGAACCCGCCTGTGTAAAGCGGAAGATATTATCTACGAAAAACAAGATGTCTTTACCTTTTCCCTGTCCGTCGCCATCGCGGAAATATTCAGCAATGGTTAACCCACTCAGGGCCACACGGGCACGTGCGCCTGGCGGCTCATTCATCTGTCCGAAAACAAAGGTCGCCTTGGAATCTTTCAATCCTTCCATGTCCACTTTTTCCAGGTCCCATCCGCCTTCTTCCATACTGTGTTTAAATGCATCACCGTACTTCATAATGCCAGCTTCAATCATCTCACGCATCAGGTCATTTCCCTCACGGGTACGCTCACCCACGCCGGCAAATACGGAAAGTCCGCCATGCCCTTTGGCTATATTATTAATCAACTCCTGGATCAATACTGTTTTGCCCACACCCGCACCGCCAAAAAGGCCAATTTTACCACCCTTTGCGTACGGCTCAATCAGGTCAATTACTTTAATACCGGTAAATAATATCTCGCTCGCTGTACTCAGGTTCTCAAATAACGGCGGTTTGTTGTGGATAGGGCGTCCGTTTACTTTGCTTAATTGCGGCAAACCATCAATGGCATCCCCGGTTACGTTGAACAGGCGTCCATTGATATCCGGACCGATTGGCATAGCAATCGCTTTGCCGGTATCGGTTACCAGTGTGCCCCGCACCAGGCCTTCCGTTCCGTCCATTGCAATGGTGCGGACACTGTCCTCTCCAAGGTGTTGCTGCACTTCCAGTACCAATGTTTCACCAGTATCGCGTTTTAACTCAAGTGCATTATAGATTTCCGGTAGCTGACCGTGAAACTGAACGTCTACAACGGCGCCAATAATTTGTTTGATTTTACCTGTGTTAGCCATAAGAGAGAGCGTATTATAACAGCGGTTTAAAAATTTGCGGCAAAGGTAAGGGTTGGGGTCCTAATTCCGCCAACGAAAAAGAAAAAATATAATTGCAAAAAAATGGATGACAGCTTGCTTACGCCCTCGCCTGCACAGGCGGCGAAAATAACGGGTAGCAAATTGATATTCTGTCTGTTATAGGGGCCGTGTCATCCGGCGCAAGCCGTTTAGGCCGCATAGAAAGAAGTCTGTTGCCTACAACCGAAAGACGGTGCATCCGCAAGGCAGCAGTGGTTAGCGGCGGAAGCGCTTTCTTATGAAAATATTGTACCCCAGTTTAACCAGTGTGAAGATACCGGCCTGTTTGGCAGCAGTGACCAGCCTGGAGGTATTGCCAGCCGTTTTACGCACAATGCTGTTATTGATAAAGTTTCTGCCGGCACCCAGTATTTTGTCACTGATTTTGCCGGTGAGCACATTGGGCAGCACAGCGTCCACACCCGCGTAGACCAGTTCGCCCGGCAGTTTTTGCACGCGCTGGCGGAGATCAGTTTCCTGTTGTTTGATAACCTGTTTGAGCCTGCGTTGTTCCTGTTGCAGGCTTTCCTTGGTATAGATAATGGCCGCGGCGTTCTTATTGGTCGTCATCGTCTGCGTTTGAATCAAATAAAATTTTTATTACCCTGCCAAAAATATACTTGTCCAGGAATCTTTTGCGCAGGTAAATAGCCAGTAGCAACAGTAAAATATAAATCAACGCAACAATTCCAAATCCGTAAAACTGGCTTTGCAGTTTTTCTGAAAAGTAAACAGCTGCCATAATACTGGCGAACAGTAATATAAAAAAAGAAAGGATCCCCATTACAAGTCCGGCAAACAACAAGGTAACCAGGCGCGAGGATTTCTCGGCAGTCTGCAACTTGAATAATCGCAGCCGATTATTTACATATTGCTCCAGCAGGTCCTGGGTATCTTCAAAAAAACTTTGTTTTTCGGTTGGCATATCGGTTTTTTTAAACAACGGGGCTATTATCTTTCACCTCGGCAGCCCCACTTTGTAAATTGTGCAGGCTTTTAGCGGCCAGGTCTTTTAGATCGGCAAATACTTTTTTCCCGTTTTCTGTACTTAACAATAATGTGATGGCGGCCCCTGCGGCAGCACCTACCAGTATACCTGCTATTAATTTTGAATTGTTGTTCATGTAGTTAAATTTTTTAAAAACGATCGGTTACATTTGACAATCACGTTAATACTTAACGCGCGATTTTTTTATCACCGGTTCAAATTTACAAACAGTTTTAACAGCACCCAGAAAATCTTATAAGCAATACAACCTCATTATTAAAGATGCAGCTGATAGCAATAACCACCCCTGCCCTCGCCCGCGCTTTTATACAAGTGAATGTGCAGGTAAACAAAGCCAACATCAACTATATACGCCCGCTGGATAAAGATGTGGAAGAAGTATTTGATGAAAAAAAAAATAAAACCTTCCGTCATGGAAAGTGCATACGCTGGATTTTAAAGGACGACGAAGGACGGTTGGTGGGCCGTATTGCTGCATTTACCAATAAAAAATACAAGAACAAAGGGGATGATGTACCGGTGGGTGGAATTGGTTTTTTCGACTGTATCAATGATCACCAGGCGGCTGGTATACTGTTTGATGCTGCCCGGCAATGGCTGACAGAACAAGGCATGGAGGCGATGGACGGTCCCATTAATTTTGGTGAACGTGACCGCTGGTGGGGCCTGGTGGTGGAAGGTTTCCAGGAACCGATGTATTGCATGAATTACAACTACCCTTATTACCAGCAGCTTTTTGAAGACTATGGATTCAAAAATTTCTTTAACCAGATCTGTTTTGGGCTTGACGCCAAAAAAAAGCTGCATCCGAAAATGTATGAGCGCCATGCATTGTTTGCCAACAATCCCGATTATTCCAGCATCCATATCAAAAAAAACCAACTGGAGAAATTTGCGGCCGACTTTGCCACTGTTTATAACAAGGCGTGGGCGGGGCACGGCGGACTAAAAGAATTAAAAAAAGACCAGGTATTAATGATGTTTAAAAAAATGAAACCGGTCATGGATGAAAAGGTGATTTGGTTTGGTTATTTCAAAGAGGAACCGGTATGTATGTTTGTAAACCTGCCGGACCTGAACCAACTTTTTAAGCACCTCCATGGAAAGTTTGGCCTGCTGCAGAAACTGTATTTTTTGTGGTTGCAAAAAACCGTACAAAATAAGAAGTTTACTGGCATTGTTTACGGCATTGTGCCCGCGTTCCAGGGAACGGGCGTGGATGCGTTTATGATTGTAGAAGCCGCCAAAATAGTACAGCCCACTACGTCATACACAGAATATGAAATGCAATGGATTGGCGAATTCAATCCTAAGATGATCAATGTGGCATCCAGCCTAGGAGAAACCTTCCGCAGCAGAATGTTAACTACTTACCGGTATTTGTTTGACAGAAATAAAGAATTTAAAAGGCACCCGGTGCTGGACTGATGCGCAGCGCGCGTTGTTATACAGGCGGATGAATGTACTAAATGGACTAGCCCAACATTCAATACTGGGTTTACCCTCTAATATTGAAATTAACCACGGGCTGTAGTGCTGGCGACACCAAAGGATGGATGTGCAACCGCCACAGTGACCCAGCAGTAACGGTTTTAGGAGGAGCTGTTATGGGTAAATGCCGCAAGGATAACGCATTTGCAAAATGGCTTTTTTTCTGGTGTATCTATTAAAATGCCGTATTGGAGGCAGTACTGGTGTTACGCAAGATAATTGACCGGAAACCTACAGATCCTCATTGAGATGCCGATGAACGGATTGCGACGCAACGATGATGCCCAATGAATCAATGCTGGTATTGTGATGGCTGTCGGCAAGCGCCCTGGTTGCAGCCCCCGCTGATGAGCAGAATCGATAAAAACCACGGTTCCCTTTGAACCGGTGTATAAAAAGTTTTTCCGATAATCATTCTTTGCCCTACTTTGCCTGACCGGGTAACCCCCTTTTTTTCGCTTAACTTTGCCGCAGGTATGGATAGATTTATTGTTTCAGCAAGAAAATACAGGCCGCAGAATTTTTCTACGGTAGTGGGACAGGCGCATATTACCACCACCTTAAAAAACGCGATAAAAAACAGCCAGCTGGCGCACGCATTTTTATTTTGCGGTCCGCGCGGCGTTGGTAAAACAACCTGTGCACGGATACTGGCAAAAACCATTAATTGCGAGCACATAACAAAGTACGGAGAAGCCTGCAATAAGTGCCACTCCTGTGAATCTTTTGACCAGGGTACCTCCCTGAATATTCATGAACTGGATGCCGCCAGTAATAATTCCGTAGACGATATCCGCGCGCTGGTTGACCAGGTACGGTTTGCACCCCAGGCCGGTAAATACAAAGTATACATCATTGATGAGGTACACATGCTCAGTTCCTCCGCCTTCAATGCATTTTTGAAGACATTGGAAGAACCACCTCCGTATGCCATTTTTATACTGGCCACTACTGAAAAGCATAAAATACTGCCCACCATTTTAAGCCGTTGCCAGATCTTCGATTTCAAACGCATCACCCCCAACGATACCGTAGCACACCTGCAGGAAATAATTGACAAGGAAGAAATAAAAGCAGAGAAAGCGGGCCTGCACCTGATTGCACAAAAAAGCGAAGGCTGCATGCGCGATGCGTTGAGTATCCTGGATAAAATAGTGAGTTTTACCAACGGCGAAGTGACCTATGCCAACACGTTAGAACACCTGAATATACTGGATGCCGATTATTATTTTAAATTGCTCGACTGCATGCAGCAGCAAGACCTGGCAGGTGCCATGCTCTTGTTTGATGACATTAACAGCAAGGGGTTTGAAGGCGACCTGGTGGTGGAAGGCTTTTCTGAATTTTTGCGTAACCTGCTGGTATGTAAAGACGCCCGGGTAGCCGGCCTGCTGGAAGTAGTTGACAGTTTCAAAGACCGTTATATTGAAGCTGCAAAAAAAACCAGTATCCCATATATCATCAGCGCAATGAATGTTTTAAATGAAACCGGTATACATTATAAATCCGCGCGCAATAAAAGGCTGCACGTAGAACTGGCGCTTATCAAACTTTCTTACCTGCAGCAGGCGCTTGAACTTACTGCCAATGGTGAAGCAATAAGTAAAAAAAAACTGGTTGATGCCGCGAGGCCCGTCGCCTTCAGAAGGCTGGATTACATTGCAGTAAAAGAAACAGCCGCTGCCTTACCGGCCACGCAGCCGACAGCCATACCTACCGCAAAACTTATTATTGAAACAGCTGCCGCAACACCTGTTGTAGCAGCGAAACCGTTACCCGACCCGGCAACAAAAAACGAACGGGCAAAACCACCGCCGTCAACCGGTAAACTGGGTGCCTTGAGTAAAATACGCAGCCAGTACAGCAATGGTACCACAGGGGCCGTTACCGCTACAAAACCATTGACCAGCGAGACGCTGCAACAGGCGTGGAATGAGTTTACGGCATATTTAAAAGAATCTAAAAACCCGGCAGGGCAAAGTTTTGACCTGGCGGTATTGCGTATCAGGGATGAAAGCGCTTTTGAAATTGTAACGCCCAACAACCTGCAGTTAAAATTTATAGAGTCCGAACGGGTGAAATTATCTGAATACCTCCAGCTCCAGTTTAATAACAGGTTGCTTACTTTTTTTATCATTATAGAAGAAAAAATAGACTTGTCGCATAAAGTAGAAATTCCGCTTAATACAAAAGAACAATACCAGCGCATTGTGGCAGCATACCCGCTGGTAAAAGAACTAAAAGACAGGCTGCGCCTGGACCTGGATTACTGATGTCTGAAACTGATTCCATCATTTAATGACAACTGCTCCTATTCATCGCGCAGCGCTTGGTTTGCATAAAAGGATTACACAACATACATGGATACGCCAACACAGCAGGTATTTCAAACTGCCAACCCCACAAGATGGCAGCGTTTTAAATGGGGCGGCCGGGTAATAGCATTTGTTTTTTTGCTGGGTATTACAGTCTTAATTATTTCATTGTGGAAAGACAGTAAGCCCGACGTGCCACAACTGAACGAATCACTTAAAAAAATACTGCGGCCTGACCAGCCATTTGCGGATAAGAACAAGCTGACAAAAGACTATGCAGGATTCAGGCAATACATCACAGCCAAGTATGACCGCAAGCGGAATTTTTACCAGCAAGCCAATCGCCCGACCGGGACGCAAAACAATCCTTTTATCAGTGAGGCTACAGCAAAAGGGCGACCATTCAGCGATTTTCCCTGTGGCATAAGGGCAGCATTTTACGTAACCTGGAACCCGCAATCTTTTTATTCGCTGAAGAGCAACATAGCAAAGATCAATCTTGTCATCCCTGAATGGTTATTTATTGATCCTGTTGCGGACACGCTTACCAGCAGCATAGACGCCCGCGGCCTGGCCGTTATGAAAGAATCCGGTGTAAAAGTGATGCCAATTCTTTCCAACAACGTGAATAAAATATTTCGGGGCGACATTGTAAAACGCATTCTTAATAACCCCGTTAAGAAAGAACGGCTCATCAATGACGTATTAAAAGTTTTAACCACCAATAATTTTTATGGTGTTAATGTAGATTTTGAGGAACTGGATGAAGCCTCGGATGAACCCCTGATTGCATTTCAAAAAGAACTCTACGAAAAGTTGCATGAGAAAGGGTTTGTTGTTACCCAGGACGTAATTCCATTCAACGACGATTATAATTTTCCGGAGCTGGCCAAGTACAACGACTATATCTTTTTAATGGCCTACGACCAGTTCAATGATGCTACCGGCCCGGGCCCCATCAGCGCGCAAAAATGGATTGAAGCCGCCGTGGAACAGGCCGCCAAAAATATTCCACCCGAAAAAATTATCCTTTGCATGGCTGCGTATGGGTACGACTGGATACATGGAACCGACCGCGATACGGTGTCCACGGTTTCCTTCCAGGCAGCGTTGACCACCGCGCGCGAAAGTGATGGCAAAATTGATTTTGACAATGACAACTACAACCTGTTTTATAATTATTATGATGACGAAGATATTGTGCACCATGTTTTTTTCACCGACGCAGCCACCAATTTCAATACGCTAAGATTTGCCACCGAGTCTGGCTTAAGCGGCGTGGCACTTTGGCGGCTGGGAACGGAAGATAGTCGCCTTTGGCATTTTTACAATAAAGACATGAGCAAGGAGGCACTTGCGCAATTTGATTTCAATGAGTTTGCTAAAGTAGATCCTATCAGCGAGCCCGACTACATTGGCTATGGTGAAATACTGGATATTGTAGGACTACCAAAAACAGGACTGATAAGACCGCAGGTAGACAGCGCAGAAATGCTCATCAGCGAAGAAAATTACGACAGCCTGCCTTCGTCTTACGTCATTAGAAAATATGGGCAGCCCAAAGGTAAGCAGGTGGTGCTTTCTTTTGATGATGGGCCTGACCCCACGTATACGCCGCAGATATTGGATATCCTGGCAAAAGAACATGTGCCCGCATCTTTTTTCCTCGTGGGCATCAACGCAGAAAACAATATTCCGTTAGTAAAAAGAATTTACCAGGAAGGCTATGAAATCGGCAACCACACATTTACCCATCCCAATATTGCGGCAGTGAGTATTAAGAGAGCCAATATTGAAATGGAAACTACACGCATTCTCATTGAAGCTATCACTGGTCATTCCACTATTTTATTCAGGGCGCCTTTCAATGCAGATTTTGAACCCGGCACCGTAGATGAACTGATACCAGTAGCACTGGCCCGCAAAAAAAATTATTTAGACATCGGTGAATCGATTGATCCGGAAGACTGGCAGCCGGGTGTAAGTGCAGACACCATCGTGGCAAGGGTTATCAAAATAAAAAAACAACTGGATGCAAATGATATCAACGGCGGTATTATATTATTGCATGATGCCGGTGGCGATACCAGGAAAGAGACCGTTACCGCACTTCCAAGAATCATTAAATATTTTAAAGACAACGGCTACCAGTTCACCACCATTGCCGACTTATTGCACAAAAAACGAGATGACCTGATGCCGCCGGTGCCAAAAGGAAACGGCTACTACCTTATCCAGTTCAACTATTTTTTAGCAGAATTCGGTTACTGGGGCGGACACCTGCTTTCCTCCCTGTTTATTGTATTTATTGTACTGTCGCTGGTTAGAATTTTTATCATGGCTATATTGGCGGCCATCCAGCACAATAAGGAAAAAAAAGAAAATATAATTCCTTCGTGGGCATCGGGTAACACTGCCGCACCGCTGGTGAGCATTATTGTGCCGGCATTCAACGAGGAAGTAAATGCCGTTGGTTCGCTCAATAATTTATTAAAAACAGACTATTCCAATTTTGAAATCATTTTTATAGATGATGGCAGTAAAGACAGTACGTTTGAAAAAGTAAGTGCGGCATTTAAAGGCAACCCTGCCATGCGGATCTTTACCAAACCGAACGGCGGTAAAGCCTCCGCCCTCAATTACGGCATACTGCAGTCGGCAGCCGATTACGTAGTATGTATTGATGCCGATACAAAACTGTTGCCCAATGCTGTTGCCCTCCTGATGCGCCATTTTGATGAGCAATCAGTAACAGGCAAAAATAAAACCGGCGCGGTAGCAGGTAATGTAAAAGTGGGGAACGAAGTAAATGCCATTACGCGCTGGCAGGCAATAGAATATATTACCAGCCAGAATTTTGACCGAAAGGCTTTTGCTGCTGTTAACGCTGTTACGGTAGTACCCGGTGCCATTGGAGCTTTCCGCAAAAAAGCGCTGGAGGAAGCGGGCGGTTTTACCACGGACACGCTGGCGGAAGACTGCGATTTGACGGTGCGCATACTGCGTTGCGGGTATACGATCAAAAACGATAACAATGCCATTGCCATGACGGAAGCGCCGGAAACCGTAAAGATGTTTCTGAAACAACGGTTCCGGTGGAGTTTTGGTGTGATGCAGACATTCTGGAAAAACCGGGATGCGCTGTTTAACTGGAAATACAAATGGCTTGGCTGGATTGCTTTGCCCAATATACTCATCTTTCAATTTATCATTCCCACCATTGCGCCGCTTGCAGATATCTTTATGATAATTGGTATATGGGGCGGTAACGGAGAAAAAATCTTACTTTATTATTTCGCATTCATGGTGGTGGACGCAGCTGTTTCCATCCTGGCTTTTAGTTATGAAAAAGAGAAGCTGAGCAAACTTATCTGGCTGATACCCCAGCGGTTTGCGTACCGGTGGCTGATGTACTATGTGCTGTTTAAATCTTACCGAAAAGCCTTCAAAGGTGAGCTGCAGCATTGGGGCGTGCTCAAACGAACCGGCAATGTAAAAGAGATTGAAGCGTAACCACATTAACCGAACGCAAATGTTTTATCCAACCATTTGTATGCAAAAAAAGATGGTATTGCGTGGATATTGATTCATCAGCAGCCTTCCTTCTTTAAAATGGGAGCGCCGCTTAGAAAAGCGGCGCATAAACCCTAAAAAGAACCCTCTATTACTACTATTTTTATACTTTTAGTTGCTTTTGCTAAGGTGAGTAAGTATTTACCCCCGGTAAAATTTTGGAGGGTCGTTAACCGCAGTTTAACCAGTGTTAACACTTAACCGCCGTTTAACAAGCAGTTTTGTTCTGCGGAAAACATTTGTTCGCATATTTGTTGGTGCTTTATAAATTTTTCACGCTATGCGCGCTGCTACCTTAAAATGGATGCTATTGTTGCTTACCCTCCTGGTGGGTATAATCCTGCTGATACAGCTTTACTGGATCCGGCAGGTGTATTATTATGAGCAAAAAGAATTCAATACCAATGTAGTAAAAAGCATGCGGGGTGTGTTTGAAGACATGCACATCAACGACAATCCCTCCACGCTGTTACAAAAACTAATTGAGCATCCCAATCCAAATACCTTCCTGGTGCGACTGGACAGCATCCCGCAAAAAGATTCGCTGATCAATTTTCTTTCCCTGGAATTTGAAGACTTTAATGTTTTTACAGACTGCAAAGTTGCCTTGTACAGTGACAGCGCAGGCGAGTACCTCTACCAGGCCTACCTGCCCACTGCTGCTGCCACGCTGGCGCAACCGCTCAATCACCCCAACTACACCGCAATCGATTTACCCCTTATCACAAGAAATTACCCTTATTTACACTTGTTTTTCCCGCACCGGCAGCAATACATTATTCACCAATTGAATTTTTGGATTGTTACCAGCGTACTGCTGCTGCTGGTGCTAATCGGTTTTGCCGCCAGCATGTTCTATTTCTACAAACAAAAGTTTTTGAACGAGGTGCAGAAGGACTTTGTCAACAACTTTACCCACGAGTTCAAAACACCGCTTGCAGTAATGAAACTGGCAGCGGGTGTACTAAGCAGTCCGCCAATTACAGAACAGCCGGAAAGACTTAAAAAATACAGTGCCATTATTGCGCAGCAGACCGAACACCTGCAAACCCAGGTGGAACGATTGCTGAAAACAGCCAGGACAGATCAGCATGAACTGCTGCTGGAAAAGGAAGAATTTATTCCCAACAATATCATCAAAGATGTGTTGAGGGATATGGAGCCGTTGGTAAAGCAAACCAATACACGCATTGAATTTGTGCCCGAAGCACACAATACTACCATCCATGCAGACGAAAGCAATATTGCCATGGTGATTGTAAACCTGGTGGAGAATTCAATTAAATATTCAAAGGAGCCCTACGTGATCATAACGACGGCTACCGAAAATGGGAACTACAGCATTTCAGTAAAAGACAATGGCATTGGCATTGAAAAAAAACACCTACGGCAATTGTTTAAAAAATTTTTCAGGGTACCCACTGGTAACGTACACAATGTGAAGGGCTTTGGCCTGGGATTGAATTTTGTAAAGAAAGTAATTGACGCCCACAAAGGAAAAATAATTGTAAACAGTATACCGGGTATTGGCACCGAGTTTAAGATAGTTTTACCAAGACAGTAAATGTGAATAACAAGCAGTTAACACCAATTGGTACAACAAATGTTTCAATTTTGTAGCACCTAAAAAGAATGATTATGGCTACTAAAGCAAAAGTATTACTGGCGGAAGACGATGCGTCCCTGGGGTTCATCATCAAAGACGCGCTGGAGGAAGATGGTTACGAAGTGGTTCATTGCGCCGACGGACAAAGCGCCATAGACCGATTCAATAAAAACGAGTTTGATATTTGCCTGCTGGATGTAATGATGCCAAATAAAGACGGGTTTGCGGTAGCAAAAAAGATACGGCAGCAGACAGATTTAATACCCATTCTCTTCCTTACGGCAAAGTCGATGGAAGAAGACAAGATCAAAGGGTTTCAGTCTGGCGCCGATGATTATATTACCAAACCTTTCAATATGGCAGAGCTGTTGCTGCGCATGGAAGTGTTTCTCCGCCGTACTAAAAAAATGTATTCAGAAAAAGTACAGGAATTCCAGATAAGCAAGTTGAAGTTTTCTTACACAGACCTTAAGATTGTTTCTGAACAGGGTAGTTCCTCCATGACACAAAAAGAAGCCGACCTGCTGAAATTTCTTTGCCAGCATCCAAACAAGGTACTGAAACGCGAAGAGGTGTTATTAAACGTGTGGGGCAAGGATGATTATTTCCTTGGCAGGAGTATGGATGTGTTTATTACCAAACTGCGTAAACACTTTAAAGCCGACCCGGATATTATTCTTGAAACCATTCATGGCGTTGGGTTTCGTTTTAACGTTCCCTCGTTGTCTGCCGCATAAGCACTGTCAAAACTTTATTTTGTTAAAGCGGGGTTATTCCCGCTTTTTTAGTGCGCACCTACAGCACCCGGATAACCAACATTTTGCGCTTCCCTATACTGGAATGCGCCTGCTTAACCGCTGTTTAACAAACGTTAATAACCACTTAACCAAAGACGGTGGCAGCTTTGCACCTCCAACAAAAAACAGGAACTATGTATCACCGTCTTTTAAGCGTGGTATTTTTTATTCTACTAGCTTCTTTTACTACCCATGCACAAACCACTGATTCCGTAAGGCTCACCCTTGCCGGAGCCGAACAGGTCTTTTTACAGAAAAACCTTTCTTTACTGGCGCAGCAATACAATGTAGACATCAGCAAGGCTCTGGTGCAACAGGCAAAATACTGGGACAACCCGGTACTCAACACCGACCAGAATATCTATGATGGCAAATTTTTCAGGCACAACAAAGATTTCGGGCAGGTGTATGTGCAGCTGCAGCAGGTAATTAAAACTGCCGGCAAAAGAAATAAGCTTATCCAGCTGGCCAATGATGACGTGCTGACCGCGCAGCAACAATTCAACGACATCATGCGTAACCTGCGTTTTGTATTGCGCAACGATTTCGCCACGCTGAACCTGCAGTTTAAAACGCTGGCTATTTACAACAGTGAAATCGCCTCGCTTCAAAAACTGGCCATCGGAATGGATGCGCAACTACAAGCGGGAAATATTTCCCAAAAAGATAATATCCGGGTAAAGGCGTTGCTCTATAGTCTTCAGACAGAAGCTGCAGACGTATTGCGACAGATAGCAGATACAGAAAAAGAATTCACCGTGCTGCTGCAAGTTAATGGCGATACCGTTTTTATACCGCTTAGGGAAGACACGGCCGCCATCACCATTCCTTACCCGTTGATGGCTTTATTGGATTCTGCAAGAACCAACCGGCCGGATATACAGTTGGCACAAACCAACTTATTGTCGCAACTCCATAACCTGAGTTACCAGAAAGCACTGGTAACACCAGACGTAACGATGGGCGTTGAATACGACCAGCGGAACGGCTATGTAAATAATTTCTGGGGGCTCGGCATATCACTTCCCTTACCGATTCTCAATAAAAATAAAGGCAATATAAAGGCCGCACAGGTGAGCATCCTGCAGGCCAATATACAAGTGCAACAGGTACAAAATGCCGTGCAGCAGGATGTAATAGCATCCTACCACAAACTCACCGGCATACAACGCCTGCAACAATCTATCGCTCCTGACTTTATGAGCAAATACAACCAGCTCATGAAAAACATGGTACAAAGCTACCAGGAACGGCAGGTCGGTTTACTGGAATTTATTGACTTCTTTGACGCGTACAAGGACGCCGCCACCAAACAATTGCAACAACAGTCCACACTGGTGAATGCTGCAGAAGAATTAAACTACAGCACCGGCACAACCATCATCAACCTTAAATAACCCGAACCATAAAAAAATTAATCATGCAGACCTCCAAGCAATCTATTTTATTACTGATCCTCAGCGCCTGGTTGTTTTCCTGTAACAACAGCGACGCCGGAAAGACAGTTGAAAAAAAAGAAAAAGTATGTATCTCCGATTCCCTTGCTAAAATTATCCACCTCGATACCGCCGGCATTGCCAATATAGATGACGAATTAAAACTTTCGGGTGAAGTGAGTTTTAACGACAATAAAGTGGTGAAGGTATTTCCGTTCAGCAGTGGGCAGGTACTGGACGTAAAAGTTTCCGTTGGTGATAAGGTGGTAAAAGGACAGACCCTGGCCGTGATAAAGAGTGCAGACGTAGCGGGTAACTACAGCGACCTGTCTACCAGCGGCAACGACGTAGCCATTACAAAAAAGCAACTTGACAATGCAGAATCGCTGTACAAAAACGGCATCTCCAGCGAAAGAGAATTCCTGGAAGCAAAAGAAAACTACAACAAATCCTTGTCTGCATCCAACAAAGTGAAAGAAATGATTGCCATCAACGGCGGGGGCCATACAACCGCCAATGGCGTATATATTATCACCGCCCCCATGAGCGGGTACGTGGTAGAGAAAAAAATAAACAAGGGTGGTTTTATCAGGAGCGACAACAGCGACAACCTGTTTACCATCGGCGATATCAGCGATGTATGGGTATGGGCCAACGTGTATGAAACCGACATCGCAAAAGTAAAAGAAGGCTACAAAGCCAAAGTGAGCACGCTGGCTTACCCCGATTCTTTGTTTACGGGTGTGGTAGATAAAGTAAACCAGATACTGGACCCTGTAACCAAGGTGATGAAGATTAGGGTGCGGCTCGCCAACCCGGGCATGCGGCTGAAACCCGAAATGTTTGCAAATATTATTATTGAAAATAAAGAAGGTAGAAAAATGGTCATGATCCCTTCCGACGGGGTAGTAACCGATAATGGAAAAACCTTTGTTATCATCTACCACGATAAATGCAACCTGGAACTGCGGGAAATAACCGTACTGAAATCCGTTGGCGGCAGAGATTTTATTTCATCTGGTATAAAAGAAGGCGAGCAGCTAATCGGGGCAAACCAGGTTTTACTTTTTAATGCACTGAAAGAAGAATAATTGTAAACGAAACAAGGCCATCGTACTGGTTTATTTACAAATTCTCTTAACCCATCTTTATGAACAAGTTTATCAAGGGCATCATACATTTTTCGCTCCGGCACCGGTATTTCGTTTTTTTTCTGACAGGTGTGCTGGTGGTATTGGGCGTATGGAGCTATAAGGAGACGCCCATAGAAACCTTCCCGGATGTTACCAACACACAGATAATTATTATTGCGCAATGGCCGGGCCGCAGCGCGGAAGAAGTGGAAAAGTTTGTTACCATTCCGCTGGAAACCGTATTAAACTCAGTGCAGAAAAAATCAAATCTCCGCACTACTTCTGCATTCGGACTTTGTTACATGCGTATCATTTTTGACGATGATGTAGACGATGCCTTTGCGCGGCAACAGGTATTTACCCGGCTGAGTGGTGCTGATTTACCCGATGGCGTAAAACCGGATGTACAACCACCGTACGGGCCAACCGGTGAAATTTTCCGTTACACGCTCAGCAGTAAAACCAGGTCGATTCGTGACCTTACCACCATTCAGAACTGGGTGCTGGACCGGCAATTTAAAAGTGTACCCGGCATTGCAGACGTAAATAGTTTTGGGGGCGAAGAAAAGGTTTTTGAAGTTAGCGTGAACCCGGAACTACTGATTAAATACAACCTTACTTCGCTGGACGTTTACAATGCAATTTCAAAAAGCAATGTAAACGTAGGAGGCGACGTAATTGAACGCAATGGCCAAAGTTACGTAGTGAGGGGAATTGGGGTACTGAATGATGTGGATGACATCAACAATATCATTATTAATAAAACCAATGGCGTACCACTGCTGGTAAAAAATATTGGCAATGTGGTAGAATCGGGCAAGCCCCGTTTAGGCCAGGTGGCGCGTGACCAGCAAAAAGATGTGCTGGAAGGAATTATTGTAATGCGCAAAGGAGAAAATCCCAGCGAAGTGCTGGACAGGGTTAGGGCTAAAGTGGATGAGCTTAACAACAACATCCTGCCAAAAGATGTAAAGATCAACACCTTTTACGACCGTACCAACCTGATGGATTTTGCACAGGAAACGGTTATCCATAATCTTATTGAAGGCATCGTACTGGTAACCGTAATTGTATTGTTGTTTATGGCCGACTGGCGGACCACCCTCACCGTAAGCATTATCATTCCACTGTCATTGTTGTTTGCATTTATCTGCATGCGCATAAAAGGAATGAGTGCCAATTTACTTTCCATGGGCGCAATCGATTTTGGTATTATTATCGATGGCGCGGTAGTAATGGTAGAGGGTTTGTTTGTAGCGTTGGATCACAAGGCCAAAGAAGTGGGCATGGAAAAATTCAATAAGCTGGCCAAGCTGGGCTTATTTAAAAATACCGGAACAGAAATGGGCAAATCCATTTTCTTTTCTAAGCTTATTATCATCACCTGCCTGATCCCCATTTTCGCTTTCCAGAAAGTAGAAGGAAAAATGTTTTCGCCGCTGGCGTATACGCTGGGTTTTGCATTGCTGGGTGCGCTCTTATTTACCCTCACGCTGGTACCCGCGTTGTCAAGCATTTTATTAAGAAAGAATGTGCGCGAGAAACACAACCCGGTGGTTATCTTTTTTGAAAAAGGTGTAAGCAAGCTGTTCAACCTCGTTTACCGCAACCAGAAAAAGAGTATCCTCATTGCAGTTATTTTCATGCTACTCAGTTTCTTTTCTGCCAAATTTTTAGGAACGGAATTTTTGCCTGATTTGAATGAGGGCGCGTTGTGGGTAGAAGCGGAATTGCCAATGAGTGTATCCCTGTCGGAGGCCAATACCATTTCAGGAAAAATGATAGACATCCTGTCAAAATTTCCGGAAGTGCGGCAGACGCTCTCGCAAGTGGGCAGAACGAATGACGGTACCGATCCGAAGGGATTCTTTAATGTTCAGATACAGGTAGACCTTAAACCCGAGAAACAATGGGGAAGAAAAATTACAGGCGAACAACTCATCGACGAAATGGACGCGCAACTGAGAAAATTTCCTGGTATTACCTTTAACTATTCGCAACCCATCCGCGACAATGTAGAAGAAGCCGTAGCAGGAGTAAATGCAGCGCTGGCCGTTAAAATATTCGGACCGGATTTTCAAACCCTGGATGATAAAGCGGACAGCGTAATGAATGTGTTGAAAACCGTGCGTGGTATTGAGGATTTGGGTGTACTCAGGAACCTGGGCCAGCCGGAATTCAGGATTGAACTCGACCAGCAGAAGATGGCTTTTTATGGTGTCAATACTGCGGATGCAAATGCTGTTATTGAAATGGCCATTGGTGGAAAATCCCCCACACAACTTTATGAGGGAGAACGCAAATTTGATGTGCGCGTGCGTTACCAATCCGCATTCCGCGGTACACCGGAAGCAATCGAAAACCTGATGGTACCTACCAGCGACGGGGCCAAAGTACCATTGAAAGAAATTGCCGATATCAGGACATTAACCGGCCCCGCATTTATTTTCAGGGACAATAACATGCGTCATATTGCGGTGAAGTTTTCCGTGCGGGAACGCGATCTGGGCAGCACCATTGAAGAAGCACAACAAAAAGTAAACGCAGCCGTGCATTTACCGGCAGGCTATAAAATGAGTTGGAACGGTGAATTTGAAAATCAGCAGCGGGCTACCAAAACCCTCGGCCGGGTGGTACCCATTTGTTTGCTGGCCATCTTCCTGATATTATTTATCACGTATGGCAATGTAAAAGATGCATTTCTTACCATCATCAATGTGCCTTTTGCGTTAATTGGCGGCATACTTGCCTTACACATCACCGGTATTAATTTCAGTATTTCTGCGGGCATTGGGTTTATTGCCTTGTTTGGCGTATGTATTCAGAATGGTGTGATCCTGATTTCGGTCTTCCGGAAAAACCTCGATGCGGGCATGCACTTAGACGATGCCGTTAGACAAGGAGTGATATCGAGAGTCCGGCCCGTAGTAATGACGGCCCTGATGGCCATGATTGGTTTGATGCCTGCAGCGGTATCTACCGGCATCGGCAGTGAAACACAAAAACCCCTGGCAGTGGTGGTTATCGGCGGACTGATTACGGCAACCATTCTTACGTTATTAATCTTACCATCTATTTATTCACTGGTATTTAAATTTATGCACCACCGCAGCAACCGGAAAATACTCAGAAAAGTGGGTGCTATCGGGCAGTAACGGGTATTTCCCGGCCTGTTTGATAACAGCCAATGCTATCAGCCCGTACCGGGTAAAAAACATTCCCGCCAACAGGTAAAATAAAAAAACGCAGTTGCCTCAAGGCAGCTGCGTTTTTTTATTTAAAGGAAACACAATTAAAATTTAAAAAGTCCTTCTGGAACATGCAGCATCATTTTTCCTGTTGCCGTTCAACGAGGCGAAAGGTAATAAAGCAAATCCTATCAACACTGCTATTCCGGCAACCTGAATGTGATAGGTTGTTTCTTGTACGACTTAACTTTCCTTCCATTTTGAATAGCAGGCGACCATCTGCCACTTTGTTTGATTGCCACAGTGGCGGCTGCACGTAGCTCGTCCGGGCCGCTGATCGCTTCAATATTACTAACTGCGCCCGTTGTATCTACAATAAATTGGACAATTACCGCCCCCTGCACGCCATCATCAATTGCTTGTTGCGGATATGCGAGCTTGCGGTTTAGAAAGGCTGCCCATGCGCTTACGCCACCCGGGTATTGTGACTCTATTTCTACCCTTGTGAAAATTATTTCTGTATTGTCCTGCCTTATAGGTTCGTCAACAATCCCTTTTGCTGCTTCAACCGGCGGTTGTAAACCATCGTCCTGTTTTCCTTCTACATTGACAGGACCAATTTTTGTGTTGTCCATATCTATTTGTTCTGGTGGCATATCATTTTGGTCAACAACCTTAGCTATAATTGGTGGACTAGTAAACTGCAGCATCTTTATTTTTTCCGGTTGCGCTAATTTTAGCGGCGGCAGTACCACTATCTTATCTTTTATAGGCGGGTCCACCACAACAAGCGTTACTTCTTGTCCAAGTATCAATTTACCTGCTTCAGGTTTCATTGAACCCAGCAATACGTATGTTAAACAGATCAAGGCCACCAGCAGCAACGTTATCAACATCGCTTTTACCAGCCTGCGCTGGTAATTTTTCCTCAGCTCGTACGCGCCATATTCTTTGTTGCGCGCATCAAAAATAATATCCAGTACGTCGGCAGAAAGTATTTTAATAGCTTCCATGATTACATTTTTTTGGTTAGATAATAGATTATCCCATGGTGACTACACACCAATGCACATGCACAATAAATTTCAATGATAATGATTGGGCGGCCAGGTTCCACAGCAGCAAATACACGCTTAACCCCATCGCGGTTGGCTATACCTGCTGTTCAATTTTGCCTGGTAACGAAGCATTGCTTTTTCCGGAAAAATTGCTTTACAATAAGATGTTATTAAAAAGAGAATCCATAAAAAAGCAATAATAATTTCCTGCATGTTAAAACACTGTTCCTGGGGCCAGGAATTCGACCCGCACTCATTCAATCCAAGCTTGTTGCCGTTATTAGTCAACACAGGTATTTACGCATCCGTATTGCAAATATTTACGTGCTGCGGCATCGTTATCAGGCACCTGTTAATTATTTTTGCCGCAGTAATTATTTCACCCATGATAAAACAACTGCTGCTATTTTTTTTACTCGTCACTGTACAGTCGCAGGCACAACTGATTAAAGATACCAGTATGCAAAAAAACTGGAGCCTGCATATCCAGACAACAGTAATTCCTCAGTACCATTTCAATTTTAGTGCTCCCTATACCGGTAGCAACAGCCTGCAGCCATCCGAGGGCATCAAAACCTCCTTCACGAATACTTATTATATTGGCAGGCGGCTCTGGCACAATGCGGCATTGTATATTAACCCCGAAATTGCAGGTGGTGAAGGCTTAAGCAAGGCTACTGGAATAGCCGGTTTTCCCAATGGAGAAACTTTCCGTATTGGAAGCGCCGCGCCAAAGCTTTACCTCGCCCGGGCCTACATTGAACAGAAAATAAGTTTGTCTGGCAACACCGAACCATTGGCAGATGATCAAAACCAGCTGCGTGAAAATGCACCTGCATCTTACTTGTCTATTCGTGCTGGTAAATTTAGCCTGGCCGATTTTTTTGACGACAATACGTATAGCCATGATCCCCGTACTGATTTTATGAACTGGAGCCTGATGAGCGCCGGTGCATGGGACTATCCGGCCAATACCCGTGGATATACCAATGGCCTGGTAATAGAATTAAAAAAACCGCTATGGGCTTTACGCACTGCTTTGGTGCAGGTACCTGAGACTGCTAACGGGCAGACCCTGGACACCAAACTCAGCGGTGCCTTTGGTACCGTGCTGGAAGGCGAAAAGAAATTTATAACCGGCAAGCAAAGTAATATTGTTGTGAGGCTGGGCGGATTTTACAACAAGGCCCAAATGGGCAATTACTTGCAGGCAATAGACAACAGCATCCCGCTGTTCACCCCACCAGACATCACCAGCACCAGGCGGTACAGCCGCGATAAAAAAGGCTTCTACCTGAATACCGAATACAACCGGCCAAATGCTGGCGCCTTCCTCCGGTATAGTCGCAATGATGGCAACAATGAAACGTGGGCGTTTACAGAAATAGATCGCAGTCTTACCACTGGCTTATCATTAAACGGAACCGGGTGGCACAAGCCCGGCGATAAAGTTGGACTCGCCTATGCAGGCAATGGCATCGGCCGTTACCACCGGGCTTACTTACAATTAAAGGGATATGGTTTCATTATTGGTGATGGCAATCTTAATTATGGCACCGAACACATCATCGAACTTTTTTACAGTCACCTTATCGCAAAATTGCATCTCGCCATCAGTCCAGATTACCAGTTTGTTGTGCATCCCGCATACAATAAAGACCGCGGTCCGGTGCACATTGTAGCGCTGCGCATGCATTTCGAAATGTAATCGGCAGCAGCCATCCGGCCTCAGGCACCGCAATGTGCCCAAATACTTTTCAGATTTAAAACAGGCGGAGTTTCGTACATTGTTACCAAACATACTTTCAAACATGCGCAATCAATTTCCGTTGCTGCTGCTGGTGTCAGCTTTTTTCTCCTACAATACGTCCGCACAGAACAAATCAGCAAAAGTGCCGGACAATAAAAAATTGGTACTCGCTTCGGTAGAAAAACATCAGCAGGAACTCATCAACCTCAGCGATTCGGTTTGGAAGTTTGCAGAGACCGCCCTTAAAGAAACACAATCTTCAAAAATACTGGCTGACTATGCAGAAAAAAATGGTTTCAACACCCGGCGTGGCGTAGCCGAAATGCCGAGTGCTTTTATTGCAGAGTATGGTTCGGGAAAACCAATCATTGGCATATTGGGTGAGTTTGATGCACTGCCCGGGTTATCGCAAAAAGCGCAGCCGACCAGGGCAGCACTTACACAAAATGCGGCTGGCCATGGTTGCGGCCATAATATGTTTGGTGCGGCCAGCCTGGGTGCAGCACTGGCCATAAAAGAATTGATTGCTTCCGGAAAATTAAAAGGCACCGTTCGCTTCTATGGTACGCCCGCTGAAGAAGATATTGGCGGCAAAATTTACATGGCACGTGCCGGCTTGTTTAATGATCTTGATATTTGCCTCGATTGGCATCCTGATTTTGAAAACAAAGCCAATATGCAGAGTTCGCAGGCGATGGTGAGTTATATAGTAGCGTTCAAAGGAAAAAGTGCCCACGCGGCTGCCGATCCCTGGAATGGTAAAAGTGCACTGGATGGCGCAGAATTTTTTACGCACGGTATCAACTACCTCCGGGAGCATGTCCATTCCAGCGTACGCATGCATTATGTATTTAAAAAGGCCGGCGATGTACCCAATGTTGTTCCGGCAGACGCCAGTGTGTGGATCTGGTTGCGCGATTCCAAACGCAGCGGCGTGGCGGAAGTAGAAAAACGCATGCGCGAAATTGCGCAGGGTGCCGCTATCATGGCAGGGGTGGAAAGCTCCGTGGAAATAACCAGCGGAGATTATGAATTGCTGGTAAATGAAACCGGCGCGCGTGCATTGCAGGCAAATATGGAGCTGGTAGGCCCCGTGACTTATACAAAAGAAGAAACCGATTTTGCCAACCAGGTAATGGGCGCTTATGGAACTGAACAGAAAGGCATGAACGGCGCCATTAAACCACTGGAAACCACCAGGGCTGACCCCGATAATGGATCTACTGATGTGGGCGATGTAAGTTATATCGTACCAGAAATTACCTTGATGGCAGCAACCGCCCCCTACCAGGCACCCTGGCATTCATGGGTGGTAGTTGCCTGCGGCGGCATGTCAATTGGCCATAAAGGGATGCTGTTTGCGGCAAAATCATTGTCGGCAACCATGGTTGATTTATTTGAGAACGAAAAGCTACGGCTGGATATCCGAAAGGAGTTTGACCAGCGTAAAGGCAAGGAAGTCTGGAAAGCAATGCTGCCGGAGGGTCCGCCACCTGTTCCGGTGCAATAGATTAGCCGCGGCGCGCGGGAATACATGAATAAAACACAACCTTATCAATTGCCTATTTTGCCTTAATTTCGGCATTCAAATCTTAAGAATATATGGCTGAAGTGATTCTTATGCCCCGTTTAAGTGATACCATGACAGAAGGCGTAATTGCTGCCTGGCATAAAAAAGTGGGCGATACGGTTAAGAAAGGCGATTTGCTGGCTGAAGTGGAAACCGATAAGGCTACCATGGAACTGGAAAGTTATAAAGATGGTACCCTGCTGCATATTGGCAGCGATAAAGGCGGTAAACTACAGGTAAATGACCTGCTGGCCATTATTGGCGCACCGGGTGAGGATGTAACCAGCCTTGTAAAAACTGGCGGCAGTGCAGCACCGGCGGCGGACGCAAAAAAAGACGCAGCGCCGGATAAAACAGAACAGAAAACAGACGCGCCCAAAAAAGAAGAACCGCGAAAAGAAGAAGCGAAAAAAGAAGCGCCTGCAACCGCTGCACCCGCGGCAGCTGCATTGGATTTGTCTAAAATTGAAGAAGTAATATTGATGCCCCGCCTGAGCGATACCATGACAGAAGGGGTGATTGCCGACTGGCATAAAAAAGTGGGTGACACCGTGAAAAAAGGTGATCTGCTGGCCGATGTGGAAACAGATAAAGCCACGATGGAACTGGAAAGTTACAAAAACGGCAAACTCCTTTACATTGGTGCCCAGAAAGGTGATAAAGTTCCGGTAAATGCGCTCTTGTGCATCATTGGCGAAGAAGGAAAAGTGGATGTAGACAAGATAGTAGCCGCATCAAAAGGTGGTGCACCCGCTACTGCAGCCGCGGAAACTGCGCCCGCAGATAAACCCGCCAGCACGAACGGTGCTGCCAGCACTGCCAACGCTTCGCCTGCGAAGGAAACCGTTGAGGCCCCACCAGCAGAGAACAGCAATGGCAGAGTAAAAGCATCACCATTAGCCAAAAAACTGGCAGCAGAAAAAGGGATCAATATTGCCCAGGTACAAGGCAGCGGTGACAGTGGTAGAATAACAAAATCAGATATCGATAATTATAAACCAGCTGAAGCGGCACAACCAGCAGCAAAAGCAGCCGCAGGCAGCAATTTGCCTGGAGGCCAGGTGAGTTTTGATGAAGTACCGGTTACGCAGATGCGCAAAGCCATTGCAAAGAGCCTGGCAGGCAGTTTATTTACGGCACCCCATTTTTATGTAACCATGGCCATTGATATGGACAAGGCTGTTGAAAGCCGCGTTAAACTCAATGATGTAAGCAAGGTAAAAATCTCGTTCAACGATATGGTGTTGAAAGCATGTGCCATCGCTTTAAAACAACATCCTTCTATAAACAGCAGCTGGCTGGGCGATAAAATAAGGATTAATCACCATATTAATATTGGTGTGGCCGTTGCCGTACCGGATGGATTGCTGGTGCCGGTGGTGCGTTTTGCAGATACAAAAACGCTGAGCCAGATCGGAACAGAAGTAAAAGAATTTGCACAAAAAGCAAAAGATAAAAAATTACAGCCTTCAGACTGGGAAGGCAGCACTTTTACCATTTCTAACCTGGGTATGTTTGGCGTAGACGAGTTTACGGCCATCATCAACCCGCCCGACGCCTGTATCCTGGCGGTTGGCGGCATTCAACAGGTTCCTGTAGTTAAAGACGGGCAGGTAAAGCCGGGTAATGTAATGAAGGTGACGCTGAGTTGTGACCACCGTGTGGTAGACGGCGCCAGTGGTGCAGCCTTCCTCCTTACCTTGAAGAGCTTACTGGAAGAGCCTTTACGCATGCTGATATAAAAAATACTTTTTTTACAAAATAAGATAGTCACACCAGTTGGTGTGACTATCTTATTTTGGGGATGGTCAGCAATAACAAGCCCGATTAAAAACTGCATCGCCGATAAATGCTTTTGTATCCTGCACCAGCCGTTTTACCGTCCAAAAGACAAGTTCAAAAGATACTATCAGGAAATAGCTTACCCATCCTACAATAAACCGCTATTTTTTTAGTGCAATAAGAAAGTATAAATAGTGCCGGCCAGGGTTTCACCCTTTTTGAGGATCGAGTATAATAGATGCAAAGCCAAAATATTGTTACCTTGACAAACATGCAGAAATCAACCATCCAATTACTGCGGTTTCATTTCTCTTTTTTCCTGATGCCGGTTTATCTTTTTGCGCTGAGCCGCGTAGTGTATA
Organism: Chitinophagaceae bacterium; assembly: GCA_039919885.1. Lineage (GTDB taxonomy): Bacteria > Bacteroidota > Bacteroidia > Chitinophagales > Chitinophagaceae > JACMLD01. The sequence goes on from JBDSEV010000029.1 coordinate 60,675, forward strand.
CCAACTGGTGGCGTGCCCTGCTTATTTTCTGTATCCTGCACCTCCTGGTATACCCCGCCAGCAATGGTTATAATAGTTATATGGACCGGGACGAAACCAGTATCGGTGGCGTTAAAAAACCGATGGTCCCTACGCTGGAACTTTATATTGTAAGCCTGCTAATGGACATTACGGCCGTGGCACTCGGGTGCATCGTAAGTTTATATTTTGCTTTGGGTATCCTGCTCTACATCCTTGCTTCCAGGGCCTATAGTTTTCGCGGCATTAGGTTGAAAAAATATCCATTTGCCGGTTATATCACCGTAGTCATTTTTCAGGGGGCGGTTATATTCTGGTTGGTGTACTATGGTTGCCATCAACCACTCAGTTTTGATGTGCCCGTCAGCGGCATGCTGGCCAGTAGTTTACTGATAGGCGGATTTTACCCGCTTACGCAGGTGTACCAGCATGAGGCAGATGCCAGGGATGGTGTTAAAAGCATCAGCAGTTGGCTGGGCTACCGGGGCACCTTCATTTTTACGGGCATTGTATACGCCTTTGCTTTCATGGTGCTGGCCTACCATTTCTTTATGGCGCTTGACTGGGATAAATTTTTTGTACTGGCAACCTGCATGCTGCCCATTCTCGTATATTTCTTTATATGGGCACGAAAAGTGTGGAAGAATGTTTCGGCAGCCAGTTTTACTAATACGATGCGCATGAATTTGCTGGCATCTATTTGTACCAACGCTGGTTTTATAATTCTTGTTATTTGGAAAACAGTAAGTAATTGAGCAGAATAATAGCTATCGGTACCGCAGTGCCTGCACATAAACACCAGCAGGAAAACATCAGGCAATTCATGCAGCAGGTGTACGCCATGAATGAAACGGACAAGCGTAAACTAAAATTTCTTTACCACCAGAGTGGGATTGATACCCGCTATTCCGTGGTAGCCGATTACAGCAAAACGATACACGACTGGAAATTCTATCCGCAGTCAGAAAACCTGGAACCTTTTCCAACACTGGAGACCAGGATGACCTGGTTTAACAAGTATGCACCGCCGCTAAGTGTAGATGCCATCCGGAAATGTATTGACGGGCATATACAGTCGAAGGAAATTACCCATTTGATAACAGTAAGCTGCACGGGCATGAGCGCGCCCGGCCTCGACCTGCAGGTGATGGAGCTGATGGACCTACCAAAAAACATTTATCGCAGTTCAGTTAATTTCATGGGCTGTTATGCAGCCATCCACGCCATGAAAATAGCGGATGCTATTTGTAAGCACGATACCAGTGCCAAAGTAGTGATTGTTTGTACAGAGCTTTGCACGCTTCATTTTCAGAAAGAACCCACCGCAGATAATATTGCCTCCGGTTTGTTGTTTGCTGACGGTGCTGCTGCCATGTTAATTACCCATGATAGTTATCACAAAAACGGGCTGCATATTGACAGCTTCTATGCGGAAGTTGTACCAAAAGGAAAAAAGGATATGGCATGGGAGTTATCCGGTACTGGCTTTTTAATGACCCTGAGTGGTTATGTGCCTGAACTGATTGAAGAAGATTTTGAATCTTTGGTGAACCGCGCATTGGACCATGCGCAGAAGACAAAACAAGACATTACAGGCTGGTGCATCCACCCGGGGGGCAAAAGGATTATTGATACGATTGCAAGAACAATGCAGTTACCGCCAACAGCATTGCAGGCCAGCTATGATACCATGCGGCAGTACGGCAATATGTCTTCCCCCACCATACTTTTTGTGTTAAAACAACTGTTGCAGCAGCAGCAAAATGAAAAAGCAGAAATTTTCGGTGCAGCATTTGGGCCAGGCCTTACCATGGAGACTTTTTGCTTATCCGGTAACCAATGATTATTGGAGGATGCCGGTTTGCAGTATTGCGATTACCCTTTTCGGTTTTCATTCAACGATTAATAACATAAAAATTCTTGAACCGCTCTTACCAAAAAGAATTGCTGGATGGCAACGATATTCCGTTTGCGGACATCCGGCAAAATATGCTGGAGCTTGATTTTATCAATTCCCGGCTGGGTGGTCATGCAATTACCATACAGGGTTTTAAGCGGTTACTACAAAATAAAAAGCAGGTTACGGTTTGCGAAATTGGTTGCGGAGGGGGCGACAACCTCCACGCGATTTATAAGTGGTGCCGCAAAAATCAAATTGCCGTACAGCTGATTGGCGTCGATATCAATAAAGATTGCATTCGGGTAGCACATGAAAAATTACCCGAAGCGATTACACAATTGATTACAGTTGATTACAGGGAAGCAGCGTTCGGCGGTAATAAACCTGATATCATTTTCTCTTCTCTTTTCTGTCATCATTTTTCAGAAGAAGCATTGCTGGATATGCTTAACTGGATGCATGCGCATGCCGGCACTGGTTTTTTTATCAATGATTTACATCGCCATGTACTAGCATATCATGCTATAAAAATACTAACCGGTATTTTTTCAAAATCTTATCTTGTAAAAAATGATGCGCCCCTATCTGTTCAACGGGGGTTGGTAAAAGAAGAATGGAAAGATCTATTGGAAAAATCAGCAGCGGCTGATTATAGCATTGAATGGAAATGGGCGTTCCGGTGGCTGATAATCAGCCGGCATGCGTAAAATTGATACCACCATGGAAAGGATGGCCAGCGAGACAGTTGGAGAAACGTACACCGTAACACCGGACGCAGTGATGTATGATGCAGCCATTATTGGCGGTGGCCTGGCGGGTCTTGCACTCGCCATACAACTTGCCAAAGAAAATTACCATGTTATTCTGATGGAAAAAGAAGCATACCCTTTTCATCGTGTTTGTGGCGAATATATCAGTTTTGAGTGCTGGAATTTCCTTGAAAGCATTGGTTATCCGTTAAGCGATATGGATTTGCCCGTAATTAAACAGCTCCTCGTTTCTGCCCCCAACGGCAATACCCTCACGCACGCCCTGCCATTGGGTGGTTTTGGCATCAGCCGCTATAAAATTGATGCGGAACTTGCACAAATAGCAAGAGACTGTGGCGCCACCATAAAAGAAAATGAAAAAGTAAGCGACGTTGTTTTCGATGGTCATTTTTTCACGGTGCAAGCGGCGTCCGCAAAGGTAAAAGCCAAATGCGTGGTCGCTAGTTTTGGCAAGCGAAGCAACCTGGATGTAAAATGGAAAAGACCCTTTGCATTGAAGCGTCCCGGTAAACTCAATAACTTTATCGGCGTCAAATACCACGTAAAGCTGGATACGCCTGCTGAGTTGATCGTGCTCCATAACTTTGCCGATGGCTACTGCGGCATGTCGCAGGTAGAAAATAACACACAATGCCTTTGTTACCTCACTACGGCGGGCAACTTAAAAAGATCCGGCAATAGCATCCGTGCCATGGAGCAAAATATTCTGTATAAAAACCCCCTGCTGAAACAACTATTTTCAAACGCAGTTTTTGTGAGAGAAGAACCGGTTACCATTGCGCAGGTTGCATTTACGCAAAAAAAACAGGTAGCAGATCATGTGCTGATGGTGGGAGATGCCGCCGGCCTGATAACGCCTTTGTGCGGCAACGGCATGAGTATGGCGCTGCATGCCAGTAAAATAGCAGCTGTTACCATCACCAATTTCTTACAAGGAAAAATATCCAGGCAGCAAATGGAAGCTGACTACTGCCTGCAATGGCATAATTTGTTTGCCAAAAGACTGCGCACGGGCAGGTTTATCCAGCGCATGTTTGGCAGGCCCTGGCTTACCAACGTTTTTATTGCTATATTGAAACGCTTTCCAAAAATTGTAGCATATTTGATACGCCAAACCCATGGAGAGCCCTTTTGAAAACTAATTATAACCGGATGAAGCAGTTGTTTGTTATAGCATTGTTGGGATTGATGATTGCACCGTACGCCGGCGCGCAGAATTATAACGCCATCCATGGTTCTTCCTACGCGGGCGCACTCGGGGTGCACAATAACCCGGCGTCCATCGCAGGCACGCCTTTTAAATGGGATGTTGTCCTGTTTGGCACACAGGTAAAAAGCAGTACCAATGCATTCAGCATTCATGATTATTCACTGCTGTCCTCGCCGGCCAATTCGTTGTACCGGGTAGACAAAGGGCAGTATCAGCGAAAAGCAAACATCAGTTTTAACCTCAACCTCCTGAATGCCAGGATTGCGCTGAACAGGAAAAGCAGTATTGCTTTTGGCGCCAATATCAGGAGCTATACCAATCTAAAAACGAGCACCTACAATTTTATTGATACACTCGATAATGCCACTGATTTTTTAAAGATTAACCAGGACATTAACAACGTAGCCGCTAAACTGCAAAGCAGCAGTTGGCTGGAAGGATATATCAGTTATGCACGTACGATTTCAGACAATGAAGCCGGCAGGCTGAATGCTGGTATTACCCTGCGGGTGAGCCGCGGTATTTCCGGCGGCTATGCGCAGATAAACAATATCGCGTTCTCCCGAACAACGGCTAATAATTTGCCGGTGTACACCGTTAATGCTGCGGATGCAGCTTTTGGATATTCTTCTAATTACGATCGGTGGCAAAGCACCAACAGCAGTTCAACCAACATTAATAATTTTATCAGTTATACAGAGGGTGGGGCGTCCATTGATGCGGGTGTGGAATACCTAATCAAGCCACAGGGCACAAGCAGCTTTAATGATGAAGACGATTATTTTGATTACGATTGGAAGATAGGCGTTGCCTTGCTGGACATTGGTGGCAATCGATATAAATATGGTACACAAAGCCGGATTATTAATGGCTTAAACACAGCTATCACAGGTACAACGCTCGACAATAAGTTTGATTCCACGATCGGTTCGCTGCAGCAATTCAATGACAGCCTTGCCACGGTTGTAAACATCAACCAGGCGGGTGGCCTTTTTACCGTTATAAACCCCATGCGGCTGGTTCTAAATGTGGATCATTACCTCACCGGCAATTTCTATATAAATGCAGACCTGACGGTTAACATTCCGTTGTCTTCCCTAAAAAAATCTTATAAGCAGGTAAAGGATATAAACCTGCTCACCATTACGCCCCGTTGGGAAACAAAGCGGTTTGGGTTTTACCTGCCCCTGCAATACAATACGCAAAACCAATTTTGGGTAGGTGGCGCATTCAAAGCAGGTCCACTGTTATTCGGCCTGCACAACCTCGTCAATTTATTTTCAAAAACTTCTACGCAAAATGGCGGGGGTTACATCGCACTTATTTTCCGCGCCGGCAAGGGGTTAGATGGCAAGGCGGACAAGCGCTTGAACTGCCCAAAACCTATCTGGTAGCTGGTTGTAGCAACAGTTGCGCAAAGGCGTAAAACAAAGTTCGCCTGAATAGGCCAATTATATATTCAGGCTGATTTATTAATTGCTATGGATACTATCAAACAAGTATTATTATGCCTCGATCTCTTGCCTACAGTCGATAGCGTATTCAGTAGAACAGGAAACCCCTCCGCATCTTTTCAGCCGCTCCGGCGCTGTTGCCTGCTTCCCAACACCGGCAAAAGTGAAATGGTATAAGGAACAACTACCCACGCACCTGCTTCAAATAATATTTTCAATAAGTTTTGAAAATTCAGAAATACAGTTTACTTTTATAATGCAAAACATATTACATGAAATTAACCGACGCCAAACTACAATTCGTTGCATCCTGGGGCGCTTTTGGTACCCACTGGGGCATTAACCGCACCATGGCGCAAATACATGCTTTGCTCCTGGTGAGCGCCGACCCGCTTACGCAGGATGATATCATGGAGCAACTTAATATCAGTCGCGGCAACGTAAATATGAATATTCGTGAGCTAATTGACTGGGCATTGGTAGACAGGGTAATTGTACCGGGAGAACGGAAAGAGTTTTTCAGTGCAGAAAAGGATATCTGGAAAGTGTCGCGGCTCATCATTAAAGAAAGGAAAAAGCGCGAGCTCGACCCGATGCTTAAACTGCTTGACCAGCTGAAGGAAGTGGAAGGCGATAAGAAAGACAAGCACATAAAACAATTTGTTGATACCGTAAGTGGCATTAAACGCCTGGGCGAGCAGGCAGACAAAATGTTGGATGTGGTTATTAAAGCCGATGAGCATTGGTTTGTAGGAAGTTTAATGAAAGTCTTTAAATAAGACTAGGAAAAACTTTCAAAGTGTTTTGTTTTATACAGCTCCAGGGGCTTGCCGGGCGCGGACGTTTCACGCAAAGACCACAAAAGATACACGCCAAGTTCTTCGCTGTGTCCGCTGCTCCGCTTTAACGCTGCGCGGAAGCTGGATAATAAGCTGGGCGCTAAAAATGCTGTTGCGTAAAAAACATTTTAATTCAATGAGCAGCGTGTCTTATTTTTTGTAATCCACCTCTTCGCCGGTTTTTTTTAATAAATAATTTCATTGTTTTCTGAAAGTATAAAAAATACGATTTATGAAAAATAAAAAAATTGTGATAGCGGGTGGCACCGGCTTTATTGGGCAAGCACTGGCGCGGTATTTTGGCAAAGACAATCAAATTGTTATTATTAGCCGTCAATCTGTAAATGGGCACAACAATAATTATTCAAACAAGTTATTGCTTCCTGCCCAGGGCTATAATATTACCTATCGCCGGTGGGATGGTGAACACCTGGAAAAACACTGGACAAGCGAATTGGAGGCTGCTGATATGGTCATTAACCTCGCCGGCAAATCTGTCAACTGCCAGTATACAGAAAAAAACAAGAAAGCCATCATGGAAAGCCGCGTGCTTGCCACCAATGCAATCGGGGCGGCTATCCGCAATTGTATTGTTCCACCCAGGTTATGGGTAAACGCAGGTTCTGCTACCATTTACCGCAATGCAACGGATCACCCACAGGATGAATATACCGGCGAAATAAAAGATGATTTTTCAGTAGAGGTTTGCAAACAGTGGGAAGCCACTATGCAAGCGCTACCCATGCCTGCTACACGCAAAATAATATTGCGAATGGCCATCACCCTGGGCAATGGCGGTGTAATGGTTCCTTATTTCAACCTGCTGAAGTTCGGCATGGGTGGGCGGCAGGGCAATGGACGGCAAATGTATAGCTGGCTGCACATTGAAGATACCTGCCGCATTATTGAATGGGTACACGAGCACGGTGCCATGGAAGGGATTTACAATTGCGCATCACCCAATGCCGTAACCAATGCTTTTTTTATGCAAACGTTGCGAAATACAACTGCTACCAGGTTTGCGCTCGCTTTACCAAATTGGATAATCACGTTGGGGGCATGGCTAATTGGCACAGAAAAAGAATTATTGTTAAAGAGTCGCTGGGTAGCCCCGGCCAGGTTGCTGCAGAGCGGTTTCCTATTTAAATACCCTGCGCTACCTGGTGCACTGACCGAGATTGTAAAAAACACCGATCCGCGTAGCTACCATTTTGTTCGAAAAAGCAACGTGCAGCCAGAAAAAAATGGGGCTTGCTGCACAACCGCGCAGCAATACGATATCACCGGGAATGCAATCTAATGCTGCCTTTACAAAACAAGCATTAGATTTGTTATACACGCAGCATAATATTATCATTATGGAAGAGCAAAAAAACAAAACACTTGTTATAGGCGCCTCCGGCGACCCTTCGCGCTACAGCTACCTTGCTATCAATAAATTACGGAATAATGGTTACCCTGTATTAGCCATCGGCAAAAGAAATGCTATGGTCGGAGATGTAGAAGTAGTTACCGATAAAAAAGAGACAGACGGTATCGACACCGTGGTGCTTTACCTTAATGCAGATCACCAAAAAGAATACTACAACTACATATTATCACTTAAACCAAAACGCATCATTTTCAATCCCGGTGCTGAAAATGCTGAACTGTATGACCTTGCACAAGCCAACAATATAAAGCCGATGGAAGCATGTACACTCGTGTTGTTAAGTACCGGGCAATATTGATATCAGAACAAGCAATTTTTTTTTATCCCCGTCGTTTTAAACTTATACTGCCGTTTTTGTAAGCAGCGTATTGTTGTTCGTACCCTCCTGATTATCCAAATCCTGATAAAAAAATTATCCAATGAAATACCTTTGTCAATGGGGTACTGCAGCCATTATGCTGATGGCGTTTACTGCAGATGGCCAGTCCGCTCCCCCCCTCAACCAGCACCCTGTAGAAAAAACTTTTCTGTTCAACCAATTACCGGAAAAGATTACCGTACCGGTTTCTGCCCTCCAAAGCATTTTTTCAGTTACGGTTAACAGCAATATCATTGTTTCCCTGGGCACCCAGTTAAAAATAGAAGGGAGTGTAATCGCCAAAGTAGCCGTTACCGAAGACCAGCTGAGCATGAATATCCGTTGTACAAATTACCAGAATGCTTTACTAAATATCTCGCGCATAACGGAGACTGACGGAAGCTTTTCCTATATCGGAAGAATGGTGAGCCTGCAGCATGGCGATGTATTATTGCTCTGGGAAGAAAAAGGCCAGTATTCTTTTATTCGCCAAAAGCAACTGCTTGCCATGGTTGAATAAAATGCCACAGTATTCCCTACCCTATCCGCCTAGCCGAAATGAAATCATCCTTCTTTTTTTTACTGATAGCAGCGCTGTTGCTGTTTTTTCCCGCAACCGCGCAATTGCCCACGCTTAATAGTTTTACCGCTGCCAACGCTACCGTGTTTATCGATTTTGATGGGCATTATGTCTCCGGAACCGCGTGGAACATGGATGGCCCGATCAACGCGGCCCCCGCCGGGTATGATGCCGGTGTAATTAATGAAATTTTCAGCCGGGTTGCAGAAGACTTCCGTCCTTTTAACCTCAATATAACTACCGACTCTACCCAGTACTGGCTGGCGCCGAAAAATAAGCGTATGCGCATCATCGTTACCCCTACTTCACAGTGATATGGCGCTGCGGGCGGTGTTGCTTATGCAGGATCCTTTACCTGGGGGGATAATACCCCGGCATGGGTTTTTTCAGCGTTGCTGGGTAACCGGCCAAAATGGGTGGCAGAGGCGGTGTCACATGAAATTGGCCACACCCTTGGCTTACAGCACCAGAGTGTATATGATGCAGCTTGCCATAAAACCGCCGAATACAGCACCGGCTGGGGAACCGGCGAGATAGGCTGGGCGCCCATTATGGGTGCAGGCTATTACCAGAATCATACCACCTGGAATATCGGTCCAAACACCATCAACTGCAGTACCCTCCAAAATGATTTTGACATCATCAGTACCAGGAATGGTTTCGGCTTAAGACCCGATGATCATGGAAATAATAACTCCCTTGCCACAACCATTAATATTTTCGCCGGTGCATTTACCTTGAGTGGTTTAATCAACAACGCTGCAGACGTGGATGTTTTTAAAATAATCATTCCCCATTCAACTTCACTTAAGCTGAACGTGGTACCGCATAACGTGGGAGTCGGCGATGATGGTGCCAATGTAGATATAAAAGTAACCTTGCTGAACGGCGATGATTCTATAAACAGTTACAACCCCTCCACCCTTCTCAATGCCGGTGTTGATACCAACCTCAATGCCGGCACTTATTACCTGGTGGTAGATGGTGTGGGCAATATTTATCATGATGATGTGGGCAGCGTAGGATTGTACACCATCACCGGCAACATTGCGACTGTGTTGCCGTAGAATACTTCCGGTTCAACGGCAGCGTAACCAATAACCAGCACCAGCTTTCCTGGTTAATGCAAACAAATGAGTTGCTTAAACAGGTGATCCTTGAAACAGCACCCGATGCGCAGCATTTTACAGCGTTGGCGGCGCTCAGTGCCAGTACCCGTTCCTACAGCTACCATGTTTTGGGCGGTGAGGCCGTCTACTACCGGCTAAGAGCAATCACCGCTACCAATAACACCGGTTATACATCCAACATTATTTCTTTGAAAAGCAGGGTACCCATTGCCGCAGTGCAGGTGATCAATAATAACGGCGCCATTAGTTTTAAGAGCAGCGGTAATTTCAGCTACCAGTTATGGACGGTAACCGGCCAACTAATTGGCAAAGGAAGATTATTGCCCGGCATGAACCAACTGCCAGTGCGGGGCGCTAAGGGGGTGCTTGTATTGAATTACAGCAATGGCAGCCAATCCTTTACCCAAAAAATAATGCAACAATAACCCGCGAGGCTTGTTTTATTTAGATGGTTTCTTCGTAAATTCGGAAAACCCATTTAAATATGATCTGGAGAAAATTTAATGGTGATCCACTTGATCTTCCCATCAAACAGGCGGTTGAAAACACCATCAAAAGAGAAAGCAACAAAGGTTATCATCTTAAAGTTTGCATTGGTACCGACAGCCAGGTAAAAGGCAGCGACACCGAGTTTGCGACTGTTATTGTTTTTTTACGTGAAGGCCGTGGCGGTTTCATGTTCATCCACAATGAAAAAACAAAGAACAGGTACAGTATCAAAGAACGCATGCTGGTAGAAGTAGCCAAAAGCATTGAAATTGCTTACGAACTCTGCCACCTTTTTACAAAATATGATGTAGATATGGAAGTGCATGCAGACATCAATACCAATCCCCATTTTAAAAGCAATGATGCCCTTAAGGAAGCAATGGGCTATATATTGGGAATGGGCTTTGCGTTCAAGGCCAAGCCGGAAGCTTTTGCCAGCAGCAGTTGCGCCAATAAAATTGTTAACTAAAAACGCTTATTGCTGAAGGTTCATTGTTGTACACTTGGGGTTTGAACACAACCCGTATCACTATCTGCATAAAATTAAATAGTTGAACCCCTGGCCCGTTGGTTTTATTATGAATTTTTAATGCCTGGCGTTAAGCCTCGGGCGGTCCCTTCTTAAACCGTGCATTTGCTTCGTGAATGAACTTGAGTATTTTATCCCTTCCCAGTTTTTTGATGGCGCTCGTTACAAAATGTGCCGGTAGAAATTCCCAATCTTTACGCATCGCGTTTAAAAATGATTTTACATTGGCAGCCACCACACGCTGTGTTTCTTTATCTGCTTTGGTAAAAATGAGCGCAAACGGTATCTGCCACTCCCCCAATTGGTTTACAAAATCCAGGTCCAGCTTTTGCGGTCCGTGCCGGCTGTCGATCAGCACAAATATATTCACCAGGTTTTCTCTTTTGCGCAGGTAGTTCTCAATCATTTGCTCCCAGCGCCGCCGATCTTTTATCGAAACTTTCGCAAAACCATACCCGGGTAAGTCAACGATGAACCAGCTTTTGTTGATGATAAAATGATTGATTAGTTGCGTCTTGCCAGGTGTGCCGGAAGTTTTAGCCAGTTTCTGGTTATTACACAACATATTAATGACCGAACTTTTGCCGACGTTGCTACGCCCGATAAATGCATACTCCGCTTTGTCGGGAGGCGGGCACATGGTGTAATCGGGGCTGCTGATAACGTATTCCGCAGTATTAATTTCCATGGCGCGAAGGTAAACAGTTCATCGCTCGCCCTCCAATACTTAGCTTCCTTTCTCTCAAAAATGTACTTCCCGGCAGGCGCGCGGTATTTTGGGGTCTGAATCTTGTATAGGCCACACTAAATGCTTTCTTCAACTTATCTTTACCCCCCCATGAATAAAAGGCTTCCACACGATACCGTTGTGCCGTTCAAAGACTCGACGCAATCCAAAAAACAGCAGGTAGCAGGCATGTTTGACCAGATAGCCTTCCGGTACGACTTCCTGAACCGCTTCCTGAGCGGCGGTATTGACATCTACTGGCGCAAAAGGGCCATCCGGGAATTACAGGCACTACAGCCGAAGATCCTCCTGGACGTGGCTACCGGCACCGCAGACATGGCCATTATGAGCCATAAATTTCTGAAACCGCAAACAATTGTTGGCATAGATATTTCAGAAGGGATGCTGCAATTGGGCAGGAAAAAGATAGCCAACTTGTTGTTAAATAAGCAGATAGCACTTTACCAGGGGGACAGCGAGGCAATAAACTTTGCCACTGATACGTTTGATGCCATAACGGTAGCTTTCGGAGTGCGCAACTTTGAAAATCTCCGGCAGGGGCTGGCCGAAATGAAGCGGGTGTTAAAGCCTGGCGGCAAACTGGTAGTGCTGGAATTTTCGAAGCCAAAACAAGCTGTTGTAAAAGGGTTCTACAACTTGTATATGCGTTTTGTAACCCCCGGCATTGGTAAGCTGATTGCTAAAAATGCCGAAGCTTACCAGTATTTGAACGACTCTGTACAAAAATTTCCCGAGGGAGATGATTTTATAACCATAATGAATGATGTTGGATACACTGCTACTTATTTTACAAAACTTACAGGAGGAATATGTACCATTTATTGCGGTTCAAAAAACAGCAGCCCGGCATTGTAGCAGTGCTTTTATTACTGTGTTCGTCATTTTCAGCTTTTGCGCAGCTCAGGGATGGGCTTAACCTACCCGATAACGATGAGAAATCATATCATATCGGCATTGTCGTAATGGGTGTGAGCAGCCGTTTCCAGATTAGTCAGCATCCCCGGTTTTTACAAAATGATTCCGTTCTTTCCGTATATCCCGAGAACACCGGCGGCATTGGTATTGGCGGTATGCATACGTTTCGCATCGGCAGCCATTGGGACGCAAGGGTTGTTTTCCCTCAATTACTTTTTGCGAATAAAGTAATCACCTACGAGCTAAAATATCCACAAAGCGGTGAAGCAGCCGTTACAAAAAAATCAATCGAATCCATTTTGCTGGGCATCCCCATCCAGGTTAAATATAAAAGCGACCGCATCAGGAATTTTCGCGTCTATATGATGGGTGGTGTTAAGTTCGAAACGGATTTGTCATCCAAGGCTAGGGCAAAGAATGCAGACGATCTTGTAAAACTCAAAGGCTCCGATTTTGGCATCGAAGCCGGCATCGGTTTTAATTTCTATATGCGCTATTTTGTGCTCTCCCCCGAAATAAAAGTAAGCAATGGCATCAGTAATGTACACAGTCGGGATGCCAACCTCAAATTCTCCAGTGTAATCGATAAGATACAATCGCGTCAAATTGTGTTCTCACTGATTTTTGAAGGATAGTTGCTGTTACAAACTTGGATGGACAGCTGGTACGGTTACAGTTAAAATCTACTCACCTTTATTTTATTCAACCCCTGCAGGGTTGTCTTTTGCCGCGCAATGCACCGCAGGTTGCGCCTGCGGCTACTTTTGCTCAAGCCCTGCAGGCTTGTGCGCGGCGATACATATAACCTGCAGCGGCGTGGCAGAAGCATACTTGTTGGCCGCAACAAGACTTCGATTTAAGCAATGACGGAAAATATTGCGTAGGCGGAAAAGGGGTGAAGGGCTTTAACAATAAAAGCCTGAATGGCTTTAACAAAAGTAACCCGGTTGCAACCCGGGGATCAACAAACAAGAGATACAACTCCGGAGGAGTTGAACACCGGTATAAAATGAAAACAGTCCACCCTGCTACCAAGTGGATTAATTCTTTTCCTGGATGTTTGTACCGGCCCCGGTTTATCTTCCTACGGCACTGATTTTGAATGTCAGCGACCTTTACAAAAAGGTTAAAGCGGACGATGTTGGTGCTGCCGGTGTTGAGCGGAACAGCATGAAACAATTACCATCAGACAGGTTTGTAATTTACGGGTTTGCAGTCTGACTTCACGTAATAATTGTCGGTTTCCGGTGACCTTTAAATACTTTACATTCGCTGTCAGCAATTTTCTTAAAGACAAGTATTGTGAAAAAATTTATTAGGAAATGGTTAGTCGACTCCCATATTTATACACATGTCAAATTCTCAGCATTTTTCAAGGTTTACCAGTACCTGTTCAAACCGGAGGTAATTCAGCAACACAATAAAGAAGTCGCTTTATACAAATCATTTCTTAGCTCGCCCCAATTAATTTTTGATATTGGTGCATATGACGGGCATAAAACTGCTGCATTTGCCAGCTTCAGCAAAAAAGTAGTCAGTTGTGAACCAGACCCGGAAAATTTCAGCCTCCTGTCAATACGATTTAGAAATCAAAAAAATATCTGCCTGTATAATGTTGCTTTATCAAATCATGCCGGAACAGAAACTTTGTTTATTCATCACAATGCCTCCGCTTTTAATACATTAAACCCAACCTGGAAAAATATTCTCGAAAATGACAACCTGGCTCGATGGGATGAAAAAATTACTTTTTTACCAGAAAATAAAATTGAAGTAGCGTGTATTACCATTGATTCGCTGATACAAAAACACGGACTCCCGGATTTTATAAAAATAGATGTTGAAGGCTATGAGAAAGAAGTGATTGAAGGTCTTTCCCAGGGGGTGCCATGTATATCATTTGAATGCTTGTTGCCGGATTTTTTACCACAACTTAATTTTATACTATCAAAATTGCTGGCCTTTAACCCATCTGTAATTTTCAATGTGATACATCAAGAGTTGCTGTTATTTCCTGAATTTATAGATTACCAGCAAATGGCTGTGTGGCTAAAAACCTGCAAATTGCATTCTTTTGACCTGGTTGCTAAAACATAATATACTGCATCGACTGTCGATTTCCTTTTTAAAAGGAGTATTGTTTTTCGCCATGGCCAAAGCAGTTACCAATAAAAATAAATTCAATTAGTCTAATACCTACCATGACCTCTTTTAGGAAATGCCGACCGTTCCCGCGGTCACCTTTTTAGTATCATCTAAACTACCGCTGCGAAATAAGTTTGCCGATTCGCCCGGCCCTTGTTTAATAGTCGTACTCCCTCCTGAACATATTTAAACGCAACCCAATACTGAACAAGGTAGATTTTTGTGCGAGCACGGCTGCGCTGGGTACACTTAATTTCCGATATAGTACGGTGGCATCAATATATAAGTTTTCCAACACTTCATAGCCAACCCACAAAGATGCATTTGCCCCGGTAGCTTTCACCTTGTTACCGGTTGTATAGCCATAATCCGTTGCCCGGTTACCATTCAGTATAAAAATATTACTGCCGTAATCGCTGTTTGCTGTATCCAATCCCTGCCGGAATACAATCAGCTTCGCCTGGACATTCCATTTTGGCGCAGGCTGGTAGCGGATGATACCAATTGCTTCGATAAAGTTGGCACCCAGCGGATGCGCAAGTGGCTGGTTGTAATGACTATAATTTGCTACTGAATCAAAATGTGAATAGGTAAATGGCCGAACATAATTTATCTCGCCCTGCAGATCAAAGTTTTTTAATTTAAAAGCATCGATGTATTTAAACCCTGCCTGGATCGCCTGTTTATTTCCCCACCATCCATTGCCTGATTTTACTTCGCTCAGTTTAAACTCATCCAGCAATACCTGACCGTATAATTGAACCGTGTGGGCAATATTGGCTTTAAAATTAAATCCTACATTGGCATTATCGGGACTTCCATTTTGCTGCTCTGCGGAACGCAGAAATATAATAGGGTTCAGGTAACCAAATTCGTAGTGATTGGTGCGACCAAAAATTACAGACTCAAACAGACCGATGTTCAGCCACCTGGTAGCTTGCAGGCTGAGGTGATGGATGCTGGCATATTTCTTTGGCAACAATTTATCGCCCGCGCTGGTGCCATTGGATAATTCCATGAAAAGATTCTGGTAATTGATCTTCCAGATATGTGTGTTCAGCTTGAGAAACAGGTTACTGGCGGCAAAATCGCTGAGGAACAAGCTGCGGTAGCCATCGCCAATAAAATTTCGATCATATCCAAACTGTATATTGATGTATTTGGTAGCATTAAAATGTATGGAGCCGCGGGCATCAAAATAATCATAACCCGTGGTTTTAAAAGTCTTGTAAAAACCTGCACCAGGCACCGCATTAAACTTTTTTTCCCATTGCTGCACAAAAGACGGCGTTCGTTCCTGGTTATCGGTTGCGTAGAAATCGAACCCTATTTTTTTAGCAATCAGTCCGCGGAAACGAACGCCTTTGCTGTTCAGGTAAATATGCTGGCTGTTATCGCCCGTTTCCCTTCCTTGCACCTGCTGAACAACCGGGTTAATGGCCAGGAAAAAGTCTTTCTGGTTCACCTGGAAGAAATCAGCTTTCGTTGCATATAAAGATCCCAGCAGCGGTTTTTTACTTTTAAATGAACTGCTGATGTCGAGGGTTACCCACTCGCTGCTGTTCATCAGCGCATCGTGCATATTGTATACATCCGTAGGCGTAAAAAAAGCTGCCCGCTTAGCGCGTTCATATTGTGTAGAATCATCAGTAACGGGAATTTCACCCGCAGATTTTATGAGTGATGCGGTGCTGTAATACCGTTCAATTCCCTCCACCATTGTTTTCCGCAAATAAGGCTTGGTGGCGGAAAAGCCAACAGAAGAATCATTCATGAGTTTGATATCCATCCGGTTCAATAACCAGTTTTCTTTGGCACCCTGGGGAAGATTAACAGACTGTGCCAGTGACCATGCGGGAATAATAAAAATAAGCCAGCTAAGCGTGGTTTTTTTAAATTGCATGCAATAGTTTTTTTAGAGGATAAAGCCTATACTTGTATATGTTTCAAAAATACCTGATCAGGAATATTTCGGTTGTAAACGAAGGTAAGATAATGAGCCGGGATGTATTTATCAAAAACGGCCGAATTGAAAAGATAGCAGAGAGGATTGTTACCCGCGAAGCCGTGATAGAAATCAAGGGAGAAGGCAAATATCTTTTGCCGGGCGCCATTGACGACCAGGTACATTTCCGGGAGCCAGGCCTTACCTACAAAGCAACTATTTATAGTGAATCCAAAGCCGCTGTAGCTGGCGGCGTAACTTCTTTTATGGAGATGCCCAATACCGTACCGCCTGCTTTTACCCAGGATTTACTGGAGCAGAAATACGAGATTGCGCGCCAAACATCGCTGGCCAATTACTCATTTTTTATGGGTACCAGCAACGACAATACAGAAGAAGCCCTGCGAACAAATGAAAAAAAGAACAGTATCTGCGGCATCAAAATATTTATGGGTTCTTCTACCGGCGGCTTGCTGGTAGACAGCCCGCTGGCGCTCGACAAACTTTTTTCGGAAAGCGAAGTGCTGATTGCCACCCACTGTGAAAATGAAAAAATGATCAAAGCCAATTACGACCGGCTGAAAGCAGCCAAAGGTGTCCTGACCGCGGCGGATCACCCACTTATCCGTGACGAGGAAAACTGTTTTGAAAGTTCTTTTTATGCAATCCAGTATGCCAAAAAACACAATAGCCGGCTACACATTTTACACATCAGTACGGCTAAAGAACTACAGCTTTTCACCAATCTTATACCATTAAAGGACAAACGCATAACCGCGGAAGTATGCGTGCACCATCTTCATTTTACGGCAGATGACTACGCTGCTAAGGGAAACCTGATTAAGTGCAACCCGGCCATTAAAGCCGCATACAACCGTGATGCCCTTTGGGAGGCACTCCTGGACGACCGGCTTGATGTGATTGCTACCGACCATGCGCCCCATACCTGGGAAGAAAAAAACGAGCCGTACGAAAAAGCGCATGCCGGCCTGCCCCTGGTGCAGCACGCTTTATCGCTGATGCTGCACTATGTAAAACAGGGCAAAATTTCGCTGGAAAAAGTAGTGGAAAAAATGAGTCATGCAGTGGCGGATTGCTTCCAGGTAGCAGAACGCGGCTATATACGCGAAGGCTATTGGGCAGACCTGGTGATTGTAAACCTGGATCAACCCACCACCGTAAGCAAAGCAAACATTTTATATAAATGCGGATGGAGCCCCCTGGAAGGCTTTGTTTTTCCTTCAGCCGTTACCCACACGTTTGTGAATGGTCACCTGGTTTATGGAAATGGGATGTGGGATGAATCTAATATGGGTGAGCGACTGGCTTTTGATCGTTAATAGCAGCGATTATTTATTAGGTATTAGCTATGGCGCATAGCGCCGGAGACAGGTTTAGGTTCCAGGCGTTGCTTCCTGCAAATTGGAGCAGCATTATGTTACCGGGACGCGTTTCTTATTGCCTTTTTACCTTTTACTTTTTACTTTTTTTAGAATGCAGATAGACAATATTACCTTTAACGATCTGTCGATCTTTCACCAGGAGGAAGAATCGTCTATATTCCACAAATTAAATTTTACACAAACCATCGGTGGTAAACACTGGCTGACCCGTTTTTTTAGCGAACCGCTCGGAGAACTAAAAAAGATTACGGAGGTACAGCAAATACTCCAATGCATTATTGCCCAGCAAATGAAATGGCCGCAATCCATCAGCAATGGAACAGTAATGGTTATTGAGAAATTTTACGAATCTCCCATTGATACCATCCCCGATTCACCTAATTTTTTAAATGCACTCAGTTATAAATTATTGCACACGCCAGATTATTCACTGGTACGTTACACCGTTGGCCATTTTGCCGATTTTGTGAGAGGATTTAAGGAACTGGCGGTTATTTTCGACAACGACGAAACCCCGTCTACGCTTCGGCAATATATCCGGCGAGCAGCTTCACTGATCAGCAACGACGCGATGTCGGCACTGGCAGCAACCCAGAAAGGTGTTGTATTGACACCGTTGCAAACCATTTATTTTGGCAATTATATACGTAATCGTTTTAAAAATGCGTCGCTGGAATTGATTGAAATTTTTGGACGGCTGGATGCATGGTATTCTATGGCAACAGCGGTACAACAGTTTAATTTTTCTTTTCCTGTATTTACAGATTCGCCCAGGGCCAAGCTGGATGCCAAAAAGCTGTACCATATATTGCTGCCGGCTCCCGTAAACTATGACGTAAGCTTGCAGCAGCAGCACAATTTCTTATTTCTCACCGGCGCCAACATGGCGGGCAAAAGCACTTTCATTAAATCCGTCGGTGCCGCGGTCTACCTTGCCCACCTGGGGATGGGGGTGCCCGCCGAGTCCATGCAGCTTAGTGTGTTCGACGGCATTCTGAGTAATATCAATGTGGTTGACAATATTATAAAAGGCGAAAGTTATTTCTTTAACGAAGTCCAAAGAATAAAAAACACCCTTAATAAAATAAACAATGGAAAAAAATGGCTGGTGCTGATTGATGAACTTTTTAAAGGTACCAATGTGCAGGATGCCATGAAATGCTCCGGTGCGGTTATCAGGGGACTCATTAAAATTCCCAATTCATTATTTATTCTTTCCACCCATTTATATGAAATTGCAACGGAGTTGGAAGTTCATCCCAATATCCTTTTCCGCTATTTTGAAACAGAAGTTAAAGAAGATCAGTTGTTGTTCAGCTACCAGTTGAAAGAAGGCATCAGTAATGACCGCATCGGCTACCTCATTTTAAAACAGGAGAAGGTAGTGGAGATGCTGGAGAATTTGTAAACATTTGATGTGCTGCATTATACTTTTAATATTGGTCTGAATGATGACAATAATTACATCAGGGCCGAAGCAACCGTATCCATCAGATTTCTGCAGTCCAACCGATAATAGCCTTGAGCTAACCCATGAAATAAACGCAGACAAACCTGTTTGCATTTTCGCTAAAACTTTTGATTGAAAACAGCGCGGGCAAAAAAATAGAAAGGATTACCTAAAAGGAAAGTCGGACCACGATAATCATTCCATTGAAAAAGTCACCCAAAAAAACCTATTGCGCCCCGGCTTAAACTTGTTATTTAAAGATGCGTTGCCGCAATAATTAGACTGCCGGCTGACCGAAGGCGCACCGATAATTTTTATGTGGGAGATCGATCCGTATACCGGCCTGCTTAAAAACTTAAGGCTTACATTAGCGACTCCAAAGAAACCACCATGACAATCAAAGAAAAAGTGCGGGACAAAGAGAAAGCGGTTAAAACGCTGCTGGATGGCTTAAGAAATCACCTCAACGGGAAACGCATTGAATTTGATAAAGCACCAACTTCCTGGGAATACATTAGCACGCTTGGCATTACCGAAACCAAATTAAAAGAGTTGCTGGAGTATTTGAAAGAGACCGTATAAAATAGTTTACAACATTAAGAACTACCGGTGCAACTCGATGCTTATTACAAAATATCCGGGCAGAAGACGCTATCCATAATAGCGGAATGAGACGTATGCGCTGAACTTAAATACTTCGTTTGAGAACCCGCATAAAACGTTCCTACGGAACGATAGGCATGATAATGTTTTATTCTACCCACAAATTGCTCCTACGGAGCAAAAGCAGCCCTTCCAACGCGAGCGTTCGGTGATGGCAGTAAGATACCGACCGCGGGAACCTGCGCCACCGAAACGTGTTCCAGCGGTACATTTTATGGTCGGGATGGAGACTAAATAGAGAAAGGCCATTAACGGGCCGCAACATGTTCCAGCGGAACATTTTGTGGGTAGAAAAACAATGCACGATTGGTTTCGTTCCGTAGGAACGTCTTGTGCAAATGCACCATAAAACGTTCCTACAAAACGATAGACATGATAATATTCAATGCTACCCACAAATTGCTCCTACGGAGCAAAAGAAACCCTTCCGAGGTGAACGTTAACGGTTGCCGGCTACCGACCGACTATTGCGAAATGTTACCCCGCCACACCATGTTCCAGCGGAACATTTTATGGGTAGAAAAACAATGCACGATTGGTATCGTTCCGTAGGAACGTCTTGTGCAAATGCACCATAAAACGTTCCTACAAAACGATAGAC